>JBBQRH010000069.1:0-22919 GCA_038215035.1 Gemmatimonadales bacterium | reverse complement strand
TAGGGCGTCAGCGAAAAATTCCGACCGACCCGGATGTCGTAACCCGCGCCCGCGACGAGGCCGGGAGCGAACGTCTCGAGCCTGTCGCTCAGGCCGGCACTCCGGGTCATGATCGAAATGGCCGAGAAGCCGACGCCGGCCTTGACGAAGAAACCAATCGCCGGCTTTGGGTACCACTGCGTCACGAAGCTCGTCCAGGTAACGGTCGACTCCGAGCCATCGAGTTCCGTCTTGCTCGAGCCCTCGAACTCACCCGCCAAGATGAGGTTTGGCTTGAGCGCACCGCCGAACATGAAGCGAAGGCCGAGGCCGCTCGCGCGATCGGAAGCGCACCCATCACAGGAGATGCCAGCGCTGCCGACGCCGAGGCCGACCGCGGCAGTGAAGCCCTTCCGGATCTGCGGATTCTGGGCATCGGCTGTTCCGGAAACCGCAAGCAGCGACAGGAGCAGAACGGGGAGCAGACGCATGACGTCTCCGGCTTTGAGTTGGGGGATGCCTGAACAGAAGTAGCACGGAGAAGCACACTGCGTCGCGCAGTACGGCCAGCCTGCGATGCCGCGCGACGCGAGCGAGTTGTGGACGAATATTGATGCGCGCTCGGGACCAGCACGACTATCGCAGCGGTTTGTACGCGTGGGCTGGCCAGTCTCGCGCACATCGAATTGCTCACGGCGTCATGGCTGCCGCTCCGCGGAATGCGCCGCGTGCGGCGTCGCCAGCACCGCGTCGACACCGGCGCCGAGTAGTAACCGCAACTCGCCGGCCATCACCTGCCACCGGGCACGCAATCGATCCACGTCAATCGCTCCACCAGCACCGCGAGCCGCCGTGATGTCGGCCTCCACGCGCTGGCGCACGGCAGACACGATCTGATCCACGCCAGCCTGCTGCGAGGTACTGACGACGCCGGCGTCCGAGAGCGCGCCAAGCAGATACCGGTCGCCACCTGAGGCCAGCGAGAGCGTGCGACCCGCATCGGCATCCACGGCTCGATCCACCGGTACGACCAGTCCGACTCGCGCGAATGGCAGCGCCCAGTTGTCCGGCTGGTATCGTCCGGCGGGATTGGGTAACGCAGTCCACGCATGCAGGACCCACACGTGCGTTGCATCGACGCGTGCATCATGATGACCAGCGCGCGCGCCGCTCTCGTCGGCGAACAGTCCGCTGTGCTCGTGCCAAGCCGCGGGCCACCCGGGAACGCCGGTGGCCGCCTCACTGTCGCGCGTCGTCACGACGAATCCGATCCCGATGAGCGTTGGCCGACCGCCGACGGTGGCATAGCTGAGCAGTGTCGGGTGCGCCGGATCGAGCTGGCCCGAGATGAGCGACGGCCCATGCAACCAGTGTTCGCCCATGCCGGGAAAGTCGGTGCCGAGCCGCCGGTAACCATCGGCCATGGCGGCACGACGATCGGCGAATCGCGCACTGAGCGACTCGGCACGCATGATGAAGCGATCGAGGAGCGCGTCGGGTGGCTGCGCCAGTGTACGCGCCGCGCCGCACGCGCACATGGCGGCGATGGTCACGCATCGCAGCAGAAGCAGGTGTGTCGTCACCGGATCTCCTCGAGGGCACTCTGCTTGGTGGCCTCGAGGAGCTTCGCCAGCAGCTCCGGTGATACTCCCTGCGGAAAGTGGCTGATGAGCGCAAGACGCCCAATCGTGGCGATCGATGGTCTGGCTCCGGCGCTCACCGCGTAGTCGTCGCCGAGCTTGCGCACGTCGAGCGACCGCACCGCGTTCCATCGGATCTGGCTGATGACCGAGGTCCGAAGCAGAACGCCCGAGGTGTCGACCGTGAGGAGCTCACCCAGCAAGGGCACACCACCGTTCATCAGCCGCACCGTGGCAGGTGCGCCTTCCGGGCCGAGCGTCCATGGAATGTCCGAGGCCTTCACGCCCCACGAGCAGGCAGTGCACGCGAGTGAGGCGATCAGCATGCGTGTACGAGGCGCCAACGTGAGGCGGAGTGCGAGTCTGGCGCGAAGGAGGAGATGGGCGCTCATCGGACCGGGAGCTTGGAGGAATAGAAGTCGCGCTCGAACTGCTCCTGCCTGCTGGTCCACCGACGCAGCGCCGTCACCAGTGCCGCGTCGCCCGGCACGAACGGCGCTGTTCGCGTGGGCTCGGCGAGCCAGGCACCGCGGATCCACTCGCGATACCAACCCTGCCAGGCGATGAGGTAGGTGGTGGCGGTGTCGCGCACCGCGCGCGGTGCGCTGTCGGGGACAAACTCCAGCAGCATGCGCTGCCCAGGCCGCGTTTCGAGATAGCGATCGTCAGCGTCAGCCAGTGCGAGCACCGCCGCCGTGTCCAGCACTGGGCCGCGTTTCACCGCCGGCTCCGGCACGACTACGCGTTCGACGGCGAGAATCGTGGTCACCGGACGCGAGATCACGCCCGCCGCGCGCACCTCATCGATACGCCAGTTGTCAGCCACGAAGCGCAGCCTCACTCGCGCCGTCTTCGCATTTCGCGCGGCGCGCGGCAGCACGATGGCGACGTCGCGGAACGCGATCGGTCCCACATCGCCCAGCCGCGCGATGCCACGTTGCGAGTCGCCGTCGGGCACGCCAACACCCTCCACCGTTGCGCGCATGCCCATGCTCCGCGAATACCAGCGCGCCATGTCCACGGCCGATGAAATGTGCTGCAGACCGTTGTGCAGCCAGTCGGCGGCATCGCGACCGCCGAGCATGCCCTCGTACATCAGAATCGTGTTGAGGAGCGAGTTGCGCAGGCGCAGGACGACGGCAAGCGAATCACCCGGCGGCAACGCCCCGACGTCGATGTCGATCCAGTCATCCACGTCGCCGTCGTGCGCCTGGCGCACGGTGTTCGGGTCGGAAGCGAAGAGCCGACCGTCGCGCGCAGACAGCGACCGGGCGACGTCACGTCCGGCACGATCCACTGCCCGAGTGAGCGGAACGATCGCGCCCAGCACCACCGGCTTCCCCGACTGGTCTGGCACGACCACCTCGCCGGTGCCGTGCCGCACCGCCAGCAGTTCGACGTGGTTGATGTAGTGCGTCTCGAGCGCCTCGTTGCGCAGTTCGAGGCGCAGACGACCGCTGGAATCCGCACGCACACGCAGCGGATCAACGTCGCGCTGTTCCATCAGCGGTGCAATCGCATACGAGAATCCCTCGGCCTGCAGCGGTGCCGCAGCACCGGAATCGGCGTAGACCGTGGGGCAAGAACCGAATATCGCGACTGCCAGTAACCCCGAACCAAACACGCCTGCCACCGTCGCGGCGAGCGAGACGGCGATCGTGGGACCCGCGAGGAGCCTGGTGTCGAACGTCTCGACGCCAACGACACTGTCCATCGGCACTGCCGCGACGTGAAACTGGATCAGGCCCGAGAGTTCGTATCGATGCCCGTCACCGGACAGACTGTCGTGCGTGACGGCTGCGCCGCGCTCGAAGACGATCGTGCTGCCGTCGCGCAGATGTGCCTTGAGCGGCGAGCGGATCATGGAGCGCGAGGCGTCTCCGGCGGCCGGTCGCTCGACGCGCCAGACGTCCGTCCGGTAGAACATGTTGAGGCAACCGGCGAGAACCGACGCGCCGAGCAGCAGGGCGACGAGCGCGGCGCGGCGCCGGTGCAGACGGGGAGGATGCACGTCACGACTCCTGTGGTGGGATGCCCAAGAGTGGGTGGCGGCACGCAGATGGGCCATACGTCATGTGACGTAGGCACGCGCCGGTGAGTGGATGGTCGCGAGTCGGCGGCGCCCTCGAGTATCCCTGGCTCGCGGCGTCACCTTGTGACAGTGCTGCCTACGTCATCTGACGTATTGGGGACGCCGAACCCGGAGGCGATGCTGATGGCAGAGCAACACCGCCTGCACTCCCCCGAGGTGATTCCCATGCTGCGTCCTTCATCGACTCATCGCGATCCGCTCTTCCGCGCCGCACTGCTGGCCGCGCTCGCACTGCTGGCCGCCGCTGCCGTGTTTGCGCAGTCGGCACCCGACTCGGTGGGACGGCGCCGCATTCAGCCCCTGCCGGCACTCGGATCCGCGCCCGAAACCGGTCTCCAGTTCGGCGCCACCGTACTGGCGGTCTGGGAGCCCGCTGCCCGTTTGCGCACCAGACCCGCTTCGCTGCTCGCCTCCGTCCTGCGGACGACGAAGGCGCAGACTCGCGTGCGCATCGAAGGGGAGCGCTGGTCCACCGGCAACTCGCGGCGCATCGCCGGCTCGCTGCAGTGGCAGGAATTTCCACTGCCGTTCTTCGGCTTCGGCGACCGCACTCCGGATTCTGCTGAGGAGATCTACACACCAACCGGTACCGAGGCGGTGCTGTCGGCGCAGCAGCGCATCACCGGACCGTGGTACGTCACCGCCGGGGTGCGCCACCTGGACCAGAAGATCACCGCCGACACCGTTGGTGTCCTCCGCCTTGGCCAGATCACCGGTAGCCGTGGCGGTGTGAGCACCGAATTGTCGGCCGGACTGCAGCGTGATACGCGCGACAACCTGTTCGCGCCGCGTGCGGGACAGTGGATGCAGCTGACCTACGCGAGTGCCGACAACGGTCTCTGGTCTGATTTCTCGTATCGGACGGTGAAGTTCGATGCGCGCAGCTATCACACGATCGGGGTGGCGCATGTGATCGCGCTTCAGGTGCAGGTGACCGGTATTGACGGTGACGCACCGTTCGATGCACTGGCGCTGGTCGGTAACGGCGACATCATGCGCGGCTACAAGCGCGGCCGCTACCGCGATCGCTGGCTGAGTGCCGCACAGGCGGAGTATCGCTCGCCAAGCTGGCATCGCCTCGGTGGTATCGTGTTCGGCGGCGCAGGCGTATCGTCATCAACGTTCGGTGAGATGAGCGGACAGCGCCTTCTGCCCACCTACGGCGCCGGGCTCCGCGTGCAGATCGATGCCAGACAGCGCACCGGTATTCGCGCCGATTACGGACGCGGGCTCGGTGGCGCATCGGGGCTCTACATCGGATTCAATCAGGCGTTCTGAGAAGCAGCGCGAAACTGCTGCACCGAGTGCGTCTCGCATGATTTCCGCGATCCGGCGTCCGCGCGTCGTGCGCATGGTGCTCTGGCATCACTGCACGAGTTCGGCGACTGTGCACGGCGTCGCGGCTCACTTCGCTTGACCGTTCGCGTACACACCCATATCGATTGCCGCGTGCGCCCCGCGAGGAACTATTGCTGTCCCCGGATCGGATCGATCTGTCGCGGGTCACGAGGTGCGTCATGTACGCGGGAGTGCGATCGTCCCCTACTGCAGGCCTGTGTGCTGCCATCGCCGAGCTCGCCGGTTGCGCGACGGATGCCTCCGCCTCGACGGCGACCGACGGCGCGGACGGTCAACTCGATCGCCCCCCGGCGCGTCGGTGTCGACCTCCGACGAGCAATTCGGCACTGAGCCGCCGTATGACCACGAACTGATCAGATGAAGTAGGAACCGTCACGAGTGGGTTCCGCGCCGAATTCATCGACCGGAGCTGATTTCCACCTTGTAATCGGAGTGCAAATGTCTGCCTTCCGCACGATGCTCGGACTGGCTGCAGTAACCATTACTGTCACTGCGTGCTCCCAAGACGCAGTGACGGCGAGCCAGGCCGGCGATCCGGCAGTGTCAGCGGTGAAATTCTGGGACGTCAATGCCACCAGCGACTGGAACGAACGCGCCGATGTGCTCGCAGCGCGACGCCCAGCGGGACTGAACGGCGCGCGAGCCTTCACGTACCTCGCCATGGCGCAGTTTCGTGCTGGCGAGGCAGCCGAATTGAGTGGACGCGCGCACCCTCCCGTTTCTGCTGCGATCGGTGCCGCGTCGGCGGCGATCCTGAATGCGTTCTTTCCTCTCGACGCCGCCGAGAACGAAGCGGTGCTCGATGCGCAGGAGAGCGCGAAGCCTTGGCCGGGAGCAAAGAAGCAGGATTTTGCCGCCGGCGAAGCGATCGGACGCGCGATCGCCGCGCGTGTGCTGAATTACGCGGCGAGCGATCTCGCCAACCTCACCAATCCCGGCGCGCCGCCCATCGGCCCAGGGTACTGGCGTACCCCTGGTCCACTCGCGCGCGGAAATCTCGGCGCGCGACCGTTCCTGCTCACCAGCGGCAGTGAGATTCGCCCCGGTCCACCGCCCGCCTTCGGGTCGCCGGCGTATCTCACGGCACTTGCCGAGGTGCGTCAGGTCTCTGATACGCGCACACCCACACAGCTGGCCATCGCACAGTACTGGCACGTATATCAATCGCCGGTATCAAACGCTGCACAGAACGAAATTGCCCGCGCCCTGATCCGTAGCCATCGTGTGAAGGATGTGGCAGCAGCGCGTATCCTCTTCCAGATGCAGATCGCGACGTGGGATGCACTCGTCGCCTGCTTCGATGCCAAGTACCACTACTGGCTCATTCGGCCATCGCAGGCTGACCCGCTGATCACGATCGCGGCCGGGGTCACGCTGCCGCCGCACCCGTCGTATCCCTCGGCACATTCTTGCGTATCCGGCGCGTGGAGTACCGTTCTGGAGCAGGCGTTCCCTGATGCGACCGATGCACTCGAGGCCTCCTCAATCGAGGCGGGGGTCTCACGACTGTACGCCGGGCTTCACTATCGCTTCGATATGGAAGCGGGACGAACCATCGGACAGACGATGGGAGCGCGAACGCTGGCGGCGGACCTCGCGACGGTTGGCGTGCTGCCCTGAGGCGCGATGAGGGTCTGTACGCAAACGGCTTCCGCGATTCGCGGAAGTCGTTTGTGTCTGTGGTCGGCGGGATTGACGACGCCCATCGAAGCGATGACGTGGTTCGTCACCGACGGACTGCTTCATCCGGGATGGAACGCCACCGGCACTACGCTCAGTAGTCCAATACGCTGGCCATGGCCGCCCCGAATGCCGCCAGGACGGACAACACCAGTGCGCCCGAGAGCAGCCCGAGCGTCTTACCGGTGCTGAACTGACGCGACTGCGCGTCGGCCACATCTGCGAGTGGAAGCGCCACGGCCAACCCGCGCCTGTCGCGCGGCCCGTTGCCGCGAGAGCCATGCAGCGTGTCGCCGCGGAGCTGCGCGTAGTTGAGCGTCAGCTGCGAGCCGTCGCGCGTCACGATGCGCAGTGAGCGGGAAAGCGTGATGTCGGATGCCGGCGTTGGGGCCAGCTCGGTGTGTTTCCAGCTGGTGCACGCCGTGCCCGTCGGTACGAACAGCACAAAGAGCAGGCCATGTATGGCGCGGCGTGGAGTGAGGTTCAGCACTTGGACTCCGGGTGATGGTTGGAGAGGCGTATTGTCGTCCACGGCACTGCATCAGACTCAGCGACCCTGCTCCGTCACGGTTGCGATACTTCGACGGGATGTGTCTTCAGGCGATGGCGTCTGAGCGCTCCGCTACGCTACCGCGCTCGGATGGACTCCACCACCTGCGCTGTCAGCAAGATTTCTCAGACGTTGTCCTACGGGAGCGGCGCAACGTAGATCGCGGAGGACCCACCATCTGCGTACGCGAGATATGCGATACGTGCGCCGTCGGGCGAAAAAGTGATGCTGCCGATCTCCCGTTCAACCACGGCCGCAAGCCGTGTCGCCCTCGATTCTACGTCGAACACATACAACTGTGACTGACGACGGACGCATGAAACTCCGCGACAATACCATAGACTTCGACTGTACGCGATGCTTCTTCCGTCCCTCGACCACGCCATTGAATTCACAACAGGATCATCGTGATTCGTAAAGTCGATGCTTTGCGTCTGTCTGGACGCGATGACGGTCGTTACTGCGCCGCTTGCTCCGTTGACGAGTTCAGTGAGATATAACGCGCCCGAGCGAATGTGCTCTATTCCCCGTGGACCCCAATGAATCGACTTGATCTCAGAGCTCGCGCTGGTGAACGTATTGGACATCGATACGGCGCCACTACCGATGTCCACGATGCTCGGCGTTTGCCCGTAACTCCAGCAAAGCGCCTGCCGCCCGTCAGGCGAAGCCGAGACGATTGTGCCGCAGCCTGTCGTCAAAAAGCGCCTCGCCCGCGTCCGTGCGTCGTAGATCCATATGGAATCGGTCTCCGTGCCGTAGACTACTTGGGCCACGTCTGCACCAGGCAATACGGCCAGCCCCCGCACGACTTCATTGCCTACTGGCTTAATGTTCGCAATCAGCACCCGCGCACTGTCGGTCACGGCAAAGTAGAGCGAGCCGCTGAGTACAAAAAACGTGTGCCGCCCGTCTTGCGAAACCTGGAAGTCGCTGTACTGCGCTTCGCGGCTTGGGGCTCCATCGATCACGCGAACCCTTCCGTTCGCAACATGGACCGCCCGCAGTTGAGCGCGCACGGCCAGTTCGTCGAGCCCTGCGTACGTGATCTCCTCGTCAGTGTCCCAGCGCAGCCGGGTTAGCGTTGGCAGAACGCCGGCAGCGATGAATTGACCTGGCTTTTCGGGCAGCAGGTTGAGCGACGATCCTGCCACGCCGCTGACGCCGTCACCTTTGCATGCACCACTGGTTATGGCAAGCAAGAGCGAGCGAACGGCCATTCGTCCGATCGCCACCCGAGCGAGTCCGGCGATGATGTTCCCTCGCGTCTTGCCTGCACCGAGTGGCGGGTTGACGGGACGATCAAGCGTGATGGCAGACATGAATCCTCTTCCGGTGCACGGAGACTGATGACGGCTTCGTCTGACAGGATGGCATTACGAGCTGACGCGGGCGATACGTCAAATGACGTAGGAGCGGCACGGGCACACGGCAGGCACAATCCCAGGACCATCGAGACACCCGCGCAGACCGACCGTCAAGACCGCCGACACGGTGACGCGCGGGGTCTGGTCCACGTTCGGGCATCACGTGACTCAGCCTTCGTGGTCAGCCGTTCAGCCGGCGGATTAGCGAAAGGGCAGCGACAGCCCCATCCGCACGCCGCGTATCTGACGCCCTGACGCGTTCGCGTAGTGGCGAAGTCCGACCTGGAGCGATGCCCCTGAGCGACGGGCGTTCGCACGGTGGGCGTTGGTGCGCCGGGCGGCGCGTCCCGCGTCGTAGATGCTCCATGCCCAGACACTAAAGAATGCGACCGTCGCGACGTCCTCTGCGGGTGACGATTTCTCACAGCGGTTGCTGCTTCCGTCGAAGGCGTCAGCCAGGCAGTCACCGAGCGTAAGGAGCGACAGGCCCAGCACGAGACCCGTCATGCCACCGATCACCCCCAGCCCTCGCCCGCTCTCATCGGCATAGAAATGTCCAGCGCCCGGGATGAGGGCGAGCGCGCGCGCCTTGGTGACGCTCAGGACCGGGCCCGGGGCGGCGCTGATTCGTGGCGTCGTGTCTGCAGGCGTCTGCGCCGGCAGCGCGCCGGTCATCAGGAAGGAACCGGCAACGGCAAGAGTGACGGCCAGTGAGCGCATGGTTCATCCGGGCGAAAGGCTGTTTCAGTTACCCATGCCAATCTCGGGCTCTGAACCCTGTCGCGATATACGTCAGATGACGTAGGTACGAGACCGAGGTCGATCGGTATTGGCTGCCGTTCTGGATCGGGCACAACGTCGAGAAACTCGCCAACGCCAAGTACGCGGCGTCGGATGGAGCCTCGCGAGCGGGCGTCGCATCACGTCCGTGAGGGTTGACCCGGACGATGCCACACGAAAATACTGAGAGCGGAAATCGCATCGGCACGATGTCAGTCACCTGCGGCAGGGCATCATCGATGGCGACCGCATCGAGTACGAGTCCACCGCGTCACGCGACGTGGTCCACGATAGCTGCTGAAAAGAACGCAGATGTCAGCCACAGACTGCGTCAGCGCCGCTGTCGCCCGAAGTTCCAGACGAAATTCACGGTCGGAAGGCAGCACCCCAGCCCGCCGTCACCGTCATTGACACCGGCAGCGCCGATCAGGCTGAAGTCGGTCGAGAGTCGGTCACCGATGAATCGGAACCCGCCGCTGAAGATGCCGCCTTTCGCGCCAGCGCCAGTGTAGATCCAGTTTTCCGTCACCAACTTCACGCGTCTGCTGACGCGCGTTTCGCCCCCGAGTACGATCACCGGTGCGCCGGCCAGGTCACTTTCGTCCCCGCCCCACCGGTACCCCCAGCCTGCGCCGGCAGTGAAGGCATTGTCGCGATTACCCCAGGTGCCGACGCCATACAGCAACCCGTACGTGCCAGACGACAGCTCTTCGGTCGCCGCAAAGCTGAGCGCACCGATCGCATACGAGGCTTTCTCTGTCTCCGCCAGCGTAAACTTCGGCGCAACGTAAAACACGCGACCGATCACGCCCGGAAACACCGGTGTTCCGGCGGCGATCGTGAAGCGATCGGTGACACCGTACGCCACGAACGGGATAAAGAGGAAGTACGCCGAGACGTACCCTTCGCCCTTGCCGAGTGCGCGCCCGGTGGAGGTGAACAGCAGGCGTGTACCGTTCGGATCCTCGGCCCAGTATTCGTTTGCGACATACCGCCCGCGCGTCCGACTCATCGAGATGATCTGATCGCGCTGCACGTCGATCTGGGTGCCACCCAGCGTCCGCACTCGAAGGCGACTCGCGTCCTGTTCCACGATGCGTACGAACAGGACCGACCCGTCACGCAGCCGGAGTACCGTGACCGAGTCACCTGTCGCTGTGTCACGCGGGGCGATCTTTGCCGTGTCCTGCGCCTGCGCTTGCGCGACGGCCGGGGCGATTGTGGCGAGCAGCGCGGCAAGCGCTGACGCTCGGATGCAGAGTCTCATGAGATGACCAAGAGAAGGAAATCGGGCGCGTAACGCGACCAGCGTACGAGCAGTGATCTGCACCGACGAACGCGCGATCACCGACCGAACCGATAGTGGAGCACGAGATTCGCAGTGCGGAGCCGCATCGCGCCCTCCGCCGATTGCACCGACGCCTGCAGCCCATGATCGAACCGGGCTTCCAGCTCGACGTTCCCGCGCCGCGCGCCCGCCGACAGATTCACCGCCACGACGGTGGAGCCCTTCGACAGCGGGATCTCTTCGAAATCCGCGCAGTTCACCGTCTCGCCGCCAAAGAAGCCGGGTCCGCCCTCGGTATCCACATCGCAGACCTGGACCTTGGTGACCGAGGCACCGGCGCCGAAAAATGTGCTTGCGCCGCCGTATCGCCGCGCGCCGGCACCGATCCCCCACTGGGCCACGCTCACCTTGTTCGGCTGCGAGAACAGTCCTGTGATTCCGAGGTCCGCGGCGCCGCCGATCGCGAGAAGCTCCGCACGCCACGAGACGCGCGCGCCCATCGGCCGCTCCAGCGCGAGTCCGAGAATCGGGGCGGCCGCGCCACCTTTGCTCACGCCGCCGGCAAGATTGGTGAAGCCGCCCCCGATGAACGCCGAGAGTCCGCGGCGAGGCCCGACGGGTGTGGCCGACTGCGGCTGCGCGCCAACCGGGGCGCCCAGCGAGGAGAGCAGGAGCAGCGTGGTCGAGATGAAGCCGGCGGTGCTGCGGCGGCGGGGAATGTCAGCAGACACAGTGTGCTCCGTGGGTGTGAGGTGACAGCTAGAGTACGGCTGCCGCCACGATCATCCCATACGTCATGTGACGTAGCAACGCTTCCCGGAGACTTTCATGGCCAGTCACTCACTAGGCACAACGTTCCCGGGCGAAGCACATCGACGCCCAGTGTACTCCGATGCCTCGAGGCGTGATCGTCGACGCGCCGTTGCAGAGCGCGGACGCGAGACCCACCGGGCACACCTCGACAGCGGCATGCCCGATGGCCGGCACGCGTCAAGGCAGCGTAATTGCGACGCCGAGGCTGGCGACGTTGGAGGTGGTGCCCTCGATGCGCAGCGAGAAGACATTGAGATACGGAGTCAGGCTGGCGCGCTTGCCGATTGGAATATCGTATCCGACACCAACGATGCCGCTGCCGCCGTTGCTGGTCACCGAGACCCCGTCACCGCTGGCTCGCGCCGAGCCGACGCCCAACCCGCCGGTGAGGAAAAAGCCGTTCGTCAGCGTGGGATAAAAGCGGACGCGCGCGTCGAGGGTGGCGAATGTGCCGGTCACGCCGTCTTCGGACTTGGTGAAGCTGTCACTGCCGGCGCCGACGAGCAGTCGGGGTGAGACCGTGCCGCCCAGGGATAGGTGCACGCCGAGCCCGTTGGCCCGATCGCCGCAATCACTGCAGCCAAACGACGCTGCGCCGAGCCCACCGCTGAACCAGAAGCCCTGCCGGCGGTTGGCGTCGGCGGCTTGAGCGGCAGCGGTGGTAGCGCAGAGAATGGTCAGCGCGATGCAACGCGAAAGAAACGGCGTGCGACCTGTCATCTGAGACTCCTGGGGAGGGGGGGGTGACAGCGCGCGGGTACCGGGTGGCCGGGTCCGCGCTACAACGTGGTGATCATGCCGCGCGCGTTCTTGCGCGACAGCGTGCAGTGAAACGCGACACTACATACGATCCGGACACGAATTCAGCAAGAGTCTGCTGCACCGGGGGAATCGCCGACAAATAGCGTGGCGGCGCGAATGTAGCGAGATCGCACACTGCTCCGGAGTTCATCCGCAGTGCGATCGGCGCAGTGCACCACCGCGCGCGCGCGCACCGCCAACGGCCGCGAACACCACCCGCGTACGTCAGAACGTCGTGTGTACTACGTCATCCGACGTATGGAACGACGCTGTGCAGAGCCCGAACGTGGCAGTGCGCGATCGACGCGCGCCGTTCAACCCACTCCAGAGGGCTCCCGCATGACACACCGCACCCGCTCCACCGTCACCGCTCGCACGCTGCTCGCCCTGCTGTCTGGTACGGCATTATCACTGACCGCCTGTTCCGATTCACCAGATCCCACGGCGTCGATCAGTCGCCCGGTGACGACCGTCAGCGAGCGCGACGAAGAAGGCATCTTCCATCGCTTCGTCTCGATGGGCACCAGCATCAGCATGGGTTGGCAGAGCGAAGGGGTCTTCGCCGGCTCGCAACAACAGTCGTGGACGAGCCAGCTCGCAATGCTGGCAAGCCGGTCGCAGTCGATGCCGCTGGTGGCGTTTCCCGGCTGCCGCTCACCATTCGCTGCGCCACTCGCCTCGGGCCGGCGACTGTCGGGCGAAGGTGCCGCCACCGATCCGGGCAGTCTGTCCTGCGCGCCAAATGAGGAAGGAGTGACGTTGCCGGCACAGAGTGTCGCGATCACGGCGTCGAGTACGTACGACGCAATGCACGCCACACCCGAGACCAAGGCCGGTGACGCGTCCTACGCCCGACTGTACACTCGTGTGCTGCCGCCCAACACGACCCAGCTCGAGGCGGCACTCGTCCAGAAGCCAAAATTCATCTCCGTCGAATTCGGCGGCAATGAAGTGCTGAACGCCCGTTCAGGCATCGCGATCGTGGGAGCAACGCTCACGCCGCTCGCAACCTGGAAGCCACAGTACACGGCGTTGACCGACGCGGTCGCGCAGGGCGTGAAGCGCGGCATTCTCGTTGGCCTGCTGAATGATGTGGGCGATTTCCCGAGCTTCCGTCGGGGCAAGGAGATCTGGGCCGATCGCGCAGTGATGGCGGCAGCCTTCAACATCGCGGTCGCGGCCGATTGTGATGCCAGCGAGAACCTCATCTTCGTTCCGGTGCGCATTCCAACCGCAGTGGCGACCGGTGCCGCCTACAGAACACGCGGTCTGGGCCAGTTTCCCTTCTCCTGTGCCGATGGCGGCTACGGGCGGCAGGATTTCGTTCTGACGCCGGCGGAGGCGACCACCGTGAACGAAATGCTGGCTGCCATGAACGCTCATATCAGCGATGCTGCCGCGACGCACGGCTTTGCGTACATGGCGCTTCAGGAGCTGTATGGCCGCGCAGACCTGAAGCCGACGTACAGCACGATCGCCCTCATGACCTCGCAGACTCCATACGGGTACGGCATCAGCCTGGATGGAATCCACCCCAGCTACGCCGGACACACGATTCTCGCCACCGCGGCCGCCCGTGCGATCAATGCGCGCTACGGCACCACGATCCCGGAGACCGCTGCAATGATTGCGTTGCGCTGACCGCACGAAGTCGGTGACGGGCGGCAGTGCAGTGGCCTGAGCCCTGCGCACCGCCCGTCACGACGCTCCCTCGAGCAGCGGACTGCCGCGCACGAAGTCCGCCAGCTCACCACGGGACTCCACGCCAAGCTTTTCGAAGATATGCGACAGGTGCGTACTCACGGTGCGCGCGGAGATGTCGAGCTGTGCACCGATCTCCTTGTTCGACAGACGCCTCGCCACGGCGCGCGCGATCTCGAGTTCGCGCCCGGTCAACGCACCGACCCCCTGCACCGCCGTACGCGGCGGGAGGCGCAGGCCGAGCGCACGCAGTTGGCTCCGCACGCCGCGCAGCTCGAACTCGGCACCCAGTCGCACGAACACGGCGTGCGCCTTGCGCAATTCGCGCTCGGCGGCACGCACGTCACCATCGGCTTCCAGCACCTGCGCTGCGTTACGCCGAATTCTGGCACCATGGAACACGAACGGCACCGCATCCAGCTCGTCGGCGGCGGCCAGCAAGCGTGCCGCGGCATCCGGCGCCTGATACTTCACCCGCGCGACGAGCGCTTCGCCCGCAGCGGCCCACGCCAGGCCAAGCCGGTGGCCGAGGTCGACCGACTGCCGGCGGAGGCGCGCCGTGAGCTGCTCGACCCGGTCATAGTCGAGCTGGCGCAACCCCACTTCAACGAGCAGCGGGATCAGGCGATGGATCGCCCAGGCCACGTAGCCGAAGCGGTCCGCCAATGCGAGTCCACGCTCACCGTACTCGCGTGCGCGAGCCCAGTCGCCCAGGGACAGGTGATACGTGCCCAGGCCAGTGTGCGCGAGAATCACGTTGTGCACGTTGCTCATCGCGGGCTGCGCGCCGTCGTCGTCGCCTTCCACGGTGACGGCGCGATCGGCGCCGGAGAGGGTCCACGCCTCCTCGAAGAGCGCCCGCGCGCGCGCGGTGTCGTCGCGTGCGAGCACGATCAGGCCAGTCCACACCAGCACGCGCGGCAGCAACGACTGCGGCACGACCGCGCGTGCCAGCGGAATCGTACGCTCGGCCAGCGCCAACGCCTCGTCCCATTGTCCCACGCCCGAGGCGTGCTCGATGGTGATCTCGGCCGTCATTGCCTGCAGCACCGGTGACGCCAGCGCGTCGGCGAGCCGTTCGGCCTCGCGCAGGTGGCGCGCGACGCCCTCGCCGTCGCCGGTAAAGCCTTCCAGCATCGCCATCGCCCAGTGTGAGGCCCACGCCACCTCGCGGTCCGCGGACTGCGCCGCCAGCATCAGGGCGCGGGCGCCGTGCTCGCGCGCCGTCGCAGCCGGACCGGTCCACGCGTAGAGCTGCAGCGCCACCTGATGCACGCGTGCAAGCAGCGAGGTGTTGCCTAGTGACTCGGCGAGCGGAAAGGTGGCGTGCACGGTACGCGTCGCATCATCGTGTCGACCAAGCGACTGCTGCATTTTTGCGCGCGCGAGCCGAAGGCGGATCACCAGTTCGGGGCGCGTCAGTGTGCCGGCGGCGTCCTCGGCCTGCTGGAGCAGGTCGAGCCCGCGCCGCGCGTCGCCCGAGCGGGCCGCCTCCTGTGCCAGGTGATGCAGAAGACGCGCCCGCGCGCGCTGGTCGTCACGCGCATCCGCCAGCGACAGTGCGCGCTGCCATCCCAGTACCGCCGCGTGTGACTCGCCGATGCGCAGGCGGGCCGTCGACACATCTTCCAGCAGTGTGGCTGTCGCATCGGCATCGTCGATCCGCTCTGCAATCACCAGCGACTCACCGAGCCACCGCGCTGCTTCCTGGTCGGCGCGCCGCGCCATCGCATCGCGTCCCGCCGCGGCGAGATAGCGCAGCGTACGCTCGTCGGTGCCCACGGTCTGCCCGCGCACGAGATGTCGCGCCAGCTCGATGGAGTGGCTCATCGCCTGCGGACCATGGATCGCCTCGAGCGCGTTTGCAACTGCGGCGTGTAAGGCACGTTCACGCGCGGCGGTCAGCTCGCCACGGAGCACCGACTGGATGATCGGATGCCCGAACTCGTACAACGCCTCTTCACCATCACGGATCTCAACGAGGATACGATGGCTGCAGAGCGCGTCGATGGCATCGGCCAGGCTCGGCTCGTCCAGTGCCGACACGCGCCCGAGCAGCGCGAGCGAGGCGCGCACTTCCACCACCGACGCGATCTCGGCCACGCGTCGTGCCCCCGCGTCGAGTGCCTCGAGTCGCGCCCGCACCGCATCGCGAACCGTGACCGGCAGCGTCTCAGCGCCGGTGTCCTCCACGATCCAACTCGTGCCAGACCGCCGGATGCGACCGGCCGCGGCGAGCGCTTTCAGAGACTCCGACACGAAGAAGGAATTCCCGCGGGTATGCGACCAAAGCGCCGCGCCGTGCCGCTCGGCGTCGGCGGTCGAGAGCGCGAACGACCGTTGCAGGAGCTCCGTGAGGTCGTTCGCCGACAGGCTGCCGACGCGCTGCAAGGTGGCTTCACCCGTGCCGAGCAGCGAGCGCACCATGTTACGCAGCATCGGGTTTGCATCGCGTCCGTCGTCGACGTACGCCAGCACGACCAGGATTCGCGCCCCAGCCACCTGCCGTACCAGGAAGTGCAGCAACTCGAGCGATGAAATGTCGCTCTCATGTGCATTGTCGAGCAGCAGCAGCAGCGGTTGGCGCGCGGAGAGGCGCGTGAGGAACTGCGTCACATTCCACATCAGCCGCGCCTTGCTCCCCGCGTCGCCGTCAGCGTCCGACGACGCACGAGCGGTGCGGAGGACGCCGCCACCAGCCAATCCCGGCACCACCGCGCGCAGGTCGTCTTCGGCGCCGCGAGCGAGTACCGTCAGCGCACTGACGTCGAGCGCACGAAGCGGCGACGCGAGTGCATCGGCGACCGCGCCGTACGGCACACCCGCTTCCATGGCGAACGCGCTGCCGGCTGCGACCAGCACCTTGCGCTGCACCGCTTCCTTTGCGAACGTCGCCAGCAGGCGCGACTTCCCGACGCCCGCTTCGCCGGCGAGAAGGACGCAGTGGCCGCGGCCCTCGCCGACCGCCTCGAGATGCCGCCGCAAGGCAATCAGGTCTGCGCGGCGGCCAACCAGCGGCAGGTCGGCGACCCACGGTTCCGACGCTGGCGACGCACGCATCGCCGCGGAGGCTGCGTCGTCACGACGTTTCACGTCATCAGCTGCGTGTCGCAGGCGCACCCCCCCGAGCAGTTGTTTCTGCCATCACGTTCCCGTCACTACGCAGCAGGCACCATCGAGCCAACGTTTTCGATCGCGGCGGTTTGATCGGTATCACGAATGTGGCGGCGGTTCGAAGGTCGCATGGGTAACCACCAAACCAGCCGTTGACACCTGACCGGCGGCACGATCAGACTATGCGCTTGCCGCCAAAGTGTCCGGGCTATTCACGCTGATTCGGTGAGGATACACTGTGGGCAGGCGAGTCCGATAGTAGGAAAGAAGCCGCTGCGCCTGGACGTTCTCGTGGAACGATGCATCGCCCAAAGCCGCTTCGATTGCCCACCATCTGGCGACGCCGCACCCGGCACTGTGCTGAGCACGGGCTTGAAATCGCACAAGCGGATCGTCCGCTGGCGAGGAACACCGACGTGAGCATGATCGCAGAACTTCGGATCATCAGGCGCCGGGAGCATACGCCCCCTGGTGTGAATCGAACACGGGGATCGCCAACACCGACGTCGACACCACCTTCGCTGGTCTATTTTTCGGTTCGGTTTTTATGATGAGCTGGCCTCGCTGGCCAGAGTCGGGTTGACCCGATGGCTGCACCGCAACGTGCGCCCATCAATCCGGCGAGGCCACTCAGTCGCGGAAGGAGTCGGGGACGGACGATCACGAACACTGCGCGTCGCGCCGTGAGCGCACGGATGTCACTTCTGGCCCCCTCGACACGAGGTTCTGCATGACTATCGGAGCAAACATCGTCACGTTCCTCGTCGCCCTGCTGCACGTCTACATCCTGGCGCTCGAGATGTTCTGGTGGAACACACCGCGCGGAAGACGAGTGTTCGGGCTCACGGAGGACTTCGCTGCACAGACGAAAGTGCTCGCTGCCAATCAAGGGTTGTACAACGGGTTTCTGGCGGCCGGATTGTTCTGGGGCTTGTGGCTGGGCGCGCAGGGAGACCCGATCAAGCTGTTCTTCCTGCTCTGCGTCGTGATCGCCGGGATCTATGGTGCGGCGACAGCGAGCCGGCGGATCCTGTTCATTCAGGCAGTCCCCGCTGCAATCGGGGTGATGCTCCTGCTCCTACGCTGAAGCACCGCGGCAGGATGGCGCCGATAGCCGAGCGCCTGCCCGCCAGATTCTCAGATGGGCAGAAGAGCATCGCGACGCACCGCCTGGCCTGGCCGGGCAGAACGGGCAGTGATGCCGAGTCAATTCCTCCCCGAGCAGCTCGCGCAGGCGGCCTCACGGCAGGTGCGCGACGAACGCGCGGGCGGGGCCCACACGTGCTGCGCGCGGGCGGCTGAGCTCGCCGCACACCTCCGCCCAACTCCGGCATGCGAGTCGAGCTCTTCGGGGCGCGGCGGCATGGGGAACACCGGCCGTGCATCCGTTTCGGGTACGGCGGCGAACTATCTGACGTCGAACAGCGTTTACCGTTGTTGGACTGACTTACGGCCTACTGCTCCGCTTCCGGAGCGGCGCCGCACGCATGAATACCAATCCGGGATACTCAAGATGCTGCACCGCACCTTCGGAGCCATTACGCTCGTCGCTCTCGCCGCCTGCTCGTCCGCCAAGAAAGATGAGGCGCCCGCGGCTGACACCACCGCGATGGCTGCTCCGGAAGCTGCCGCTCCCGCCCCGAAGGACATCATCGAGACGGCCGTTGCGGCCGGCACGTTCAATACCCTGGCAAAGGCACTCACCGAAGCAGGCCTGATCGAGACGCTCAAGGGAACCGGGCCATTCACGGTGCTGGCTCCGACCGACGAAGCGTTCGCGAAGATTCCAGCGAAGGATCTCGAGGCCCTGCTGGCAGACAAGGCCGCGCTGACCAAGGTGCTGACCTACCACGTCATCGCGGGCAACGTACCGGCTTCACAGGTGACGACGCTGACCGAAGCGTCATCGTTGGAAGGCAGCAAGATTGCGATCAAGGTAGTGGACGGCAAGGTGATGCTGAACGGCGCAGCGACGGTGGTTACGGCCGATGTGGCCGCGTCGAACGGCGTCATTCACATCATCGACACGGTGCTGATGCCGCCGAAGAAGTAACGTCGACGTATCGACTGACGCTGTGAGCACGTGCCCGCAGTTGCCGATGTGATCGGCGACTGCGGGCACTCTGTTTTCAACCCCATGAAAACCCGGAACACAATTCATGTGGCGTGCAGATTACCGAAGTGACTAGGCGCACGACGGGGCCTGCCCTCCGATCACTGCAGCGGGACCGGCGCGTTCACTGCCGGCACCCGCGTCAGTGCCAGCGCCGCCACCTTCACGCCGATCTCCTGGCCCGATGTGATGTCAAAGCGGAAGTGCAGCCCGGCATAGATGCGCGAGATTCCGGCCTCGACCACCTTCGCATCCATCGTTGCCTTCGATGAGGGGAAGAGTCCCGTGAGCACGTTGGCGGCCGCTGCCGAGATGCAACTGTGGGCTGAGGGATATGAAGGGAAGTTCGGTCGGCCAACGGGAGTGGTGATGGATGGATCAGTCTGGAACGGGCGGATCAGCCAATACGCGTACTTCGCATCCCAGCAGCTGATCGTCGCGTCGCGCATCGCCATGTGCAGCAGCGCGTAGACGCGGGCGCTGCGCCGCTCGTTGTACGCCGCGGCATTCGTCAGCCCGCCGGCGACCTCACTGAAGTGCCCGATCGGGCCCGAAGGGCCAGATGCGAACTGCCAGAACTGCGCCAGTGCGAGTTGATCTGGCGTGCGCGCTGCGGTCAGTGTGCGCACCTCGGCCAGATCAGTGGCGAATGCGGCAGACGTGACGGCCGGCGGAGCCACCGGACGGAACTGATCGCCCGAGGTGAGAAACCAGCCGCGCGCTTGACCCAGCAACGGAGTGACCGGTTGTGCAGGGGGCGCAGCATTGCTCCAGAAGGCGGGGCCAACGGGAATCGTGCCGGTCCAGACCGCATTCGAGCCATCGGTTGCAGCACGGGCGAGCACCTGAGCGGCGATCCCGGCACCGACCGCTTCGCCGGCCGCAAAGTCGAAGGCCGTTTCCGCGGCAATCGTGACAAAATAGGCGCGGTCAGATACGAGCTGCGCCGTAACGGCCGTATCCTCGGCCGGATACAACGCCCGCAGCATGGCCGCGGACGCACCAGCCACAGCGCCCGCTTCGGAGGGCTTCTTCCCCGCGACCGGAGCCGCAGCGCCCGCCGCGGTGGCCGCGTTGTACTCCGCCACTGCAATCAGGGCGAAATTCCGTGTGATCATGACCGGGCTCCCAATTTCTCGACGCCCGATGATCACACGGGTCGCGCGCATCCATCGGTCCGAGGCCGTCGTCTCGCCGGTTGAGAGGGCGCGCCCTTCGGATGCGTTGTCTGGAGCGACGGGGGTGGAGTCCGAGCATCCAGCAGTGACGACAAGTGCGGCAACCATGAGTACGATTCGGCTATGCATAACGCTCCTCAACCAGAACGGGGTGGTCAGCCTGACGGCACCGGGACGTGCGGTCGGCGTGCTCTCACACCCACCTGCGACAACGGCCCTGAAATCGAGCCACCCGCCCTGTGACGACCTCTGGGTCCGTGACGGAATGGCTGCGCCGTGCCGCCGACGGCGATGCGTTGGCGTTCGATGCCGCATTCGCGCTCGTTTATGACGAACTGCGGGTGCTGGCTCGTGCACAGCTGCGCCGCGAAGCGGTGGGCCATACGCTCGAGACGGGCGCGCTGGTGCACGAGGCCTATCTGCGACTCAGTGACGGGGCCCGCGGTGCGTTTGACGATCGCTCGCATTTCCTTGCCATCGCCGCCACCGCCATGCGGCGTATTCTCGTCGAGCACGCCCGTCGGTCCAACGCCGTGAAACGCGGCGGCCCGGCGGTCCCGGTGTCGCTGGACGTGGCCGATCTCAATCGCGCGGTGGTGCTGGATGACCGCGAAACGACGCTGATCGATCTGGATGAGGCGCTGGAGCGACTTGCCGCCTTGCACGCACGGCAGGCAAAGGTGGTCGAGTGCCGGTTCTTCGGTGGACTGAGCGAGGAGGAGACGGCTGCCGCGCTTGGCATTGGGCTCCGCACGGTCAAGCGAGATTGGGCAGGTGCGCGCAGCTGGTTGTATCGTCAGATGCATCAGGAGGAACCCCAATGACAGCACCACCGCCGATGGATGACGGTCAGGCGCGGGATCGATACGAGCGTGCAACCGCGCTGTTCGACTCGGCACTCGAGCTGAACCCGGCTGACCGCGATGCGTTCGTGGCCGACGCCGTGGCACAGGATGCCGCCGTTGGCGCCGAGCTTCGGTCGCTGCTCCGTGCGCACACGCAGCTGGGAGGGTTTCTCGAAGCGACGGCTGCCCCTGACCGGGTGCGCGATCTCCTCCAGGCGGCCCTCGGCGAGCGATACGCCATCCGCGACCGGATCGCCAGCGGTGGCATGGCGAATGTGTATCGGGCGGATGATCGGCGTCACGCGCGGGTTGTGGCGATCAAGGTCCTTGCCGGCGCCAGTGTACCGGATGCGTTCTCGAATGCCACACCGCAGCGATTTCTGGACGAAATCCGCGTGACTGCGGCGTTGCAACATGTCAACGTGATGCCACTGTTCGATTCTGGGGCGGATGCCGGATTGCTGTACTTCGTCATGCCATACATCGACGGAGAGACGTTGCGGCAGCGGTTGCGCCGCACCGGACCACTCCCGGTCGACGAGGCCGTGACGCTCGCCTGCGGCGTGGTGGACGCGCTGGAACACGCGCACGCCAAGGGCATCGTGCACCGGGACCTGAAGCCGGAGAACATCCTGATCAGGGACGGGCAGCCGCTGGTGTGCGACTTCGGCATCGCACTGGCCACCGCGGAGCTCGAGAGCTCACGACAGACGCAGACTGGCATGATCATCGGCACGCCGCAGTACATGTCGCCTGAGCAGGCTGCCGGCACCGCAGTGATCGACGCCCGCACGGACATCTATGCACTCGGCGCAATTCTGTACGAGCTGCTGGTGGGCGACCCACCGCATGTCGCCAGCACGGCACAGGGCGTACTCGCCAAGCTCCGTGCCGAGCAGCCGACCGACGTTCATCTCCTGCGGCCAAGCGTTCCGGAGGGCATCTCGCGCGCGATCAGCCGCGCGCTGGCGAAACAGCCGGGTGATCGATTCGCCACAGCGCGTGCCTTTCGTGACGCGCTACTGGCACCGGCACGCGCACTGGCACCGGCCGTGCCGCCCGCCACCGAATCGCTCAAGCACGTGCCACGCGGGCGCCGCGGCCGATTTGCAACGATCGGCGGAACGGTGCTGGCGTCGTTGGCCGCGATGCTCTGGCTGCTGACGAGGAATCGCGAGACCACAGTCAGTTCTGCGACGGCGGTCCGGTTCGTGGTGGCGCCGATACCGGATGCGGCGGTCGGGCGTGCACCGACCATCACGCCCGACGGTTCGGCCATCGTGTATGCCGGCTCCGCGGCGACAGACCGGCGGATCTTTGTCCGGCAGGTCAACGACCTGGCAGCACGCGCGCTCACCGGCACACATGGCGCGTTAGACACCTTCATCTCGACGGATGGCAAGACGATTGCGTTCATCACCAGCGATGACCGGCTGCTGCGCATCGGCATCGACGGCGGTGGCATGCGTGATCTGGGGGGTGCGTTTCGGTATAGCAGCGGCGGCTTTCTGAACGACAGCATTCTCATGCTCGACAGCTTCGGTCAGGAGGGACTGACCTGGCGCTCGATCAACGGCGGACCGGCGCACGCACTGACGCAACTCGACACGCTACGGCAC
>JBBQRH010000068.1:0-23358 GCA_038215035.1 Gemmatimonadales bacterium | reverse complement strand
GATGGCCTGATCCACATCTCCGACATGTCCTGGACCAAGCGCGTCCAGCACCCGTCGGAAGTGGTGAAGAAGGGTGATTCGGTGGACGTCGTGATCCTCAACATCGATGCCGAGAACAAGCGCATCAGCCTCGGCCTGAAGCAGGCAGAGGAAGATCCGTGGCTCCGCATCGGTGAGACCTACCCGGTCAATCTGGTGATTTCCGGCAAGGTGGTTCGCCTGGCCGACAAGGGTGTGGTCGTTGATGTCGGAAATGACATCGAAGGCTTCGTCCCGCAGAACCAGATCAACGTTCCGCTGACCTATGTCGAGCTCGACGAAGTGATTTGGGAAGGGATGACGCTTGACATGACCGTGAATGAGGTGGATCCGATCCACCGCCGGATCGTTCTGTCGGTGCACAACATCCCGGCCGACCAGCCGCCGAAGCCGGAGCCGAAGCCGGAAGGGGCCGAGCCGGCAGTCGAAGCTGCGGTCTCCGAAGAAGCGGACGACGAATAGTCGCACCTGATGGGACGTTGTTCTGAGACCGCCCCGCCGCTCCGATGAGTGGTGGGGCGGTCTCGCGTTCCGGTCACTTCATCGTGGGTGAACCTCGCGCTCTGCGGCGCCAACTGCATTCTGCCAGCCCTTGATGGCCTGCTCGGCTCTCTGCCGGCGCGAAGTACATCGCGTAAGTCCATGAAAAATAGAGGGATAGGCAGGTTCATCTCGAATGCTCGAGACTGGTGAGTGAATTGCAATGGACGGAGGAGTCAGCCAGCCCGGAGTGCCTCCGCTGGCAATCTCACCGCTTCCAGGACAAGTCTGAATGTCGCTCACCAAGTCAGTCCGGTTCGTTGCCGCGGCCCTCGTTTTGTCGGCTCCGGCCGCTGGCGCGCAGACGCTCCAGAATGCCGCTGGGAATGCGTATTACGCGCCCGCGATCGGGAATTTCTCGACGCTGGGGAGTGACCTCTTCGGGTTGCTGATATCGGGACGCTTCAGCGACGGCCAGACATTCTCCGCCAATTGGGGGACCATCGGAACTGGCTTGAGTGGCGTGGACTTCGCCGGTCGCTTCCGCCTGTCGATCGGCTCGACCACCAATACGTGGGCCAATCCGTTTACCCTGACCGTTTTTGGCGCTTCGAACACGCTGTCGTCGCTCACGCTCTCTGGCGCGTCAGGCCCGGTGATCTTCGACCGCACATTCGGGAACGCCGTCGGAACGACGCAGTCTCAGCTTGGGAGCGATTTTGCATTCTCTGGAATGTCCGACGCCTGGAACACGCTGGTGACCTATCGCAACGCGGTACAGATGGTTGGCTCCAGCGGCCCGATTGGCGACGTCTACGAAACGATGGTTGTCGAGTTCCGGAACGGACTGACAGGGACGGCCGGGGGGCGCAACGTCCGGTTTACCCAGGATTTCGACAACATCATCACCGGTGGACTGCTGTTGCCCGTACCAGAGCCGAATGCGATGCTGCTCATGGCAACGGGGCTGCTGTTCGGGTTCCTTGGCATTCGCCGGCACCGTGTCGCACTGGCGCGCTCGAAGAATTAGGGAGCCTCTACAGTATTGAGCAGGGCGGACCGACAAACTCCGTCGAGATTTCCAAGACACGCTGGTTGAGGCCTCGCCTTCTGTCGAAGTCTTCGGGTAGCTTTCGGGTATGACATCGTCCGCGTCGTCCGCTGATTCTCGCGAGCCGAGAATCCTTCTGGCCGACGCGGACGCCTTCTTTGTGGCGGTGGCGCGGCTGGTCGACCCCGAAGGAGCGGGTAAGGCGTCGCTTCTGATCGTCGGTGGCCGACCGGGCAGCAGAGGTGTGGTCTGTTCCGCGAGTTATGAAGCCCGTGCCTTCGGCGTACGTAGCGGGATGGGAATTTCCCAGGCGCTGCGGCTCTGCCCGGATGCGATGGCGGTGCCGGTACCACGCGGTGCGTGTGGCGAAAAGAGTCGCGCGATCCAGAAGGTGCTGACGCATTTCGCCCCAGTGGTCGTGGCGGCGAGTGTCGACGAGTTCTATCTCGATCTCACCGGCACCGAGGCTCTGTATCACTACGAGCCACTCGCGATGACGGCACAGCGAATTCGTGCTGCGGTCCTCGCTGACACCGGCTGCAGCATCTCGATCGGAGGCGGCACGAGCACGCTGATCGCCAAGATCGCTGCAGGGGCCGCCAAGCCAATCCCAGGCAGCGGCGCCAACGGCGTCCATATCGTTGCCGCAGGCGCCGAGGAAGCATTCATGCGCACGCAGCCGCTGGCTGAAATCCCAGGAATCGGTCCCAAGGCGCAGGACAAGCTGCGCAGTCTCGGTCTGGTGCTCGTGCCGGATGTCCTGGATGCCGACCCTGCGACGATCCGCCGCTATCTGGGCGACAAGCTCGCCGAGTGGCTGACGCGAAAGGCGCGCGGGCATGGCGCATCGGTACTCCATGGCCGTGATCAGCAGAAGGGCATGAGTCGTGAGGACACGTTCGACCGTGACATTGGTGACGACGCCGCGCTCGAGACTGAGTTGCAGCGGCTTGCCGTTCGCGTGGTCGCAGATCTTCGCAAGGACGGTCTTCGCGCACGCACGATCACCGTGAAGCTTCGAACGAACGATTTCGCCACCAAGCTCGCCAGCAAGACGCTCGACGTGCCGGTGTCGACGGAACGAGCGGTCTTCACAGCGGCGCGTCAGCTACTCCGGAAGCTTCGCCAGCAGAAGCGCCTTCCAGTTCGTCTGCTCGGGGTCGGGTTGACGCAACTGGATGATGGTGATCTGGCGGAACAGTTGTCGCTGCTGCCGGGTGCGCCGTCCGTCATTGCTGAGACGCCGCGCGATCGGGCGCTTGCCGTTGCACTGGATCGCGTCCGTGCGCGCTTTGGCGCGGGCGCCGTTCAGCCGGCGTCGCTGCTGACTGACGCCGCCCCGGCGAGTGTGGAAGATCGAACCGAAACAGACGGCGCGCGACCGGTACCGAGACGCACGCAGTCGTAGGTCATCCGTGACACCGCTGCAGCGCCGTCACCTCTGCCGTGGATCGAGAATCCGCACGCCGAGTGACGCGCCGATGAACTGCGCGGACGTTCCGACGACAGCCCATCCGTTCAATTCCGGTCGAATGATGCTGAACTTGACCGGTGCGATGGTTGCACCGAATTGTGCACCAACGCCGTGACGCTGATAGACCTTGAGCGGCCGGTCGGCCTGCTGCCCGACATAGCCCAGCCCGAAGTCGAGACGTATCCACGACAGGCTGTCCCGCGGCGGCCCGCCGATGACGATCATTGCGGCGTAGCCGTGTGACCTGGGGGCGAGCCCTTCGCGAAGAAATCGAACTCCGACGCCGTCCATCATGTCGGCGCCGACCCACATCACGTCCGCCACGACCGTGCTGCCGTCGGCGCTGCGCACGCCGCTCAGCCCCAGACTCAGACCGCCAGTGGTCGGTTCGGCTTTCGGTGTGACGGCTTGCGCGCCGCTGTTCCGCGCGGCGATGGCGAGCAGGACGCCGTGGAGCGCTAGCATCGTGACCGAGTGTCTCATACCGTGAAGCTACCGGACCCCGCCTGAACTGGCCATCACCTTCACGTCGCGCTGAGAAGCAGGCGTGGGCCGATCCGGTTCGCAATGCTAATGGCCGCCACCCAGGCCGCACGCTGGTGGCCGTGGACTGTCGCCAGATCGACCGCGTGAGACTCGATCGTTGGCGCGCCGCCGCGCGACGCCTTGAACCCTGGCGCTCCGCTCGATGCATGGAGCCGAAGCCCGCGGTCCCGCGCAAACTGCATCGTGAGAACGCTGAGTCGGCGATAGAGCCCGAGCTGCTGAGGCAGCGACGTATCGTACCCGAAGATCGGATTCGTCATCACATCTCCAACGGCATATGCTAGAAACACGGCGACGAGGCGCCCATCGCACATGATCCCTTCGCCACGGAATGCTCCTGTCGAGATACCGTGCGAGAGAAACGCCGTCGAAAAATCAGGATTGAGGCGTGAATGTTTCTCCCCATACAGGCGCCAGTACAGGTCGGCGATACGCGGACCGTCGTCCTCCCGAAGCGGGCGTGTTTCCATTGGGTGTGTGGTTGTCAGCGCAACGTCGTGCCGGACATTCCGAATACGCCAGAAGGCCTCACGTCGCGGGTCCTGATGAAACACCAGCCGACTCGGAATCGTGACCATGCCGCTGGCCCGCAGTGCGCCAAGAAGCGCTGGACTCGCAACCGCATCCAGTGAGCGGACGATGACCGGCAGGCCGCGATACACGAGTCTCGCCTGAGCAATCGCCGCGCGCCAGTCGGTTGGCGACCGCGCCGGATGCAACACGGTCGACATCGGCAGCGCATCCAGCACCACGACCGGGTCGAGCGCACGAAGCAGCGGACCGAGCGGCCACGATGCGGAAGCGGCAATCGCCCGCCGCACTGGTGAGGGAATCCGCCGGATCTCTTCTCGGGCGTAGTCGAGGTACTGACCGGTCGCGCTCACCACGTAGCAGTTTCTCACGGCGGGTCTCGTGACCGACACACGCCAGCGCATCGATCCAACGTCAAGCCAGTCCGCGTCAGCGTGGATGTTCGGCGCGCACCACGTGAGCCCGCGCGTCACGATGGCGTCCCAGAGCGTATCGAGTGGGGAAGGGGTCATTCGCCATTCCATTCGATGTCACGCGTGCTCAGCAGACGCGGATCGGTGCGCCCGAGCAGGGAGCGGAGCAGTAGTTGGACCCATGTCACGCACTGCAGTCGCCTTGGCCATGGATCGTCATTCGCGTCCAGCAGTCCTGCGCCGGGACGATGTTGATGGTGGTAGATGGCAAGTGCGAGCCGACTTCGGAAGTGCAAGCCTGCGGGTGGTTCGAGCAGCGTTCCGGCCGGCCGCGCGCCGGGATCAAGCAGCGCGCTCGCCACCTCGGGCATGTCGCGGAAGCAGTGAATGCCACTCGTGAGTCGAGGGTTGCACTCGATGCCGAACAGCCCATCCGAGCCCTCGATGAAGTCGAACGCGAACTGACCGGATAACCGATGATGCGCAATGAAGGTCTCGACCCAGAATCGGATGGCGGCGTGCCGAACCGAATGGAAGGCGATCGCCGCGCCACGTGTCCCGGCGGTGGCGTCGACGGCGTAGGTGGCGTGTGCGAGCACTTGCCCCTGCGCCGCGACGCTCCACGTGCAGAGCCCGGCGCCGGGTACGAAACGCTGCGCAATCCAGCCACGCCCCTCGAGTGCGGGCAACGCGTCGCCCGTCGTCCATTGGCGCACATGCGTTGCAAATCGCGAGAAGCGTGGCTTCAGGATGTAGGTGTCGTCTGGCAGCGCCTGCAGGCTGGTGGCCGTCTCGATCGGATAGCTGCGCGGCGCCGGGACCGCCGCCTGTGCGCAGGCAGCGACAAACTGCGCCTTGTCGTGCAAAGGCCTGAGCCTTTCCAGCGGCTCGCAGATGACCCGTGCGCCCACGTCGTCGCGAATTGCCGCCAAATGAAACACTTCTTCGCAGGTCGGAATCACGACGTCGATGCCGCGCCGCTCGACCAAGCCGCGTATCGCCCGGGCATATGCCGCGCGCCCCGCCCGCGGCGCCGGCAGCACATGACTTGTGGCGATTCGCGCTGATCCGCGGCACACGTGCCAGCGATCGGTGTCCGCCACATGTACCTCGTGGCCGGCCCGAGCGACGAGTCGGGCCATTTCGAGGGTTGCCGGTGCTCGTGCACCCGTCAGCAGAACGCGCATGGCTCCATTGTGATGGAACTTCGGCGGCGGGCGACCCGCCGTCTACGGGGCATCCGCGGTCGCCGGACCGTGGGATGGACGCTAGCTTCCCGCCTCATGTCCATTTCCGAGAAACTCGACCTCCTCGCGCGCCGCAGTGCCGAAGCTGAACTTGGCGGCGGTGCCGTTCGCCTGGCCGCGCAACACGACAAGGGCAAGCTCTCCGCCCGTGAACGACTCGATGTCCTGCTCGACGAAGGCTCATTCGTCGAAATCGACAAGTTCGTGACCGCTCGTTCCGAGGCCGGCAGCGCATTTGGCGATGGTGTCGTGACGGGATACGGCCGGATCGAAGGTCGCCTGGTCTATGTGTTCTCGCAGGACTTCACCGTACTTGGCGGCTCGCTGGCCGAGGCGCACGCAAAGAAGATCTGCAAGATCATGGATCACGCGGTCCGCAACGGTGCTCCCGTGATTGGGCTGAATGACAGTGGTGGCGCGAGAATCCAGGAGGGTGTGGTCGCGCTTGGAGCATACGCAGACATCTTCTTGCGCAACACGCTCGCTAGCGGCGTCGTGCCGCAGATCTCCGCGATTCTCGGTCCATGTGCCGGCGGTGCCGTGTACTCGCCTGCCATCACCGATTTCATCTACATGGTGCGAGGGACGAGCTACATGTTCGTCACCGGACCCAATGTCGTGAAGACCGTGACGCATGAAGATGTCACGATGGAAGCACTCGGTGGCGCCGATACCCACGCGAGTACATCGGGTGTTGCGCATTTCGCCTGCGACTCCGAGATCGCCTGCCTGACGCAGATTCGCGAGCTGTTCCGGTTTGTCCCCTCGAACAATCTCGCCGACGCTCCACGTGGCACCGGCACGGATCCACGCGATCGCCGCGACGAGGGGTTGCTGGACGTCGTTCCGGACAATCCGAACAAGCCGTACGACATGCACGAGGTGATTCGACGCATCATGGATGACGGCGATTTCTATGAAGTCCACCGTGACTACGCCGAAAACATTCTTTGCGGCTTCGCCC
Source organism: Gemmatimonadales bacterium (assembly GCA_038215035.1). GTDB lineage: Bacteria > Gemmatimonadota > Gemmatimonadetes > Gemmatimonadales > Gemmatimonadaceae > JACMLX01. Next base: position 16,613 of record JBBQRH010000068.1, on the reverse strand, counting down.
ATCTGGGCGGCACCAGCGTCGGTATCGTTGCAAATCAACCGGCGGTGCTGGCGGGTGTGCTGGATATTGCCGCGTCGATGAAGGCGGCACGATTCATCAGGTTCTGCGACGCCTTCAACATTCCGATCGTCACCTTCGAAGACGTGCCGGGATTTCTTCCGGGCGTGGCGCAGGAACACGGCGGAATCATCCGGCACGGCGCGAAACTGCTCTACGCCTACTGTGAGGCGACGGTACCCAAGCTCACCGTCATCACGCGCAAGGCATACGGTGGTGCGTACGACGTGATGAGTTCGAAACACATTCGCGGCGACTTCAACGTGGCGTGGCCGACGGCAGAGATCGCGGTGATGGGGCCGAAGGGCGCCGTCGAGATCATTTACAAGCGCGAGATCGCCGAAGCGCCTGACCCGATCGAGGCAACCGATGCCAAGGTCGAGGAGTACCGGCAGCAGTTCGCCAATCCGTACATGGCCGCTGCGTGGGGTTACATCGATGACATCATCGATCCGCGGGATACCCGACCAAGGCTCATCGACGCTCTGGAGGCTCTGGCCGGCAAGCGTGATCGAAATCCTCCCAAGAAGCACGGAAACATCCCGCTGTAGGGCCAAGATCAGCGAGCGCTACCGTTGCGGACCCTCCACAGTCGACCAATATCGAATTGGCCCCTTGTAGCATCGATGCAACGAAAGGCGATTCTCCAAATCGTAACATGAGGCGTTTTCGCTAGCGGTGTGAATGCCGTAACCTCAGTAACAGCAACGGATTACGCGCTTTCTTTTGAGGCGAGACCGACCATTGGTCTGCCTCCTGCCATCAGGGTTGGTACGCTGCGGTCGGGACCGCTGCGATCCTCCAACCGAATCTCTCATGCGCATCGCTCTTGTATTCGCCACCGCGGCGCTGTTCGTCGCCCCAGGTACGGCGTCGGCACAACTGAGTCTCGGTGCCAACGCGAACGCTCCCGTCATCGCATCGGCCGGGACGAGGGCGATCACGGCAACATTCAATGGCGCGCCTGGGCAGGTTGACGTCGGTCCATTCTCGATGACGTTCGGCGGGATCTTTGGCAGCGCCATTCAGGAGATCGTCTGCGTCGATTTGAACAACTACTTCTACGACGGGCAGGCGTACACGGCACGGTTGACCCTCCTTTCGAGCAGTGACGCAGACGTTGCATCACGCACCCGGCAAGGGCTCACCCTCGGCGATGCGGCGTCGTCACGCCTCTCATACGTCAAGATGGCGTGGCTCGCGGATCGATTCGCGAGCCAGCCAACCAGCGCCTGGGCCGGTATTCAGGGCGCCATCTGGAACGTCGGAACAGGCACGACTCCAGTTGGTGGCACCACCAATCCGGACGTGCAGTTCTGGCTTGATCAATTGAGTGCCGCGGACCTGAGTAGCGTGAACACGAGCGCCTGGGCCGTCGTCACGGACGTGAGTGTGACGGGTCCCGAAGACGGCGTACAGGAGTTCCTGGTTCGCACCAATGTCGTGCCGGAGCCCTCGACGTATGCGCTGATGCTGACCGGGTTCGTCGGCATGCTACTCGTCTCACGCCGTCGCCGCTCCGCGGTCTGATTCAAACCGAGTGCGACTGTATCCGGCCGTGCGCCGCCCTGGTCTCGGGGCGGCGCGCGGATTTTGTGCCCCCGCCGCCGAGCAGGCCAATCTGCGCTAACTTCTCTGCTGCGCGTCTTCGCCGGCCCCCGGTGTGCGCCCTCTCTGACCGACGTGCCCGTGTTCACCAAGCTGCTGGTTGCCAATCGTGGTGAGATCGCCCTGCGTGTCATCCGGGCGTGCCGAGAACTCGGCATCGCAAGCGTCGCTGTCTACAGCGATGCGGACGCGACTGCGCCTCATGTACGTGAGGCCGACGAGGCGGTGCACATCGGTCCGGCTCCCGCGGCCCAGAGCTATCTGCTTGGCGAACGGATCCTCGATGCGGCGCGTCGAACCGGTGCGGAGGCCATCCACCCCGGCTACGGCTTTCTGTCCGAGCGTGAGTGGTTCGCGCGAGCCGTTCGGGACGCGGGACTCATCTGGGTTGGCCCGCCGGCCGAGGCGATCGCCGCGATGGGGAGCAAGACCGCCGCGCGAACGCTGGCCGTGGCCGCTGGCGTGCCGGTGGTTCCCGGGACGACGACCGCACTCCGGGACGCCAGTGAAGCACTGAAGGTCGCGGCCGAGTTTGGCTTTCCGGTCTTGCTGAAGGCGGCCGCTGGCGGTGGTGGCAAGGGCATGCGCGTCGTGCGTGCCGCCGATGAGTTGCCCGCCGCTCTCGCGTCAGCGCAACGAGAAGCCCTGAATGCCTTCGGTGACGACGCGGTGTATGTCGAGAAGTACATCGAAGGCCCGCGACACGTCGAGATTCAGGTCCTCGGCGATCAGCACGGCACGATGCTGCATCTGGGCGAACGGGAATGTTCGGTGCAGCGACGGCATCAGAAGATGATCGAAGAAGCCCCGAGCGTCGCCGTCACGCCCGAGCTTCGGGCCCGGATGGGGGCGACCGCCATCGCTGCCGCAAGGGCGGCCGGTTACGTCAACGCCGGAACCTGCGAATTTCTCCTCGACCGGCAAGGCAACTACTACTTCCTGGAGATGAACACGCGCATTCAGGTCGAGCACCCGGTCACCGAGCTGGTGACGGGCATCGATCTGGTGCAGTGGCAGATCCGGATCGCTGCCGGCGATCGACTTCCATTTGTGCAGGAACTCATCGTCCCGCGCGGATGGGCGATGGAGTGCCGCATCACGAGCGAAGATTTCCAGAACGGATTCCTGCCGTCGACCGGTGTCATCACGTCGATGCACGTGCCATCGGGTCCAGGAGTGCGATGGGACGGCGGGGTTGAGGTGGGCAGTGACGTCGGTTTGTTCTACGACCCGATGCTGGCGAAGCTCATCGTCCACGCGGCAACCCGCGAGGCCGCCATTGCCAGGATGCACCGCGCATTGCTCGAGTTGGAGATCGAAGGGATCGAAACGTCGCGCGAGTTCCATCTGCGCATGATGGAAGATGCCGAGTTTCGTCGCGGCGATATCACTATTCAATGGTTGGAAGCGAAATTGCCCGAACTCAGCGCGGTGATGCCGCCGCATGAAGAAGTCCGTGTTGCGGTGATTGCCGCGGCCCTGATCGCCGAGAGGGATCGGAACAGCGCTCGCGCCGCCGCACCGGCAGCGACGCTCCCGGTCTCAACGTCCGCGTGGCAGCGCGCGGCGCGCATTGAAGGGCTTCGCAGCGTATGAACGAGACGGCGACAGTCACGATCGAGCGTCTTGCAGCTGGTGGCGATGGTGTTGCCCGACACGATGGCATGGTGGTGTTCGTGCCCCGATCAGTGCCGGGCGATGTCGTCTCTGTTTCCTTGGTGCGGTCGCGGACGTTCGCGCGCGGGCGCATTCTGCAGCTGCTGACCCCCTCGGCTGATCGCGAGCCGGCGCCGTGCCAGCATTACGATGGAGATCGGTGCGGTGGGTGCCAGTTGCAAGGCATTCAGTATCCCGCGCAACTCGCGATCAAGGGAGAACTGATCCGGGACGCGCTGGTGCGCATTGCCAAGCAGTCCGTCAACGTGGTCAACGTCACGGCAAGCCCGAATCCGTGGCGATACCGAAACACTCTGACGCTCGCGCTGCAACGCGACAGACTCCGTCCCAGCGGCTGGCTGGCGGGTATGCATGTGGCCGGTGATCCGACGCAGCTGTTCGAATTGAAGGAATGCCTGATCGCCATGCCCGAGGTGATGGAGGGCTGGCGGCAGCTGATGAGCACCGCGCAGCAGCTTCCCCGTGCGATGGCGCTTCGGGTGACGATTCGCCTGCTCGCGTCTGGTGGACTCGCGCTCACGGTCGAAGGCGGGGCACAGTGGAAACAGTCGTCGATCGAAGCGCTCGTTGCGGGAGTCCCCGGGGTGCATGCCGTCTGGTGGGTGCGCGACGACGAGGTGCGCGCGCTGCGGTTCGATCGGAGGACGACGCAGGAAGCCGGGGCGAGCTTTGCGCAGGTGAACCCTGCGGTGGCCACCTCGCTGCGCGACTACGTCATCACGCAGGTCGATGCCGTCTCGCCGGATGCAGTAGTGGATGCATACGCCGGAAGCGGAGCACTCGCGGCACGCTTGCTCCGTGAAGGTCGGCGCGTGACAGCGATCGAGCTCGATCAGGAAGCATCCGCCGTGGCGTCCGCCGCGTTGCATGGTGACCCGCTGGCTCGGGTGCTTACCGGCCGAGTGGAGCATCTGCTGCCGCACGCGCTACCAGCAGCAGTCGTGATTCTCAACCCGCCGCGCGCGGGCGTTGACGCGACGGTGCCGGCGCTGATCGCGGCGCCGGCGGCGGCGGTCCAGCGCCTGATCTACGTCAGCTGCGATCCCGCCACGCTGGGCCGCGACATTGCCAGGCTTGGCGTCGGTTGGCGCATCAGTGCCGTGCAGGGATTCGACATGTTTCCGCAGACCTCGCATGTGGAGACCGTCTGCACGATCGACAGGGAGGCACAATGAAGTATGTGGTCGAGGTACACGGGACGAGACACGAGGTCGAAGTCGGCCCGGATGGCGTGACCTACGACGGCACGACCGTACGCGCGCAGCTGACCGATGTCCCGGGGTCCCCGGTTCGTCAGGTGACCATTGGTGATGCGGTGCACCGCGTCATCGCTCGCCGCGGTGCAACACGCGGGCAGTACACACTGCTCCTGAATGGCTACCGACACTCGGTCGAAGCGCTCGACACCCGCACGCGGGCAATTCGTGACCTGTCGGCCGCCAGCGCGGGGCCGGCTGGTCCCGCGCCGCTGATCGCGCCGATGCCGGGGATGATCGTCAGAGTCGCGGTCCAACCAGGCGACATCGTCACTGCGGGGCAGGGGCTCATCGTCATGGAGGCGATGAAGATGGAGAACGAACTGCGCGCCGCCGGTCCCGGGACGGTCACCGCGGTCCGTGTGGTCGTCGGCACCGCCGTGCAGAAAGGTGCGGTACTGGTAGAGCTGTCCTGAAAACGCGCTCCCGATCGCGTCCGATCATGCCACTCGTGGCCTGCTGGTGCAGGCCACGAGTACCGTGTGGACTGGCACGAGTCAGCGCCCGAACCAGTAGCTGGCCTTCACCAGAAAGACGTTCTGAGGGCGCTGTGCAAGGACGTCATTCAAGGCCGGCTGCACACCGGTTTCCGTGGGGCCGTCGGTGAACGCATCACGCCCCTGCGTCCAGACGAAGAAGAGCACCGAGCCCGGACGGTATTCCCAGCGCACCACATTGTTGGTGCGCAACTGACCGAACCGGAATCCTTCCGGGGTGCCGCGTGTGGTGTACGGACGGAAACGCTCGAGTACATCGCGTGAACGGCCGTTCGCCAGCGCTCGCCAATCCGTGTACGAGACGACGCTGACGAATGGTTGCAGATAACTCTCGAAGCTCAGCGTTGGCGTGATCGTGTAGTTCATACGCATCGTCAGGGAACTCGTCGACTGGTACAAGCGCGCAAACGTGTACGACGTGGTACCGGAGTCGACGAAATTTCCCAGCCATTGCTGATCGTCGATGTTGCGACCGTATCCGATGTTCAGACTGCCGTTGAACTGACTGCCAACGCGGAATCGTGCGCCAGTGCTGAAATTCCAGCTGCTCCCGCGTCCGTCGAAGCGACGGGCGCCTTGCGCATTGATGCTGGGGGTAATGGCTTTTCGGCTGTCGCCCTCCATACCGGTCCACATCCGCATCTGGCGCGGTTGAAACACCGCGGGTCCACCGCGCGCATCGCGATCCGAGTATGCGGCAACCGGATTCTCGATCGATGAACCAAGGTAGGCATTCCAGAAATTCGTGAACTGGCCGTTGGTGTTGATGTTGCCACCATTTCCCGTCACGAGTCCGCTGGTGTTGAGAACGGAGTAAGCATTGAAGTTCAGCCCCGCGCGCCGGAAGATGCCGAACGGTTTCGTTGGCCGAATGCCCATCCAGGCCGATGCGCCCATTTCGTCAGCGCGCGTCCGGAAACCGACGTCGTTAATCTCGAAGCCCGGCGTGATGTACCAGGCGCTGGTGTTGAATCGCGTGATGCCGCCGCCCTGCTTGTCCAACGACACCTGCGCCAACGTTCCGGCCAGCGATGTTCTGGTGCTGTCGTACTCGAGATGAGTGGCGTCGGTGCGCTGATAGAGATGCACGTTCGATCGCTGCGTCCGCGCGATGGCTGCGGCTGTGCCAGACACGCGGCTGCCGGCGAGCTGCGCCGAGAGCTGAAAGCGATTGCCTCCGAAGCGATGCCGCGCGTCCAGCCCACCAGTCCATGCATCACCACGTAACGCATCGCGGGTCCATTGGTCGAGGCGCCGGGTGGTATTCGTCAGCATCAGGCCAACGCCGGAGTTCCCGCCGCGCAGGTCCTGCTGAAGTCTGAGCACGCCATAGTTGGTGAGCGGTTCGATGGTCCGGGCCTGCGTTCCGGCAACGCGATCAGTGACCGCGTTCAGGAGCCCGACCGACAAACCGTTCCCGAGTCTGCCAGTGACCTTGGCTGCACCCAGGATCGTCGACTGTCGTGCGGACGCAGCGTCGCCGAACTGCCCGCTGAGTTGTGGGGCGCGTCCGATTCGCCGCGAATAGAACAACCCGGTGCACTCGCCATCATTGCAGTCGAGATCGTAGCGGAAAATGCCACTGCCTTCGAGAAAGAACGGGCGTCGTTCCGAGAAGAACTGTTCGAACGCACTGAGGTTCAGGACGCCAGGATCGGCTTCGACCTGACCGAAATCCGGGTTGATGGCGGCGTCGAGCGTGACGTTCGAGGTCAGGCCGATCTTCAGGTCTGCGCCGAACTGGGTCGCCGCCGCATCGCGCGCTGTCCCGTCGCCAGCCGGCTTGTAGCCGTACTTCGCCACCGAATACGGCATCGCCTCGACACGGCGCGGTGCTGAGAGGCCAGTGAATCCCGGGACGTCAGCCCATTGGCTGACATGGCCGGTCTTCGATCGGCGGAAGAGGGGCCACGCCATCCGTTCACCGCGGCGCGCGACCCGGCGCATCACCAACACGCCGAAGGTGTTCTCCTCGCGGGGAACGTAGCGGAGCTGACTGAGCGGAATGCGGAACTCGGCCACCCAGCCAAGCGAGTCGACGCGGCTGGCGCCTTCCCAGACCGCGTTCCAGCCCCAGTCCTCCTCGCCGTCATTGAAGATGTAGCCGTCGGACATCGAGCCGGCGGCAGTGAGTCGGAAAAAGTACCCAGTGCGCTTGTCGTGGTAGGAGTCGATTCCAATGCTGATGTCGTCCGAGAGCGCCTGCCCATCGCGGCGCTGGAGGACTGCCAGAATGCTGTCCGGCCTCGGGTCAAAGCTGCGCACCAGGACGTAGAGGTTCTTGGCGTCATACGCGATCTTCGTTTCGGTGCGCAGCGTTGGCTGACTGTCCTCGGCCGGATCGAACTGTCGAAAATCGGAGATGGCGGTCACCGTTCGCCAGAGGACATCGGTGTCGCGACCATCGATCTGCGGCGCCCGCTGTGCTCGTGACGGGCGGTACTTGGGAGCGGACGCGGGGCCTGCGGCTGTCATGCCGGTCCGGCCGCCCGGATTCTCGCCCGGCACGACCGCCGTGTTCTGCGCGAGGGCGAGCTGAAGGAGCAAGGCGGTGAGCAGCATTGGGACCGGCCATGTGGAAGTTGAGGCGCCAAATGGGACGCGGCTCTTGGACTCGCCCGGCGTCGTTACGGTTGCTTGAGGTTTCGGGGGGCACCGCCGGACTGGCCTAACCCGTTGTGTTGACGGGACTTCACGGGTTGGCTATGCTTCAGGTCTGTCCAAAACACCCTCTCTGAGGGGGCCAAGACCCGGGTTGCATCCTGCACCGGTGCGGCGCTGTCTCAATTTCGTCCGTAGTCCTGATGCATCCGACGCAGAAGACGTACAGCCCGAAGCCAGCCGATTTGAGGCATGCCTGGTGGGTGGTCGACGCCGAAGGCATGGTCCTCGGCCGCTTGGCCGCCGAAGTCGCGAAAGTCATTCGCGGCAAGCACAAGCCGATGTTCACCCCGCACGCAGACACCGGCGACTTCGTCGTCGTGATCAATGCCAGCAAGGTGCGCGTCACCGGCCGCAAGGCCGAGCAGAAGACCTACTTCCGTCACACCGGCTACATGGGTCACGAGAAGTACACGGCCTTTGCCGACATGATCGAGAAGCACCCGGAGCGGGTGATCGAGAAGGCGGTGTACGGCATGCTGCCGAAGACCGCACTCGCGCGCACGCACCTGCGTCGCAAGCTGCGCGTCTTTGCCGGCCCGACTCATGATCACGCTGCGCAGAAGCCGCAGCAGCTCACGTTGACCGCCGCGAAGGGAGCGACCAAGTAATGGCGACCGAACAGATTCATGCCGTTGGCCGCCGCAAGGAAGCGGTGTGCCGGGTGTACATCACGGCGGGCACGGGCAAGTGGGAGATCAACGGTGGCCGGACTCTCGGCGACTACTTCCCGCGTCCCTCGCTCGTCACCTCGATTCAACAGCCGTTCACGGTCACAGACACGATCGGCAATTTCGATGTCAAGGCCAACCTGAGCGGTGGTGGCCAGGCCGGCCAGGCCGGCGCCTTGCGTCTCGCCATCGCTCGAGTGCTGGTCAAGATGAATGAAGACCACAAGAAGAAGCTTCGCGAGTTCGGCCTGCTGACGCGTGACGCACGGTCGGTCGAGCGCAAGAAGCCGGGCCAGCCTGGCGCACGCAAGAAGTTCCAGTTCAGCAAGCGCTAGTCGTTGTGGTGGTGGAATGGCGCTGTGGCGCCATTCCACCGCATCGCACGTATCTCTCACGCGTTCTGAGTACTCGCTGGTGCCGGCCCTGCCGGTTGCGAAATACGATGACGAACGCGGCGGAATCAACCCTCTGATTGCTCACTCATGTCGCAGCCTACGATCGAACAACTCCTGGAGGCCGGCGTACACTTCGGCCACCAGACACGCCGCTGGAACCCGAAGATGCGCAAGTTCATCTTCGCCGAGCGCAACGGCATTCACATCATCGACCTGCAGAAGACGCTCAAGCAGCTTGAGCTGGCGCAGAAGCTGGCGCGCGAAGTCGTCCTGCGCGGCGAACAGGTCTTGTTCGTCTGCACCAAGCAGCAGCTGCAGGCCATTGTCGCGCAGGAAGCAAATCGTTGCGGCGCCATGTTCATCACAGAGCGCTGGCTGGGTGGCTTGCTGACGAATTTCGGTACGGTCAAGAAGCAGCTCAAGAAGCTCAAGGAACTCGAGGCCGGCAGTGAAGAGGGCGGTGGGTTCTCGAACTACACCAAGAAGGAACAGCTGATGATGCGTCGTCAGCGCGACAAGTTGTCGAAGAACCTGTCAGGCATCGCCAGCATGACGCGGCTCCCGGGACTCATGTTCGTGGTTGACGCGAAGAAGGAAAACATCGCAGTCAGTGAAGCCAACAAGCTCGGCATTCCGATCATCGCGATCGCTGATACCAATGCTGACCCGGACCTGCTCACAGTCCCAGTGGCGGGCAACGATGACGCAATCCGTTCCGTCGAGCTGATCGCCGGTGCCATTGCCGACGTGATTCTCGAAGCGCGCCGCGAAGCCCCGACCCGCGTGGTCGAGGAAGAGTCGGAGGAGAGCACGTACAGCTCTGATCGCGGGATGGAATCGGCAGGTCGCGGTGATGACCGCGGTCGTCGCGGCGGTGGCCAGGGTGCTGGGGCAGCCGGTGGGCAGGGAGCGGGTGGCGCAGGCGCTCAGGGTGGCCAGCGCCGTCGTCGCCGCGCCAAGCCGGAGGCGATTCAGGCTCGCCTCCGAGGTCCTGATGCGGCCGCCGTTGTCGAAGCGACCGACGACGCGTCGTAACCGGCTGGCTCGTGCGAGGAGCGCGTCTATCCGCGCTCATGCGTTCGGAGTATGCTTCCCAACGCCGCCGGCTTCCAGCCGGCGGCGTTTCCACAATCCCGATTGATCCGGTCTTCCGACCATGACGACTATGAATTTTACGGCCAAGGACGTCCAGGAGCTGCGACAGCGCACTGGCGCCGGAATGATGGACTGCAAGAAGGCATTGACCGAGTCGAACGGCGACCTGGGTGCCGCGATCGAGTATCTCCGGACCAAGGGCATCGCCAAGGCCGAGTCTCGTTCGGGCCGCACGACCAGTGAAGGCATGATTGGCAGCACTGTGTCGCCGGATGGCACCACCGGCGTGATCGCCGAGGTGAACTGTGAGACGGACTTCGTCGCGCGCACCGAAGATTTCAAGGCGCTCGTGGACATCGTGCTGGCGCACGCCATGATCACGCCGACCGCCGACGTTGAGGCGCTGCTGGCGGCGCCCGTCGCGGCCGAGGGCGGCAAGACGCTCGATGTGGTGGTGAAGGAGCGCTCGGCCAAGCTCGGTGAGGTGGTCAACGTGCGCCGCGTGGTGCGCTACGCGACGTCCACCGGCGCGGTTGGCATGTACACGCATCACAACGCCAAGGTCGGCGTGCTGGTCGAGGCCTCGCTGGGCAACGCTGCCGTCGCGTCGACGGAGCCGGTGCAGGCAATGCTGAAAGCGATTGCGGAACACGCCGCTGCAATGAATCCACTGGCCCTCGATCGCACGGGGATTTCGCCCGAACTGGTGGAGAAGGAAAAGCGGATCGCTGAGGATCAGGCACGCCAGAGCGGCAAGCCTGAGGCAATGATCGAGAAGATCGCCGCCGGTAAGCTCGAGGCGTTTTTCAAGGACATGTCACTGATCTCGCAACCTTGGGTTCGTGACCCAAAGAAGACGATCAACGATCTGATCAAGGAAACGGGGAAGACGGCAGGCACGGAGATCGCCGTGACGCGGTTCCTGCGCTTTGCACTCGGCGACGCGTGAGCGACAGCGCACCGCCGCTCTCGTTCGTCGGCACGACCGACACGCCGTCGATCGCGGGCGCTGGTGCCGTCGGTGCCGGTCTTCGGTACCCGCGTGTGCTGCTCAAGCTCTCGGGCGAGGCGCTCGCGGGTGACCGGGGATTTGGTTTCGATTTCGACCGACTCTCGTTCTTTTGTGAGCAGATCAAGGAAGTGGTCGATCTGGGGGCGAGCGTCGGCTTGGTGATCGGCGGCGGCAACATCGTGCGGGGTGCGCAGCTCGCCAAGATGGGCATGGATCGCGTCGGTGCTGACTACATGGGAATGCTGGGCACCGTGATCAACGCGCTCGCCCTGCAGGACCAGCTCGAAAAGCGTGGCGTTGATACTCGAGTCATGACGGCGATCCGGATGGAAGAGCTGGCTGAGCCGTACATTCGCCGGCGGGCAATGCGTCACCTCGAACAGGGGCGCCTCGTGCTGTTTGCGGCCGGCACCGGGAATCCGTACTTCTCGACGGATACCGCGGCAGTGTTGCGAGGCATTCAGATGAAGGCCGACGTGATCATCAAGGCGACCAGCGTTGATGGCGTCTATTCCGCGGATCCGAAAAAGGATCCGAATGCAGTCAAGTACGACACTGTCAGTTTCCGCGATGTGATGCTCGGCGAGCTCGGGGTGATGGACCAGACGGCCATCACGCTGTGCAAGGAGAACTCGCTGCCGCTGATCGTCCTCAACACTCACACTCCCGGTGCAATTGCCCGCGCAGTGCGCGGTGAACGCATCGGCACCTTCGTCTCATGATCCCTGACATTCTGAAGGTCGCGAAGGCCGGCATGGAGAAGGGCATCGAGAACGCCAAGCGCGAGTTCTCGACCGTGCGGACCGGCAAGGCATCGCCGAACATGCTGGACACCATCCAGGTCGAAGCGTACGGCTCATGGGTGCCACTCAATCAGGTTGCGTCGATCTCCGCGCCGGAGGCGCGCACCCTTCTGGTCACCCCGTTCGACAAGGGGCAGGTGAAGGCGATCGAGAAGGCCATTCGTGAATCGGATCTTGGCCTCGACCCGGCGCATCAGGGGAACGTCATCCGCGTGCCACTACCCTCGATGAACGAACAGCGCCGCAAGGAGCTGGTGAAGGTGCTGCACACCCTCGCGGAAGACGGTCGCGTCGCGATCCGGCACGCCCGCACGGATGGTCGTGACAAGCTGAAGAAGCTGAAGAGTGTGTCGGAAGATGAAGTCAAGCACGCGGAGAAGGATCTGCAGAAGCTTCACGACGACTTCATTGCCAAGATCGAATCGGCCGTGAAGGCGAAGGAAGCCGAGATCATGGAAGTCTGAGACGTCTCAGTGGCTTCGACGTCGACGCTCTCCACCCCTGACCTGCTCGAGCAGGTGCGGCTGGCCGGAACGCCACCGCGACACGTTGCCATCATCATGGATGGCAACGGTCGCTGGGCGCGCAAGCACTTCATGCCTCGCCCGCTGGGTCATCGTGAAGGGATGAAGGCGGTGCGCGAGGTGGTGCACGGGTCGATCGAAGCCGGTGTCGAACATCTGTCGCTGTTTGCGTTTTCGCAGGAGAATTGGCAGCGGCCGACGACGGAAGTGTCGGCGCTGATGTCACTGCTCGAGGACTACATCGCGAAAGAGGTGGCGGAGTTGTCCGAGCGCGGTGTGCGTGTCCGCATCATCGGTGAGCGTGAGCGGCTCACCGGTGGCGCACGGCAGGCCGTGGAGTTGGTGGAGCGTACCACTGCGCACAACGACACGCTCCATCTCAATATCTTCATTTCGTATGGCAGTCGCACTGAACTCGTTCAGGCGGCTCAGTCGTTGGCGCGTGACGTGGCGCTGGGTGTGATTGCGCCGGCCGAGATCGATGAAGATGCCATCAGCGGTCGACTGATGACCGCTGGGATGCCGGATCCTGACCTGTTGATCCGGACGTCTGGAGAGCAGCGCGTGTCGAACTTTCTTCTCTGGCAGCTCGCGTACACCGAATTCTACATCTCGGGCGTGCTCTGGCCTGATTTCGGCCGCCGTGATCTGTTTGCCGCCATTCTGGATTACAAGCGGCGCGAGCGCCGATACGGAAAGGTTTCCGTCTGAGCACAGGTATGTCGGAGCTCGCCAAGCGCGTCGTCGTGGCGCTGATCATTGCCCCCATTGCAGTCGCTGCGGCCTGGTTTGGTGATGCCGCGCTGGCTACACTGCTGAGCGTGGTCGCTGGTGTCGCGGCCTGGGAGCTGTGCCGCATGGCGCGCGGCAAAGGGATCGATACGCTGGACGGCCTCACGATCGCCGCGTCCGCAGCGGTACCGCTGCTGTCGCACGCCACACGCCTTGGGGTGCTGCGACTGTCCACTGCCGGCATCGCCGCGGCGCTGCTGGTGCTCATGACCGTCACGATCTTTCGACGGCGAGTGGATCAGCGCCCGCTGGCGTCGGTGTCGGTCAGCCTCTTTGCCATGCTGTACACGGGCGGCATGCTGAGCTTTGCGTATGCTTTGCGATATCACAACTATGCCATTGGACGGACGTCGCAGAGCCTGCTGCTGTTGTTTCCAGTGCTGCTCACGTGGGCGTCGGATGTCGGAGCGTACTTCACTGGTCGCCTCGTCGGTCGCACGAAACTCATGCCATCGGTCAGCCCGTCCAAGACCGTCGAGGGATCACTCGGCGGCATTGCGTTGAGTGTGGCGGTCGGCTGGGTGTACGTGCGATACCTGCTGGTTCCCCAGGGGCAGCTCGGTCTCTCGCCGATCGGAATTCTGCTCTTCGGTGTAGTGATCGCGGTCGCGGCGCAACTCGGGGACCTCTTCGAGTCGCTGCTCAAGCGCGAGGCAGGCGTCAAGGACAGCTCTGGACTTCTACCGGGCCACGGCGGGTTCCTCGATCGTATCGACAGCATGCTGTTCGTCCTCCCAGTAGCTGAATTGCTGCTGAATCTGCTGCTCATTCCGGCACCGCAGTGACACCTCCCCGCGGAGTCGCGATACTCGGGTCGACTGGCTCAGTCGGCACCACGGCGTTGCGTGTTCTGGCCCGCCAGCGTGCGGGGTTCCAGGTGCGCGCTCTGACCGCGTTCAGCAATGCGCCATTGCTTCGCGCCCAGACCGCAGAACACAGTCCCTCGTTTGTCGGCATGGTGCAGCCCACGGCAGATGCGGATGCCAGCTGGGCGACGGGGGCGGAGTGTCTCGTTGCCGCGGCAACGCGTGACGACGTGCAGACGGTCATTAACGCCGTGGTCGGCGCCGCCGGTATGCGTGCCACTCTGGCCGCGCTGCAGGCGGGCAAGCGCGTGGCGCTGGCGAACAAGGAAACCCTGGTGATGGCGGGCGCTCTGGTGACGGCGGCTGCCCGGAACGGCGGCGGCGAGCTGGTACCGGTGGACAGCGAGCACTCAGCGATTCTGCAGTGTATCGCAGGTCGGCCGATGGGCGAGGTACGACGCCTCATCATCACCGCCTCGGGCGGACCGTTCCGCACCTGGGACACCGATCGCGTGCAGGTGGCGACGGTGGCTGACGCGCTCAATCATCCCACCTGGTCGATGGGACGCAAGATCACCATCGACAGCGCGACGCTCGCGAACAAGGCGCTCGAAGTGATCGAGGCGCACCATCTCTTCGGCATTCCGTACGATCGGATCGACGTCGTTGTGCACCCGCAGAGTGTGGTGCACTCCTTCGTGGAGTTCGTCGACGGCAGCGTGCTGGCTCAGCTCGGCGTTCCGAGCATGGAGCTGCCCGTGTTGTACGCGCTCACACACCCAGACCGGATTGCTGACTCGGGTGTACCAGCCTTCGATCCGGTGGCTCTCTCGCCGCTGACGTACGAGCCTGTGCGCCACGACGCGTTTCCTGCGCTGGGTCTCGGCATTGCGGCCGGGAGGCGTGGTGGTGCGGCGCCGGCCGTTTTCAATGCGGCCAATGAGGAGGCGGTTGCCAGGTTTCTGGCCGGTGCCATCTCGTTTGGTGATATTGCGCGAGCGATCAGCAGTGCGCTGGATGCAGTTGGCGATCAGGCAGGTGAAACCCTCGAGGCACTGGTCGCCGCCGACGCTTCGGCGCGCGCGCACGTGCGGGAGTTTGCATGAGATTGTTACCGTTGCTCGCGCCGTTGCTGGTCTTCGGGCTGGTCGTGTTCGTTCACGAGCTGGGCCATTTTCTGGCGGCGAAGGCGGTCGGGATCTACGCACCGGTGTTCGCACTCGGGTGGGG
This sequence comes from Gemmatimonadales bacterium, assembly GCA_038215035.1. Lineage (GTDB taxonomy): Bacteria > Gemmatimonadota > Gemmatimonadetes > Gemmatimonadales > Gemmatimonadaceae > JACMLX01. The sequence goes on along the minus strand of JBBQRH010000068.1, from coordinate 1,529 downwards.
TCGCCGGGTGTTTGGTATCCGACGTGGTGAGACGGATTATCGCCTCGCGCTCTTTCCGATCGGCGGCTACGTCCGCATGGCATCGCGGGACGATGAGTCGATGGCGGTATTCGAGGGCGGTGCAACCCGCGGAGGGCTGGAGGGGTCGGCCGATGAAGCGCCGAAGGGCGAACCCGGCATCCCGTGGGACGAGACGGCGATGGTGCCCTTCGGTCCGAAACCCGTGCCATCGGATCGCTGGTTCGAGTCGAAGCCACTGTGGGCGAAGCTGGTGGTCATGCTGGCTGGCGTGACGATGAATTTCCTGCTGGCGATTCTGGTCGTGGCGGGGCTTCGCCTGGCGAACGGTGCCCCGAATCCGCGGCCGGTGATCGGCACCGTGCTTCCGGCGTCACCTGCCGAGGCAGCGGGGCTGTTGGTGGGGGACAGCATCACGGCGATCAACGGGGCGAAAGTCTCGGCCTGGACCGAGCTTGTCGCGGCGGTGAGCGCCAAGGCGGCGACGCCGCTGTCATTCGAGGTGGTTCGCGGCGGCGCCACGCGCACGCTGATCATTGCACCCGTCGCGACGGTCGACACCAACCCAAGCACTGGCGCCGTACGGGCAATTGGTCGGATTGGCGCGGCATCCTCGAGGGTGTCCGTTGGTCCGATCGAGGCAGTGGGAGACGGGCTCGACTACACGTGGACGACGATCGTGTCGACGGTGCAGACGCTGGGCGGTTTGCTCTCCGGGAATCTGTCGCCGAAGCAGTTGGGCGGGCCGATCATGATTGCCCAGGCGTCGTTCGAGACGGCCAAGGTCGGCGGCCTGGCGGGCGTCTTGATGTTGATGGCGTTGATCAGCGTCAACATCGCCGTGCTCAACCTGCTGCCGGTGCCGGTGCTGGACGGCGGGCAGGTCCTGCTGGCGCTCCTCGAGTCTGCCCGTGGCAAGCCGCTTGGCGAGCGTGCGAAGGGAGTGATCATGTATGCCGGCGTCGGCCTGGTCCTGTTGCTCCTCATCACGACGACGTTCAATGATCTGGCGAGGGTTGGGGCTCAGGTCCTTGGGCATTTCCGCGGGTAACCGACCGCATCGCTGATCTGGCATTGCGGAGGCGCTTTACATCCGCCCGTAGGGTCTGTATTCTTCAGGGCTTACGATCATTCAGGACATTCGGACGCGCGGTTTCCGCGCAGACCCAGGACGCATGGCATTCGAAAAGGCTCCAGCAATTGAGAAGCACCGTCAGCACGAGACCGATACCGGCTCAACGCACGTGCAAGTCTCAATTCTTACGGAACGGATCAATTATCTCACTGGTCACTTCCGCACCCACAAGAAGGACCATCACGGTCGTCAAGGCCTCCTCAAGATGGTTGGCCGACGCCGTCGGCTCCTCGACTATCTGAAGCGGACCGATCTGGCCGGATACCGGAAGATCATCGCAGACCTTGGCCTCCGGTATTAATCCGGGCCTCAATGGCAATCGCGCGGGCGTCATCGGACGTCCCGCGCGTTTTGCGTTTCCCGCAGCCGATTCCCA
>JBBQRH010000067.1:0-23516 GCA_038215035.1 Gemmatimonadales bacterium | reverse complement strand
CTCGTCTCGGTCCGGCCGTAGAGATGCACACGGATCGTCACGAATGCAGTCTAACGCCAGTTGCTGCTGACGAAGCGACTGTGTGTTGTCAGCAGGACGACCTTTTGTGCGGTCGCTTCGCAGCAGAACTCGTTTCGTTCGTTGATATGACTGGGCTGCTGTCAAGGGTTGGCGTTGTAGCTGTGCCGTTGATCGGTCACTCGTGCGCTCTGGTGGAGTGTGATGACGCTGGGTGTCACGGTGCCTGCGGCGGCTTCGACGATGAATCCTGCTGATATACGCCGGTCTGGTGATCGCTCACCTGGTGCGGCCAGAATTGGATTCGTCGGAAGACGCTCCTGCTAGAGTCTGGGATTAGATCCGAAGATCGACCCGATAACGAAACCGAGCGTGCTTCGCATTCGTGCCGCAGGACACCGTGACGGGAGCAACGACAGCAACAACCGCAACAGCAGCAACGACCGCGTGACTACGTGGCCGCGCGCGGCTCCGGTGCGTCGCGCATCACGGCCCACAGGAAGCCGACGAGTTCACGAGCGACCGCGACGACGGCCACTTGGGGTGGGCGCACGGCACTCAAGCGGCGGAAGACCTTGTGTGCGCGATGTTGCGCTTTCCACGCATGCGCGATCACGCGGGCGTCTTGGCCTGCTTGGCGTTTCTTGAGCGCGACGCCGACCTTGGGCGCAAAGCGGTAACTCCACGCGGCTTGCACGAGCACGTGGCGTACGTAGCTGTTTCCGGCTTTCGTGATCGATCCGCGGCGCTGTCGCTCGCCACTCGAATGTTCACGTGGTACGAGCCCGAAGTAGGCCATCAGTTCCCGCGCGGAGCCCAAGCGCCGCCAGTCCGCGAGTTCGGTCGCGAGCACCATAGCGCCATGCGTATCGAGTCCGCGGAAGCACTGCAGCCGCGCGACCTTCGGCGCCAGCGCTGGCGTCAACGCGAGCGCTGCAATCTGGCGATCGAGTTCATCGCGCCGACTGAGCTTGTACTCGAGCAGTGCGAGATATTCGCCAAACACGATCCGGTCTTCTGCCGCGAGCACGGAGTCGGCGCGCGCCAACCGGCGCAGCCATTCATAGTGCGGTTGGCGCCATGGCGTGCCCTCACGATACACCAAGCCGCGCCGCGCGAGGAATTTGAGGAGGTAGTGCCGTGACTTGAGAATCTCGCGCTGAAAGGTGGAGCGACACCGCACGAGATCGCGCACGCGCTCTTCGGCCTCGGTCGGCACATGCACCGCCGTGAGTTCGCCGGCGCGAAAGAGGCGGGCGAGTTGCGACGCATCGTATTTGTCGTGCTTGCGTTGTACCCCGGGCTTGGTCGGGATCAGCGACGGGGCAATGACCGTGCACACCACGCCCCAGGTCGCGAGCTCGCGGTGCAGCACGTACCCCGCGCCCGAGGCTTCGTAACAAGCGCGCAGCGTCGCCGCCGGCCCGAGCCGCTCAAGATACCGGCGAAGCTTCTTGAGGTCGTACGACAGTTTGTCCACGTGCGTCGGCACCGCCGCATCGCTCGGGAGCACGGCGATGGTCACGGACTCCTTGTGCACATCGAGGCCAAGGAAGATTGTTGAGGGAGCAGGCTCGGACCGCACGACCGTTCGGGCTGACACTGACATGGGTTGGTCCTCCGAAAGGGGCGACACGTTCGTGCGTCGCCGGTGGCACTGGTTCCTACAGGTAGCACTTGGGAGCTAACCCACGTGAAACCGGGGGGCCAGCCCAGTCATATTTTCTAGGTTGCACTCCTATCGCTCGTATGCACGATGGCGGGCGTTTCACGTACAGGCGCGCATACTCCGATCGCGTCGACTCCTACGGATTGCGTCGACGAGCGATGACCGAGGGACGATCGGGTTCGCGTCGGTCGCATGGGCTCGGTGCGCCGACGGGGAGGCGTGGCCGACGTGTGCCTGGCGAGCGACGCGCGCTTGACGGATTCCGTGGCGCCGATGATGCTTGGCAACGAGAGCGTCAACCCGGCTTCCTCGTACCCCCTTCCGGAGACACGGACGATGCGTCGCTTGTTCTGTACGGCGGTCATGCTCGCCTTCGGTACCAGCGGGCCATTGTGGGCGCAGGCCACGGATTCCGCGCCTCCGGGACCGTCGCGACCAGCGCCCAAGGTCAGCATCTGGCCTGCCCGGAGCGTGTCGATTCCCGCCGACCCGAAGGCGAAACCCATTCGTATCGGCATCTGGGACAGCGGCGTTGACACGGCGCTGTTTGCGGGTCGGTTGGCGCGCGACGCGCGCGGGAGGGTTTTGCTGCGCGGCTTCGACTCGTTCAAGCAGCGGCAGGACACGCCACTGGAAGTCTTACCGCCGGCCTTGCTCGCTCGGCAGGACGAGTTGAACGCGGCCACGATGGCGCTCGACGACCTCGATACATTCGTGAGCAGTCCGGCCGCGCGCGCGCTCACCACGCGCATGGCGGCCATGACGCCGGCCGAACGTAAGCTGGCAGAAGATGAGATGGGCCGTTGGACCGGCTACACGCATGGCACGTCCGTGGCGGACGCGGCACTCGTCGATCACGGGCAGGCCGAGATCGTGATCGCGCGTATGGAATGGTGGCATGGGAATCCCCCGGTGCCGTGTTGGACGCGGGCGCTTGCCGATCGCGAAGCCGCGTCCATCCAGGATTTACTCACGTTCCTCGTCGCGAGCGGCTCGCGAGTGGTGAACATGTCGTGGGGCCGCTACGAGCGCAGCTATCTCCGCAATCTGGAGCAGTGTGCCCCGACGATGTCCGTCGAAGAGCGGGCCGCGATCGCGCGGTACTCGGTCGACACCGTGCGCGCCGTCCTGCGCGCCGGGATGCTCGCGTCGCCGCAGGTGCTCTTCGTAGGGGCGGCGGGTAACGAGGGGCAGAGTGTGGCGAAGTCCAATCCGGCCACCCGCTTGGACGTGCCAAACTTTGTGCTCGTTGGTGCGGTGAATGACGCGGGGGATCTGCCCGCGTTCACCAACGTAGGTCCAGAGGTTGCGCTCTTCGCCCACGGCTGGAGAATTCCCACACGATTGCCGGGAGGCGCACAAGGGTTCGCGACCGGCACGTCGTTCGCGGCCCCGCTCGTCTCGAACACCGCCGCCAAGATGCTGCTGGTGAATCCGAAGTTGAGCGGGGCTGACCTGCGTCGTCTGCTGCTGGCAACCGCTGACACCAATGCGAACGGATTGAAGCTGATGCATGCGGCGAACGCGGTGATGGCGGCACGGGGTGAGCGAAAATAGCGATCCCCGACCGGCGCTGGCCGATCCGCTCCCGGGCACGTGCAACCTAACCTTGCGTTGCTGCAGCCAAACGCTGCCGGCATTGGTGAGGCGACCGCGGGGCGTGCGCTGTAGCCTTTGGTGAATGAGCGAACGCCCCGCTTACGTCGGTGTGGGCGTTTGCAGCAGAACGCGAGCGTTAGGGCGCAAAAATATCTGTCCTGATTGTTTGGCAGACAACGGTCCACCTCTCGTACGCTCGCCACTCTTCCACGTGTCCCGAAACATAGAACTCGATCACCTGTTCATGTTTGTTGAGCCCAACGGACAAGAGCTTTCGCGGCTGATGGACGCGGGGCTCACCGTGACGTATCGGCGCGAGCATGTCGGGCAGGGTACGGCGAATGCGTGCTTTTGCTTCGACAATCTGTTTCTCGAACTCTTGTGGGTTACATCTGAGGAAGAGGTCACGAGTCCGGCAATTCTGCGCACGCGCTTGCATGAGCGTTCGCGATGGCGTTCACGACCAACGTGTCCTTTTGGGTTTGCATGGCGCGAGTCTGATGCCAGTCGTCGCAGTGGTATCGCCTGCTGGATGTTCGAGCCACCGTACCTTCCAGCTGGCAAGCAGATCGAAGTCGCTACCGATGGTGATGATCCGGCACAGCCGATGCTGTTCACGTTCCCTGGCTCAACGCCACCCACGTCGTGGCCCGCTGACCGACGTGGCGCGTTGCAGCACACCGCAGGATTTGCGGGTCCGTGTTCTACTCGCCAGCCGCATGTGCGGATCTCGCAGCGTGGGAGGCCGAGGAACTGATCGAGTCGCTGAAATCACGCACGGCGCCGGAAGGCATTCATGTTGTCGACGGCTTACTGGGCGACCGTGAAGCGGCCCCGCGCGCACTCCTCCGTCGGAGTTACTCGGGCTGGCAGCGGCGTGTGCAGCGCGGTGCGCGCGACTGGACGCTGCTGGCTGCACAGGCTACCTCGAACTGAGCCGTCGCACGTACCGTGATTTCCGATCGGCCGGTGTGAATCCGATGCACGGAGTACAACTGAATCGGCCTGGAGCACGGTAGAGTCCTCGATGTGTCGAGGGCTCCCGCGATCCAGCGCGCGGCCAAGGTGGTGACCTCGCGCCGACCGTTGGGGAAGGTAGCGACGGTCTCGCAACAGGTTGATCCATACCCGATCGCCCTCGACGTTCAGTTGCATTCCGTCGGACTCAGGTTAACGCGCATCGAGTACGTCATTGGCATTTTTGACGACGCGGTGCAAGTCCACGCAGGTGTATTCATCCCGTGTCGCGTTGGCCCGGAGCCGCGCGTTCAGTCCTCGCACCCGATCATTCTTGTCGAAGGCGTCTGGATACTCAGTCTTACAGCATCGTTGGTCGGGAGCACGGTGTGACAAGCGTTCCGGACGAGCATCTTGAGCCGCTCGCCGCCAGCGCCAAAAGGGAGGGCGGCCAACGGCAGGACAACATCTCCGTTAAACTTTGCGCAGCGCCTTACTGGTCGTCGATCACGATTGCGACGGTGTCGTTGACCGAGGCGCCACCAATCACGCGGACCAGGACGAAGCGACTGGACGAGCCGATATAGTTGATGGTCGCGGTACCACCAGAGACCCCGGCGGTCGACGTGGCCAACGTTGCCCCAGTATTGAAGTCCACCAGGTCGATTCGCGCCGGAAAACTTTGCGCGCGTGCAGTGACGATGATGCGACCGAGCACACTCAGTTGGGGCAGAATACGAATATCACGCTGTCGGCAAGTCGGGACGAGCGCCGTCTGGAACGACACCCCGCGGGTCGCGTCAGTCGTGAAGCAATTCTGACGCGCATCAGGATTGAGCGTGGTCGACACCGTATACGTGGCGGGAGCGGTGACATTTGAGTTCACCATGAAGCCGTAGGCGCCTGGCTTGGTCACCACCATCCCAGCCACCGTCGTGTCGGACGTGGGCAGACCGTAGAACCCACTGCCGATGTTGAGCGGAACGAGTGAGCCGCGGAATGTCGGCGTTAACGTCACCGTGTAATACGCCTGCGTCGCGTTCGCCAGGGAGTACTGGTCGAGCGCGCCAGTGAAGCCAAGAAAATTCCTGCAGCTCGAGGCGTCGAATGAGCCGGCGACAGTGGTGCCAAGTGTCACCACCCGAATGCGGCTGCACGGCGCGACAATCTGGAACGTGGCGGTGTCCCGAAGCGAGTCGGTACCGGCGATCAGTGAACTCGCCACAATCCGCGCCGTACCATTGGCCACCGCGGTCACAACACCGCTATTGTTTACAGTTGCCAGTGTCGGGTTGAGAGCACGCCACGAAATCGTGGCCGGCAGCACGACGCCACGTTGATCGCGCACGGTCGCGCTGAGTGTGCGGGCCCCCAAAGGCGAGAGCGTATCCAGCCGCGGCGACACCATCAGCGTGGTCGGGACAGAGCTGGAGCTCACCGTCACAATGCTCGAATCGAGGGCGGTTGCAATTGCCGTCGATCGCGCACGGATCACGACCGGTGCGGCATTGGACGCCACCGCAGTGACGACACCCGTGCTCGACACTGTCGCTTGCGCTGGGGCACTCGATTCCCATTGTACCGCTCTCGGAATCCCGGCGGTTCCGGTGACGGTGGCCGACAACGCCACAGTCTGTCCGACCTGAACTGTTGCGGTGCGCGGCGTCACCGCCACCTGAAGTGTTCCGAAGACGGCAATCGTGGCGGTCGCTGCTCGCGTGCCACTGCTGTCGCCGATTGGTACTGTGGCCGAGATCTGCGCACTGCCGGTGGTCAACGCCCGCAATGCACCAGTCGCGCTGACCGTGATGACTGTTGGTGCGCTGGATGTCCACGTCACCGTGCGACCGGTCAGCTCGACACCACCCGGATCGCGCGACGTCGCCGTGAGCTGTCGTGTTCCAGTAAGCAACAGCGAGTCGGGTGTTGTGACACCGCCTAGCGTTACCGTCGCCACAAGTGCCGCATCGACCGTGATTGTCGCCGTGGCTGTCTTCGTTGAATCCGCCACTGAGAGGACGGAGATCGTTGTTGCGCCAGTGGAGACGCCAGTGATCGTTGCCGAGACACTGTCAATCGCCGTGACAGTAGCAATTTCTGGCGTGAGTGATGTGAAAATCACGCGTCGCGTCAGCAAACCGGTCGAGGCAACCGTTGCCGTCAGAGTTGCCGTCTGTCGTTCGCGCACGCGCACTGCTGCATTCGACAGCGCGATCGACTGCACGACTGGCGCACGCACCGTGACGGGCACGCTGGTGGTGCTGGGCCCAATCGCGGACAAACTGATAAATGCAGGGCCTGGCCTGAGTGCCGTGACCACGGCCCCACCTGCTGCGTTCGCGACAACGCGCACGATTGAGGTATCACTCGACGTGAACTGCACCGCAGGATTGTCGTCGGAGCATGACGAGCTGAAGGTCGCGCCGACCGACGCGCTGCCCCCAACATCGAGCTCGAGCGATGCCGGCGCCGCGCTCAGCGCACGCGTCGGCGCGATGATCCCCGTACACGCCTTCTCTTCCGCGCAGCCGACCAGGAAAATTGCACCAGCGCCGAGAACACACACGCTGCGCGCCATGGAGAGGTCGAACATCGCGAGGAACCCGAGGAAGGAATGGCGGGGGCAGTCGGCGCCCCTCGTATGCAACTCCGTGCATCGCCCGATGGTTGAGATCCGGGAACGGCGGTGCAGATTTGAGAAATCTAATGTCTTCGCAACGGGAATGTCGCGAACCCGGGCGGCATGATCAACGCGCATTCCCTGACTTTGTCGGAGCGCTCTGGCTCTATACGCCGGACGGACGACGGGAGATCCACGACGCTGGCCCGGGACCAGACAGCAGGATGACCCGAAATATACCTGGCGAGCTCAGACGCAAGCACGATTGTCGATCCTACGCGAGGACGGCTTGGCGGCCCGGCGCCCGACGCCGTTCGTGTGCACGACCGACGCGGCGCGATCCTCGCGCCGACCCACCGGCGGGCGGCCCGGTGACCGCAGCTGCCTCCGCGTGCTCCGTCGCGACTTCCGTCGCCCTGACTTCGTCATGGCACACCTCCATTTCGTGGGGTGTTGCAACGACCGATTGAATCCACCCTCGTTCGACGATATCGAGTACGCGACGCTGGAGTGGGTCGCCTGGTTCAACACGACGCGGCTGCCGGAACCGCTTGGCTATCTCCCGCCAGCGGAGTTTGAAGCACCGTATCACGCCGCCGTCTCGGCATCCGCCGAGGCGGTCCTCAAATGGCCGAGTCTCCGGAAAAGCCGGGGCGGTTCAGCCATGACCACGCTGAGTGATGGCCAGCGATCAGTGGCGAATCCGACGGTGGCAGATGCCTTCAACTCGACCGCGTGCGATCCGTCCGCGCACCAAGCAGCCTCTTGCTGTCGGGCGGAAACGGGGGCAGCATCTGGAGACGACTTCTCGATCATCGCCCCGACGCTGCCATGCCTGACTCTTCGCGGTACGACCGACCTGCTCCCCGCCGCCGCTTCGTGAGCGGCGCCGGATCGGCCCGATACGCAAACATCCGCTGGGCGCAGGCGACGCTGCTCGTCGCCGGCCTGACCGTCGCTCGCGTCGGCGGGGCGCAGGAGGCTCCGTTCCGGGGGAGTGACATCTCGGCCCTCCGCCTCCGCAGCATCGGCCCCGCCGCGATGAGTGGGCGCGTGATCGACATGGATGTCGTGGAGTCGGACCCGTACACCTGGTACGTGGGTGCGGCAACAGGTGGCATCTGGAAGACCCGGGACAACGGCGTCACCTGGCACTCCATCTTTGATGCTGCACCGGTGCATTCGATCGGCGACATCACGGTGAATCAGGCGAATCCCGCCATCGTGTGGGCCGGCACCGGCGAGCGCGCCAATCGGCAGTCGGTGAGCTGGGGCGACGGTGTCTACAAGTCGACCGACTCGGGTGCGACGTGGATGAACGTCGGCCTTCGCAACAGTCGACACATCGGCCGAGTGGTGCTGCATCCGACCAACGCGGATGTGGCGTACGTGGCGGCACAGGGATCGGTGTGGGGTCCCGGTGGCGATCGCGGCCTGTACAAGACGACCGACGGCGGCGCGACCTGGCGGCGCACGTTGTTTGTGGATGATGAAACGGGCGCGACGGATGTCGCCATCGATCCCGCCGATCCCTCGATCCTGTTTGCCGCAACCTACCAGCGGCGTCGCAGTGCGTTCGGCTTCGATGGTGGTGGCCCGGGCAGCGGCCTGTGGAAGAGCACCGACGGCGGCGAGACGTGGAAGCGGCTCAGCGACAACGGGCTCCCGCCGGGCGAGTACGGCCGCATCGGCATTTCGATCTTCCGTCGGAACTCCAACATCGTGGTCGTCAGCATCGAGCAGGGTGCGCGGTACAACGCGTCTACGGCGTACATCCAGCGGAAGGCCGGCGTCTATCGCAGCGCGGACAAGGGTGAGTCGTGGACGTTCCAGTCCGACTGGAACCCGCGCCCCATGTACGCCAGCCAGCCCATCATCGACCCCACCGACGCCTCGCGCATCTACATGCTGAACGCGTACTCCTTCAGCAATGACAGCGGGAAGACGTTCACGGCACCACGCACGACGACCCACGGCGACGACCGGTTCGTCTGGGTCAATCCGATGAACAACCGCCATGTGGTCAAGCTCGATGACGGCGGGATCGGCATCAGTTACGACCGCGGCAACAAGTTCCTGTACGTGGCCTCACTGCCGCTGTCGCAGTTCTATCGCGTCGCGCTCGACAACGCCGTGCCGTTCAATGTGTACGGTGGGCTGCAGGACAACGGCTGCTGGACCGGACCAAGCGCCAGCTGGACAAGCAACGGCATTCTGAACGAACACTGGTCACGCCTGTGCGGAGGCGACGGCTTCTCCACCGTCCCTGATCCAGCGAATCCCGGCGTCGTGTTCTCGGCGTCGCAGTTCCTTGGCGTGCAGCGCAACAGCACGACGACATGGGAGGCGCAGGACATTCGCCCCGGTGATCCGACGGGGCGCATCGCGGGACGACGCAACTGGACGACATGGGGCAAGCCCGGTGCGACACAGGTGCTCGGGAACCAGATGCATCCCGCGAACTGGGATTCACCGGTCGTGATCTCGCCGCACGATGCGCGCACGCTGTATGTGGGTGCGCAGCATCTGTTCCGCTCCCGGGATCGCGGGCTGACGTGGGCTGATCTCGGCGACATGACGACCGGCGTCGATCGGTCGACATTGCCGCTGATGGGACGGCAGCCGAGCGAGAACACGCTGTCGATCGACGACGGCGTGCCGTTCTTCCCGGGGATCGTGGCGCTGGCAGAATCGCCGCGCGTGCAGGGAGTGCTCTACGTGGGGTCGGATGACGGGCGATTCCGCGCGACGCGCAATGGTGGTCTCTCCTGGAGCGATCAGCAGACCAGATTTTCCGGCGTGCCGAAGGGCGCGTGGTTTGGCGGAATCGAAGCGTCGCGGCATGCCGATGGCACGGCCTATGTGACCGTCGACAATCACCGCAGCAACGACTTCACCAACTACGTCTTCCGGACCACCGACTTCGGTGCGACGTGGACATCGATCGTCGGCGACCTGCCGGCGGATCGCGTCGCACGCACGATTCGCGAAGATCCGCGGAACCCTTCCCTGCTCTATCTCGCGACGGAGTTCGGCGTGTTCTACACGCCGGACGGGGGACGGCACTGGTTACCGCTGCGCAACAACATGCCGACGATGCCATTCAACGACATCGCGATCCATGCACGTGACAACGCGCTCGTGCTCGCGTCGCACGCGCGCGGCATCTGGGTGCTGGATCAGCTCAACGCGCTGCAGGAACTCACGCCGGCCGTGAGTGCGAAGGCGTCGTACCTGTTTACGATCCAGCCCGCCCGGCAGATCCGCACCGCCAATCTCCGTCCGCACGCTGGCGACATGATCTTCCGCGGTCAGAATCCGGCAGACGGCGCGTTGATCGACTACTGGCTGGGCGCCGACAGCAGCACGGTGGCACTGACGGTATCCGACGCCGCCGGCGCCCCTGTGCAGACGTTGCGCGCGACCGGTATGCGCGGCGTGAATCGCGTCGTGTGGAATCTTCGGCACACCGACATCGCCCTGCGCGGTGGAGGTGGTGAGGATGACGACGGCCCCTCGCGTGCGACGACCGCCGGCCCGCTGGTGATGCCGGGGGTCTACACTGTGCGCCTGACCCTCGCCGGGACGACGATGAGCCGGCCAGTGACCGTGCTGGAGGATCCCCGCATCAAGGTGACGCTTGCCGAGCGTCGAGCCTGGACGTCATTTCTGCGCGAGGTTGCGGCGGTCGCGACGACGTTCGCCCCGGTCGCCGACCGGGTACGACGCTCTCCCGGCAGCGACAGCACGAGCCTGGAGCAGAAGCGACAGTCAGCCGAGCTCCTCTCGCGGATCGGCACGCTGTACGGCGCCGCGTCGCGGTGGACCGGAATGCCCACGGCGGATCAGCGGACACAGTTGGCGTATTACCGGCAGATGGTCAGGACGCTCGCTTCTGCAGCACCGTAGGCACGCATGAGCCAAGTGCAGCATGAGCCAAGTGCAGGAAGCGCGCCGGCCGACGCAGCGTGGGCGCACGCATCGCGGCCGTTCCCGCAGAGACGACAACAACCAGAGCCATTCCGGATCTGGACCGGCAGCGAATTGACGCAGTGATGACCGCATGCTGCGAGCGCGTTCCTCCGCGCGTGCGGGACCAGCGGCGACAAGGAGTTCGTGTTCCAGCGTGACAACGAAACTCTCCGCGACCGCATTGCTCCCAGCAGTCACCGCGACGCCTCATGCAGAGGGAACTCGGGCGTGACCGTTGACCATCCAGCGCCCTGCATGACCGAAGGAGTTGGATCGACGAACACGCCGAGGTTCACGGAACCGCAGATCGCCTCCGCTCACGATCCACGTCGCGTCAGCCCCTCGAGCGCGATCACGTAGTCCCCTGTTGCCGCGTCGTATGCGATACGGTACGTGGTGGGGTAGTACGCGGGTTGCGGGTACTCGCGCGGCTGCGCAATCGGTGCCTGAAAATCGGGCCGGGTCTCCAGAAACGCCTTCGTGACCATGGGCTCCTGAAAGATCATCCGGCCGTCGTGAAAGCCCTGGATCATGGTGCGCGTGAATGCCTGCTGCGCGAACTCGGGGGACTGACCATCCAACCAATGCACGCCCATGCCCGCAAAACCTTCGATGTCGGCACGGTAGCCCACCGGAATCGAGCCCTCCGACGGCTGGCGGAACATCGCCGCGCGGTCCGCGAGCGTGATCTCGGCACGAGCGGTCTGGCTGATCATGAAGAAGTGCAGGTCGAAGTGCGGCAGATGGTACACGCCAGCCGGTGGGTGACCGCTGGGGTTCCAGTCAACCTGGACGTGGTTGAACGGCGACAGGTTGGCCTCCGGAGGAAGCTCGAGGATGGCACTCAGCTGCGCAGCGCCCGTCCCACTGATCACCTCGCGAGAGAGCCTGACCCCCAACGTGATGGGCGTACCACTGGCATCCTTCGTCACGAACGACGTGACGGTGCCAGCGCCAAAGTTGATCCGCGTGGCCGATACCGGCGGTTGCGCTGGTGGTGGTGGTGGTGGCTCGGCACGCGGCGACGTGCTCGCCGGGCCACCCGAGCAGGCGTAGACCATCAAAGTGCTGGCACCGAGTGCGATGACGCGAAGAGGGTTCTTGCTGCGCCAATGGCTGCGAATCATGTGAGGCCTTCTCCAGTGAGGGATTCCGGTGTGGGTGCAGCGCCGATGGGGTTGCAGCACCAAGGGCGATGCGTAGCTTCACCGCGAAGGGTAGAACGACTGCCTTCCCGCTCCCTGACCGGCGCCTGACCCCGCGGGGAATTGCAGACTGGATGTCTGCGGGAACGCCAAACTGGGTCAGATAACGGCCGCCGATGATCAAGCTCGTCACGTTCGGATCGGTCGAGCTGCGTGGTTCCGGCGTGGGCGACGCGGGGCGATTGGAGGTGCAGCCCAAGCGCCTGGCCCTGCTGGCGTACCTCGCCATTCAAGCGCCGGGGTCATTTTGCAGGCGCGATACCCTGCTCGCCCTGCTCTGGCCGGAACTCGACCAGGATCGTGCGCGCGGCGCGCTGACCAAGGCGACCCACTACCTGCGCCGCACGCTTGGCGACGGAGTGCTGGTCGGCCGCGGCGACGACGAGCTCGGCGTGGATACCGACCGGCTGTGGTGCGACGCGCCGACGTTCGAAGCCGCCCTGCTCCAGGGACGCCGGTCTGACGCGCTCGAACTGTACCGGGGCGAACTGCTGGCCGGCTTCTTCATTCCGGGGGCGCCAGACTTCGAGAAGTGGCTCGAAATCGCGCGAGCACGCTTTGCACGCGACGCAGCGCAGGCCGCGTCGGACCTCGCCGCCGAATGCGAGGCAGCAGGAGACGCCGCCATGGGCGTCTTCTGGGCACGCCGAGCGATGGTGCTCGCGCCCGGAGACGAATCGTCCCTCCGGCGACTCATCATTGTGCTCGATCGCACGGGCGAGCGCGCCGGCGCCGTGCGCGCATACGAAGATTTCGCCCGTGAGCTGGCAAAAGAGTACGAGGTGGCACCCTCTGCCGAAACGCAGGCGCTGATAGAGGCGGTACGACGGCGATCCACCGTCACAAATCCGGCGCTCACTGAGCTCGCATCGCCTGAGCTGGTGTCCGTGCCGACGACACCGGGTGCGCGCGCGACCGAAACGGCGGTCCCCACATCGAGCGTGCGCGGCCACTGGCGATGGCTGCTCGCAGGAGCGCTGCTGCTGACTGCCGGTGGCGCGGGATACGGCGCGATGCGCGCGCGCGGTGCGGCGACTGCGCTGGCGCCACAGCGTGTGGTCGTCGATCGGCTCGAGAACCGTACCGGTGACCCCGCGCTCGATGCTCTGGGCAGCATGGCGGCTGACTGGATCACCCAGGGGCTGTCGCAGGCGCGGGTGGTGGACGTGGTCCCGGTGCTGACGGCCCTCGCGTCGTCTCGCGTCGCAAGCCGCATGGAACAGGGCGCTGAATCCCGCGCGTGGACCCTGGCCCGTGAGACCGGAGCGGGACTCGTGATCACGGGAGCGTACTACCTTCAAGGCGATTCCCTCTACTTTCAGGCGCAGATCGCCGACGCCACGCACTCGCGGATGCTGCGCGCACTCGCTCCGGTTGCCGCGCCGTCACAGGTCCCGCTGACTGCGATCGACCGGTTGCGGCGAGATGTGATGGGCGCGCTCGCTCCCTTCCTCGACAGTCGGATGCAGGCCGCGGCGGCGCCGAGCAGCTCGCCACCGTCCTACGAGGCCTATCGTGCGTACGCCGCGGGCCTGGAGTCGTTCATCAGCGGCGACATGCGTGGGGCCATCGCGCAGTTCGATCGTGCGAGTGCCACGGACGCGAGCTATACCCTGCCCCGTCTCCTCGCTGGTATCGCGCACTCCAACCTCGGGCAGCAGGCGGCCGTCGATTCAATCACCCGCATTGTGGAGCGATCACGCAACCAGCTCGCCCCGTTCGATCGTGCTGCCCTCGACGCGCTTCAGGCGTGGAATCGCGGGGATCGCGCGGCCAGCTACGAGGCGAATGCGCGGGCTGCCGCGCTGGCTCCCGGTTCCATTGCCAACGCGCAGCTCGGTGCGGAGGCGCGCTTTCTCAACCGACCGCGCGAATCGGTGCGTGTCCTCGAAGCGCTCGACCCTGAGCGCGGCGAGCTGCGGGGATGGTTCCCGTACTGGAAAAACCTCGCGATCGCGCATCACATGCTGGGGGACTATCGCCGCGAGCTGGACATGATCGCGCGGGCGGAGCAGCTGCACCCGGCAGAGCCGCAGATCATTGCCATCCGGGCACGCGCGCTTGCCGCCATGGGTCGCGTGGATGAGGTGCGCGCACTGCTTGCGCCCATGCTCGATGGCGACACGGACAAGGCACCGGAAGCATACGCCACGGTACTGGATGCCGCGATCGAGCTGCGCGCCCACGGTCACGCCGACGACGCGCGACTGCTTCTGGAGCGTGCGGTCACGCGAGCTGTCGCGCAGCGCAACGCAGGAAAGATGTCCCCACTGCAGCGGCGGATGCTGGTACGACTGCTGTACGCCGCAGAGCGGTGGAGCGACGCACGCATCGAGCTGGCGGCGCTGGCAGCGACCGATGCGGGTAGCCTGACACATGCGTGCGGCCAAGGCAGGATTGCAGCGCGAGAGGGCGACCGTCTGCGAGCGATCGCCATGTCCGATTCATTGGGACGCATGACGACGAACTACCTGTACGGCGCCAACACCTGGTGCCGTGCACAGATTGCCAGCCTGCTCGGCGACCGCCGTGAGGCTGTCACACTGCTCCGTGCGTCGTTCGCCAGCGGACGGGCGTACGACCTGGCACTCCATCTGGACATCGACCTCGAGTTCCTGCGCGACGATCCGGCGTTCGTGGAGCTCGTGCGGCCCAAGGGGTGACCTCGCAACGCGGCGGCCGTGATTCTGGCGACCGCCTCGCCAGGCGTCTATCCTGCGGATGTCGGAGTCGCTGATCGCGCTCCCTGCCGTACTCGAGCTGACCACTCCGCAAGCAACGCAGACACCATCCGAACCACATGCAAGATGTGGGTCCACAGCGGTCGAGCGCGCGAGGCACTCCTCGGCGTATCTCGCGTTACAGGTGCTGAAGTGACCAGGAACGCCCGTGTTTCTCGTCGTGCCACCTGATCGTGCAAACAGCCTTGCGGATGAACTGCGCATGGTACGTGTAGCCAGACCCGGGCCACACTTTGAGCGAGTCGAGATGAACCGTCTGGAGAAGTTTGTCGATGAGGCGGCAGCGTTATCGCACTTTGTGGAGCGAGCGAGACATCGGTCTGCCACTCATTCTCGCGACGGTACGACACGTACGCGACTGAGGAGCAGGTCGCAGTGCTACTCACAGAACTTGATGCGAACGGATTTGCGGCGGCGAACGCCTCACTCCAACACCTTCTTCAGCAGAAAGCGGCACGTGATTACTACGTCTTCTTCGCGGGGGCTGTGGTTGCGGAGACGATTGTGAGATGACGCTTGCCGAGCAGTTGCTTGACGTCCTGGTCCCTACTTCAGAGTCAAGCCGAACAGTTCGGAGTGGTCGGGCGTATGACGAGAGCAAAATGCGACAGGATCCGGCAACGCGGCAGCAGCGGGTTGGACGCGGGAAGTGACGTATTGCTTCGGATCGTATTACGCTTCCAGTGTGAGTCGACCGTTCCCCGAATCGATTGTGCCCATGGCTGTTCGGATTCCGATGCGTCGCCGCGCCGTCATGCTGATGGCGCAAGTGTTCGCGTGCGCCGCACTCGTGGCATCGTGTGCGTCGGACAGCCCTGCCGCAGTCGATACCGTCAAGTTGCCGGTGCTCACGCTCGTGTCGCCGGAGGTGATCCGTGTCACCGACGGGCTGCGCCCTGTCGCGGACACGCTCGTCATCGCGCTGCGCGAGGGCACCGGTGAGCCCCGGCAGAACGCGAAGGTCTTCGCCACCGGCACCACAGGTTGGGTGCGTGAACTGCCGTCCGGCGGCTGGAGCCGGCCATGGGTCATGCTTACCGACACTACCGGCCACGTTCGGTTTCTGTGGCTGCCGTCGGCGTCTGGCCCGCAACGGCTGGAATTGTTCTCCATGGGTCCGGTGAACCTGTCGCGCTCCCTGCCGTTGGCGCGCAGCGGTGTGCCGCTGCGCGCCGACAGCGTTGTGCCGTCGGGCAGCGAGGCCGTCTGCTTCCAGAAGGACGGCCGCATCGGGTGCGTGGGTCTTGGCGCCTGCGGCGTCTGTGGCACGGGCACTGCCCCGGGTCTCGCCTTCGATGCCGTGCACTGGTTTCGGCTCACTGCGCCACCGCGGAGGCTTACGAGCACGCTCAGCGGTGCCTGTGCGCTCCTTGTCGACGGCAATACGTCCTGCTGGAATGGACTCGGCCCCGACAGCGTCGCGCGCAACGATGTGGGCCATCCCCCCTTCGTCGAGTTCACGGGCTCGATCGGACGCACGGCCGATGGCGCCGTGTGGAAAGGCGTCATCAGCGGCTCCACGGGTTTTGCGCAGGGGTTCGCGGAGCGGACCTGGAACCGCATCCCGTCTGACTCCGTGATCACAGCGCTGCTGACGGATTTCGACGAGACGTTCCTCTGTGCGCGAACCGCCAGCGACGCGGTGATGTGCAGTATCGCCGACCGCGGCCTGCTGGAACCCTCCGTCATCATGCGGCCGTTCCGCCTGCTGCGAACCGGCAGCGACAGCAGCGTCGTGCGCGGCACCACCGGATACACCGCGCTACTCTACGCGTCAGACGCGCCACGTCCATCGGTGGTCGTGCGCACGGCAAGTGGGACCGCGCTCCGCTTCACGGCGCCGAGCGCACTCGCCAGCTCCTGGTATGGCATCAGCACTGCCGACTCCTCGCTGTCAGGACCAGACGTTCATGTTCGTTCCTGCGTACCGCTGCTTGATGCGCGATGCGATCCCGGCGCGCCGTGGCGCAGCGTGTTCGAAGCTGGGCGGGCCACCTACGGCGCCGGCTTTGGTGAATCGGGATTTCGTCGTACGTGCGGCGTGCGCGATGTGATCGTGTGTCACCTGCGCCTGAGTTCGCGTCCGGGTCAGGGCTCCCTGGGCTTTCGTTTCGAGATCCTCGATACGATTCGGCTCGCGCCGTAGGTGTCACGGAATCGCCCGCTCCAGCACCACGCCCGGCTGCGGTGTGAGGTCCACCAGTTGCAAGAAGCTTCTTTGGGCCTCGATGATCAGCTCCGCGCGCTCAGTTGGGGTCGCAGCGACCCCGGTCGCTGGCGGTGACATCGGGAGGACGGAAAGCGCGGACGGCATGGGAGCTTCATCGATCACCCTCAGACGATAAAATCGGGATGGATCGGTGTCTCACTAGTATTGGCAGAGAGGGGAATGCGCGCCAGAGGAGTCATCCCCACCAACGGCGGCAAGGGTATCGGTGAAGGTGATGTCCAAATCATCTGGGCAAGCTGCCACATCGTCACGGTTCTTGGTTGGCTCATCGCGTCCGTTCTGTTCTGGATGGCATCGTCGCCAGAAGCCGTGCAAGACAGAAGCCTCATACTGTCAGCAGTCGCCTCGGCAATGCGTATCAGTTCACTGCTTGTGCTCATTGCAACAGAGGGTCGGCATCCTGGCTGGACAGGGCTGCTTGGAGTGGCAGTCGTGGTCTGGTATGGGAACGGCGCCTGGCGTACTTCAACAAGTGACGCCTCGCTCCTCGCTCAAGCTGACCCGCTACGGCAGGCGGCTCTACCGACCATTGAGGATGGGAACGATGCCAACATGTGCTGGGATTGCGGCATGTCGATGGCGCGCGCGCTCGTTGTCCCTCGCGCTGATTGTGGGCGCGGCAACAAGTGGGGCGGAGCGGTGTCCGTCCATGCTCGGCATACATATTCGTGAGCACCGCCTTCGCGCCACGGTCGTAGGTCAGCCGTTCGAGAGCCACGGGGTTCTGCGCAGAGTAGCGTGCGAGGCGCGTCGTAAACGTGAGATCATCCTCTGGGACCCAGACGGCCGCGTGCACGCGGAAGCCCGAGTGCGGTCACGTCCGCATGCCCGAGGCTTGATCCTCGTCGACGAGATCCAAGCGTACGCAGAGCCGGCGCACAGCGCGGCCGAACGGCTTCGTCAGCCGCGCGGTGTCGTGCACCAGCGCGAGTCTGGTGGTGGCCAGCCACTGTGTCCTGATCGCGAGGCGTTTGACGTGGCAACTCAGGGAGAGATACCGGCATTGGCATGCGAAGACGAGCGGATTCTCAAGCGCGCAGGCGTCGCAGCGGATGCGCGCACAACCGTGCTCGCGGACGCCGCGCGCGAGGAACGTGTCCGCGACTTGCGCCACGACGGGACGCCACGCGCCGCCGGCGCCGCGTGGGGCATGCGCGCTCCGGGACCGCGGAGCGCCGAGCATCGGCCCGACTCGGGCGCGGACCGTCACCGTTCCGTTGCGCGACAGGCTGTTTCGACGCAACGTCCGCGAGGCGCTGGCCGAACGCTACTTGCTGCTGCCGAGCGGACCCATCACGCGCGCGACTGGCGGCATCACGAAATCCCCGCACAGCAGAAGGCGCCGCTAAGTCGCCTTCTACACCCTTGCACCAGCTCTTTCACAACCACCAATGAGAACTCCGAGCGGTCCCAATTTCTCGCTGATCCCGGCCGTCGTCAGCGCTCTCCTGCAGGCCGGCGCCCAGCTCTTCGCGGTCGCCGTCATGGTGGGAACAGTCACACAGGCGCCGCCGCGATCACTCGCCATGTACGCCGGCGAGTACGGGTATAACAGCGGCCCGTTCTGGGAAGTGATGCCGACCGTGACCCTCGGCCTCCTCCTCGTGGCGCTGGTGGGCAACTGGCGGACGCCGCGGCGTCGCCTCCTCCTCGCCGCGTTGGCCCTGTTCATCGCTGCCGGTCTCTTCACCGTCTTCGTCATGGGTCCGGTCCAGGCGGCAGTCGTCGGAGCCGGGTACAGCGACGTCGTCGACGAGGCCCTCCGGACCCAGGCGGTACGCTGGCACATGCTCGATTGGGCGTCGTGGGCGCTGACGCTCGGCGTCGGTGCCATCCTCGTCGCGGCGCTCGCCGTCCGCGTGCCGGAGGGCACCAGCACGGGGCCCGCCGCGTAGCACACGCTGAAGCTGATACGCGAGGGAACGACGCTCGCTTCGCTCGCGATCTCTATGATTTGCTTGCAGCTTGGCTACAGGCGTTAGACGCCGGCCAACACCATGTGTGGTATATGCTCAGCAGGAGTCACCGGGAACGCTGCGGAGTCTCTGCTGGCCGACGATACGCGTCACACCATCGCGGGACTGGCCGTCACGAATTGCTGAGAATCTACGCATGTCAATCACTGCCAGGTTACGCGTCGGACCGCTACAGCTCTCCGCCCTGCTCCTGATTGCAGCGTGCGCGCCAGCTCCAGCTGAGGATGACACACGCGGCCGTGAGGTACCACCACCAGTCGTTGCGCCGTCGGAAATCGAACCTCCCGCGCGGGCAGCGCTCATGGCGTTCGCGGATACGATGCACGGTGTCGTGGTGCCCGACCCGCTGCGATGGCTCGAGGACACGCTCTCCGTGAAGACTCGCGCCTGGGTCAACAGCCAGTCGGCCTACACCGATGCTGTGCTGGCCCGCCTGGTTGGTCGCGATTCCATCGCCGCCGGCATCGAGCGCGCCTACGCCGCCATGCCAACCATCGGCACGGTCGTGCATACGCCAACCCGCACGTTCCTCACGCGGTATCTCGGTGAGCGTCCGTCCATGATGGTGATCGATTCCGGACAACGCGCCGAACGCGAAGTCCTCTCCGCCAGTGCCCTCGAGCGACGACACCCGGGCGCCCGCATTCGCACCTTCGTGCCATCGTGGGATGGTCGCTACGTCGCGCTGGGCATAAATGCGCGCGGCGACGGCAACGCAGCCATTCTGGTGGTGGATGCGGTGAACGGGGGGCTCCTGCCAGACGGTGTACCCGATCTCTTCACGACGCAGTCGGACACGCGGCACGAAGTAGCGTGGCTACCCGACGGCAGCGGGTTCTTTTATCCGCGACTGTACCCCACGTCGAGTACTGATCCCACCGAGCAACTCAATCGCGGACGGCAATTCTTGCATCGCATGGGCACGCCGCAGTCGGCCGATGTCCCAATCTTTGGCTATGACGTCTCGCCTGCCGTACCGATCGCGACGGTTGACGTGTCGTCGCGCGTGGGTACGTCAGCGAATTCGGCGTGGATGTTCGGTACGGTGTACCGCGCCAAGCAGAACGTGACCGACCAGTACGTGTCGCCCTTGCCGACCGGGAACGCTGCGCCGGCGTGGGTCCAGATCGCCGCCGGCGCCGATCGCATCACGGCACTCAAGCTGCACGGCGATACCGTGTACGGCTTGGCCCGCAAGACGGCCGACCGTGGGGAGGTTGTGCGACGGGTACTGCGGACTGCCGCCGCGTCGCACTCGGCGTGGGAAACGGTGATCCCCGAACGTGACGGCGTGCTCACCGGCTTCGTGGTGCAGGATGACGGCATCTACTTCACGGAACGGGGCGCTGAGGCGATCTCCCTATTCCGACTGGCACCCGGTGCGAGCACCGCGGTACCCATTCCACTACCGGTCACGGGGAACGTGAAGCTGGCTCGTGCCCAGTCGGGCGCTGGCGCCGCGTTCTTTGTCGAGTCGTGGGCGACTGTGCAACACTGGATGCTGGCATCGGGCGATAGCGCACGCGCCCTCGGCATCGATGATGGGTACTCGGCACCGGCTGCCACCGGCGTGATCACAGAACGCCTGCAAGCGCGTTCGAAAGACGGTACCATGGTGCCCGTCTCTGTGGTGTACGGCAGGGCGGCGTTGCGGAACGGGCGCCTTGACGGCACTGCGCCACTGCTGATCGAAACGTACGGTGGGTTTGGACAGGCAACCGATCCCAGTATGGATCCGTTGATACGCTATCTCACGGAACTCGGCGTGGTGTATGCGTGGGCGCACGTTCGCGGCGGTGGTGAACTCGGTGATGCGTGGCACCTGGCGGCCACGCGCGAGAAGAAGCAGAACACGTTCGACGATATGATCGGAGCCATCGAGCACCTCATCGCGAAACGCTACACATCAGCGAAGCGCGTGACCCTCTCCGGGATGTCGTTCGGAGCAACCGTTCCCGGCATGGTGATGGCGCAACGCCCCGACCTGCTGGGCGCGGTGCTGTATGAAGTGGGAGAACCCGATGAGGTTCGCGGTGCGAGCACCGACCCCACGGCCGCCCGCAACATCGGGGAGATTGGCGATGTGGACACAGCAGAGGGCATTCGCATGTTGGTGCGGACATCTCCGTATCACCAACTACCCGACACGATTTCCCTGCCTGCGGTGCTCGTACAATCCGCCTCAGATGACTACAACTTCAGTACCGATATGCTGGCGGCGAAGTATGTCGCACGACTGCAGCGGGCCAACACGTCGGTACGACCGGTGTTGTGGGTTCATACTGAAGGCGGACACCTACCGCTGTTCGGCGTTTCACCGCAATGGGCGGCGACGGCCATCTCGTTCATACTTTGGCACACCGGCGATCCGCGGTATCAACCGAAGCGGTAGCTGGGCCGGCGTGCACGGTGTCGTGCTCCGTGTTTCAGCATCAGTCGCCGATCGCACACCACTCTTCTGGCATCTTCATGGGCGTTTTTGATCACGCGTTGTTGCGCACCCTCTGCTTCCTTCCCGTCGTAGTCAGCAGTCTCGGCGCCCAGTCACGCACTGCGGCGGCGCACGCAAGCGAAAGCGCGAAGTCTTTAACAGCGACACGCGCGTCACATCTGGCCTTCACGCACGTTGCGGTCGTCGACGTGGAGACCGGGCGCGTGGCTGACGACAATACCGTCGTAGTGTCGGGAAATCGGATCACCGCGGTTGGGTCGAATGTGAGCATCCCCAACGGTGCGCGCGTCATCAGCGCCCGCGGCAAGGTGATGATTCCCGGCTTGTGGGACATGCACAGTCATTCATTGGATCGGTGGGAGTGGTCGTCGCTGCTCAACGTGGCCAACGGGGTGACCGGTTTTCGCGACCCGGCCGCCGTAAAGCCTGTCCCCGAGATCGTACAGCTGCGCCGCGCAGTGGAGCGGGGCGAGACATTCGGCCCTCGTTTCGTCGCCAGCGGACGTATCATCGATGGTACACCGAAATCGCGTGGGACGTATGTCGCCATCGATAGTCCGAGTGCGATGCGCGATGAGATTCGGCAGCGACAGGCGGCGGGGCTCGATTTCATCAAGGTCTACACCCGGCTGTCGCGTGCGGTGTTCATGGCGGCGGCGGATGAGGCCAAGCGGCGCGGCATTCCGCTCGCGGGTCACGTTCCGTTGTCGATCACCGCGGCCGAGGCCTCAGACGCCGGCATGCGGAGCATCGAGCACTCGTACCGGCATCGCATGGCGTGCGCGACGGCAGAAGATGAGATCCGGCGACAGTTGCAGAGCCTGCCCAGCATCCAGCAAGCCGGTGAGGACCAGCGGTATGCCGCCACCGAGGATTCGGCATTCGTCCTTGGCGTGAACACGTACAGCGCCGAGAAGTGCCGCGCACTGGGTGAACGGTTTGCGCGCAACGGTACGTGGTTTGTCCCAACGCTGGTCGAGATGCAAACGCGCTTCGTCGACGAGTGGCCGCTGAGCGCTGAGTTCGAGATGCGATTCACGGACCCCCGCTTGCGGTTCGTGTCACCCGCCAGAGTGCTCCAGTGGCGCACCACGATGGCTCTGGATGGTGGCGTCGTGCAGGGGCAGTTCAGTTTCGGACCACGCGGCCCCGACAGCCTGTTCGCCGAGCGTGCGCGAGAGGTGGCGAACCGTCTGCGGATGCCGGCGGACTTGCAGCGGGGTGGCGCGCTGTTGCTGGCGGGTACCGACGTCGACAACACGTTTCCCTTTCTGTTCTTCGGCTTCAGTTTGCACGACGAACTCTCGTTGCTCGTAAAAGGCGGATTGACGCCGTTGGCCGCGCTGCAAAGTGCGACGATGAATCCGGCACGTTTTCTCGGGCGTGAGAAGGAACTCGGAACCATCGCCGAAGGGAAGCTGGCCGATCTGGTGCTGCTCGATGCGAATCCGCTCGACGACATCAGCAACACGAAGCGCATCGCGGCGGTCGTGATAAACGGTCGGTACCTGTCCCGTCGAGAGTTGAACACGCTGCTCGATCGCGCCGCGGCGATCGTACAACGGTGAGTGTACGGAGCGTGCGCTTCCCCCCGAGCGAGGCCAGTAATAGTTGGACTTCGGGAGCGACTGACGTCCCCTCGAATAGCCGGGCAGAATTGAGGCCATCACGTAGACCGTCCAGCGCCCCCGGATGGGTGAAGGAGTTTCGCCATGAAGAAGTCGAAGTCTTAAGCACCGCCGATCGTGGCCATCCTGCGCGAGGGTAGTGCGGGTGTGCCGATGGCGGACATCCATCGCAGATACGTTATCAGCCGGACAACGTTCCGCCTGTGGAAGTCGAAGTGCGAGCGTCGCGGACCTGCAATGCTCGAGCGCGTTGGAGCAGGAGAATGCGCAATTCAAGCGGATCTACGCGGAGTTGGCGCTGGATGATTCGGCGATCGTGGACGCGCTCGCCGCCCCTGCGTCTGATCGCCACGGCAGCCGTGGCGACCTTCTTTGGCTTCACTCGATCTCAGACCTACGGCTGCCGCGCGAGTGCGCGCAAGCCCTGATGCAGGTACTCCACTCGGCCG
>JBBQRH010000066.1:0-23534 GCA_038215035.1 Gemmatimonadales bacterium | reverse complement strand
AAGGCGGCCGGCGGATTCACCGGCATGTTCCACGGACAGGAACAGGTCGTACATCCGGAGTGGGTAGCGCAGCTGCTGGACAGCATCGTGAAGGCCCGGCAGGGGACCGGGGCCCCAACCGCCGCCGACAGCGCGGCATTGCACCAGGGGCTGCCCGGGATCATCGAGGGGGCAATGAAGGCTCGAGAGGCCCAAATGCCGGACTCGACTGCGGGGCCCACCCAGTGCCACGACATCACCGTCTATCCGGCCATCGGGCTCGCCGGCGGCGCCTGCGGCGGATATGGCCTGTTGCTCGACATCCGCAACCCCGCCGCACCGGTGCGTATCGGCGCCGTCGCCGACTCGAACTTCTCGTTCTGGCATTCGGCCACCTTCAACAACGATGGTACGAAGGTGCTGTTCACCGATGAGTGGGGTGGTGGCACACAGCCGAAGTGCCGAGTGACGGACAAGAAGGAGTGGGGAGCCGACGCATTGTTCACGCTGAAGGACGGCAAGATGGAGTTCATGAGCTACTACAAAATGCCGGCCGCGCAGACCTCATTCGAGAACTGTGTGGCGCACAACGGGTCGCTGATCCCGATTCCTGGTCGCGATGTGTTCGTGCAGTCATGGTATCAGGGCGGCATTTCGATCTTCGACTGGACAGACATCCGCAAGCCAACCGAGATCGCCTATCACGACCGTGGCCCCGTCGATTCGACTCGCATGGGCAACGGCGGCAGCTGGTCGGTCTACTGGTACAATGGCCTGATCGTCAGCTCGGAGATTTCGCGTGGCCTCGACATTTTCGAACTCACGCCGAGCGCCTGGGTCAGCCAGAATGAGATCGACGCGGCAAAGACGGTGGTGTTCGACTACCTCAACGCGCAGGGACAGCCAAAGCTCATCTGGCCGCCCAGTTTCGCGATGGCGCGCGCCTTCATCGATCAGCTGGAACGCTCGAACGGAATGGCAGCCCCTCGCATCGCGACCATCAGAGAATCGCTCCGGACTGCCGAGCGTGAGAATGGTGCTGCTCGTGCACTGGCGTTGACCCAGATGGCGACACAGCTCGGCACGGAAGCGACCAGTTCGGCGGACGCGGCCAAGGTTCGCATGCTCGCCAGTGCACTCACGGATCTGGCGGCGGCGCGATGATTCTGCGAACGACCGCGGCACTGCTGCTGCTGTCCGCATGCGCGCCGGCCGGAAGACCAACCGGCGGCGTGGCACCCGTCCCCCAAACCAGCGCGGCCCCATCCCCCGATCCGCGTGTCGGCCTGCGCGCCGGCCTGCATGACGCGGGAGAAGCCAGCTGGAACGTGCGTGTGCTGTCACGCACGCGCCCGCCGGAACGGTTTGCCGAATCGACCAACTCCGACCTGGCGTTTACCGGCAACTACGCCATTCAGGGGAGCTACAACGGATTTCAGGTCTGGGACATCTCCGCTCCCGACAAACCGACCCTCGTGATCGCGTACCTCTGTCCCGCATCGCAGAGTGATGTATCGGTGTATCGGAATCTGCTCTTCGTCTCTGGTGAGGGGAACAGCGGTCGGCTGGACTGCGGCGCGCAGGGCATCACGGAAACGGTAAGCCGGAATCGCCTTCGCGGAATCCGGATTTTCGACATCTCCGACATCAAGGCGCCCCGGTACATCGGCAACGTGCAGACCTGCCGCGGTTCGCATACGCACACTGTGCTTGAAGATCCGAAAGATACGGCCAACATCTACATCTACGTCTCAGGCTCGGCCGGCGTCCGCTCGGCCGACGAACTGCCAGGCTGCGTCGATGCAACGCCGGCGACGAATCCGAACTCGGCGCTCTTCCGGATCGAAGTGATCAAGGTGCCGCTCGCGAATCCCGAGCGGGCGGCGATCGTCTCGTCACCGCGCATCTTCAGTCAGCTCACGCAGCCACCGGAACATGCGGAGGCGGCTGAAGATGTGGCCGAGGCTGCGAAGGAAGCTGCCGAAGCACGCGCCAAAGGACTCTTCACGGCAACCGTCTTCGGTGTCGAGCGCGCGCTGCCGCCGCAGATGACGAAGGTCTGGCTCGACAGCATCATGCTGAAGCGCGGTGGCACAGGCGTGGCCACCGCCGCTGACAGTGCCACGTTGCGCGTCGTGCTTCCGGCGCTGGTGGCGCGGATGATCGGGGCGGAGCCAAACAGCGGATCAGGTCCCCGGCCTGGGCCAACACAGTGCCATGACATCACGGTGTATCCGGCTCTCGGACTGGCGGGTGGTGCCTGCGAGGGGTACGGCCTGCTCCTCGATATCCGGAACCCCGCCAACCCGATCCGTATCGATGCGGTCGCTGATTCGAACTTCTCCTACTGGCACTCAGCCACGTTCAACAACGATGGCACACAGGTGCTCTTCAGCGATGAGTGGGGTGGCGGCGGACAGCCGAAGTGTCGCGCCACCGACAGGAAGGAGTGGGGTGCCGATGCGATCTTCACCATTGTCGCTGGCCGCATGCAGTTTCAGAGCTACTACAAACTCCCAGCGGCGCAGGCGAACAACGAAGTCTGCGTTGCGCACAACGGGTCGCTCATCCCGATTCCGGGACGTGATGTGATGGTGCAGTCCTGGTACGAGGGCGGCATCTCGATCTTCGATTGGACTGATCCGAAGCATGTACGCGAGATTGCATTCTGGGACCGAGGCCCCTCCTCGGCAACAGAGCTGGCGGGTGCTGGCACCTGGTCCGTGTATTGGTACAACGGAGTGATGGTCAGTTCGGAAATCTCGCGCGGGTTGGACATTCTCGAGCTGACCGCCAGCGCGGAATTGACCCAAAACGAGATCGACGCTGCCAAAACGGTGCGGTTCGATCACCTGAATGCGCAGGGGCAGCCGAAACTGCGCTGGCCCCCGAGCTTCGCCCTCGCTCACGCTTACGTCGATCAGCTCGAACGATCGCGAGGCCTTTCCGATGGACGCATCAGGGAAGTCCGATCCATTTTGCGATCGGCAGAGCGCGCAAATGGCAGCGACCGCACCAACCCACTCGGGCTGCTCGGCGCACAACTCAGTACCGAAGCGACGAACTCACCTGACGCGGCCAAGGCCCGACTACTCGCCAACGCAGTGACCGAGCTCGCGAGATAGCGCACAGCCAGCAGGACGAGGACGGCCTGACCCTGCTCTCGCGGTGTCAGGCCGTTCTCGTTTGGCTACGTCAATCCAGCGCCGACCTTTCCGCCAACTGACGACCAGAGCGCCCGCTCCACCTGCACCGGGGTCCACATGTCGCCGAGTGCCGCCGCGCGTTGGCGTAGCCGCTCGGCGTACTGTGCGTAATAGCCGAGCGTCCACTTCACGGTGCCGAGTTCCGGAA
Source organism: Gemmatimonadales bacterium (assembly GCA_038215035.1). GTDB lineage: Bacteria > Gemmatimonadota > Gemmatimonadetes > Gemmatimonadales > Gemmatimonadaceae > JACMLX01. The sequence continues at coordinate 20,201 of JBBQRH010000066.1, read as the reverse complement.
CCTGCGCCGCAACGAGTTCATCGAAGAACGGATAGACGGTCGGCAGCAGTGCTGCGACAACGGCCGACGCCGTTGCCGGTCCAACACCATCGAGCTTGGCAATTTCGCCGATCGGCTGCGTCGGATGTGGGCACCGCGACAAGCCGCGGACCGTGGTCTCGACCACATCGTCAGGTGGATTGTTCTTCACACGCACCAGGTTCGGTGCGCGCCACACGCCGCGGTGCATCTTCCACTCCGTGATGCGAACCAGTTCCGGCAGGGTGATGTACACCAGGCGTCGCGACGCCATCACCGCTGGGAGTTCGTCGCGGTACCAGTCATCGAGCCCCGGCAGCTGCGCAATGCCCTGACGGCGAATGACGTCGGGGTACAGATCGAGCGCACTCTGCCACTGCGCGGTGTCGTCTGATGCCCAGAGCGGTACCGGCGGCGCCGTCATGCGAGTGCCGTCGGTACCGTGCCTGCGGCGGCGACGATCATGGCGTAGCGGTGCACCCCTCCGCCTTGGCGCAATTCGGATCGATCGGCGCGAGGCGCAGTCGTGTCAGCTCCTTGTTCACATTGGCAAGGTCCGTCGCCCAGATCTGTGAAAGTCTGGTGGTGTATCGACCAAGTTGCGTGGACAGGAGACCGAAGATCTCCGGCATGTTCGTCGTTGGACGCCCGTCGCCGCGCTCGGCCATCGACAGCAGTGTGGCGAGACGGTTGTTGACGCGGATCGGGAAGTTGAGCGGATCCTGTCCGCTCTGATTGCGAACCTGATACACGCTGTCTTCCACGACCGACGCATTCGCCACCAAGGTACCGCCCGCCGCCTTCAGGGCCGCGTCGGACGCGGCCTTCTTCTGCCGGTCAGCCAGTTGCGCCTTCATGTTACGCACCGCAATCACCGCGCGGTTCGCCTCGGTCGCCTTGTCGCGCACGCGCCGGCCGAATTGATACTGCGCCGCGAGATCGGCATCCGTCACATCGGTGATCCATGGATTCCGCTTGACGACCAGCGGCGCCGACGCCACCCGGTTGTCGACGGTCACCCGCGCCGTGTACCGACCCGGTGGAACGGCAGGGCCAGCGGTGCCGGCGCCCCAGAAAATCATTCCCGGGAACGATACGATCCCCTGCGAGCGCAGATCCCAGACAAAGCGATTCACGCCGGCCTTGGCAGGAATCGTGGCCTCGCCTCCACGTCGACGACCGCCTCGTGGTGCGGCGGTGGATTGTGCGGTATCGGCTTCGATGGTGCGCAGCACCGTCCCTGTGGAGTCGAGGATCTCGAGCATCGCGCGCGACGTCGCGCTCTTCAGCACGTAGCTGATGGTGATTCCGGCGCCTGACCGATACCCGGCTGGTGGCGTAAAGACGTGCACGTCGGACGCAAGAATCTGCGGCGTCGCCTGCCGCAGCGGCGTGATGTTGTCGAGCACCCAGAAGCTGCGCCCGTGCGTGGCGATCACCAATTCATTCGCCTCGACGATGATGTCGGATACCGGCACATCCGGCATGTTGAGCAGCAGAGACTGCCACGACGCGCCATCGTCGTACGAGAGGTAGACACCGTGCTGTGTGCCGGCGTAGAGAAGCCCCTTGCGCGTCGGATCTTCGCGAACCGCGTGCACATAGGCGTCGGCGCGGATTCCGGTCACGATCTTCGTCCAGCTGGCACCGAAGTCGGTCGTCTTCCAGATGTACGGCGCGAAGTCGTTCAGCAGCGGTTTCCGCACCGACATGTAGGCGGTACCCGGAGCGAAGTTTGAGGCATCGAGCTGGCTGACGCGGCCGAACTCCGGCATGTCTGGCGGCGTAATGTTTTTCCACGACTTGCCGCCGTCTCGCGTCACGTGCACGAGTCCATCATCAGAACCCGTCCAGATCACGTTGATGTCGCGCTTGCCTGGTGCGACCGAAAAGATCGTCCCGTACACCTCGGGGCCGTTCATGTCGCCGGTGATCGGTCCACCGGACTTTTCCTGCGTGATCGGATCATGGCGCGTCAGGTCACCACTCAGGGCCGCCCACGTCTTGCCGCCATCCATCGTGCGCCAGAGACGCTGCGACGACACGTACAGCGATTTCTTGTCGATCGGCGAGAAGATGATCGGGTACGTCCACTGCCAACGCTCGCGGATTTCCTTCGACGGCTCGCCGGAGTAGAACCAGGGATACGGATTCACTTCACGCGCCTGCCCCGTGCGGCGATCGAACTTGTCGAGATAGGCGCCGTTGTTGGTTCCCGAATAGAACAGGTCCGGATTGCGCGGATCGGGGGCGATGTAGCCCGGCTCTCCGCCGCCGGCCATGTACGACACCGCCATGCCGCCGGCCGCCAGATCCGAATCCCGACGATGGAGGACACCGGTGTCCGTGCCTGCTGCGCGGGCGGCGTTGGCGGCCGTGAAGGCCGGCAGGTTCCAGTTGTATGGAATACAGAGCGTGCTGTTGTCCTGCTGCGAACCGCAGACGTGAAACGGAATGTGCGTCGTCGTGATCGCGTGATACCACTGCGAGGTCGGGAATTCCTGGTCGGTCCACTTGCTGCCGGTATTCTTCGAGACCGCACCGCCGCCGTCATTCGCCACCACGAGGTGCGACGGATCGTCAGGGTCGATCCACAGGTCGTGAAAGTCCCCGTGCGTGCCGTTGTCGATCGCCGTCAGCGTCTTGCCGGCATCCGTACTGCGGAACATGGACGTGTTCTGCGCATACACCACGTCCGCGTTCTTGTGATCGGCGAAGAGGTGCGTGTAGTAGAAGGCGCGCTGGCGAATGCTGCGGGCGTAGTTCATTGCCGTCCAGGTCGCGCCCGCATCGTCGCTCTTGAACAGGCCACCGCTATCGTTTTCCACCAGCGCGTAGACACGGTTGGAATTCGCCGCCGTCGTCGCCACGCCGATGCGACCGATCAGGCCTGTTGGCAGGCCCGGATTCCGTGTGATCTCCGTCCACGTCTCGCCGCCGTCGGTGCTCTTGAACAATCCGCTGCCCGGACCACCGCTCGACATCTGGTACTCCTTGCGGTACGCCTCCCAGAGTGCGGCGTACAGCACCGTCGGATTCGCACGATCGAAGGCAATGTCGATGGCGCCGGTCCGGTCATCGCGGAAGAGCACCTTCCGCCATGTGTTGCCACCATCCGTGCTCTTGAACACGCCGCGCTCCGCGCTCGGCACGCTGTACTTGCCGAACGACGCGACGAACACGATGTCGGGATTGGTCGGATGAATACGGATCTTCGAGATGCCGTGCGACTCGGAGAAGCCGACGTGTTTCCACGACTTGCCCGCGTCGCTGCTGCGATAGACGCCGTCGCCGGGCATGATGTTGCCGCGAATCGCCGTCTCACCCATCCCAATGAAGACCAGGTCGGGATTCGTCTCGCTGACCGCTACCGCGCCGACAGAGGCACTCTTGACCTGGCCGTCGGTAACCGGCACCCAGTTCTCACCACCATCGGTGGTCTTCCACAGGCCGCCGCCGGTGGCGCCGAAGTACGCTTCGTTCGGGCGTCCCTTTACGCCGCTCGAGGCGATCGAACGCCCGCCGCGGTCAGGGCCGATGTTGCGCCAGCGATACCCCGCCAGCAGTGTCGAGTCCAGTGCGACCGACGCCGCGGGCACTGGGTCTGACGACCAGAGCGACGGCAGGCCAGCTGACGTGGCGGCAAGCGCTGGAAGCGCGAGGAGGAACAGCGGGCGCAGCGAGAACATACGCGGGTTCGGTGAAAGGCGACCGTCGGTGAGGACGCGAGCAATACGAAGGCAACGCTGACCAACTCCGCAACGTTGAAGCGTGTCACGGCTGGCGCAAGTCTCCAATCGGAGACCCCACTACACGCCCCGGAAGACCTGGCCTCGACTCGTATCCAGCATGAGCGAATCGCCGGTGCGCAGATCGCGAAGGATCCCGCGCACATTCGTCACGGACGGGACACCCAGCTCGCGCAGAATGATCGACGCGTGCGAGAGTTCGCCCCCGGTCTCGACCACCACACCGGCCACGCGACGAAAGAGCAGTGTCCAGTCGGCATCGACGGCAGGCGCGACCAGGATCGTCTCGGCGGGTGTCCAGCCGGCTGGTGGCGATGCCGTCGGGCCTTCCGGGCACCACGCGCGGCCCGCCACCCTGCCCGGCGCCAGGCCGATCCCCTGCCACCCCTCCCGGGTCGGCGTCGGTGACTTGCGCACATCCCGGCGAAGCCGATCGTAGCGGCGAAAAACGCCGGGAATCGTGACGGCCGCCTGCGTTCGCCGCTCATGTTCTCGCGCTTCGATGAATGCCGCATCGTACGTGGCGCCGCTGTCGAGCGCCGTCGCCTCGTCCACCGAGAGCAGCCAGATCTCATCGCGCCGACGCAATCCGCCACGCTGCACCGCCAGATCGGCCGCATGATGCATCAGCTCACGGATCATGGCGAAAGCAACCATCGCATCGTCGCGTAACGCTTCGCGCGCACGGAGCGGACGTTGGGCCATCCACCACAGCGGGAGCGTGATCCACTCAACGGCACTCCGGAAGGGCATGATGCGCGGTTCGATCGGATACGCCAGTTCGTGCCGCAGCAACGCCAGCACCGCCGCCGGCTGCTCTCGCCATCGCGCCTGCGCGAGGTCACTTTCGTATGGTCCACGGTGTCCGTGCCGCTCCAGCCACTGGCTCCATTCGTGCGCCCCGGACTCGCTGGCTGGCGGTTCGCCCACCGCAATACGCGCGACGTCGTCGGGGTGATTGCGCACGGCGGGGACCACATCGCGGCGCAACGCTTCAATCACATCGCTGCCCGGCGTACGCTGTCGCGACAGGTGTGCGGCGAGTGTCCCGGTCCGGCGCAGCAACGCCAGTGGCGTCGCCATCGCCGCAGACAGCGCGAACATCGACTGCACCAGCAGCACATAGCGACGCTGCGCGGCCTGCACCAACGGTGTGACCTCTCCTTCGGCGTCGAGCAGATCCCGTGACAGGATCGTCAGGCGCGCCCGCCGCGTGCTGTTCACCGCGGTCAGCTGCGCCCACAGCATACGACTCAGCGCAGGAAGCGCTGTCAGGACGCGGCGGAAGCGCCAGCCCACCGGATGCACATCACGCCCACCGATCGTATCGGTCACCAGCCGTGTCGGCAGCCCCCAGGTGCGCAGCATGTCGGTGAGCAGCGACAGGTTGATCACCGGTCGCCCCTCGAACACCTCGATCAGCGGTCGGGTGGCTGGCAGCGCGCTGTCCGCGCGCCGATACCAGGAGAACAACCCACCGGCACACGATGCAATCAACGTCGCCATGAAGCGACTCGGCAACGGTGGTAGCAGCTCGCGATGATTCGCCAGCGTAAACCATTCGTTGCGCACGGTGCCGCGCGTCACCGGGCGAAGCTGCACGACCCAACAGGTCGTGCCGTCGTCCGCCCATTCCAGATCCCAGTCGCCGCTGCCCCATCGATTCACGCTGGCCAGCTCGCGCACCAGTTGCAGAACGCGCTGCAGGCGCTGCGCCCAGGGAAGAAGCAGGAGATCGCTCGGCTCACCACGACGTACACGCGGAATGTCGAGCGTCTGCCCGCTCACCCTGCCGGTGAGCAAGTCCTCAGCCGTCCCGACAACCATGTTGACGAGATCATCCTCGTGCTCGCGTTCGGTGAAGGCGACGCCGGCATGGCGTGCATCAACGAACCGCATGACGATCAGGTCGCGGTGCGGCGCCGTCCGTTCACCAGATGCCCGCACGCGCGACACCGCCGCGGCCACGGCAGCCGGGTCGTCCGAGGGAACCCGAAGCACGCTCGCGAACTGCCCGGCATGGCTCTCGCGCGGCGCGTCCTCCGTCGAAAACGCGGAACGGATCACGAGCAGGGCGCCGCGCAGCCCTGCCGGCAGCGGATACCCCTCGGCACACCACGCGTCGAACGACGCGTCGGGCACGACGATGCCCTCCGGAATCGCGACGCCCGCCAATGCGGCGCGATGCAGCATGGCCGCTTTGGGCGCCGCCGCTTCCGCCCGACGATCGCCGCCGCCGATCGCTGCGTAGTGCTCGCTCACGCCGCCGTACGGGCCCGAACGCGCGCCGTGCAAGGATTGCCCACCTGGATCAGGACCGCACCGCCAGCACGCGCGACACCAGCACGCGCAGCGGCCATCGAATCAACGACGGGGCGAAAGAACACAGCGAGGGGCCTTGGCATAGGGACGGGAAGCTATCGACTGAGTCTGGTCGACCGGAGGCGACCACACCGAACTCAGCGCACAGACCGCGCCAGAACCATTGACCAGTTCGCTAGGGCCCGTCGGCACAATTGGGATGGCCCATCCGAATTCCACCGCGATTCCCTAGCTGAAGTTCGGGGCTCGCTTCTCCATGAATGCCATCAAGGCTTCGCGGAACTCGGTTCCGTGGAGTTGTGCCACGAAATCAGCCGCCTCTTCCTGCATGCGCGCCTGCAGGCCGGTCGACTCGCTCTTGATCAGCCGTTTCGTGAGCTGGAGTGCGACCGGTGCCTTCGCCGCCAGCACCTCGCACCATGCCAACGCCTCGGATTCAGCGGCCCCAGGCGCGCTGCGCTTGTTGATGATCCCGTAGCGTTCAGCGATCGCTGCATCGAACACATCGCCGAGCATCAGCAGTTCGCAGGCGCGAACATGTCCGAGCATCCGTGGCAGCAGGAGGCTCGACGCTGCCTCCGGGACGAGGCCGAGATTGATGAACGGCAGCGAAAACCGCGCTTCGGGGTCGGCAACGACCAGGTCGCAGTGCAGCAGCATGGTGGTTCCGATGCCGACGGCCACGCCTGTGACCGCCGCCACGACGGGCTTGGGGCAGGTCGAGATCTCACGCAGGAACTGAAACACCGGGCTGGTTTCATCGACCGGCGGTGTGGCCGCGAAATCGCGAAGATCATTGCCGCTGGTGAACGCGCCACCTGCTCCGGCAATCAGAATTGCCCGGACACCCGGGTCGTGCCTCGCGTCGCTGAGGGCTGCGGTCATCCCACGATACATCTCGACCGTGAGAGCATTCTTCTTGTCGGGGCGCGCCATGCGGATGGTCACCACTGCTCCGCTGCGCTCTGTCAGGACGTGATCGCTCATGGTCACAACGATCACGTCCCGCACCGCAGGCCGCCAGTGGCGGCCTGCGGTGGCATCAGCGCTCGATCCTGAAGCCAGCCATGCCCCAGGGGCGATAGAACTCGTACGACGGATCATCGCCGCCGCCACCGCGATTGTCGCGGTTGCCGACCGTGGCACGCAACGGTGTGTTGGTCAGGTTGATACCCTCGGCGAAGAACTTCACGCCACGCGCCAGCTGCACCGAGCCGGAGGCATCCCACTGCAGACGAGAGCGCGTCCGCGTGTCACCTTCCGGCGTCACGGGATTGATGGTGGAGAGGAACTCCCCGGAGAAGTTGCCGCCGACGCGCAGCGACACACGACCACGGTCGTAGAACACACCGAGATTGCCGGCGTTGCCCGTCTGACCAGGCAACTGTGATGTCGTACCGGGCCGCGACGGAATGTTCGCTTCCGACTTGGTGTACGTGTAGTTCGCATTCAGTCCGAAGCCACGCAGCACCCCTGGCAGGAAGGTCAGGTTCTGCTGCCATGCCAGCTCAAAACCGTACAGCTTTGCCTTCGGCCCATTCTGGGGTTGTGTCACGAGAATCGCGTCGGGTCCGAGCTGTTCATCCGGCAGCCGCGGGCGCGACGTGGCGAAGATGTAGTTCGACAGATCCTTGTAGAAGGCACCTGCCGCCGCGAACCCGATGCCCTTGAAGTAGCGCTCGACCATCAGATCGTAGGCGATCGCCGTCGTCGCCAGCAGGTCCGGATTGCCGATCGATGCCGTCTGCTGTCCCACCACGATGTTCACGTACGGTGCCATGTCACGGAACTGCGGGCGGACCAGCGCGGTGGTGAACGCCGCGCGGATGTTCGTCAGCTCGTCGAGCCGGTAGGTGGCGTTGATGGACGGGAACGCATTCGTGTAGTTCGTGGAGCCGGTTACCGGCGTCACGACGACGGCGGTACCGTTCTGCGTCACGCGGGCTGCCGTGTTGTCGGTGCTCGTCTGCTCCACCCGCATGCCTGGAATCAGGCGCAACGGGCCGAAGTCGAACGTGCCCATCACATAGCCGGCGAGTACGTCTTCGCCGACCGAGTATGTGCCACCCTGCGACGTCAGCGTGCTGTTCGTCGGATCGAGGGTGAACGCGCCAAGGTTACCGGCGATGAATGTTGCCGCGCGATCGGTATTCAGTGTCCGACCGAACTGATAGTCGCCGCCGAAGGTCGTGCGGCCGGCGGTCTCGGTCACCAGGTTCGAGAACAGCGTGGCGGTCGTCGCGCCGGCCGAGTTGGTACCGACCGCGCTGGTGTACACCTTCGTGTCCAGCACATTGGTGCGATCCTTGAGCCGCGCGGCGAAGCCCATCCGAATCGTACCGATCGACACCGGCACGCTGAGATTCAACTTGGCGCTCAGGTCCTCGTCCTTCGTATTCCGCACTTCTCGATTGAGGCTGTTGAAGTTGAAGCGCGTCGGATCATCAAACGAGCCGACGACCACATTGGCACGAGGGCGTTCCGGATCCGCGAAATTATACGCCAGCGTCATGCCTGTCTGCCGGAAGGCAATCGTCCGAACGTCAGGCCGTTCTTCGGAGGCGCGCGATGTACCGAGCGCCCAGTCGAACGCCAGGCCGTTGCTGGCAAAGTGTTCGCCGCCCAGCTGTGCGGTGATGATCTCCTGCGTGACTTTGCGAATTCGTGCATCTCGATCCATCCGAGCACCGGTCACCGTTCCCGAGTCAGGGGATACCTGTGTCCAACGAGCGCCGCTGCCGCCCCGGAAACCGAACCGAGTCCGGAACCGTAATTCATCATCCGAGAACGAGTTGTACGTGCCGCGCAGGAACAGCTTGCTGTTGTTGCCCAGCATGTAGTCCAACGTGCCGTTGGCCCCCTGACGGAGCCGGTTCACCTGCGGATAGTCGCGTAGCTCGAACAGGTTTGGCGCATCCAGCGACGTGAGCGAGGGTGCGATACCGCAGTTCCGTGACTGTGAGCACCAGTCCCCCTCGATGTTCTGCGACGCGCGATCGTTGCGGTAGTACGTCGCGCCGAACATCGCGCCGAACTTCTGTGAGGCGCCGAAACGCTTGCCAAGGTTCGTACCAAGGTTCAGCAGTCCGCCGCCGCCGAGTCCATTCTGCCCGCCTGCGGCGGTGAAGTTGGCCAGCGGCCGATTGGCGCGTGCCGTTCGCGTGACCACGTTCACGTTGCCGCCGATTGCGTCGGCATCCATGTCGGGCGTCAGCGTCTTGGACACCTGGATTGCGGCCGCCTGGTCGGATGGAATGAGATCCATGGGCAGCTGCCGCGTGCTCTGTTCCGGTGTGGCGATCCGCAGCCCGTTCAGCGACATCGAGTTGAGCTCGCCGGCGGTACCGCGAATCTGCACGAATCGCCCCTCACCCTGATCGCGCACGACAGCCACACCGGGCGCACGAGCCAAAGCTTCGGCCAAATTTGGATCGGGCAGGCGACCCACCAATTCGTTGTCGATCACCGTCGACACATTGCCCGCGGCACGCTGCTGGTTGAGCGCCGCGGCCTGACCAGCAACCTGACCGGTGACGAGAACCGCCGCCAGGCTATTCGTGGCCGTCGCCATCTTCACGTTCTGAGTCGCGGTCTCACCGGCGCGAACAGCCACCGTCATCGTCTGCGGCGCGAAGCCGATGTAGCGGTAGGTGACCCGATGCGCGCCCACAGCGACGCGGGTGAGGCGGTAGGTGCCGTCGCGTTCGGTCGCGATCCCACCGCGTGCGTTGTCCAGCATGATCAGGACACCACCCAGCGGGCGTCCGCTGGCGTCGGTCACCGAGCCACCGATGGTACCGGTTGCGGCCTGGGCAGCAAGGGGCGTCGATCTGGCAAGAAACAGCACCGCAGCGGCGAGAAACTTCGCGCGCGCGCGATTTAGGCTGAGAAAAAGCACTGCGGAAGCTCCGTCGTTTTTCCGGGGGGAGTGAACGACGAAGAGTGGCTGTGACGCACCCGTCGGCCCATCACAGCCGTGTCTGTTACATGTAACAGGTTTGTGACGGCGTGACGCGAACTGCTCGGATTTGTCACGGCATGCAGACTAGCGGGTGCCCTTCACCACACCATCGATCGCCCGCTGCACGGCATCCCACCGGTAAAAGTGAAACGCTCCACGGTTGGACATCATCGCCAGCATGCCATGTGGAAAGGCGGCGCCAAGCGCATGAGACGTGACGTCCAGCCCATCGGTCTGCTGCGCCATCACCGGTATCACGGCCAGCAGCGGATGCGCGTTCACATTCCCTCCAGCCCCTTCGCGCGGGAAGATCTGAATCCGATTGGCCCCCTGATCGGACAGGATGATGTACCCCGTCGTCGAGTCGCGCTGATAGATCGCCAACCCCTCGTGGTCATCCGTCACCCCACTGGTTGCAAACAGCGCCAGCTCGGATGAACCGGAGTCTGGATCGGCGTGATACTTCCGCACACCAACACCTTCATCGGAGTAGTACACGTAGCCGAGCGCGTCATCAACGGCGATCGCCTCGATTTCCTTTTTGCCACTATACGTCCCGAACTCGCGCACCTTCGTGCCTGTCACTCGCCCCTTGGCGAAGGTGAGCGCATACTGCGCGAGGTAGCCGGCCGACGGACCGCTCTTGCCACCCACGATCGCGAAGATCTTGCCATCGTGCGGCCGCTTGTACAGCGCGATGCCCATCGGAGCCCGAGTCGAATCCCCGTCAAACACGGCAATGCCTCCGCCGTCGATGAGGGTCATCTCAGGCAAGGAAAAGATCCGGATCGCCATTCGGTTTCGTTCGGTTGCGACCGCAATGTCTACCGACCGCTTGCCGGCGGCGAAGCCGTACTCGACGTCGACGTTGTTCATCCTCTTGAGTGGCGTCACACTCCGACGACGATCGATATGCCCAGCAAGATTGAACGAGTAGACGCCACCGGTCGTGTCGCCCTTGTCCGTGCCGAGTACCATGCTCTCACCTGCATCGTCAGCATTGACCCAGATGGCGGGATCATCGCTGTCGCCGGGCAGCGTATCGGTGATCACCGCCGGCCTGAGTGTGTCCAGGCTCAACAGCGGTGCAACGACGGCGGCCGCCGCCGTCAGTTGTTTCTCCGCGCGTTTCCTTCCACCGGCGCCCTCTTTCGAGGAACTGCAGGCGGCGAGGCTGGCCAGGGCGAAAAAACTCAGCGGCAACGTCGGTCGGCGCATGGACGATCAGGTGAGGGGAAAACAGGAACGTGGCGAGACAGCAAACTCTCAGCTTGCCGCTCGCCACGCCAATCCTGTCACGAACCCCGCCGCCACGTTACACGGTCGTGGCAGAACAGAGCCTCACAGCGACGATCAGAAGATGATCGGAGTCTGGACGCTCCGGCTGCGGAGCAACGCCTTGAAGGCGGCGAGTTCGGGCCCCATCACGGTGTCGTACTGTGCGCGGACTTTCTGCAACGCCTCCTTCAGCACCGTCTGCACCTGACGGTGCGCCTCGGTCGGCGCATAGTCGGAACCACCGACACTCCCGCCGAGATACATCAGCTGTTCCCCAATCTGCGACGGCGTGCGGATCAGATCCTGGCCGCGACCCGTCGCATGGAGATCCATCAGTTGCCCTTCCACGGCGATCAGGCGCTTCGCCAGCGAGTCCGACTGCGCGCGAAGGTCAGCCATCGTCGAGTCACTGCTGAGCGTAGCCTTGACCGTCGCCAGCTGCGCCCGCACCGACTCGAGCGAGTTGACCATGTCGACCGTCGCATTCACTTCGGATGCGATTTCCGCCAGCATCGCGGTCTGTGCCGTGATCTCGGCATCCGCCGCGCCAGAGGCCGGATCGCGCCGCACGACCAGCGGCTGCGACTGCTGCTGCCCCGCCGCTGCGACCGTCACCGTGTACGTCCCTGGCGGCACCAGCGCGTCGAAGCGGCCGAGTGTCGGTGACGCCTTTCCCTCGGCCGGATACCGCACGTCGGGTGAGTATGGATTCACCGTGCGCAGCAACGGGGTGCGCGTCTTGTCCGTCAGCAGATCCCACCAGACGCGATTCATCCCCAGCTTCCCGGCGACTTTCTGCGTCCGGACCACCTTGCCCGCAGCATCGGCCATCGTCAGCGTCACACTGTCCTTGGCGTCGGCCTTGAGCCAGAAGTGCATCGATGCGCCATACGGCGGATTGGTGCCCTGCACGAAGTCGTCGGTGTCGGCGAATGGCGCTTCCGCGCCGCGCAACCGGTATGCCGCGCGCGGCTCGAAGAAGTGCAGCGGTTTGGCCGCGATCTCAGGCGAGACGGACCGCAGCGGTGAGATGTCGTCGAGAATCCAGAATCCGCGGCCATAGGTTGCGATCACCAGATCGCTGTAGTGCTCCTGCACCGTGATCCAGTACACCGGCGCGTGGGGCAGATTGCCTTGCAGCGGCTGCCAGCGCTCACCATCGGTGAACGACACGTAAACACCGTTCTCGGTGCCGGCGTAGAGCAGCCCACGTCGCACCGGGTCTTCACGAATGACGTGCACATACGACAGGGGCGACTTCGGAATGCCATTCACCAGCAACCGCCAGGTGCGGCCGTAGTCGGTGGTCTTGTAGATGAACGGATCGCGATTGTTGGCCTGATGCGCATCGACGGACAGGTATGCCGTCGCTTCGTCGAACCGGCTCGCCTCGATGTTCGAGATCGTGCCCCAGAACGGCAGGCCCGGCAGGTTGTTCGAGAGGTCAGCCCAGGTCGTGCCTCCATCACGTGTGATGTGCAGCTTGCCGTCGTTCGTGCCCGCCCAGATCAGTCCGGCCTTCTTCGGTGATTCGGCGATCGCGAACACCACACCGGAGTACTCGACACCGATGTTGTCCGGCGTCAATCCACCATTGCTGATCATGCGCGAGCGGTCGTTGCGTGTCAGGTCCGGTGAGATCACGCTCCAGCTCCGGCCACCACTGGTGGTGACATGCACATGCTGCGACCCGACGTAGACCTTGTTGTGGTCGTGCGGCGACAGGTGCAGCGGAAACGTCCAGACGAATCGGTATTTCACATCGTCGGCGGAGTGTCCCGTGGTGGACTGTGGCCAGACTTCCACCTGCGTCGACAGGTTGGTGCGACTGTCGAACCGCGTCACGATGCCACCGACTGACCCGAAGCCCGAGGCACTGGACCAGACGAGGTTCGTGTCCACCAGATCCGGTTGCGCCCAGCCCGATTCACCGCCGCCCACCGACGACCAGGCGCCGCGCGGAATACCGAAGTCGCCAAGCCGGTTGTTCGAGGGGCCGCTGGTCGAGGGTCCATCCTGCCGGTTGCCGTACAGTCGATAGGGAATCCGATTGTCCGTTGCGACGTGATACATCTGCGCGATCGGCAGCTGAATCCGGCGCCACGATTGACCGCGATTCTCGGTGATCGACACACCGCCATCGTGACTCACGATCATCCGATGTCCATTCGTCGGGTCGATCCAGATGTCGTGATGATCACCACCGGGAATCTTCGCGGCCGGCGGATCGAGGATCGTTTTGCCGCCGTCGAGTGTCTGCGCCCAGTTCGCCGTCAGAAAATAGGCTTCATCAGGGTTGTCCGGCATCGCGGCCATGCGATTGTAGTAGTGCGTCCGTCCAGCCACCTGCTGGTCATAACTCACCACAACCCAGTTGACGCCGCCGTCATCGGAGCGCCACAACCGTCCGCGCGTCGTTTCCTTGATGTTGGTGGCCGGCACACCATCGCCCGCTTCGATCAATCCGTACACGCGATTCGAGTTGGCCTTCGACATTGCCAGTCCGATCTTACCGATCTGCGTCGTCGGCAGCCCGTTTCCGGTGATTCGCTTCCAGGTCGTGCCACCATCCCGCGATGTCCAGATGCCACTGCCTGCGCCACCCGAGACACGGCCCCAGGTGTTGATCTGCAGCTGCCACATGCCGGCGAACAGAATGCGCGGATTGTTGGGGTCCATCACCAGATCGGACGCGCCGGTGCTGTCATTCACGAATAGCACCTTCTCCCATGTCTTGCCGCCATCACTGGTGCGGTAGATGCCACGCTCGGGCTGCGGACCGTAGGCGTGGCCAAGCGACGCGACGTACACCACGTCGGGATTCGTGGGATGCACGACGATCCGCGAGATACGACCGGTGTTCTCGAGTCCCATCTTCGTCCACGTCCGGCCGGCGTCCGTGGACCGGAAGACGCCCCACCCGACGGAGATGTTGGACCGGATGAACGGCTCGCCAGTTCCGGCCCAGACCACGTTCGGATCAGAGGCCGAGACGGCTAGCGAGCCGATCGACGAAACGGGTTGTTCCTCGAAGACCGGCTTCCAGGTCGTGCCGGCATCGGTGGTCTTCCATAGACCGCCTGATGCCGCGCCGGCGTAGTATGTCGTGCGATCGCCGATGACGCCCGATACCGATGTGACGCGATTCCCCTCCGGACCGACGTGCCGCCACTTGAGGTTCAGCAACGCCGATGAGTCGAGGGGTGCAGCTGACGCGGCGGCGGCTCGCGTGCTCTGGCCCAACGCCAGTGTCGGTACGACCAGCAGCAGCGCGGCTGACCAACGGGTGATGGCGGAAAGGCAGCGTACGAACATCGGCGGATCTCCAGGTGGGCGGCCCGACTCGCCGCTGGGGAGACGGCAGCCGACGCGCGAAACATGCGACAAGGCTGCCATCCTGCGCGCAACTGCGCCAGCATCCGCGTTCCAGCGCAGACCGTATCGAATAGCTTTCGAGTTCGTCCCGACGCGCCCTCCACCGCGCACCGACGCGTCCCCTGATCTCGACCGACATGCACGCTCTCAGTCTTCGCGCTGGCCCCGATGCGATGCGCCTCCTCCGGGACCGTGGGCTGCGGGCCGAGGACGTGGACATCTTGCCGGGCGCATCCGGGGGGCCGAAGTGGCTCGCCATCGCGGGCCTGGACCGATATCTGTTCGGGACGTTTCTCGCGACGCCGCGTACCCGACCGTTACACCTCATCGGGTCATCGATCGGGAGCTGGCGTATGGCATGCCTCGCCCAACGCGATCCGCTGGCGGCGCTCGAACGGGGGCACCACGCCTACATCCACGAGCAACGCTACACCGCACGCCCCACCACGGCCGAGGTCACCCGCGTGCTCAACGAGGTGTTGACGGCACTCCTCGGCCCGAGCGGAGAACGCGAGATCCTGTCGCATCCGTGGGCCCGCCTGCACGTGATCACATCGCAGGCGCGCGGGCTCGCGAACAGTCTGGTGCGACGACGGATCGCGACCGGCCTCGCCGCCGCTGCGACGCTCAACTTGGTGCATCGGCGATCGCTCGGCTGGCAGTTTCGCCGAGTGGTCTTCAGCAATGCCGGCGCCGAGTCGCCGTTGCTCAGGCTGAGCGACATACCTACCACGCATATCGCGCTCACGGCGAACAACCTTCGCGACGCGCTCCGCGCGTCAGGTTCCATTCCGATGGTCATCGATGGCGTCTCGATTCCAAGCGCGCCCGATGGCCTCCACTGGGATGGCGGCGTGACCGACTACCATCTCGATCTCGATTACGGCAGCGGCACCGGAGTGATTCTCTATCCGCATTTTTATGGGCACGTCGTGCCAGGGTGGTTCGACAAGTCTTTGCCATGGCGACGTGCCCGACCAACGAACTTCCGCCGCGCAGTGCTGCTCTCGCCGAGCGAGGAATTCGTCGCATCGCTCCCCGGTGGGCGTATTCCTGACCGGCGCGACTTTGGTGCGATGACCGAAAGCGAACGCATTCGTGCGTGGGAGCGCGTGCGAGCAGCCAGTGCCGCACTTGGAGAGGAGCTCGCAGAACTCGTGGATCGCGGGCGGATTGCCGAACGCGTTCAGCTCTGGCGATGAGCTGACAAGCTGACAGGCCACGGAGCCGTGCATGGCGCCCCGTGGCCAGTTGCCGCTCGTGACATCGCTACCAGCGCAGGTCGAAGTCGTAGCCATCAGGACCGCCGCGCGAATCATCGATTCGGACCACCGCGGTCCAGTTGTTCCACTCACGTGGGTATTGCGAGATGTAGACGTTGCCGCGGCCGGCAAGGCGACGCAGGTCGAGCGGCACGGCATACTGCGGGAGGCCGGCCCCACGAACGTCGAAGCGAACGTTCTCGATCTCCCGGCCACTGCGCGTCACATAGTCCACCCGACGTCCCCGGATACGCACTTCGACGACGGCATCGACACCGGCGCTGAAGCGCAGGGCGCCGGCATCGCGTCGGCCGCCGAAATCGTCGCTCCTGCCATACCGTCCGTCTTCGCGGCGATCATCACGGCGATCATCACGGCGCCAATCGTCGTCTCGGCGATCGTAACCGCGAGCGCCCTCCCAGGTCACCACCAGACGATAGCGATCCGCGCCACGCTGCCGATCACGCACGCGCACGCGGGCCGTATAGCCGTTGAACAGCGACGGCTGCTCGAGCACTTCGATGTCACCGCGGCCATCGGCTCGCGCAATACTGATGCTGCCATTCACGCGAGGCAGCGGTTCATTGACGCGAAATCGTGCGTCTCGAAACACATCGAACCCATCACCTCGCGTTTCCAGAATGGCACCTCGCATGACGATGATCGCCTCGCGGTCCACCGTACCGCTCCAGGTGAAAAGCGTCAGGCCATCGGCACGGGCCGATCCCGCAGAAGCTGCAATCGCGACGCCACCAGCGAGAGTTGCAGCGAGCATCGAACGACGGCTGCGCATGAACGTATCCTCACAACGACGCGAATGGTGACCTGGTGATGGCGACGCGTCGACGTCATCACTGCGACCGACGTGGTGTGGAATTCGTCCGGTCATCCCCTGTCAAGGCATGGACGGTGCCGCCAGAAATCGGCGTCGCCGAGTCGGCACCCGGAACTCACAACCCATTCCGCGGAAAGCACTTATGCGCCCCGTTCGACTCGCCGAGGTGCCGGTCGGCCGCGGCTACTGTCCGAATCTGAGGACGCTTTCGCGTGCCACTGGTGCGACAGGGCGCGCGCGTTGGACACCGAGCTCAACACCGCGCCCGACGTGGTACGAGGTGCCACGACGCACACACAGAATGAGAAACCCCGCCACGGATGGCGCGCATGGTTCCACTGTCGTTACGATTGGAGTGAGAGTCGCACGCGCATCGTAAGATCACACATTTACAGAGGTGAACACGCGAATGCGGCTCCTTGGCGTCACGGCGTGATGTCGCACCGGGAGGCACCGTGGGGTGCGCGCCGTCGCCTGCGCTCCCGATTGCTCGCGCCAGCGATCATCGTGGCCACCTGCCTGGTGGTCTTTGCCGGCATCCGCGCATGGCAAGTCAGTCGAGCGCAGCGGGAACTCCAGCTGTCCCGGGCCTTGCAGCAGGCCGTATCCGGTGCGCGCAGCCTCGACGCAGTGATGGCCGAAACGCGTTTGCTGCTCGTCAGCCTCGGCGAGTTGATCGACCCGCAAGCCCGGCCGGAGCAGAATGACGCCGTGTTGCGGCGCATCTTTCGTGCAGCAACGGTGCGATACGCCAATCTCTGGGTAGCCGACACCGCGGGCCGCGCGCTCGGCGCCGCGCGATACCCACCGGGCGGGCGGGAGCGTTTCGCTCTCGCCGACCGCGAGTCCTTCCGCCGCGCTATTCGCGACCGCCAGTTTGACTTCGGCGAGTTCGTCACATCGCGAACGCTGCCGGGCCAGCCACGCGTGCTGACCTTTGCGCTCCCTGTCATTGACAGTCTGAGCGGCCGGATCACGTCCGTGGTTGGCGCATCGATCGAGGCAGACTCACTCGATGTAGTCCGGACCGTCCGCGCCATGCCGGAAGGCACGGTGCTCACGATCATCGACAGCAGTGGCACCGTCGTCTTTCGCACCCTCGACGCCGAACACTGGATCAACCGACATTTTGCGATCGATTCGGGAATCGTGAACGACTTCGCGATCGGCGAAGGTGTCGGTCGCGGCCTCTCCGCCGACGGCACGTACCGGCTGACAGGTTACACACGGATGGTAAGCGCACCGTGGCTGATCTATGTGGGAATTCCAGCGAAGTATACGGTCGATGTCGTGCGTGACGAGTTCCTTCGCGACCTGGTGTTGGGAACGCTGATCACACTGCTCATTCTGTTCTTCGGCTACCGTTCCACCCTTGGTGTCGTGACGCCTATCGAGTCACTCACCGCTGATGCCCGTGCCATTGCCGCCGGCGACGCGCAGCGGCGCTCCACCGTCAGCTCGAACGACGAGATCGGAGACCTGGCGCGGGCATTCAATACCATGGCCGATACCGTGGATCAGCGCAGCGAGGCGCTTCGTGCGTCGCAGGACCAGCTGCTGCACGTGCAGAAGATGGAGGCACTCGGTTCATTCGCCGGGGGTATCGCCCATGACTTCAACAACTATCTCGCAGCAATCATCGCTTACGCAGAACTGGCGCGGGATTCACTCGATGACCAGCACGCTGCACGCAACGATATCGAAGACGTGCTCTCGGCTGCGGCCCGCGCGAGTGAGCTGACGCGTCAGATCCTCGTCTTCAGTCGGCGGCAGATCGTCGAACGGACGTCCATCGATCTGAACAGCGTGGTTGACGGCATCGAGCGTATGCTGGTCCGGCTGGTCGGTGAGGAGCGGTCGCTGGTGGTCCGATACGCCGACGCCCCGGTGACGGTCTTCGCCGACCACGGGCAACTCGAGCAGGTCGTCGTGAACCTGATTGCGAACGCGCGCGACGCGATGCCCGAAGGCGGCACGGTGCGGCTCAGTGTGAGCCGACTGGACGCCGTCGCCGGCGATGCCAGAGTTCCTGGCGCGGTACCAGGAGTCTTCGGGCTGCTGGTGGTCGAAGATCAGGGCGTCGGGATAACGTCGGAGACCCTGAGCCAGATTTTCGATCCCTTCTTCAGTACCAAACCCCGCGGACATGGAACCGGCATGGGCCTCGCCATCGCGTACAGCATCGTCGAGCAGAGTGGCGGCGTGCTCTCTGCCACGAGTACCGTTGGCGTGGGAACCACGATTTCGCTCGTGTTGCCGCTCGGCGACGATGCTTCGATCGACGAGACTCCGCGCCGCGATCCGGGGGCGCTGAACCGAGTCAGGCGCAACGGGCGCATTCTGCTGGCCGAGGACGACACGGCGGTGCGCTCCAGTGCCGAGCGCATCCTGACGAACGCCGGCTATACGGTCGTCAGCGCGGAGGACGGAGCGTTGGCCCTCCGGCATCTCGATGCCACGCCTGAACCCTTCGATCTGCTCCTCACCGACGTCGTCATGCCCGGCATGTCCGGTTCGGAACTCGCGCGACAGGTACGGGAGCGTCAACCCGACATCGGCCTCCTGTACATGAGCGGTTATGCGGACGATCAGTCTGTCCTCGAGACGGTAGCATCAAGCGGAGTCCGATGCGTCTCGAAGCCGTTCACAATGCGCACCCTCGTCGATGCGACGGATGAGGCCCTGTCGCACGTGCCCGAGCGGAATTCACGGCGTTAGCGACGGACCACGCGGAACGCGAAATCGCGACGGTGAGGAACTCGAGCGCGCGCGAGAGCGATTGGTCGGAGCCGCTGAGTGAGCGCGTCGCGCAGAAGCTGGATTCGTGCCGGTGATCTGCAGCGGCAGCGAGTGCCGCCAGCGCGACCGGCGGCTCAGGGCGGCGTCGGCCTCGCATACTGCGCTTCGAGCGGTGTGAAGTGGCGCACCATCATGTCCACCAGCGCCGCACGAAGGTCCGAGCGCATTGGTTCCGAAACCGACATGGCATGATCGAGAACGGCGTGCACCACCACCACGCTCAGTGCAGCATGGCGCGCCGCGTCGGCGTCTGAGATGCCAGGCATGCGACGTGTCAGCAACATGCGCACCATCATCTGCATTCGCTCTTCCGTTTGCAGCGACACCTGACTCTTGCCGCCGCTGGCGGAATCCGTCGCACGGCACACCGCCATGTAGCCGGGGTGCACTTCGTCCATCGCGGCGAACGAATGGATCATCTGCGTGAAGAGCACATCGAGCGGCACCCACGGCTCCTCGATGCGCAGCTCCTTCAGGAGGAGGTTCTGCATCGTCACGGCATAGCGCGCCGTCAGCGCCTCGAGGATCGCAGCCTTGTTCGGGAAGAAGTGATACAGCGAGCCCACGCTGGCGCCGGCGCGTTCGGCGATCGCATTGGTGGT
>JBBQRH010000065.1:0-23625 GCA_038215035.1 Gemmatimonadales bacterium | reverse complement strand
CGCGTCCATGCGACGCGTACGTTCGTCACACCGGTGCCCCACCCCGGCACGCGAATCGTGTTCAGATCATCAGCAAAGAGCGCGCTGGTCCATGTCTGGTCGGCGTCGATCGTCAGCCCGAGGAATGCGGCAGAGCGTATGCCGAGTCGCAATTGTTGTGGAGGCACACCTGGCAACTGCTTGCCGTCCAGCGTGTCGACCCGGGTGCCGGTGGTCTGCCGGTAGTCGTCGAATTTCAGATCCGACCAGGTGTATGCGAGGTTGAGAGACGCCAGTGTCCCGACCCGGATGCTACCGCCTGCTTCGATGCCGACATTCTTCGTGCGCCCCGCATTCTCGAAGAATGCCGTTCCATCGACCACACGAGACTGTACGATGGCATTACGAACATTCGCCCGGTAGGCGGCGATGTTCCACGAGGCAAGTGTCGAGACGGCGCCACGCGCACCGATCTCGGTACTCAACGTCCGCTGCGGGCCAAGGTTCGGGTTGAAACCACCCTGCCGATCCGGTCGCACCTGCAACTCAGTGGTCGTCGGCGTTTCGAAACTGGTGGACAGGTTCGCATACGGCGCGAACAACTTCCAGCCAGTGACCGTCAGCCCAGCGTGACCACTGACGGCGGACAACGGCCTGGCGCCGCTGTTGTCGCCGCCATTGACACCGCCATCAGCACGAAAGTCGTCACGCACCGAGAAACGGAGTCTGTCGTATCGGGTACCAGCGCTCAGCAGCACCCGTGGGGTCGGCGTCCACTGCGCCTGTACGAACGGCGCAACACTGGTGACCGTCTCGAACTGATTGAGAATGATCGTGTCGATGGCGGCTGTCGGTCGTCCGCCGGATGATCGTCGGTTGATTCGTGTGTCACGCATCTGCTGCAGATCGAGACCTGCCGCAATCGTTGGCGCAGCCGGCGAGTCGCCGAGATTGTATCGCGCACTGAGTCGCGTTCCAGCGAACAGTCGGTCAAGGGTGGCGTAGATCCCGCTGGTTGGCGTCACGATACCGGGAGGCGCGGTCGAGAGCGCATTGCGAACCGCACGCGAACTGATCCACGTGGTTGCGACATACTCGGCACGCTGGGCGGCCGACCCGTGATGGTACGATACACTCAGCTGATCCTGCTTCACTCGCCGGTCGGAACCACGCCGGATGTTGGCGGCGCTGGCGGAGTCGCGGCGGATGGCATACTCGGCGAACGTCAATGCGCCAGGATTGAAGGCGTTCGGCACTTCGGCAACCTGCGCCCGGATTTCGACGCGACTATCGGCCCCAAGCGAGTAGTCGATGGCCGCGTTGAGCTGGCGGGATTCGGCCTCGCTTCGCTGTCGGAATCCGTCGGTTGTCACCCGCGAGAGCGAGAGGGCAGCAATCGCGTTGCCGGAACGCCCGACGGTGCGCAGCTGCACCTTCCGCTGCCCATACGAGCCGGCCAGAACGCGCGCCGACTGCGAGAACGGGGTTGGCGCACGCAGATCGTTCGTAAACGAGAGCACGCCAGCCGACCCGTTGCCGTACAGCGACGCGGTGCTGCCACGAAGCACTTCGACGCGATCGATGTTGCCAAGCTCGACATTCGTGAGTTGTGTCTGACCGTCGGGCAAGGTCTGCGGCACACCGTCGAGAAATACCTTCACGCCACGCAGTCCGAAATTTGCCCGCGAACCGGCGCCGCGAATCGCGATGCGAGAGTCGGTGGCGAAGTTGTAGCGACTGGCCACGAACACACCTGGAACAGATCCAAGTGCTTCGTCGAGATTGACCGTCGGCTGGGCGCGTCGCAGCTCGCGCACCCCGACGACGCCGACGGCCCACGGCACCCGTTCGAGCGATCGCTGATCGGCCATGACACGCACACTCACCGTCGGCAGCGGTTGAATGCGCATCGAGTCCGTACGGGCAGAGTCCGGGCGGGTGGGTCGTTGCGCGTGCAGAACACCGGAGAGAGTCACGCCGGCGGCGAGAACCGGGAGGAGCGTACGGGGATGAATCACGACTGCGGGATGACAGGGTACGCGAGCGCCGAAACGCTCGTTGGTGGCACGATCAGCGCGGCGTAGCGGCGACGGTCGGCGCGAAGTCAGGGCGAACACGGTGCAGGGTCGCCTGCTCGAAAGCAAAGCCGGCGCGCAAGAGCTGTGGTTCACTCCACGCAGCACCGAAGAACGAGATCCCGACCGGCAGGCCGGCCACGCGTCCCGCCGGCACCGTCAGGTGCGGATAACCAGCAACCGCCGGAGCCGCGGAGACGCCACCACCGAAATGATCACCATTGACCAGGTCGATCACCCAGGCAGGACCGCCAGTCGGTCCAACCAGCACATCACATCGAGTGCGCTTGAGCACCGCGTCCAGCCCCTCGCGGCGCGACAGCCGGACACACGTCTCTCGTGCGCGGCGATACACCTGGCTGCTGAGTGGTCCGCGTTTCTGCGCTTGGGTCAGGATCTCCTGACCGAACCACTGCAGTTCGCTGTCCTGGTTCTTCTCGTTCCAGAGAATCAGCTCTGCAAGCGAATGGATCGGCACCGTGGCTGGCAACGCTCCGAGATACGCGTTGAGACCAGCCTTGAACTCGTGCAACAACACCTCGAACTCCTGCGTGCGGTACTTGTCCGCATTCGGTACGTTGGCGTTCTCGATGATCGTTGCACCGCGGTCCCGCATGAGGCGGATGGCATCTTCCATCAACTTGTCGACGCGGGTGTCAAAGCCGAAGTAGTTTCGCGCCACGCCGATGCGCATGCCACGCAAACCCTCGGCAGACAGCGTACGCGTGTAGTCGACCGGCAAGCCGGCCGGAGCACCACGCATCGCGAGATCGGTCGCATCGCGACCGATCATGCCATTCAGCAGCGTGGCTGCATCGCGGACCGTGCGCGCCATCGGCCCGGCGGTATCCTGACTGGCCGAGATCGGAATGATGCCCGTACGACTCACCAGTCCCACGGTCGGCTTCAGGCCGACGATTCCGTTCAACGACGACGGACAGATGATGGACCCGTCGGTCTCAGTGCCCACCGCCGCGATACAGAAATCGGCGGCGACCGCGGCACCGCTGCCGGCACTCGAGCCGCACGGTGAACGATCCAGTGCGTGCGGATTTCTGGTCTGTCCGCCACGCCCACTCCAGCCACTGCTCGATTTGTTGCCGCGGAAGTTGGCCCATTCACTGAGATTGGTCTTGCCAAGAATCACAGCGCCAGATGCACGAAGCCGCTGTACGACACCGGCGTCGCGACGCGCGTGATGATCGGCCAGTGCCAACGAACCGGCGCTCGTGCTCATGCGATCGCCCGTGTCGATGTTGTCCTTCAGCAGAATCGGCATGCCATGCAACGGACCGAGCACCTTGCCTGCAGCGCGAGCCGCGTCGGCGGCATCGGCCTGAGCCAGCGCATCCGGATTGACTTCGATGACACTGTTGATCCGGGGACCGTCGGCGTCGAGCATTCGGATGCGCATCAGATAATGCTCCGTCAGCGCGCGCGCGGTCAGGCGTCCTGCAGCGAACTCAGTCTGCGCCGCTGCAATCGTCAGATCATCGAGCGCACCGGCGGGAGTGCCGCGCACCGACGGACCGGGCGCCCACACGGTCGTGCGGCGAAGCGGCAGCACGCCGGACATCGCGACTCCTGCCGCCAGGAATTCCCGACGTTCCATGCAAGCATCCCATGAGATGAGTGAAGCGGATTCTCGATCCAACGGTCATTGTGCGTGATGTGGCACGCCGGCGCCAGTGCTTGCCGCGGTTGACGGGGCTCCGACTATGACGGGTGCGCCTGACACCGCAGCACGGGGTGCGTCACCCGTGTCAGTGCGCGGAGATGCGCGGGTGTGTCACACTACGCAAAACGCCCCCGCAAGAGCGGAGGCGTTTGGCAGACCAGATGCTGGTTCAGTCGGCAGCGACAGCTTCGACTTCCATCGCCAGCGGACGGACGCCAACCTTGATGCGGCGCTTGTCCTTCGGCGAGAACTCAACGACACCATCGACGAGCGCAAAGATGGTGTAGTCGCGACCCAGGCCGACGTTGTTTCCGGGGTGAACCTTGGTGCCACACTGGCGGATGATGATACCGCCGGCGCGGACGAACTCACCGCCGAACTTCTTGACACCGCGGTACTGCGGATTCGAATCGCGACCGTTGCGGGATGAGCCTACGCCTTTCTTATGTGCCATTGATGCCTCAACCCAGCTTGATGTCGGTGATGCGGACTTCGGTGAAGCCCTGACGATGGCCCTGCTTCCGGGCGTAGTTTTTCCGGCGCCGGAACTTGAAGACGATGATCTTCTCGCCGCGGCCGTGCTTGACGATCTCGCCGGAGACCTTGGCGCCAGCGAGCGTCGGAACGCCCGTCTTGACCGAGGACCCGTCGGAACCGAGCAGGACTTCATTGAACTCGACCGATGCGCCGGCATCGCCGAGCAGGGATGGAATCCGGTATGTCTGACCAGCACTGACGCGGAACTGCTTGCCGCCGGTGCGAATAATCGCGTAGCTCATGTGTGTACGACGTGTAAGGGTAATGAGCCCACGAAGTTAGCTGTCCAGACTCCGGGTGTCAACGGCTGCACGGAGCTGGAAGCCTTCGGAGCTGGTTCAGCGGCATTGGGTGGGATCAAACGGGGGGCTTCATCGCGGGCCACGTCGGTCAGGCGAGCGCGTACTGCGCCGTCACGTCGCGCTGAGCGCCCTTGACCACCAGCTTGTACTCGTCCGGCCGCAGGAGCGGGTCGTCCCGCAGCTCCAACGGAAAGGAGACGATCTTTTCGAGCCGGGAGAGCACGTCCGGCTCCTGCTCCAGGACGTACATGGCCACATCCGGGTGGAGCTTGACCAGCATCGGGTCGCGTCGGCCTTCGACCCCGATCCGCTTCACCGAGCGCTCCACTCGACGCATGATGGTCTCTGGCGTGAAGATCCGGCCGGTGCCATTGCAGGTCGCGCAGGGCTCCGTGGTCGCCTGCAGGTGGCTCGCGCGTACCCGCTGCCGGGTCATCTCGATCAGGCCCAGATCGCTGACCGTGAAGGCCTTGGTCCGGGCCCGATCCCGTCCCAGATGCGTCCGGAGTTCCTGCAACACCTTTTCCCGGTTCGCCTTCGTCTCCATGTCGATGAAGTCGCACACGATGATGCCACCGACATCACGAAGTCGGAGCTGGCGAGCCACCTCGCGGGCGGCCTCCATGTTCGTCTTCATGATCGTCTTCTCGGGGTCCTTCTTGCCGGTGTAGCGACCCGAGTTGATGTCGATGGACACGAGCGCTTCAGTCGGCTCGATGATCAGGTATCCACCCGACGGCAGGTCACAGCGCCGCTTGAAGATGTCGCGGATTTCGCCCTCGACGTCATGCTTGTCGAAGAGCGGCTGCGTCTCTTCGTACAGCTGCACGCGATCGACGAGCTCCGGTCCGACACCCTTCAGGTACTCGACGATCTCGTTGTAGAGCTGCCGACTGTCGACGACGAGCTTGTCGACCTTGGCGCTGAACAGGTCGCGGATGATTCCACGCGCGAGATTCGTTTCGCGATGCACCAGTGCCGGAGCGCGCATGAACTGGCGCTTGCGGTTGATGCGCTTCCAGTTGTTGACCAACCCCGTCAGTTCGCGTTCCAGTGTCTCGGCCGTCACGTCCTCGCCGACCGTCCGGACGATCACGCCACCGGCATCCTTCGGCAGGAACGCATTGACCTGTTCCTTCAGGCGCTGCCGTTCGGCACGTTCGCCGATCTTGCGACTCACGCCGACGCGTGACGCGAACGGCATCAGCACCAGGAACCGTCCTGCCATCGAGACCTGCGCGGTGACCCGCGGGCCCTTGGTGGAGATCGGCTCCTTGCTCACCTGCACGAGGATCGTGTCGCCGCGCTTCAGGACGTCCTGAATCTGCGGCGCTTCCTTCCGCGGTGGACGACCGGACTTCGGCGTTTCGCTGCCGCGCGCCGCGGCGTCCTGAGCCGCCTCCGCCGCGTCGTCTCCTTCCCCTTCACCGTCATCGTCTTCATCATCGTCGTCGTCATCGGACTCGAAGACCAGATCCGATGCGTGAAGAAACGCGCTCTTTTCCGTGCCGATGTCGACGAACGCGGCCTGCAGCCCGGGCTGCACGGCGTCGACACGACCGAGGTAAATGTCGCCGACCATGCGGCGAGCCTCGGGACGCTCGACGAGCAACTCGACGAGTTGGTCGTCTTCGATGATGGCCACGCGCACTTCCCGTGCGCCGGCGTTGATCAGAATGTCACGCTTCATGCACGCCTCGCGGCACCGCGTGAGGCGACCCATTGCACACGCAGCCCGTGGGCTGACCTACGTGAGAGCTGACCGATACGCGGACGCGCACCAGCCACCAGCGTCTGCCGCACTACGCGCCTCACCCGGTCGAATCAGCGTTGCCCGCCCGCATGACGATGCGGCACTGCGGGTTCGACTGCGACCGGTGGTCACACAGTGGTGACCGGTGAAACGAGTACGGCCCAGCTCACCGGACGCCGCCACTCCAGCGTCTCCGCAAACCGGGGTCGAACGCACCAGCGCGGGGGTCGCTCCGCACCAGCGATCGGGCGCAGCGCACTGAGGCGCGCGGCACCACGTCGGGAAGCCTATCGAGGCGTCACGCTCGACGGCACCCCATTCGTGATCAAACCGTCACGACGAGGGATTGGACGGCGCTCATCAGCGACGACTACCGGAACGGGCTGAAGACCAGCCAGAGCAGGACGCCGAGAAATCCAAGACCGGCCTGCCATTCATTATGGCGCAGGTACAGGGGCATACTGAACCCGGTCGAGCGGTCAGCGCCTGGCGGCCCGGACCACGCGGTGAGCCGTGGCAGAAACGCAGGGACGTTGGCCTCGTACTCCGTGTAAGCGGCGCCATATACGGTGCGAAGAAAATCTCGTTCCCGCGCGATCGTCGGACCGTAGACCGCCGCCCAGAACCCGATGACGAGCACCACCGCCACCCAGTGCGCGGCGACCGCGAAACCAAGTGCCAGCAGAAAGCTCCCGAGGTAGAGCGGATTGCGTGTGCGGGCGTACGGGCCGGTCGTCGTGAGTACCTGATTCTTGACGATGTGCCCGGTCGACCAGGCGCGGATGAGCACTCCGCAGAAGGCAATCAGGCCGCCGATGAGCAGCCTGTTCGGCGAGGTGTACCGCGGTGCGAACCAGAGAAAGGCGACGCCAAACAGGAATCCCAGAGGGACCCTGATTCGCTGCACCAGAGCCTGCGAGCTATCGGTCACCCAGTGATTTCCTTGACGAGGTGCCTCGCAATCACGAGGCGCTGAATCTCCGACGTACCCTCGCCGATCTCGCAGATCTTGGCGTCGCGCATGAAGCGCTCGACCGGATAGTCCTTGGTGTACCCGTAGCCGCCGTGAATCTGAATTGCTTTCAGGGTGGCGCGCATCGCCAGTTCGGAGCAGAACAGCTTGGCCATCGCCGCCTCCTTCCCATACGGCTTGCCCTGCTGCGCCAGCATCGCGGCGTGGTACGTGAGATGCTTTCCGGCCTCGATCTCGGTGGCCATGTCCGACAGCTGAAACGAGACGCCTTGAAAGTTCACGATCGACTGGCCGAACTGCTTCCGTTCGATCGAGTACTTCCGCGCTTCTTCGAACGCACCTTCCGCAACGCCGAGCGCAAGTGCGGCGATCCCGATCCGGCCGGCGTCGAGTGTCTTCATGAAATTGATGAAGCCGTTGCCCTCGGTCCCGAGGATGTTCTCCGCGGGAACTTCGACGTTCTCGAAGATCAGCTCGCGGGTGTCGCTCGCACGCCAGCCAAGCTTGTCTTCCTTCTTTCCGGCCCGGAAACCCGGCATGGTCACGATGGAGTCATCGTGTCCGACACCGACCGCGCGAGCTGCTTCCAGATCGCAGGTCTCCTTGGTGAGGATGAAGGAACTGATCCCCTTCGTCCCCGCCCCAGGTTCGGTCACGGCCGTCACGATGAACACCTCACCGACACCAGCGTGGGTGATGAATCGCTTGGTCCCGTTCAGGACGTAGTGTCCGTTCTTCCGCACAGCGGTGGTCTGCGTGCCACCAGCATCGCTGCCAGCGTTCGGCTCCGTCAGCCCGAATCCACCAAGCACCTTACCGGCCGCCAGCATCGGCACGTATCGCTGCTTCTGGGCATCGGTTCCGAAGTAGACGATCGGTGATGTGCCAAGTGTGGTGTGCGCGGAAATCGTGATGGAGTGGCTTGCGCACACCTTGGCGAGTTCGTGAATCGCGATGATGAACGCGATCGAATCGAAACCGGCGCCGCCAAGGTCCTCCGACCAGGGGATGCCGAGCAGGCCGAGGTCGGCCATCTTCGCCACATTTTCCCACGGGAACGACGACTCGGCGTCGTGCAGGCTCGCCACTGGCTTCACATGATCATTTGCGAAAGAGCGTACCATTTCGCGGACCAGAAGGTGCTGCTCGTTGAAGTAAAGTGTATCGTCCATTCTTCGTGTGTTGGGGGCAGCCACACGCGGGCGCCCGTAGATTTGGGAAGTGCTGAAAAGTTCGGATAGGCCGCGTTGTGGGTGCTCCGGGGGTGTCCGCAACCGGCTGTGCCCAACGCGCCACCACTCAGCGCGTGAACCATTACGATTCTGCAGTGGTTCCCTGAGGAAACGTAGTGATCTGCTGGGGCGAATGAAGGAGCCGGCCATCGGAACCACGCCACGGGTGGCGCTGCGCAATTCAGACGCCTGAGGACCGCCGTACGTATCAGCGGCGGTGAGCCCGAATGACGTCGAGAAAGGACTCGGCGTATCGCTCGAGCTTGACTGGCCCAACGCCCGGGAGCGAGGACATGGCGGCAGGGGTGAGTGGACGTCGCGACGCAAACGCCGCCAGGGTCGCGTCCGGAAAGACCACGTAGTGCGGCACCTTCTGTTTGCCGGCCAGCGTTGCCCGACACGCCCTGAGCGCGTTGAACAGCTCAGTGTCGGCTTCGGTGACCGCCCCGCCCTTCTCCTTGCTCTTTCTCTCGGTGTCCCGACGCGCATTCGGATCGCGGGGCGCCCGCTCGCGAGATCCGGCTGCGCCGGCAAAGGCCCCTCTGATGGCCGGCGCAGCGCGGCGTTCGCCAAGGCAGTTGTCACAGGCGCCACACTGCGCCTTCGCTGCCGGATCGCCGAACCACTGCAGCAAGGCCTGGCGACGACAGGTGGTCGCGTACGCGTACCGCTGCATCGCTTCGAGCTTGTCGAATTCGCGCTGCCGGCGACGATCCAGTGCCCGCCAGTCGATGGCGACGCGATCGAGCGACGTGGTTGCATCAATCAAGCGAAGCCCGCCACCCACCCGCTCGACCGAAACGAATTGACGCGACTCGAGCGCTTCGAGCATCGGGTAGGCGCCGCTGAAACCGCCGAAGCCAGGTGGAAGGCCGTCGAGATCGATCACCGCGCCCCGCGAGAGCTGGTCCCGCGCCACACGCCAGCAGGCCCGCAGCAGTTCACGCTCCATCTCGAAGCCATCCCCCAGTTCGTCGCGAATCCGTTCAGGGGTGGCGAGCAGCCGCAGCGAGACGAGCCCCGCCGACTCGGGGTCCCAACGCAACACACTGGCGTCGGCGAGCACGCGTAGCGCGGAGTCGACCGCCTTTACCGACGTCTTGCCACCAATTGCACCGGCCAGCTCCTCGGCCGTGGCCGAGACGACCCCGCCGCGATCCGCTTCACGTTGACAACGTCGGTGCACCGACTCGATCAGGGCGCGATCCGGCAGCGCGGACTTGATGAAGAACTCGTGTGTGAAACGATCCGGAAAGGCGTGGAGCAGCACGCATCGGCTCTGCTGCCCGTCACGCCCGGCGCGACCTGCTTCCTGATAGTACGCCTCGAGTGTGCCGGGCATGGCGTAGTGAATCACCAGACGCACATTGCTTTTGTCGACGCCCATGCCGAAGCTGTTGGTCGCGACGATCACGCGGGTGCGCTCAGCCATGAAATAGTCCTGCACCCGTCGGCGGCGCTCGTCGTCGAGGCCCGCGTGATATGCACTCGCGGGCACACCGTTGTCATCGAGAAACTGTGCCATCCGTTCGACCGTCTTGCGTGTCGAGGCGTAGACGATTCCCGTCCCATCCTCGAGCTGCCGCAGGAGGTCGAGGACGACCGCATCCTTCTCGCGATCGCCCTTGGCCGCGATCACCTGATACGAAAGGTTGGGCCGATCGAACCCGGTAACGATGATCTCCGGATCCTGGAGATCGAGAATCCGCGCGATGTCCTCGCGCACGACCGGTGTTGCCGTGGCCGTGAGCGCAATCGTCGGCGGATTGCCGAGGCGCTGCCGCACCTCGCCCACACGGCGATAGCTGGGACGGAAATCGTGTCCCCACTCGCTGATGCAGTGGGCTTCGTCGATCGCGAGCAACGCCACGCCGATGGCCTTCAGGCGCTCCGCCGTGGCCCCGACATCGAAGCGTTCCGGGGCCACGTAGAGCATTTGAATCTCGCCCCGCTGAGCGCGAACCAGACGGTCGCTGACTTCGGTGCTCGACAGGGTACTGTTGATGAACGCGGCCTCGATGCCGCGGCGCTCCAGCGCGTCGACCTGATCCTTCATCAGCGAGATCAGTGGCGAGACTACCACCGTCAGCCCGCGCGTGATGAGCGCAGGCACCTGATAGCAGAGCGACTTTCCGCCACCGGTCGGGAGGACGACGAGTGTGTCCCGGCCGGCGAGCACGCTGACGATGGCGCGCTCCTGCCCGGGCCGGAAGGCACCGTAGCCGAAGCGCGCCAGCAAGACGGCGCGCGCATCGTCGAGGGTCGGGGAACTCAGCATGCCGTATAGCGGCTGGACGGGAGGGATCCTGCGGACAACCTGCCGTCCAGCATCACTACCACCGTCAGAGCTGCGTCATCGCAGCCCGCGTGCGAATGCACCACCGATCTCAGGCGATGAAGCCGGCTTTTGACGCCTGCTGCGACTCCCATCGCGCCTTGAGACGCGCGCGACGACGCTCCATCTCCGCCAGGGCATCGGGCATGGCCATCACGACGGCTTCAATGTTTGCACAGACAGTTGGTCCCATGCGTCCGCGAAGCTCAGTGAGGTACGGATGAACCTTGGCAAAGGTACCGATGACCTCGCCGTGCGCCGCGATGAACGACGCCTGATCAATGGCGCCCTGCACGACCATCGACGTGGCCATGTCCCAGTAGCCGATCACCATGCGCATCCAGGAATTCTTTTCGCCCAGCTGCTCCTTCATGTACTCATCGAACGTGGCCGGATGAAACTCGAGCAGGAACCAGTCGCGAGCCTTTCGCAGCACTGGCTCGCGACGCATGTCGAAAAGCTGGAGATTGAGCTGAGCGGATTCGAACGGTGTCGGCATGATATGGCGGAGGAGGAAGATACAGTCGAGAAATCACACGTCAGACGGCGCGGGCGAAGTGCCCGCGAGTGAACCCTTGCCCGAACAATCCGCGGACGCGATCCGTGCCGACCCGATCACCCGTCGCGAGTTCGTCGATCATCGCACGGTAACCCGCCACGACCTCGGCGATCGGATCCCCGGGCACATTGAACAGCAGACGAAAGTGCCGGATGCCACCGCGCCAGAGGCGAGGCAGATACTCCCCCGCCTCGATCGGCCGCGAGTGCAGTAGCCGGTTGCGGCAGGCGCTGTCGGTAGCGACAGGAAAGGTATAGCCGGCCGGATCGGTGATCGACACGTTCGGGTGCTTCTGCACGCAGAGGTCACGGCAGGTCGTCACGACCCGATCGAAGGCGGCCGACAGAACGCAGTGCTCGATGGTCATACCCTCCGGCCGACCGAAGACCACCGCGTCAAACCGGGTACCGCTCCAAGGCGCACTCACCGCCAGCATCTCCTCAACGGTATGCTCGACCGACAGGGTCAGTCGATTCGCACCGAGCGCGAAGTACTCTGCTGCGGTGTGCTGGTTGAAGACGTTCAGCGCGTAGTCACCCACGACGTCGCGACCTTCCGCACCCAGTTCGGCGAGCAGACCAAGATGCCCCGTCTGGACGGGGAGCATGAGCCCCAGCCACTTGTTCGCGGCCGCGCGATCTTCCGGGCGCACGATGGTCGGGGTGCGCAAGCGGAGCGCGACACCGGTGCGTGTCAGCTCATCCTGCAGGCTGCGTACCCTGGACAACGACGGCGCAGGATGCCGAAGGAATGGATCGAAGACAATTTCGGTCGCTCCAGCACGCGCAGCCAGCAACGCATCATCCACCGAATACACCTCAGCGATCAGCGCTGAGGTGACGTCGCTCTCGGGCTGCGTCGACACGACGAGCGCGGCTGCGATCGATGCGTCGCGCGCAGCAAGCCTCGACTTCTCCGACCAGTTGCGCTGCAGCAGCAACTGATCGACCACTTCCTGACGCAGGCGGTTGAGCGCACTCACTGGCAGGAACAGGTCAGCGCCAAGACCACTTCGATCCAGTGCGCCGAGGACGAACGGTGTTTCGCCGAGCCGTCCCAACTGCTCGCGCAGCATCGCGTCATCGAGCGCGCGTTTGCTGGCTGGCGCCAGGACCGCTTCGCTTCGAACGCTTGCTTCATCGTCGCCGCAGCGCGCGACCAGTTTGATCGGTCCACCGGCGCTGCCGAAGAGGCGAAGATCGAGGCGGTGCCGGCGCTTCTGGATCACCGCTGGCAGCGCGGCGAAGCTCTCGCGTGCCTTGGTCAACAGCGCAGCGTGCGACGAGCGCACGACGCTCCATCCAACGGGGATGCGTTGACGCGTCGCGAGAACCTGCCGCACCAATCCATCGCGTTGAGACAGTGTGCGGGCCGCGCTGACGGCGAATCCGATCGCCTTCGTGCCACCAGCGTCCGGCGGCTCGAAACCGACGCCGTCTCCAGCCTCGATCGCGTGGGTCACTTCGATGGTGACTTCCGTTGCACTGCACTCGAGTACGCGGCCGAGGGTCATGCCGTGGTTGTCAGGCTGGGCGCGGGTGATGTAGTCGCGCCCCGCGCGCCCACCATACATGCCGCCGGTGTTCCCGCGGCTGTAGATCTGCACCAGCGGTTCCGTCTCGACGATCGACGGCGACGAACGATCCCCCGAGGCCAGCCGCGTCAGGAAGCTGCGGTACCCCTGCGTCACGGTGGCGACGTACTCGGGTTTCTTCTTTCGTCCTTCAATCTTCAGGCACCCGACACCCGCATCGGCGATGTCGGCGAGATGATCATGCGCCGCCAGGTCCTTGGCGCTGATCAGATAGCCACGATCGAGTTCCGCGCCGGTACGGTCATCGTTCAGTACGTAGTCCTTGCGGCAACTCTGCGCGCAGGATCCCCGATTGGCCGAACGCTCGGAGATCATCCCCGACATGTAGCACTGGCCGCTGTAGGAGATACAGAGGGCGCCGTGCACGAAGGTTTCGAGGCCAAGGTCAGGCACCGCAGCGTGTATCGCCCGGATATCCTCCAGCGTGTTTTCACGCGCGAGGACGACTCGTTCGACGCCAAGCTTCTGCATCACCAGTGCCCCCGACTCGTCGTGCACGGTCATCTGCGTCGACCCGTGAATCTCGAGGTCGGGATACACCCGCTGGATCAGCCGGACGACACCCACATCCTGCACGATGGCCGCATCAATACCCCGGTCGATGCACTCACCGAGGTAGGTCAACGCGTCGGCGAGCTCGGCTGGCTTGAGCAGAACGTTGAAGGTGAGGTACACCCGGGCCTGATGCTGATGCGCCAGGCGACAGGAAGCCTCCAGCTCGTCGAGCGTGAGTTGTGCGCCCTCATCGCGTGCGTTGAAGCGCTCTGCTCCCAAATACACCGCGTTCGCGCCATTGGCGACCGCCGCTCGCACGGCATCGAAGGAGCCAGCGGGGGCGAGCAGTTCAGGGACGGCGTTGGCAGAGCGCGACATGCGGTGAAGATAGCGACCTACGGCCCCGACCGGGCAGCCAACCGCCGATTGGCGGCCACCTCAGTCGCGCGCGCGCGTCCGGATGAATCTGAGGATCAGCGCGACCGCCAGCGTGCCGATCGAGGCCAGCCGGAAGGCCTCACTTTCGCGGAGGACACCGTACCCGAACATGCCGGCGCCGATCAGTGTGAGAGCGATCTGCACCCGGATGATGGTCACGGGGTCCGCGACCGATCGAGAAAGCGTCGCACTCCCTCGCGAAAGTCATCCGTCGCGCGGGATTCGACATTGGCGGAAATCCCGATTCCGAGACTCTGGTCGAAATCGAGATCGTCCATCCGG
Organism: Gemmatimonadales bacterium; assembly: GCA_038215035.1. Classification (GTDB taxonomy): domain Bacteria; phylum Gemmatimonadota; class Gemmatimonadetes; order Gemmatimonadales; family Gemmatimonadaceae; genus JACMLX01. The sequence goes on along the minus strand of JBBQRH010000065.1, from coordinate 9,393 downwards.
TAGAGCAGTCGCTTCGTCATCCCAATCGCGGTGCGCGGCGTCGTCAGCAACGCTTCGATCGTCTGCGCCACTTCGGATGGAAAGGCGGCGGTAGGGATGCAGCGACTGATGAGACCGATGCGCTCCGCTTCGGCGGCGGAGATGAGCCGTCCGGTCAGCACCAGGTCGGCGGCGCGCTTTTCGCCAACGGCACGACGCAGCATCGTCATCACCATCGCCGGAACGAAGCCGATGCGGACCTCGGGGTAGCCAAACTGAGCCGACTCTTCCGCAAGCACGATATCGCAGGCCGTCGCGAGCCCCGCGCCACCGGCCAGCGCCCGACCGCGTACGATGGCCACGATCGGTTTCGTCATGCTGCGCATCGTGGAGAACACGCGACCCAGCGCGCGCGCATCCTCGATGTGTGTGTCTGAACCAGCGTCCAGCGTCGCCTCGATCGCCGACAGGTCGGCGCCGCCGCAGAAGTCGTCGCCATCACCTTCCACGATCACCACCCGTACATCATCGGCGGCCTCGAGTTCTCGCAGCGATTCCACGAGTTCGATCGCGGTCTGACGATCCAGCGCATTCTTCTTCTCGGGGCGCGCCAGCGTGATCACACCCAGCCCGTCCGCACGAACGGTGCGGATACGTGAACGGGCAACCGAGACGGAAGCTGGCGTGGCGTGTGTCATCGGCTAGACCGGTGCGGAGTACAAGGGCAATCCAAGCGCTGCTGCTTCCGTCGCCGGCACATGGATGATCAGGCGCAGCATCGCGGTCGAGACAACCTTTCCTTGCGCGTCGGTCTTCAGCGAGAGCGTTCCCCCGCCATCGAGCGCGCCGTGCAACAGGAAGTTGAGCGCGTGCAGGTTGGGCAGCTCGAATCGTTCCACGCGACCGGAGATCAGGTTGCCGTAGTGCGCGCTGATGCGATCCGTGGTGAGTTCACGGACCAGCACGGGGTACCATTCCGGCTTGAGCGCAATGACACCGCAATTCGCCATGTCGCCCTTGTCACCCGAGCGCGTGTGCGCGATGTCGAGCAACTGGACCGCGACGGTGGACGCGCTCATGACAGCACCTCGACGTGGGTGGTGACCACACGCTTGTCGATCAGCGCCGGCCAATACGCAATCACTTCTTCGACCTTCGGGCGGCCACCCGCAAACCCGGTGACGCTCGGCGGGCCATTCAGCACCAGTGGCGCAATCTCGCGGGTAAAGCGTTCAACGCTCGCGCGATCTTCACCGCGCACGCCGATGCGGAATTGCACCTCTGGCGCGTGGCGTCCGTCGCCCGCCAGATGACCGTGCGTCGCGTTGGCGCCGACGAACTCCGACAACACCTGATCGAACTTCAGGCCCAGTCGATCCATCCGCTCGCGCAGGATGCGGTTGGCGAGTTCCGCCTTTTCCATGGCATCCGGCCACGCGTACACCAGCGATCCGACCGCCTTGTACCCGGCACGATAGGCAATCGACACCTTGAGAAACGGGGTCGATGGCCCACCGGTGATGCCGTGGACCCGCACGCGGTTGTCGCCATCCGAGGCCACGCGAATCGACGTGAAGTCGGCGACGACATCGGGGGTGATGTACGAGTGGGGATCTCCCATTTCGTAGACCAGCTGTTCAGTGACACTGGGGACGCTGACACGACCACCGGTGTTCGGGTGTTTGGTGATCACGAACGTGCCATCCGCCTGCACCTCGGCAATCGGGTAGCCGACGTTTGCCAGATCAGGAATGTTGCGCCAGTCGTGCAGGCAATTACCGCCGGACGATTGGGCGCCGCATTCGAGGATGTGGCCGGCGACTATCCCCGCGGCGAGTTCGTTCCAGGCATCTGCGGCCCAGCCGAACTCGTGACGCAGCGGCGCCATCGTGAGCGCGGTGTCGGTCGAGCGGCCGGTGACGACGATCTGCGCCCCCTGCTGGAGTGCCTGCACGATCGGCGTCGAGCCGATGTAGGCATTTGCCGAGAGGACACGGCTGCGGACCGTGGACAGCGGCGCACCGGTATCCATGTTCTTCAGCTCGTGGCCCGCGGCGAGCAGTTCGTCGATGCGTGGCAGCAGATCGTCGCCGGTGACGACGCCGATCTTTACTTTCCCTCCATGGCCCGCTCGCGCGATCGCTGCCAGCAGCGCGTGTGCACAGGCGACGGGATTTACGCCTCCGGCATTGGCAATGACCTTGACGCCGCGATCGACGATGCCAGGCAAAACACTCTCAATGGCGCCAATGAAGTCCCTCGCATATCCCATGGCCGGATCACGTTCTTTCTGCTTCTGCAGAATGGACATCGTGACCTCGGCCAGATAGTCGAGCATGAGATAGTCGATCGGGCCGCCGTCCACCTGCTGGCGCGGCGCATCGAGCGAATCGCCCCAGAAGCCCTGGCCACTGGCAACGCGTACAGTCCGTGTCATCTCTGTCTCCAGGCGTGAGTCATTCACGCCATTTCCAGCGGTTGCGGTGGGAGCACGAAGGCGCCCAGATGCGGGCCCGGATTGCGCCGCACGGCACGCAGCGCGAGTGCCAGGAGCGGGCGAGTGTCTTCGGGATACACGATTGCGTCAGCAAACCCGCGCGCGGCAGCATACCGGGCATCCAGCTGCTGCTCGTAGTCATCGCGCATCGACGCGATCGACTGCTGCAGGTCATCCGATGGCGTGGCGCCGACCTTCTTCAACGCGTCGAGTGTCGGCCCGTGCACTGCCGAAATCGCACTCTCCCCTTCCATCACCGCCATGCGTCCGGTGGGCCAGCTGAGGATCAGATCGGGATCGAAGCCTTGCGCGGCCATCGCGTAATAGCCGGCGCCCGAGGCATGATTCACCGTCAGCACCAGCTTGGGAACACGCGCGGTCGCCATCGCTTCCACCCAGCGCGCGCCAGCCCGGATGATGCCATCGTGCTCGGCCTCGGGTCCGACCATGAAACCGGACACGTCCTGCACGAAGAGCAACGGGATCCCTTGCCTATCACATCGATCGATGAAGAACGCGACCTTTTCGGCGCTCTCGGCGTAGATGATGCCACCAAAACGTGGCTTCTCACCCGGCCGCCCCTTGATCAGCCCACGCTGATTGCTGATCACGCCAACCGCGATGCCGTCGATGCGCGCGTCGGCACAGATGACTTCCTTCGCCAGATCGGCCTGAAACGGCAGCAGCGAGCCGGCGTCGACAATGGCGTCGAGCAGATGGAACATGTCGTACGACATGCGATGATCCGACGGCAGCACGTCGTAGAGCGACTCTGGCGCGCGCGAGGGAGCGACGGCCGAAACATCAGCGTTCCGCGCGTCATGATGGGCACCAGGCAACCGCTGAATCATCTCACGGAGCATCCGCAGGCAGTGCGGATCATCGTCGGCCGTGTAGTGTGCGACGCCGCTGATCGCGGTGTGCGTGCTGGCGCCACCGAGCGTCTCACCGTCGATCGTCTGGCCGGTGGCACCCTTCACCAGGTTCGGACCGCCAAGCCCCATGAAGGATGTGCCCTTCACCATCACGATCACGTCGCTCAGCGCCGGCAGGTATGCGCCGCCGGCGATACATGGCCCCATCACCGCGGACAACTGCGGAATGCGCAGGTATCGACGCATGATGGAGTTGTAGTAGAAGATTCGCGCGGCGCCGTACTGCCCGGGGAAGACACCACCCTGATACGGCAGGTTCACACCGGCGCTATCGACCAGATACACAATCGGAATCCGGCATCGCATCGCCAGTTCCTGCGCACGCAGGATCTTCTTGATCGTCTCGGGCCACCACGATCCGGCCTTCACAGTCGCGTCATTGGCCACGATCACCACCTCGCGGCCATGCACGACACCGAGCGCCGTGATCACGCCGGCGGCTGGCGCCTGACCGTCATACTGATCGTACGCCACCAGCAACCCGAGCTCCAGAAAGGGAGCGCCGGGATCACACAGGGCGCTGACCCGTTCGCGCGCGGTCAACTTCCCGCGAGCATGCTCCTTTGCGGTGCGCTCGGCACCGCCTCCTTCACGAATCCGAGCCTCGACCTCGCGGACGACCACACTGAGCTGCCGTAGGCGGGTACTCACGTGGGCTGCGACTCCTTCTCCGCAAACCAGGTGCGAATGAACTCCACCAGATCCGTGGTGCTGGTGCCTGGCCCGAAGAGCTGTCCAACCCCCTGCACCTTCAGCGCCTCCATGTCTTCCTTCGGGATGATCCCGCCGCCGGTGAGAAGGATGTCATCACGACCCTGCTCCTTGAGCAGGGCAAGCACGCGGGGGAAGAGCGTCATGTGTGCGCCGCTCAGGATCGATAGCCCGACGACGTCGACGTCTTCCTGAACGGCGGCGGTGGCGATCATCTCGGGCGTCTGATGCAGGCCGGTATAAATCACTTCCATGCCGGCATCGCGGAGGGCGGCAGCCACGACCTTTGCACCGCGGTCGTGGCCATCCAGCCCTGGCTTCGCTACCAGCACGCGAATCGGTCGGGTCATCGAAAAGAGGTCATGGGGACGGAAACCAGCTGACGAATTCTAACGGCGGGCTCGCGCGCGAGGGAGCAACGGCTTGGACGCCACCAGCAGCATCTCGGCCGATGTCCGTCTGAGGGGCCGATCCTCGAGCCCATCGTAGACCGCCTCGACATGCAAGCCCGCCTCGACACAGAGCTCGGCCAGCCGAGTTGCGGTGTATAAACGGATGCGATGTAATCGCTGGCCGGCTCCGGTTGGCCCCCGCCAGGTGGTCTGGATGGAGATCTCGCCGCTGATGGGGTCGAAGGCCCGGTCATGGCTGACCGCAGTACCGTTGCTGGTCTTCCAGGTGTCGCGGCCGACCCACCGCGCTACGACCCCGTCGCGGCTGCCACCGTACCAGACGAGCCTGCCGCCCGGCGCCAGAACTCGCGCGAACTCGTGGATGACCCGTGCGTCATCGGCGGCGGCGTCGAAGAAGCCAAAACTGGTGAACAGATTGAGGACCGCGTCAAAGCGGCCGGTGAAGCTGGCCGGCAGTGTTCGCATGTCCCCGCGCCGGTAGCGCAGTCGTTTGCCCGTGCCGCGGGCCTTCGCGATGCGCAGCAGCGGCATCGAATAATCGATGCCTGTGACATCAAAACCCGCTTCAGCCAGCAAATGCGCGTGGCGCCCCTGACCACAGGGACAATCAAGGATCCGCGCGCCATCCGGGAGTTCGAGAATCTCCATCAGACGCGTGACCTCAGCGCGATTGATGGTTTCCTCGAACAGCGGCTCGAATTCGAGCAGATAACTCTCGTCGAAGTACGTCTCCCACCACGGCGCGTCGGCTTTTGCAGGCATCAGTGGCGCTCAGAAACTCTTGCCGAGGAGCACAGCGTTGGCAAAAATCGCCGAGAGACCGCGCCATTGCGCACGAAAGTTCGGATCGCCGGCGAAGCCGATCACTCGACCAGCGCCAACCTGTTCCGTCCACAGGTATGGTGTACCAGCGACGAGCTCCCAGGCTTCGGGCCAGAGATAGCCGGTCAGTCGCAGCCGCGGTTTGGCGGCATAGCGCAGGACCTGCTCGCCGGGACGCGAGTCCCTGGGCGACATGAAGAACCGATCACCGTCCAGCAGCACTGGTACCTCGGCCTCACGCACGCCAGCAAGCAACGGGGACAACGTGTCTGCCAGCGTCCGGACGATTGCGCCGGGCACGTCGACGCGTAGCGGTGCCGTGCCACTCGAATCGGACTTCGACTCCTTCCCGGTGTGCATTCTCAGTCGAGAGAGTCCGAGCCGTTCGCCGGCCAGCCACGTCGTCGCACTTTCAAGGGTGACGAGCACGCCGCCAGCACGGACCCACGCAGTCAGCCGTTCCCGGCCGGCCTCTCCCAGTGCCCGGTCGAGCTGGCCCGCCCCAGTCGATGGAATCACCAGCACATCGAAGCCGGAAAGCACGCCGCCGCTGACTCCATCCACACCGATCGACGTCACCGGGTACTTCATCCGCTGATCGAATTGATACCAGGCAAATCCGAAGGAATTGCCGCCGATCGGCGCGCCACCGAGCATTGCAACCCGGGTTGGCACGATTGGAATCACGCTGTTGCTGCCAAGGTCCGTGCCTTCATCGACCATGGCCGAGGGCAAGGCGACGATCCGCGCGCCGGTGCTGGTCGCGGCCGCCTGTACCTGCTGGTGGATGGCACTGGTGTTCGCCGCCACACGAAGCAGGAACGCGCCGCGCGGGAACCGTGCCTCACCGATTCGGAAGGCTTTCGGTGCCCAATAGACCTTCGCACTGTCGGCGAGCATCTTCGCCAGAAATTGCGTCGCGGCTTCGCCGCCTGGCTCGACCGCGTACGCGTACTGCGCCTTGGCAATCGCCACGGCACTTGGCGTCAGCATCGCACGCGTCGTCAGCGTTCCGCCGGAGACATTCGCCTTGGTGGCGAACGCGCGGACGCGGAACGCATACGGGAGCGACCAGCCGGTGACGTCATAGAACTTCGACGGCTGGCCGGTGCGACGCCCCTCGATTTCTCCGGCAATGAACGACGAGTCGAGGACCGCGTCCTGCTCCAGAATGGCCGTCGCGAGTCGTCCCTGCGGTTGGGCCATGTTCACCAGGTACGCGCCATTGAGTGTCACCGTCGGCCGCGCCGCCTCCAGATACGGCGTGGCCCCGGCAAGGGCCACTGGTCCATCGATGCGTCGCACTTCGATCGAGTTGTCGAGGAGGAGCGCCGCGAGAGAATCCGCTCTGCCATGGCTGTCACGCTCAAAGACGACGGACGGTGCGGTGGAAGCCGTCGTCGCGGTCTGGCGGAAGGTGACGTAGTCGCGCAGCCTCTGCGTGCGACGCTGCGCGGTCGTCAGCAGCGTGGCCCAGGCGGCGGTGTAGTGATGCGAGGCGGCGTCCCGGAGCGTCATGATCGTCCCGTCGCGACGACGGATCGCACCGCCGTTGCTTGACGCCTGCTCGAAGGTCATGCCGACGGCGCCAGTGAGCAGTGGGAAGCTGATGCCATACCCAGGGTAGAACTCGTCGTACCCTTCGCGACGGAAGTAACTCCACCCGCGCGTGTCGAACGCCGCTCCGATCCCCTTTGCCATGATGTCCCACCACTGCAGAATCACCGGCGGCACGTTCTTGTTCACCGGCTCCATTGGTGGTGCGAAGTAGTACGTCGAGTTGAAGCCCATTTCATGAAGGTCCACCGCCACATGCGGCCACCACGAGAAGACCGTACCGACGCGCGCCCGAGTCTCGGGATGTGATTGGATGAACCAGTCACGATTCAAGTCGAAGTAGTAGTGACTGGTGCGTGGCCCTGGCCAGGCGCCACTGTGGACCAGCGCGCCTGGCGTGGGATTCACGCCCTGTGATCCCCGTGCACGCCAGGTGTCCTGCGCATGCCGCTCGTGTCCGTCCGCATTCTGGACCGGGTCGATCAACACGACGGTGCTGTCGAGCAAGAGTCGGGTTTCGGCGTCAGTACCGGCCGCGAGCTGGTAGATGCCCGCTATGGCGGCTTCCGTTCCGGACGCTTCATTGCCGTGCACGGTGTATCCGAGCCAGACGATGGCGGGCGTGCGTGCGACGAGTGCGTCGATCTCTGGGCCGGTCGCCCCTCGCGGATCGGCGAGTCGTGCTGCAGCCGCCTTGATCTCGGGCAATCTCAAGATGTTCGCCTCGCTGGCGGCAATCACGACCACCACCTCCCGCCCCTCGAAGGTGCGCGCCAGTGTGTCGACACGCAGTCGCTTGCTGGCCAGCGCCACCCGCTCGATGTAGCGCATCAGCAGATGATGCGGCGTAAAGCGATCGCCAAGCTCGTACCCGAGCACTGCGCGCGGCGTTGGGACCGTCGGATCATACGCGCCCGAGGCGGCGAAGGGATGCTGCGCACCAACGGCGGTGCTGGAGCAAAAGCAAAAAGCGGCCACACCACTGATGCGCCGCAGGTTCCAGCTGAACTCGTTCATGAAATACGGTTCCTCACGCAGGTTCCGCCGGCAACCGGGAGGGTTGCCGGCACACGCAACAGACTCAGAAGAAGACGGGTTCGCGGTAGGCGCCGAACACATCTTCGAGGGCCGCACGAATCTCATAGAGGGTTGCGTAACTTCTGGCACAATCCAGAATCAGCGGCACCAGATTCTGCGATCCGCGGGCACCGGTGCGCAGTGCGTCGAGGTGCTGCTGCACCGCGGCGTTGTCCCGCGACGCCCGCATTGCCGCCATCTGCGCGCGCTGTTCGCGCTCCGCGTCCATGCCCACCTTCAGCAATGGAATCGTGATCTCTTCGTTGTCGTTGGTGAACTCATTCACGCCCACGACCAGACGGCGCCGCTGCTCGATCTCCCACTGATGCCGAGACGCGGCCTCGGCAATCTTGCGCTGGAACCACCCCTCTTCGAGACCGCGGACCACACCGCCCTGCTCCTCGATCTGCGCGAAGAGGGACTCCGCCTCGCGCTCGAGCGCGTCCGTCAGTGCCTCCACGTAGTAGGAGCCGCCGAGCGGGTCCATCACGTTTGGCACACCCGTTTCGTAGGCCAGGATCTGCTGGGTACGCAGCGCCACCTGCACCGCTTCTTCGGTGGGAAGAGCGAGGGTCTCATCCATCGAGTTCGTGTGCAGCGACTGCGTGCCGCCAAGGACTGCCGCCAACGCCTGGTAGGCAACGCGCGCGACATTGTTCATCGGCTGCTGCGCGGTCAGCGTCACGCCCGCCGTCTGCGAATGGAAGCGCAGCATCCAGGACTTGGGATCGCGCGCACCGTACTTTTCTCTGAGCACCCGTGCCCAGATCCGGCGCGCCGCTCGCAGCTTGGCAATCTCTTCGAAGAAATCGTTGTGGATGTCGAAGAAAAAGGACAGGCGGGGCGCGAATGCGTCGACATCCAGTCCGCGGGCGATGCCGCGTTCGACATACGTGAACCCGTCAGCCAGCGTGAATGCCAGTTCCTGTGCGGCCGTCGATCCCGCCTCGCGAATGTGATAGCCGGAGATCGAGATGGTGTTGAACAACGGCGCATGCTGGGCGCTCCACTCAAAGCCGTCGACGATCAGACGCAGCGCCGGTTCGATCGGGAAGCACCAGGCATGCTGCGCCATGTACTCCTTCAGAATGTCATTCTGGATCGTGCCCTGCAGCGCGTCACTCTTCACGCCCTGCTTTTCGGCGGCGGCGATGTAGAAGGCCCATAGGATGATCGCCGGCCCGTTGATCGTCATCGACGTCGAGACCTTGTCGAGCGGAATCCCCTCGAAGAGGTCTTCCATATCCTTCAGGCTCGAGATCGCGACTCCGCACTTCCCCACTTCTCCCTCGGACCGCGGATGGTCCGAGTCGTATCCCATCAGCGTCGGAAAATCAAACGCGACAGACAGTCCTGTCTGACCGTGCGCGAGCAGGAACTTGTAACGTTCGTTCGTGTCCTT
>JBBQRH010000064.1:0-24006 GCA_038215035.1 Gemmatimonadales bacterium | reverse complement strand
CTTCATCGACTATCACGAGCGTATCAGCGCCTTCTTTGATCGGCAGCTCAAGGGCACCGCCAGCAGCACCGTGGTCGAAGCAACATCGCTTTCCGGTCAGCCGCTCTATCGTCCCGAACCCACCGGCGCGACCCGTGATCGCATGGAAGCACAGCTGGCCGCGGCACGACGCGCGTACGATCACACGCCGGCTAACGCCGACTCGCTGATCTGGCTGGGGCGTCGCACCGCGTATCTTGGCCGCTTCAACGAAGCCATCGACATCTATACCAAAGGCATTGCCGAACACCCTGCCGACGCCCGTATGTATCGTCACCGCGGGCATCGGTATCTGAGCACGCGACAGATCCCGAAGGCCATCGCCGATTTCGAACGCGCCTACGCCATGACCAAGGGTACGCCCGATGTGGTGGAACCCGACGGCCAGCCGAACGCGCGCAACATTCCCACGAGCACGCTGCAAGGCAACATCCGCTATCACTTGGGCCTTGCCTACTATCTCAGCGGCCAGTTCGAGAAGGCGCTGCCCTTGTATCGCGAAGACATCGCCGCGTCGAAGGGCAACGCGGACATGCTGGTGGCCACCAGCCACTGGATGTACATGGCACTGCGACGACTGGGTCGGAATGACGATGCCGCGCGTGTATTGACGCCGATCACAGCGCAGATGGATGTGATCGAGAATGGCGCCTATCACCGGCTGCTGCTGCTCTACAAGGGTGAGCTGGCCGAGTCGGACCTGCTCAAGAACTTCGGTGCCGACGGCAATCTGGAAGACATCACCACAGCCTATGGTGTCGGCAACTGGCACCTCTACAACGGTCGCAAGGCGCAAGCCGATGCGATCTTTGCGCGGATCGTGGCGGCGCAATCACAGTGGGCCAGCTTCGGATATCTGACGGCGGAAGCGGAGCGTGCGCGCGGCACGATGCAATAACGCTGCGCAGCGCAATCAGGGCGGTGGCGGTGGCCCGCGTTCGTCACGCGGCGGGGGAGGTCCATCGGGCGGACCACCACGATCCTCAGGGCCGCGACCACGACCGCGACGCGCGCCACCGCGCTCAGGCCCAAATCGACCGGGCGGTCCGCCGCGGCCTGGCAGGAATTTCGCGAAACGCGCTCGCTGTGCTTCGTCGAGCATCGGCTCCAGCCTCAGCTTCAGCGAGTCGAGCGCGGCGCGTGTCTCGCCCTCATGCAGGCGCCGCATGCGCACATTCTGCTCAGCTGCGGCTTCGATCAGCGGCTTGATCGCGTTCCACTGCGAATCACTGGTCGGTTGGATCACCTCGCGCGCATGCTCGACGAATCCACCGGGCCGGCGGATCCTGTCGACCCGGGCCATCCGCCGCTCCTGCAGCGCACCCCCGCCCAGCACGCCGATGGCAATGCCGAGGCAGAGGGTGACGAGCAGCAGGACCCAGGCGCGAACGGAGTTGCTCATGATGCGCTCATCACTGAAGGGATTCCGACGTGTACGAGAGCACCGACTCGGCGGACACCGGTTGCAGCCCGATTGCCGCTTCGACGAGCGTGGTGCCGTCGGACCGGGCGATGAGCGTGTTGTTCACACCGAGTGCCACGATCACGATCGCTGCGGCGGCCGCCAGCAGGCGGAAACTGCGCTGCATTGCCGCCGCCCGGAGTACGGTCGGTGGCGTAGCGGCGCGTGATGCGGCAATGCGCGCCATGGTCCGGTCGGCAAAACCGTCGGCGAACGACGCCTCCGGCATCGCACTCCGCAGCAGACGACCGGCGCGGAGCAGGTCGCGCTCGTCGAGCGATGAATCGTCGGTGATCTCGTTCTTGTCGCTCATTCGGAAAACTCCGCCCAGACCGGGCCAAGGGTCACACGTAGTTGTCTGATGGCACGCGAAAGGCGCGATAACACGGTGCCCTCGGGAATCTGCAGGATCTCTGCCGTTTCCTTCGTGCTCCGCTCCTCCAGCAGACGAAGCACCACCACGGCACGGTGCTCCGCATTCAGTCGGTCGAGCGCGTCGCGGATGTGTTGCGCCTGACTGTCGTCGGATACCCCCGGCGGTGTTGCCGGATCAGCGGCCGACTCGAGCGCAACATCGTCACGAACGAATCGCAGTTCGCGCCGCCGGTGTCCGCGAAGGGCGTTCAGTGCGCAACTCATTGCGATACGTACCAGGTAGGTGCGCACCGACGACTCACCGCGGAATGACCCGAGTGCCCCATGGAACCTGACGAACGTTTCCTGACCGACGTCGTCGGCGTCATCGCCGGCTCCGAGCATTCCGCAGACCGTGCGCGCAACCGCCGCCTGATGGCGTTCCACCAGGCGACGGAAGGCGTCGTCATCGCCACGTGTGGCGCGAGCGACCAGTGCGGCATCATCGTCGGTTTCGATCACGTGGAGTCTAGCCGCCCGACCAGTCGACCGGGCGGCATCCGCTCGTCAGCGGGTGGTGGAGTCGTCGTTTGGCGGGCCGCGCCGATCACCGTTTGGCGGGCCGCGATGATCACCCCGATCACCACGCATCTCGGCCCGACCGTCGCCGCGCCGGCCTGCCGGACCGCGGTGACGCATACCGCGTGGTCCACCCTGTCGAGCGCGCATTGCGTCGTGCCGGAGCTTCTGATCGGGGGTCAGGATGCCGGTGAGCGCCTTCTGCGTGTTGGAGTGCGTTCCAAGCATTGCCGTGCGTTCGGCATCGTTCGCGGCAGTCCTGCGTGCGAGCGTCGAATCCATGCCGCGCTGCTCGGCCGTGAGCGCTGCGCGGACCTTGCTGGCTTGGTCGGCAGTGAGGCCAAGGTCGGTGGTCATGCGCGCCACACGTTCATCGACGCTTGGTGGACCACGGCGATCCGGGCCAGGACCGCGCCGCTCGGCGGCCGGCGGCGGGGTCGTCGACTGTGCCAGAACCGGCGCCGCCTGGAGAATGGTGGCGCCGAGTGCGGCGCAGGCGAGAAGTAGGGTGCTGCGGTGCGACATACAATGATCCTTGAACGAAGGTGATGGATAGTGGGAGAGGGGACACATTCGGTCCGCGCATTCGACACCGGCCGGCATTGCGGCATTCCATCAACCCTCGTGCTGCCCCACGGTGGGACCGTTCCCGAAGGAACGGCCCACACTTACGGCGTCACATGCATCGCCACCCGCACCATCCGCGAGGATCCCGGCATGATGTTGTTGTTGCTGTGCGCGGTGGGGTAGTAGCGCGTATCGAGCAGGTTCTCGATGTTCACCTGAGCACGCAGCACACGCGTGAGCGTGACGAATGCCGCCGCATCCACCCGTGTGAATGACGGCAGTGTGACGGTGTTGTCAATCGAGGCGAACATCCGGTCCTGATACACCAGCCCAAGGCCCGTTCCAAGTCGGCGTGTCACCTGCACCCTGTTCCAGAGCGACAGTGTGTGGCGTGGCACAAGGGGCACGAACGCCCCGGCTGCGGCAGCCGACGTCTGACTAGTGATGGTTGCGCGCTGGTGTGCGTATCCGCCGGCCACCTGCCAGCGTTGCATTGGCGCACCCGTCACTCCGAGCTCCCAACCCGTCGTGCGCTGCGCACCGGTCTGCACCAGCACCGAGGGTGTCACGGGATCAGGCGCGGTGGTGTTCGTCCGATCGAGTCGGTACAGCGCCGCCGTCAGCGCCAGATCGGATCGTGCATCCCACTTGACGCCCACTTCGCGGTTGGTGAACTGCTCTGGCTCGAGCGTTTGCGACGTGGCAGTAAGGGACGAGAACTGGTCGCCGCTGCTTGGCAGAAATGAAACACTGTAGCTGCTGTAGATCGACAGCGGCTGCACTGGCTTGTACACCAGCCCTGCGCGTGGGGATACCAGATTGTCGGGCCGGCGGAGCGACTGACCGTTGCGATTGTTGAAGAAATTCACCGCCAGCCGGTCGAAGCGCAGGCCGAGCACCGCCTGCATGTGAGTGCCGACGGCGATCTGATTCTGCGCGTACAAGGCACGCGTGGTCACGGTGGTACGGTTATCGGCGTCGGTGGCACTCTGTCGGAACGCAGCTGGTGCACTGACGCGCGGCGCATCGAATGGAACAGCCAGACTGGTGGCGGTGCTGCCCGGTGCACCGAAGTACGCCGTCGTACGATAGTTCTCCGTGCGCTGCGTCCCGAACTCGGCGCCGACCAGCAGCGTCTGGCGCAGCGTACCACGTGTGATCGTGGCAGTGAGATCGGTCTGGTTGAACAGGTTCTGTCTGTCGGTGCCGTTGTTGTAGCCGTTCAGGGCGACCGACGTTGCCGCGGCATTCACGGCACCGGGGAAGATGTTCTGATAGAACTTGTCGTACGTCATCAGGCGCGAACTATTCCGCAACTGAATGCCATCGATCACACCGTTGCCGTTCCAGAGCTGTCGGTCGATGGTGGCCGCCACTGCGTGTGCCGTGAGACGCGACTGGCTGGCGTCAGGATCACCGAAGAACGTCTGGATGGGTGTGGGCGCAGGCGCGCCACGGAACGACGGAATGCCGCGATCGACCACCCGCTCGTCGCGATAGAACTCGTAGCCAGCGCGGACCAGTGTGCGACCGACCATCACCGATGCGGTGGGATTGATACCGATTCGGTCGTTGCCTGACGACTGACGGAAGGTCGACGCGCTTTCGTAGAGACCGTTGACCCGGGCAGCGAGATGCCGGCCGAGTCCCTGTCCGATGTCGAGCGTGGTGCGGCGCTGGTCGAAGGAGCCGCCGGTGAGGGTGGCGCTGCGCGTCGGCTGCCAGAGTGCCTCCTTGGTCACCCGGTTCAGCACTCCGCCACCGCCACCGCGCCCGAACACCATGGCGTTCGAACCCTTGAGCGCTTCTACCCGTTCGACGTTGTAGACATCGCGGTAGTACTGCGCATCGTCGCGAATGCCGTCGATGAAGAAGTCGGCGGTGCTGCTGTTGCCACGGATGGTCGGTGCATCGCGATGGCCTTCGCCCAATCCCATGGTGATGCCAGGGACATATCGGACCACGTCGGCCATCGACTGCATCCCCTGATCAGCAATCAGCGCCGTTGAAATCACCGTGGCTGACTGCGGCACATCGCGGAGCAGGGTGGCTGTGCGGGTTGCACTGCTCGATCGGGCGACGGTGTAGCCGCGTTTCCGGCGGACCGAGTCGGCCACGACGATGCGCTGCAACGTCTGTGCTGCACTCCGCGTGCGGATGGAGTCGGTGGGCGGTTTGACCGGCTGCTGCGCGGTCGCCAGCGAGGGTGCCGCGGCGAGGGTGACGGCGGCAGCGGCGAGGAAGAGCAGCTGGCAGGTGGCGCTGCTGTGGCAGCGGCACCCGACGCAAAGGGGGGCGGGAGAATCAGGCATCGGCATAGATGAGAATGACTATCAAGAAGTGTCGATGAACTAGAATCACTACCAATGCCGATAATGTCAATCGGGAATAGAACGGATGCGTGGAAATGACACGCCTCCATCGTCCTGACCGGTGAAAACCCGGGGGACGACGGAGGCGTGCGACCTCGACGGGAGCGAGCGTGTTTTTTCGCTTGTCGCTCCAACGGTTCGAGCAGGTTGGGTCAGGCGATCGGCTTCACCCGCTTTGGGACAACGATCGGCGCCACACCCAGCGACTGGACCTTGGCATTGAAGGCCGCGACCTCCCGATTGAGCACATCGTCGAGGCGTTTGGCCATCGGCACCCACTGGCCAACGAGCTCACCGGTGCGTTGCACTGCGCCAGCGGTTGGTCGACCTTCCGGCCCGCCGTGGATGTAGCCGTTGGTGCCGGTCACGTTGCCGTATGCTTCGGCCAACTGATTGTCGAGGCGACCACCGAACCGGAGTACATCGTAGGCGACTTTGATCCGCGGCTCGGTCATGACACGCTCGAGCGAATCGATGGCTGCATCGAGTGCCGAGGCGAGCGGCGCCAGCTCGGTCGCCACCCCGGCCTTTGTGGCCTGGTCGACACTGGCTTTCGCCTGAGCTCGAATTGCCCTTACTGTCTCAATAGACCTATTAAGTGACTCGAGAGTGTCGCGAAGCTGTCTCGCTGTTTCGAACTGCGACACGTAGTCGGCCTGCGTCACGGATGTCAGGCGCGGATCGGCAAGGACGCGGAACCGGTGCGCTTGAGTCGCCCCACCGGCCAGCAAACGGACCTCGAACTCGCCCGGCACCACTCTGATTCCGCCGGTGTAGCCCCACAGCACCTGATCGGAAGCCATCAGCGGACCGGGCCAGGTGAGATCCCAGATGATGGCGTGCGCTCCTGCTTTCACTGGCAGGACTGGTTGCTGCCGTCGACGGCTCTCGGCCGTGTCGGTACTCAGCGTACGCACCAGTTCGCCGCCGCCGGTTCGGACTTCGACGGTGTACGGCGTGACCGCGCTGTCGCGCAGGACGACATGAAAGACTGCACCATTCGCTGGTGCCTCGAGCGACACTTCCTTGCCGCCCGCCCCGCCGCCCTGACTTCGGTCCGCGCGCACCACGTCACGCGGGCGATGCAGATGTAAGGCCGAGTTCGGTCGAGCCGCCGCCAACTGCTGGAGCGGTGACAAATCGTCGAGAATCCAGAGTGAGCGGCCCTGCGTGCCAACGATCAGATCGTCGTTGTAGACCTGAAGATCACTGATCGGAACGATGGGCAGATTCCGCTGCAGCGGCTGCCAGCGCGACCCGTTGTCGATCGAGACGAAGATGCCGAATTCGGTGCCAGCGTAGAGCAGCCCCGCTCGTGTCGCATCCTCGCGCACCACCCGCACTGGATAGTCGGCTGGAATGCCGTTGGTGCCGTCAGCAATCCGCACCCACGTTTTGCCATAGTCGTCGGTGCGCCAGGCATACGGCGCGAAATCGTCGAGCCGGTATCGGTGCACCGCGATGTACGCGCGACCCGCGACGTGCTTCGAGACGTCGATCCGATTGACCGTCCCGAACTTCGGCATGCCCGGTGGCGTGATGTCCTGCCAGGTCGCGCCGCCATCGCGCGTCAGGTGCACCCGTCCATCGTCGCTGCCCGTCCACAGCGTGCGTGCGTCCTTCGGGTCTTCGCCGAGTGCAAAGATCGTGTTGAACATCTCGACGCCGGTCTGGTCGCCATTGATCGGACCACCGGCCATGCCTTGCGTCGACTTGTCGTTGGCGGTGAGATCGGGGCTGATCGCCGTCCAGGACATCCCGCCATCGCGGGTGCGATGCACCACCTGCGATGCGTGGTAGACCACGTTGCGATCGTGGCGAGAGACGAGAATCGGCGCCACCCACTGAAACCGGTACTTCATCTCCGACGCCTTCTGTCCCACCTGCTGCTGCGGATAGGTGATCACATCCCGGCGCAGATCGGTCTTCGGCTCGTAGCGGTTGATCGCCCCGCCGTAACACCCACCGTAAATCACATCCGGATAGTCCGGGTGCAGCGCCACTGGGCCGGTCTCACATCCGCCGGCACCCAACCAGGCGTTCATGGGGTGCAACGTGTTCGACTCCAGCCACGATGGGACCGAGATCGATGTGTTGTCCTGCTGCGCCGTGTACACGCGATACGGAAAGGCGTGATCGACGATCACATCGTACATCTCAGCCGTTGGCAGCAGGTTCATGCTGCTCCACGACTTGCCCGCCGTCAGTGAGACGACCGAACCACCGTCATCGGCGAGCGCCATCACCCTCGGATTCGATGGATTGATCCACAGGTCGTGAGTGTCGCCATGCGGTACGGTCACTGGCTCGAAAGTGCGCCCAGCATCGACCGATTTGTGCATCTGGACGCTCATCACATACATCTGGTTCTCGTTCACCGGATCGGCCACGATCTTGTAGTAGTACCAGGCGCGCTGCCGGATCTTGTTCTCGGCGTTGACGCGCGTCCATGACGTGCCGCCATCGTCAGAGCGATACAGGCCGCCAGCGGGTTCGGCTTCGATCATGGCCCATATGCGATCGGGGTTGGCTGGTGAGATGGCGATGCCGATCTTGCCGACCACGCCAGTTGGCAGCCCGCCGGAGAGCTTGGTCCAGGTGTCACCACCGTCGGTGGAGCGGTAGACGCCGCCCTCGGGGCCACCGGAGATCATCGTCCATGGCTTTCGTTCCGCGCGCCACATGCCGGCGTAGAGAATGCGCGGATTGGTGGGATGCATGACCAGGTCGCTGGCGCCGGTCGAGTCATTCACGAACAGCACCTGCTGCCACGACACGCCACCATCCTTCGAGCGGAAAATCCCGCGTTCCTTGTTCTTTCCGAATGGGTGCCCGAGCGCGGCGGCGTAGACGACGTCGGGATTGGTGGGATGCACCACCGTCCGGCCAATTGCTCCCGTTTCTCGCAGCCCTGCGAAACTCCAGGTCCGTCCGGCGTCGGTCGACTTCCACATGCCGCGGCCGGTCGACGAGTTGCCACGCACGTCCTGCGAGCCCGTGCCGACGTAGATCACATTCGGGTCCGAGTCCGCCACATCGATCGAGCCGATGGCGCCGCCGAAGTACTTGTCCGTGATCGGTTGCCAGCTCTGACCGGCATCCTCTGTCCGCCAGACACCGCCGCCGGTGCTGCCGGAGTAAAAAAGAAACGGCGACCGGGCTGTGCCGGCGACGGCCGTCGAGCGGCCGCCGCGGTAGGGGCCGATCAGCCGGTACTTCATCGAACCGAGCAGCGCGGAATCGATTGCAGCGGCAACCGGCGCACCGGCGTTGGTCGTCGGCCGAGCTCGCTGAGCGGCGATCGGGAGCGGGACGAAGATGCAGACGGCAAGAACCGTCGCGAGAAGCTGGGGTCTGGAAGACATGGGATGTGCCGGGTGGGAGCAGGTCGTTCGGGGCCGCGCTGACTCAACTCCGACGATACCCGCGATACGCTTGCCCGACAGGAGGCGCTGATGCGGCCCGTGCCCGGGGCCGTGGCAGTCGCCGCGAGACAGGGAGCTTGCGGTTCTCGGCCGACGACGAGATGCTCACTCAGGCCAGAACGTTTTCAGGACCTCACCCGGGAGTGTCTTTCATGCGAGCATTGCGCCTCTTGTCGGCAGTCTGCGTCATTACCCCAGTGCTCGCTCTGGTCGCGATACCGACCCGTGCTGCCGCTCAGGATTCAGCTGCTGCGGCCGCACCTGCGAAGAAGCCACCCAAGGGTCGCGCCAATCTGATCACCGAAGAGGAGATCGCATTCCTCGGCGGGACAGTGCAGACGGCCTACGGCATCGTGCAACGCCTGCGGCCCGCAATGCTCCGAGTCCGCTCCGGCAACGCGTCTGGTGGGAGCAGTGGCGATGTCGGTTCGAACGACATCGCCGTCTACCTCGACAACCAGAAAATGGGTGGTCTGCGCGCGTTGGAGGATATCACGCTCTCGCAGATCAAGGAGATCAAGTACCTGAATGCGAGCGATGCGACCACACTCTTCGGCACCAACAACGCGGCTGGTGCCATTCAGGTGGTCGGCAAACGATGATCGTTCGCGCGGAGCTGCACTAGCGCAAAGGGGCAACGGCGCGAAGCACTCCGGCGAAACCGCTTCAGGAAACTGAGCAGATCAACTGCGTTGACGCAAAGGCGCAGGGGTCGCGAGGGCGCAAGGAACGGCTGTGGAATTGACAAGGAACTGTTCTGCATTGGAACTGCTACAGCCCGCCTACTTTCGGGCGCTTTTCCAAAAGCATTTTGCTGTTCCTTGCGCCGTTGCGTCTCTCGGTTCCCGTTGCGTTAACGCAGTTGCTGTTCGCGGTTGCGGTTGCCGTTCCTGACAGCGCCGTGCGCCAGTCGCTGCAAAGGCGCAACAGCCACTGCATCAACGCAAAGATGACAGAAAGGCGCAAAGGCGCAGAGAACTGCACCGCTTTGGAACTGCTACAGCCCGCCCATTCTCGAGCGCTTTTCCAAAGTCTTCTTGCTGTTCTCTGCGCCTCTGCGATCTCCGCGCCTTTGCGTCATGCAGTTCGTAGATCTCACCGCTGCACTGCTTTGCCTCACCCCACCTCGATGAGCAATGTGCCCACCGGTGTGCGCGTAAACCGGGCCGCCATCAACCAGGCAACCGCCAGCGTCAGCCCGGAGAGAATCAGGCACGTCTGCAGCACGACCTCGCTGTCGAAGGCCGGAGCGCCAGGCACAATTCGCGGCAGCACGTCCCACGCGATCTGACCCAGCCAGGCGCCGAAGAGTGACCCGCCAATGGCAACCCGTGCCGCGCGGCCAAGCACCAGCTGATGGATGGCGCGCCGACTCGCGCCAACCGCGCGCCGGATACCGAGTTCGCGCTGCTGCGAATCGAGCCAGAGCCGGAGCATTGCGATCAGTCCACCAATGGCGATCATGGCGGTGACGACCCCCATCGCCCAAAGCAGGTTCGCGAACCAGCGCAGCGTGCGCGTGTCAGTGTCGAGTCGCGTCAGGACGCTCGCTGCGGCGCCAGCGATACGGCCGAGTGGACGCAGTGCGTCGGCGGGCACTGCACCCGACGTGGTGGCAACTTCGACGAGTGCGACCGGATGCTGGAGAATGCTGACGTAAACGCCAAGGGGTGGCTGCATCACACCGCCCAGGCCGCGTGTGGGGGCATCCTCCACTACGCCGACCACCTCGAACCAGGCATCGTTCAGCAGCGGAAGCTGAATGCGTTGCCCAACGGCATCACCGGTTGGGAACATCGCTCGTGCGAGGCTCGCATTCACGACCGCGACCAGTGGACTGTCCCATCGATCGGCGTCGCTGAGGCTCCGACCTGCTGTCACGCGCAGTCCATTCACCGCGAATGTGTCACCGCTGACGGTGTGATGCGTGACCGTTTCCGTGAATGCGCGCACGGCGGTCCCGGGCCGACAGCGGTTGCCGCAGTCGCCGGTGGCCTGCGCGATGGTCCCCAGTCCGCGGTGCACTCCGCTGGAGCCGAGACTGACGAGTGCGGTGGCGTTTGCGGAATGTTGGGCATCGAGAAACGCGGCGAACTGCTGCGCGCGCTGCAGGCGATCTGCCTCCTCGGCGCGGACATCCTGCACGATCACACCGTTCGTCTGACCGACCGCCACGGCACGTTGCTGCATCCTCATCACGCCACGAAGCGTTTGCGCCCCAGCCAGCACCACCACCGCCGCGCCAAGCTGCAACGCCGGAATGATCAATGTCAGTGGCCGGCGATCATCGTCGACCAGCCGCGTGGTGCTCAGCGCACGTATCAGGAGCAGCGGCGCAACCATCACCAGTCCGGTAACGCCGAGCGTCCCCGCAGCTGCGAGCACCACACTTGCCGACGCCACACTGCCAGGCCACGCCGCGCGCATCACCACCACTGCGATCAGCGCCAGCAACATCCCGCTGAACAGCGCCACACCGGCGAGCGCTCCCGACTCGAGCATCATCGCACCGAACATATCACGTCGCGATGCGCCGATCGATCGCGCCACGGTCACTTCGCCGCTGCGCGCCGCAGCACGTGCCAGATGCAGCGCGAGCAGCGTTGCGGCACCAACGAGCAGGGTCAGGAGCGTGGCACCGCGTACGATCGACAGCAGCTTCAGCAGCGCCAGTTGTTGCAGCTGCGGCCAGACGACACCGCGCCCGCCCCAATCCGCGAGTAACGCGACGGTATCGCCGAGTGCGATGGTGAGCGACGGTGCCGCGCTGGAGCCACCGAGGACGGTCAGTGCTGGCAGCGCACCTGCGATGGTCAGCGTGGCAGTCAGTGCCACCAGCGCGCCGGTGCCGGCGTGCCACCGAAGGGCAAGCAACGCGGCGCTGCGTTGGGCGATGCGTGAGCTCAAGATGCCGGAGTCTCGGGCATCGGAGGGCGCGCTGCCACATTCTGCAATCGCACCGTACCTCGCGCCACCAGACGTTCCTTCTCATCGCGGACCCACGCTTCCCACACCTGATTCGTGCGGCCACGCGAGATGGGCCGCGACAGGGCAAAAAGCTTTCCGCTACGTAACGCGCGGATGAACGACGTGTGATTTTCCAGTCCGACCGCTTCCTGACCGTTCGGGTGAACGTGAATCGTGGCGCCGATCGATGCGATGGTCTCGATCAGGCCACAGTACACGCCACCGTGCACCAGGCCAAACGGCTGCAGATGTTGTTCGGCAATCTCGATTTCACACGCCACCTCGTCGCCGGTGGCCGCGGTGAAGACGAGATTCATCGCGCCGCACCACCCCGGGAGCTTATTCATCCAGTCGAGCGTCAGGACGTCGTTTGTCATGCGTCAGGGAGAGGTGGGTACCGTAGTGCCTTCGGCCGGCCCGCAGCATGTATCGGCGAGCGTGTCGCGACCACACCCGCAAAGTTATCCCCCGGCGTTTCGCTCCGACACCTCAGCCAGACGCCGCTGCAGAAATCGACGTTCCGGCTCCTGCTGCACCAGTGCGAGCGCCTGCCGGTATGCCGCTGCCGCGTCATCATACCGCGCCAGCCGACGCAGCAGGTCGGCGCGCGCTGCGTGCGCGAGGTGATAGTCCCGTAACTCCCCTTGCGCGAGCAGCGCGTCGATCTCGACCAGCCCGACTTCCGGTGCACCAGACATCGCCAGCGCCACCGCGCGATTCAGTGCAATGACGGGTGACGGATCGGCGCGTCGCAGCACATCGTACAGCCCAACGATCTGACGCCAGTCGGTGCTCGAGGCCGCCGTCGCGTCAGCGTGTACGGCAGCGATTGCCGCCTGCAGTGTGTACGATCCAAAGCGTCGCGACGACAGCGCTCGCTGCACCATTGCCGAGCCCTCGGCGATCAGCGCCTGATCCCACGCCGCGCGGTCTTGCGCCTCGAGCAGAATCAAGTCGCCGTTTGGCGACGTCCGCGCGGCACGACGTGATTCCTGCAACAGCATCAGCGCCAGCAACCCCCAAACTTCCGGCTCTGCCAGCAGGCCGGCGAGAAGGCGTCCGAGGCGGATCGCCTCGCCGGAGAGATCGCGTCGCGTCAGCAGATCGCCGGCGCTGGCCGAGTATCCCTCGTTGAAGACCAGATAGACCACATGCAGCACGGCGTCGAGCCGAGCCGGCAACTCGGCCAGTGGCGGAATCTGGTAGGGGATCCGCGCATCACGGATCTTGGCCTTGGCGCGCACGATGCGCTGTGCGACGGTTGGCGGCGTCGCGAGGAAGGCATGTGCAATCTCTTCGGTGGTCAGGCCACAGACTTCACGCAGCGTCAATGCGATCTGCGCCTCATGCGACAGCGCCGGATGGCAACAGGTGAAGATCAGCCGCAGCTGATCGTCGACCACGTCGCGGTCATCCGCGTCGCCACTGTCCGGCGTCGGATGCAGCTGTTCCGTCACGACATCGACCATCGAATCGAGACGTGCGCGTCGACGTTCGGCATCGATCGACTTGAAACGCGCCGTCGAGATCAGCCAGGCGCGAGGGTTTGCGGGAACGCCATCGCGCTCCCAGCTCTGCAACGCCGCGGCAAATGCGATGTGCATCGCCTCCTCGGCGCGATCGAAATCACCGAGGAGTCGGATCAGGGTGGCGAGCACCCGGCGTGAGTCGCTCCGATAGACCGCGTCGACCCGGTCGCGGACCGAGTCGCCCTGCGACTCACCACCCAATGTCACGCGGTGAGCCTACTGACCACCGTGCACTGCGATCGGTCGCACCTCGATGCTCCCGGTACGTGCCGACGGAATTCGGGCGGCGATCTGAATCGCCTCGTTCAGGTCCACTGCGTTGACGAGATAGAAGCCGCCAAGTTGCTCCTTCGTTTCGGCGAATGGGCCGTCGGTCGTCGTCATCTTGCCGTTCCGAATCCGGACGGTGGTGGCGCTGTGCACCGGCTGCAGCTCTTCGCCGACAACCATCTGGCCGGCGCTGGCGAGCTCGTTGCTGAAGGTGTAGTACTCACCCATGAACGCGTCCATCTGGTCTTTCGGCATCGCGGCCAACGTGCTTTCGGCATCGTAAATCAGGCACAGGTACTTCATGTGGACTTCCTCCGGACGATGGAATGGAACGGCGGTAGACACCCCGCGTGGCATGTAACCGAAGTTCCGGAAGCAGTCGCCGAGCGCCCCATCCGGCTTTGTGCTGTCCGAACTTCGATTACACCCCACTAGTCGTTCGGCGGTGTGGCCAATCGACAACTGGGATTCGCCTGTGGCGCGCCGCGCCAGGATCGCCGACCGTACCGCTACGCTTCGGGCTGCGAGTACTCGCGGGAGTCGACGTCGAAGCAGACGACCGGGTCGTCCGCCGGAATGGGAATGGCAGTCCCGGCACAGATGCTCTTCGTGGTCGGCTTCCCGCGTAAGGCGCGACGATACTCGAACATCGCCTTCTCGACCATCAACGGCGACGCGGGAGCGTTGATGAGGGTCGCGCGAAGAATTCGTTCCTTCGACAGCGCATTGAAATACATGCCGTCCTCGCCGGCCTGCGGGACCTTGCCCAGCAGCGACCAGACGACCAGGACCACGCCGAAGCGGCGTTGAACCTCGAGGGTGACATTCGTCACGTTCGTCAGGCCGGCTTCCCTCGCCCGGTCCCACGCTTCCCGGAAGTCCATTGCGACCGCGGGCAGAGGCATCGGTTGAATCTGGTCCTTCGGCCAGTCCTGCGGCTCCGCCCCGTCCCACGGGACCTTGGGCTCACTGGTCGCCGTCATGAAGGCGTTCACGCCAGGCGCATAGAAATTGTACAGCACTGACGATGGTGCCTTGGCGGACGGTGACTCCGGCCGCAACTCGATGCGATACAGCACGGCATCGGGCTCGATGGACTGTGCCCACTCTCTATTGCGGGGCACCAGGTCGAGCACTCCACTCGCGACACCCTCCGAATCATAGCTGAGCTCGTCACCGGTGGCACTGCACGCCGCCACGAGCACGGTGACCGCAACGGCGGTCAGCCACCGCGCGGCGCGACGGACAGGAGTGGTGAGAGGGCACAGCACGCAACGTTTGGTCGGAAGAACCTTGCCGGATGGACCCGCAACGGACGATTCGAGGTCGCCGGAATTTTCCAGAATGAGACAGTGAACACAAGCAAATGTCACGCCCGCGGAACAGTCAGGCATTCCGCGACTGCGAGCGAGCGTTACCGTTCGCAGACGGGTACCCCATCTCTCCTGTGGAGTTCGTATGCGCTCGATGCTCACCTTGGTTGTGCTTTCACTCTGTGGCGCCGGTGGTTCGGCGGCGGCGCAGTCGCCCACGGTCACTGCTATCCGCGCGGCACGACTTATCACGGGTGACGGCACCCAGATGGAGTCGCCCGTGGTGGTGATCTCGGGTGAACGGATCACGGCCGTAGGCCCGGCGTCGCAAGTGCGAATTCCCGCTGGTGCGCGTGTGATCGACCTCGCCGGCTACACGCTGATGCCTGGCTTCTTCGACATGCACACCCACATCGAGTCGATCGACAACGATGGTGGCGACCTGTCCGTGCTCAAGGAGACCGCCGCGCACGGCGCGATCTACGGTGTGATCAATGCGAAGAAGACGCTCGAGGCCGGCTTCACCACCATCCGTGAGGCTGGTACCACGGACTACGTCGACGTGGTGCTGCGCGATGCCATCAACCGGGGCCTGATTCCCGGCCCGCGCATTCACGCGGCTGGTCCCGCCATCGGCAGTACGGGTGGCCACGCCGACGTGAACGGGTGGAGTCCAAATCTCGCGATCCCGGGCACGGGCGTGATCGTCGACGGCCCCGACGCGGTGCGCAGACAGGTGCGGCTCAACGTCAAGTACGGCTCCGACCAGATCAAGATGGTTGCCACCGGCGGCATCCTCTCCGTTGGCGATGCAGTGAATGCGCCGCAGTTCGGCGACGACGAAATGAAAACCATCGTGGACGAAGCGGCGCGCCTGGGACGCAAGGTCATGGCACACGCCCATGGTGGCGCCGGCCTGCTGGCGGCCGTGCGAGCCGGTGTGGCGTCCATCGAACATGGCAGCCTGGTGGACGACGCGGCGATTGCCGAGATGAAGGCGCGCGGCACCTATCTCGTGCCGACGCTCATCATTCTGGAGGAGATCGTGACCGATGGCGCACGCAAGGGTGTGCCGGCCTACTCCATCACCAAGGCCACCGCCATCGCGGCCGAGCGTCGCGTACGGTTGCGGCGTGCCTATCAGGCCGGTGTGAAGTTCGCGCTTGGCACCGACGCCACCAGCGACATCCATGGTCGCAACGGAGAGGAGTTCAAGTACATGGTCGACATTCTCGGTGCGACGCCGATGGACGCGATCACGATCGGCACCATGAACGCCGCAACGCTGCTCGGTGTGGAAAAAGAGTTCGGCAGCGTGACGGTCGGCAAGGTGGCGGACCTGGTGGCGGTGCAGGGAAATCCGCTTCAGGATATTGCCCTGCTGGCGCGCGTCCAGTTCGTGATGAAGGGTGGCGTGGTGGTGAAGACGGCAGGCCCTTCGCGCTGATGGTGGTTGACGCGGCGCCGGCGGTGCTGACGCCGCTGTTCACCGCTGCGCCGCGGGCCGATTCGCTCAGTCGGGAATCACCGCGGTGACCTCAATCTCAACCAGCGCCTCGGCCTCCATCAGCGCGCTGACTTCCACCGCCGACATGGCCGCGTTGTAGCTGCCGATGACCTCGCGAAAGGTGTGGCCGATTTCTGCGGCGGCGTCCATGTAGGCCCGCTTGTCCAGCACATACCAGGTCATGCGCACGATGTGCTCGGGTTTCGCGCCGGCCTCGCGCAGCACTGCCACGATGTTCTCGAGCGCCTTGCGCGTTTGCCCGCCAATCGTGGCGCTGGGAAACCGGCCCTCCGTGTCCCATCCGACCATGCCGGCCACGAACACCAACTCGCCGCGAACGGCCACACCGTTGGAGTACCCCCGCGGTCGCGGCCAGCCCTGCGGCAGCAGGATGCGCGTCATGGCGCCACCGGCACTGCTGGGAGTGACGTCTGAAAGGAAATCATCCGGGCTCTCGCAGGCGGAAGCGTTGCAGTTTGCCTGTCTCGGTGCGCGGCAGCTGCGCGCGCACCTCGATGGCGCGGGGATACTTGTAGGGCGCAATCGTCTGCTTCACGAAGTCCTGCAGTGCGCGGATCAGTGACGCATCAGCCGGCTGCCCCTCATTCAGCACGACGAACGCCTTCACGATCTGACCACGCTCGTCATCCGGCACACCGATGACACCGCATTCCGCAACCGCTGGATGTTTCAGCAACGCCTCTTCCACTTCCGGCGCGGCGATGTTGTAGCCGGCCGAGATGATCATGTCGTCGGTGCGTGACTGGTAGTGGAAGTACCCGTCGGCATCGACCAGATACGCATCGCCGGTGAGATTCCATCCGTCGTGCACATAGCCACGCTGGCGTTCGTCGGCGAGGTACCGGCATCCGGTTGGCCCTTTCACTGCCAGACGCCCGACCTGCCCCACTGGCGCTGGATTGCCTTCGTCGTCCAGCACCGTCGCGACGTAGCCCGGTACCGGCGTGCCGGTCGCGCCAGGCCGTGCGTGCGCCTCATCGGCCGAAATGAAGATGTGCAACAGTTCGGTCGCGCCGATGCCGTCGATCAGTTCGATGCCGGTCGCCTCGCGCCAGAGCGCGCGCGTGGACGCCGGCAGCACCTCGCCCGCCGACACACACTGTCTGAGCGACGAACCGCGCAGCGCCTCGCCGTGCTGCGCCAGCGTGCGATAGGTCGTCGGTGCCGTGAAGAGCGTTGTCGCACCGTACTCGAGTATCGCGGTCAGCAGATTTTGCGGCGAGGGCTTCTCCAGCAGCACCGCCGACGCGCCCACCTGCATTGGAAAGAGCACCAGTCCACCAAGCCCGAAGGTGAAGGCCAGCGGTGGACTGCCGATGAAGACATCGTTTTCGCGAGGCTTGAGGATGTGCTCTGGCCAGCAGGCGCAAATCGCCATCACGTCCCGATGGAAGTGCATGGTACCCTTCGGCTGGCCGGTCGTACCCGACGTGAAGGCGATGATACAGGTGTCGTCGGCCGCTGTGTCCACATTGGTGAACTCGCTCCCCACACTCCGCATGGCATGCTCGAGCGACTCGGCCGCATCCACATTGAAGTGCCGAACGGCAACGCGATGCGCGACGTCCGTCAGGGCCAGATCGAGCTCCACCGCCAGTGACGCATCGCAGAGTGCAAACTGCACCTGCGCCTTCTGGATCACCTTCGTGAGCTCGACGGCGCGCAGCAGCGGCATTGTCGCGACGGCTATTCCCCCGGCCTTGATCACGCCAAACCAGGCCGCCACCATCATCGGGTTGTTTGGCGCGCGCAGCAGCACGCGATTGCCGGGCACGAGCCCCATCTGCTGAACCAGCACATTCGCGACACGGTTGGCCTGCCGCTGCAATTCGGCGTAGGTCCACGTAACACCGGCAGCGCGCAGGCAGATCCGTTCACCGCGACCCTCGGTGATGTGGCGATCGAGCAGCGCTGTCGCGCAGTTCAGCTGTTCCGGAAACTGGAGCGACGGCAGCGTGAACAGAAACTCGGGCTGCAGTTCGACGGCCGGAAGGCTGTTGCGCGCAAACGTGTCTAGATGAGCGCTAGGCATGCGGACGCTTCTCCTCGTTCCAGGCGCGCAGCAGATCGCGCCCGATGATCAGTTGCTGAACTTCGGACGCCCCTTCGTAGATCCGCAGCGACCGCACTTCCCGGTACAGCTGCTCCACCGGGTTCCCGCGCATCACGCCAAGCCCGCCGAGCAGTTGGACCGCTGCATCGATCACCTCCTGTGCGCCTTCGGTGGCCACCAGCTTGGCCATTGCGGCTTCACGTGTCACCGTCTGGCCGCAGTCGCGCATCCAGGCCGCACGATAGGTGAGCAGTGCGGCGCTGTCGATGGTGGTGGCCATCTGGGCCAGCCTGGCCTGCGTGAGTTGCAGATCGCTCAGCACGCCACCGAACATTTGTCGCGTCGTCGTGCGTGCCAGTGCCTCGTCCAGCGCCCGGCGACCGAAGCCCAGCGCGGCTGCCGCCACCGATGTGCGGAAGATGTCCAGTGTCCGCATGGCCACCTTGAAACCCTCGCCGGCCTCTCCCAGGCGCGCCGAGCGTGGAATCCGGCAATCTGCAAAGCGCAGCCGCGCCAACGGATGCGGCGCGATGACGTCGATGCGTTCCGCGATCTCCAGTCCGGGCGTGTCAGCGTCCACGATAAAGGCCGAGATCCCGCGTGAACCCGGCGCCTCACCGGTGCGCGCAAAGACCACGTAGAAATCGGCGATGCCACCGTTGCTGATCCACGTCTTCTCTCCATGCAGCAGCACGCTGTCGCCATCGATGGTGGCTCTGCATCCCATCGCGGCCACGTCCGAGCCGGCATCGGGTTCCGACAACGCGAACGCGGCGATTGCCTCGCCACGGGCGACGCGGGGGAGGTATCGCGCCTTCTGTTCAGGGCTGCCATGGAGCGTAATCGCGCCGGAGCCGAGTCCCTGCATCGCGAAGGCAAAGTCCGCCAGACCGTCATGACGTGCGAGTGTTTCCCGTATCAGACAGATTGAGCGGGTGTCGATGGTGTCGACCATTCCACCGTGTGCGGTGCCACCCACGGCGTGCCGAAGCCAACCCGCCGCGCCGAGTTGCGCCACCAGGGTGCGGCAGGCGGCGTCGACATCGGTGTGCGCACCGTGTGCCAGCTGGGCCACGCACCAGGCATCGAGCTCCGACGCCAGCGTCCGATGGCGCATCTCGAAGAAGGGCCAGTCGAGGTATCGGGTGTCACTCATGTGCCGCGCTCCTGGATGGCATCGAGGTCAGTTGCCCTCGAATGTCGGTCGCTGCTTCGCGACGAATGCGTGATAGGCCCGCCCGAAATCCTCCGTCAGCATGCAGAGTGCCTGGACTTGCGCCTCGGCGTCAATCGCGTCGTCCACACTCATCGCCCATTCCTGGTGCAGCATCGCCTTCGTCAGGCCATTGGCGAAGGTCGGGCCGTGAGCGATCTCGCGCGCGATGGCCTTGGCATCGTCAAGCACGGTCTCTGGTGCGCAGAGGCGATTGAAGAAGCCCCACTGCATCGCTTCGTCGCCCGACATGCTGCGGCCGGTGAAGAGCAGCTCGCTGGCACGACCCTGCCCGATGATCCGCGGCAGCAGCGAGCAGGCGCCCATGTCACAACCCGCCAGGCCCACTCGATTGAAGAGGAAGGCGGTCTTGCTCCGCGCCGTGCCGAACCGCATGTCGGACGCCATCGACAGAATGGCGCCGGCACCGGCGCAGACACCATCCACCGCGGCCACGATCGGCTGCGGGCAGTGTCGCATCGACTTCACCAGTGCGCCGGTCATCCGTGTGAACCGCAGCAGATCGGGCGCGCTCAGCCCTACCAGCGGGCCGATGATCTCGTGAACATCGCCGCCAGAGCTGAAATTGCCGCCAGCGCCGGTCAGCACGATCGCGGTCACGTCGCTGGCGTAGCGCAGCTGCTCGAACAGGTCGCGCAGCTCGGCGTATGACGCGAAGGTCAACGGGTTCTTCCGCTCCGGCCGATTGAGTGTGATGACGCCGACCCGATCGGTCAGTTCCCATCCGAAGTGTGCCGCGCGAAAACCGGCCAATGGGCGCGACGTCCCGTCGCGGAGTGCTGCGTCAATCGGCGTGCTCATGTCTTCGCTCCCGGCAGTCGCGTGCGTCGCGCAGTCGTGGGGGGTGCAAGGTGGGCGGGTTGCGATGTCAGCTGCACCCGCAGCGTGCCAAGCAGTTCGTACAGCTGGCGCATGTCGGTGCCACTCATGCCGCCGAACATTCCGACAATCCACGCTTCGTGCGCGGTCGCCACGCGGTCGAACAGCTTCCGCCCTTTCTTCGTCAGCGCGACGCGTGACAGTCGGCGGTCCTGCGGCTCGGCGATTCGTTCGACCAGCCCATCCTTCTCCAGCTCATCGGCCAGCCCGGTCACGTTGCCGCCAGTGACCATCAGATAGCGCGACAACACACTCATCGTCAGACCGTCCGGGTGCCGGTGCAGCTGCGCCATGAAGTCGAAGCGCGCCAGGGTGATCCCCGCCTCCTGACGCAGCCGCTTCCGGATGGTGGTTTCGATCTGGGTGCTGCACGACAGCAGTCGCAGCCACACCTTGAGCGACTGATGGTCGTCCGACACGACACGCCCCTCGAGACCGATCGATTCCGGTTCGAGCAGCGGTACGCCCCGTGTCCGGCTCCGGGCGACGCTCACATCACCTCGCCACCCGACACCGAGAGGCACTGCCCGGTGACCGAGCGTGCCCCATCGGAGACCAGCCAGCGCACGGCCGCCGCGATCTCATCCGGTTGGATCAGGCGCCCCTGCGGATTGGTCTTCGTCAGCTCACCGCGCGCCGCCGCCTCCGTGCGCCCGGTTTTGGCGACGATCGTCGCCAGACTCTGTTGCAGCATCTCCGTTTCGGTGAAGCCTGGGCAGATGGCATTCACCGTGATGTTGGTCGGCGCCAACTCGAGCGCCAGTGAACGGGTCAGTCCCACCACGCCATGCTTCGCCGCGCTGTATGCCGCGACGTACGCGTAGCCGCGTTGTCCCGCCGTGCTGGCGATGTTGATGATGCGACCGGCGCGCGCTTGCAACAGATCGGGCAACGCCTGCTGCGTACAGAGAAAGGTGCCGGTGAGGTTCACGGCCAGCATGCGATCCCACAATTCCTGTGTGGTGCGGCGGAACGGCGCACTTTCTGCCTGGCCGGCATTGTTCACCAGGATCGTGATCGCGCCGCGCTCGGCACGTGCGGCAGCAAAAGCGAGCGCCAGCGCCGCCGGGTCAGCCACGTCAGCCGTGACGACCGTCACCGCCACCTCGAGCGAGCTGGCCAGTGCCTCGAGTGTTTCGCGACGACGGCCGAGCAGCGTGAGTGATGCGCCGTCAGCGGCCAATGCCCGTGCGATCGAGGCGCCGATCCCCTGACCGGCGCCGGTGATCAGGGCGTGCTGCCCCTCGAGCGGCAATCGCGGCGTCACGCGGGCTCTCTGGCGGTGCTGACCGCGAGTGCTGCCTGTGCGGCTTTCTCTCTCGCGAAGATGGACTCGAGCTGCGGCTTGGCAGAGCGATACTGCTTTGGCCAGGTCACCATCGGATAGCCGATGCGCGCCGCCTCCGTAAGCGTCCAGGCGGGGTTCGCCAGGTGCGGACGCGCCACTGCGCAGAGGTCCGCGCGGCCAGCGGCAATGATACTGTTCACATGATCCGCCTCCGAAATCGCACCGACTGCAATCGTTGCGATACCCGCTTCGTTCCGGATCCGATCGGAGAACGGTGTCTGAAACATTCGCCCGTAGACTGGCTTCTCGCGCTTGCTCACCTGGCCCGACGAACAGTCGATCATGTCGGCCCCCGCCTCCTTGAACGCACGGGCGATCAGGATCGCGTCGTGTGGTGTGATGCCACCCGGCACCCAGTCATGCGCCGAAATGCGGACCGACATCGGCAGATGTTCTGGCCACACCGCACGCACGGCGCTGAAGACTTCCAGCGGATACCGCAACCGGTTTTCGAGCGATCCGCCGTAGGCGTCGTCGCGGTGATTGGTGAGCGGCGAGATGAACGACGAGAGCAGGTAGCCATGCGCACAGTGCAGCTCCAGCCAGTCCACGCCGGCATCGGCAGCCCAGCGTGCACTGTGAACGAACTGCGCCGTCACCTCGTCCATGTCCTCACGCGACATGGCGCGCGAGAGCTCGCTCACGCCGTCGACGTACTGCTGCGGTGAGGCCGAGATCAGCGGCCAGTTCCCGTTGTGCAGCGGCTGGTCGATGCCATCCCAGGCCAGTTGCGTGGAACCCTTCGCGCCGGAGTGTCCGAGCTGGATGCCGAACTTCGCGTCGCTGTTGGTGTGGATCCAGGTGGCGATGCGCGCCCAGGCGTTGCGTTGTACCTCGGTGTAAAGGCCTGGGCACCCCGGTGTGATCCGCCCCTCCGGGCTGACGCAGGTCATCTCCGCGAACACCAGTGCCGCACCACCCATCGCGCGCGCGCCGAGGTGCACCAGGTGATAGTCGCCGGGCACGCCGTCAGTCGCCGAATACTGTGCCATCGGCGAGACCACGATCCGATTCTTCAGTGTGATGCCTCGCACGGTGTACGGCGTGAACATCGGCGGCGGCACGGGTGTCGATGCGTCCAGATGCACTCCGGAATGTTCGGCAAACCACCGCTCGAAATCTTCCAGCCACCGCTTGTCGCGCAGCCGCAGATTCTCGTGGCTGATCCGCTGCGACCGCGTCAGCAGCGAGTACATGAACTGCTCCGGCGGCAGTGAGTCGGCATACCGCTCTCCAACGGCCTCGAACCACTCCATTGCGTTCCAGGCGGCGTTCTGCAACCGCAGCACATCCACCGCGCGCACTTTCTGATACTCGGCCAGCACGGCAGGAATGGCCGATGACGTGGCGCCCAGCACGGAGAACTGCTTCGCCAGTTCGATCGCATCCTCGATTGCCAGCTTGGTGCCCGACCCGATGGCGAAGTGCGCCGTGTGCACCGAATCGCCCATCAGCACGACGTGATTGTGCCCATTGAAGTGCGACCATTCCGCGCACCGCACGCGTTGGAAATTGAGCCACGCCGATCCGCGCAGGTGGCGGGCGTTGGTCATCAGGGCGTGACCCTGCAGCGTCCGGGCGAACAGCTGCTCACAGAACGCCACCGACTGATCGGCGTCGGCGGTATCGAGTCCGTGCGCCTTCCACACGTGCTCCGGCGTTTCGACGATGAATGTGCTGGTGCTGTCGTCGAACTTGTAGATGTGCGCCTGGAACCAGCCGTGTTCGGTCTTCTCGAAGGTGAAGTTGAAGGCGTCCCAGGTGCGCATGGTGCCCAGCCAGATGAAACGATTGGGGCGAGTGACGATGTCGGGCTGAAAAACGTGGGCGTACTTCGTGCGGATCTTTGAATTGATGCCGTCGGAGGCGATGATCAGGTCTGCGTCCGGGAAGTCCTCGTCCGAATCCACCTCGACTTCGAAGCGCAGCGTGACGCCGAGCTGCTCGCAGCGCGTCTGGAGAATGTTCAGCAGGTGCTTGCGTCCGATGCCGATGAAACCATGGCCGCCGCTGCGAATCGTGCGCCCCTTGAAATCGAGTTCGATGTCGTCCCAGTGGACGAAGGACGACTCGATCGACTCGGCAGT
>JBBQRH010000063.1:0-24049 GCA_038215035.1 Gemmatimonadales bacterium | reverse complement strand
GCATCATCATCCGCCCACCGTCGAGGCCAAGCCCGCACTTGCCGGCGTCGGCGGAATACATCCAGTCGGTCGCCGGATTCGTCTGCAAAAGCGAGCAGGCGGCGGGAATCGACTCTTCAACGGGCGGCGTACCGCCGGCCTCGATCAGCGTGACCTGACAGCTCGGGTCCTCCGACAGACGGGCCGCGATGACCGCGCCCGCGGACCCGCCGCCCACGATGATGAAGTCAGCGATGTGCGATACGTTCATCTCCTTACTGTTGTTCAGGACAGGAAATTCACTCGGGGTCGGTCGAGTATACGCTCGGGACCTGCGTCCCGCGATTGACAGGAGCCCCGTTCACGCACCGCTCCGTGGCGGACGGTCGAATGACGACTGTTTGCTCCTCAGTGCAGCCATCAGCGCATCTCGGTGATGCAGGCGCACCGACGGGTGTTGCTGGCCAAACGAGACCCGCGTCCGGATCGCGGACCTGGGCATGAATTCGCTGCTGGTTACGCCGTGCGCACCACACGGCGCGCGACAGAATCTCGGTGGCGTCCGAGGTGAGGTCTGGTTGCAGCGCTACCTACTTCGGGAACTGCACGAGGTCGTTCTCGAAGGGCATGATGCGCTTGCGCACATCGCTCCTGCTGAAGGCGCACCCGCTAATAACGCCCGCGCACTTCCCCACGAACTCGAGCGTCTCAAACACGTACGGAATGCCCTGCGAGCCGAGCGGTGACGGCGCGTCGGACAGGTGGAAGTGGAGGTGGGGTTCGGAGGAGTTGCCCGAGTTGCCGAGCTTCGCCAGCACCTGCCCCTTCTTTACCTTGTCGCCGACCTTCACACGGATCGAGCCCGGTCGCACGTGCGCGTAGAAGGCGTAGCGGCCACTGCCGATGTCGAGGATGACATGGTTGCCACCCACGGTCTCGAGGGTAATCGGCACTGCGCGCGACTGCTCCCCGGGGATGTTCTCCGGAATGCCGTCCTTGGTCGCCGTGATGATGCCGTCGGCCACGGCGATCACGTCCACGTCTTGCGCGTAGTACTTGCTGTTGTCGAGCGAATCGCCTTGGTGCGTGTTGAACGTCGAGTCTACGAGGACCCAGTCGATGGCGAAACGCTGAGCGATCGCCATCTCGCCGTTCAGCGGAATGAGCGAGCGACGATGCCCCGAGCTGTTCGACGGGCCGTTGGCCGCAAGCCACGGTCCGCCCTTGAACGGCGGGCCGATGACGGCCACGTCGAGCGTCACGGGCACGGGCGTCGCGGTGACGGTGCGTGTGCCCACCGAATCCGTGAAAGTGAGCACGTGCGTAAGCAGCGTCGGGCGCAGGCCGAAGGGCACCGGCAGCTGCACGAAGAGCACCGCGCGCAGCCCGCCTGCAATCGTGGCGCGCTGCGCGATCGGCACT
The DNA here is from genome assembly GCA_038215035.1 of Gemmatimonadales bacterium. Lineage (GTDB taxonomy): Bacteria > Gemmatimonadota > Gemmatimonadetes > Gemmatimonadales > Gemmatimonadaceae > JACMLX01. Next base: position 22,648 of record JBBQRH010000063.1, on the reverse strand, counting down.
GCGCCTACGCCCGGGCGCGAGAGGTCGCGCTGGAGCGACGAGTCACGCACGGTGGCGAGTGGCACTCCAGTAGTGGCATCGAGCACCTCGAGCAGCGTCCAGGTGATCGGGGTGCGCGCGAAGTTCGTCACGTGCACTTCGTACGTGAGCACATTGCCATCGCGCCCGCTCGCGAGCGTCGGCGGCTTGGGCACGCGAATCTCGGCGAACACCGGGCGGTCGGCCAGCTGGGCGTTGAGTGTGAGGGGCGACGCGAGGACGGCGGCGACCGTCGCCACGCAGGCAAGGCGAGATGGCATCGGCATCGGGGTGATGGTGGCGGGTGGAAGTCCGTGACGGTACGACAGCGACGTCCCCACCGCCACTTCGTTCCACCGAGCCCGAGGCATGTCGACCCGCTTTGTAAGCCCCCTCCGTTCCAGCACGGTGCGAGACCCGCCGCGGATTCGCCGGGGTAGGCCGGTCGATCGGACCGTGGGGTGGCCTCTCTCGTGACGGCGCAGGCGTCGAGGGCGTCTAATACGAGGCGCCATGCTGGCGATTAAGGCCAACATTCCGTATCCCCAGTTGACAGAATGTTGTAGTTGTACAACATTCAATAGCATGAAACAGTCTTCCAATACCCCGAACGGGGATGCCACCCTCTACAACCGGCTCGCCGTGCTCCGGGCGGAGCGCGGAATGTCCAGGCAGCAGCTGGCCGAGCAACTGGGCGTGAACTACCAGACCATCGGGTATCTGGAGCGAGGGGAGTACAACCCATCCCTCGAGCTCGCTTTCCGTATCAGCGCGCTCTTCGCGGTACCGATCGAGGCGGTCTTCTCGCGCACGCCCTTCGCGCCGCTCTCGCACCTCGTCTATCACCGGCCTGACGCCTCCGGCGCCGCCGGAGGGAACTCATGATCACGCGTCTTCCGTCTCAGTCGACTCGCCGCCGCAACATCGTCCTGCTTTATACCCTGTACCCACTCAGCTCGGTTGCGCTGCATCAATCCATCGGGCCAACGAGCTGGTTTGCGCTGGCGCACCTCACCTTGACCGCTGTCCTGGCGACGGCACTGGGCATCCCGCACGTCCTGCGAGTCGGTCGCGCGATCGCTGATGACATCGACGCGCGGCTCGATGAGCGGCAGCTCGCACTTCGCAATGCGGCATACCTCGATGCATACCGAGTGGTTGCGAGCTTCATGCTCCTCGGGATCATCTGGATCGCACTCGGCATCGACAAGTCGCTCTGGTGGGTGCCGAAGACCTACAACGAGTGGAACATCGTCTTCTGGGGAGTGATCGTATTGACGTTGACGCTGCCTTCGGCATTCCTGTCATGGCGTGAGCCGGATCGCGCCGATGATCGCGAGGAAGCGGAGGTTGCACGTGCGTGACCGCTCTCTCCGCGACGTGCGCGCGACGCTGCGCGCCGTGATCGTGGTTGCTGCCGTATGGTGTGTGGTTGTGCCGCCGCTGAACGCACAGAACGGATTGGCGACCGCGGTGACACCGCTCGCCAGCCTCGATTCGGCGTGGGCATCACTCAGCCGGACGTTCTACGACACGATGTTCGTCCGTGGTCGCGGTCAAGCCGCCCGCGACTCGTTGCGCGCAGTGCTCGGCAGCGACGCCAATGACGCAGCCGTGCGCGGTGCGATTCGATTCTTGATTGCGCTGCCCGGGCAATCCCACATGGTGTTGATCCCCGGCGATGCGGTGCCCGAGCCGGATGAGCGCGACGACGACGGCCGCCCTCAAGGTACGGCCGGTCTCGAGCTACGGGTCGTCAACGACAGCGTCGTCGTCTGGCGTGTCGCCAAGGGGGGCGCTGGGGAGCGCGCCGGTCTCCGCGCCGGCGCGGTGGTGACGAAGATCGGTGACCTGATCGTGGACAGCGTGCGCATTCGACTCCGGCGTGCCATACGCACCGAATCGTCAACCAGTCGCGAACTGATGGCGAGCATGATGATGTCACGATTGGCGGGGAGCGTGGGAGAGAGCGTCGCCATGCGCATAGTCGAGCGTGGTCGCGCACGTGTCGTCACGCTGGTGCGCGGTCCGGTGACCGGCCGCACGACACAGTTCGGGAACCTGCCACCGATCCCGGTCGAGGCCAGTATGGACTCGGCTGATGTGCAGACTTCACTTGGCGCGATGCGTGTGCCAGTGCTGCGCTGGTCGGCATGGTTCCCGGTGATCTCGGCCGACCTCGATCGTATGCTCTTCGCGGCGCGCGGCGCACCAGCGCTGATCATCGATCTGCGCGGCAATCCTGGCGGCGCGGTTGGCATGTTGACCGGCGTCACCGGCCACTTCACTGACAGCGCTGTGAGCCTCGGCACGCTGCACGGTCGCGGCAGCACGCTGCAACTCCGTGCCAATCCGCGGCGTGTCACGCCGTCTGGCGAGCGTGTGCTGCCATTCACGGGCCCGATCGCGATCCTCGTCGATCCGCTCACCGCGAGTACGTCGGAGTTCTTTGCGTCCGGAATGCAGGCCATCGGGCGAGCGCGTGTGTTCGGCGAGACGAGCGCGGGCCAGGCGCTGCCGGCGGCGATGATACGCCTGCCGAACGGCGATGTGCTGATGCACCCGATCGCAGATCACGAGGATGCGCGGGGGCGTCGTGTCGAGGGCCACGGCGTCGAGCCTGACGAGGTCGTACCGCTTCGTCGCGCCGATCTCATCACCGGGCATGATGCACCGCTGGACGCCGCGCGCCGATGGCTCGCTCGCACGCTGCCCTGACCTGTCGCAGTTCTCTGTACGACTCACTCAATCCCGGAGGCAACACCATGCACCGCACTCACCGCACGGCCTTGTACTACACGATCATCCTTGCAGCAGCGACACAGCCGGTCGGCGCGCAGTCGCCGGCCGAATTGCTGGCGCGCTATACGAAGCTGACAGACCCCACCGGCGCGCTCGCCAGGGTAGAGGGCATGCGTACTCAAATGACCATGGAGATCGCCGCGGCCGGCATCAAGGCGTCGGTCTCGATCGCGCAGCGGAAGCCGGACCAGATGGTGATGACGGTGGACATCCCGAGTGTGGGGGTGATGCGCACCGGCTACGACGGCGCGACCGCATGGTCGGCTGATCCGATGCAAGGTCCGCGCATTCTGACCGGCACCGAAGCGGCGGCGATTTCCGATGTCGCGTCCCTCCGCGCGATCGTGCGCACGCCAGACCAGTTCGCGACCATCGAGGCCGGTGGCGACATCACGGTCGATGGCGATGCCGCCAAGTGCGTCAAGCTGACGTGGAAGTCGACGCGGGTGACGACGGAGTGTTTCTCGGTCGCGACCGGGCTGATGACTCAGGCACGCCAGACGCAGCAGTCACAGATGGGGGAAATGGAGACGGTGACGCACTACACCGACTACCGGACGGTCGGGGGCATCATGATGCCACATCGCGTGACACAGTCGGCGATGGGCATGCAGCAGGTGATGACGATTGTGTCGGTGGAGATCGGGGCGCAGGATGCAAAGCTCTTCGACACGCCGACGGAGATCGTCGCGCTGAAGAAGAAGTAACGGCCGGCGTCGTTGCTGGCAGGGCACGCAGAATCCGGGGCGCATCGGCGAAGGATGTCCCCGGATTTTTCGTGACCCGTCAGTTGGCATGCTCGACTGTCTGCACACGCACGGCTCGTTCGCCAACGGGAGCATTGCGGTGACGAGTGCGAATATGGCACGAGCATCGCGGCGGTCGATATCGTAGGGCCGACATCAGAGTACATCATAGGATCTACATCATCGGGTCACAGTCCGTGATCACATGGAATCTGCCCGATGAACGCCGACGTAGACCGTGGCCATGCCGCCGGCGCCGAGTATTCGCTCGTTGCGGTAGCGCTCAACGAGCGATGCGCCGATTCCTTGCGCCGTATCTTCGCTCCTCCGTGGCTCGTCCCGATCACGAGACGAGCATCTCGACGCACACAATGTTGCGGACGTCGGCGGCGTTCATGGTCTTCAACGTCGCCCAATGCACCAGCGCATGCGCGGCGATCTTCCGATCGAGCAGCTGGCGACGCGAATAACCGGCGCTGGCGACGATCGCCGCATACGCGTCCGCCGCCGCGTCATCGAAGGCGAGCACCGGGATCGCGCGCAGGAGTGTGTCGAGCCGTGCCCGTCGCACTGGTGCGTCGGCGGCATCGCGATAGACGCCCCGTTCGAGTTCGATGCGCGTGACGATCGACAGCAGGATCGCATTGTCCAAGGCCGCGATCGTGGCGCTGATCGTCGGGTCGCCGTCGCGCAGTTGAATCGCGACGTTCGTGTCGAGCAGGTATTCCACGCGCTACAGGCCCGCGCGTTCCGGCAACGGCTCGTCGGGGCGACGCTCGATCACGCGCGGACGAGGCAGTTCCTGCAGCCGCCGCAGCATCGCCGGGATCGTCATCCCGGCCGGGTACATCGTGATCACATCGTCGGAGCGGACGAGCACGAGTTCGACCTCGTCGCCGAACGCCACGTCCTTCGGAAGTAGGGACCGCTTCACTGATGCCGCTGCGGAAGGTCCGACTGCGGGCGATGGTCATGCCGGACTCTTCGAGATAAAGTCTTGTATCTACGATCGTAACGGCCCGACCGCACCGTGTGGGTCAGTCACGACCGACGGACAGGCACTGCCGGACGCCGGCGAACCGGTCGTGGATCCCAGAGTTCCAACGCCCGTGGCAAGCGGGACCGTAAAGCGGCTTTGCCGACACATCTACCACAGCGTGTGTCCGTGGCGTGGGAAGGTCTCGCACGCGCTTCGAGAAGACTCGCCCTTTGCGGCGCGCTCCGTGATCGCGGAGCAGGACGCGCGCGCCGGCGCGTGAGAGCCTGGCGATGTCGCAGGACGAGTTCGCTGCCGCGCGCAGGGGCTCGCCGATCAAGCGCGCCGAACCACACCGCGCCGCGGCCCGTTGGCGCGCTGAGATCTCGCCGTTGCCAGACTCCAGATGCCCTCGACACGCAGTGCCGCGGACGTCATACTTTCCGCAGCCCGATTGTGATTCTGCTCTCGAAGCCTGCCCACTCCTTCGCAGTGCCGAGGTATTCATCATGGCTCCCATTGGCACGATCAACGCTGGCAGCAACGTCATCCATTTGCACGCGCTGAGCGGGGAGGTGGTCGATCAGCAGAAGTCGAGTTACACCGAGGTCGGCCGAGGAAACAACAACAACCAGCAGCACGTTACGACGACCCACTACAACAAGATCTTTGTCCGGGCACCCGATGGCGCGGAGAAGGCGATCGAGATCGTCGACTCCGGCTTCAGCGCCCGCGCCGGCTCGAAGGCTTCGATTGTGTGGGGAATCAAGGCAGGCAAGGAGGAGGGGCCATATCTTGCCATCGTCAACCACGATACCGGCCAGGTCCATACGATCCGCAAGCCGGTGAACGACTTCGCCGGGCCTCCGATGTACAACATGCTTCTCATCGTAGCGGCCATTTTTTGCGCCATGGGTTTTTACAGCGTGACGACGGGCAACCTTGGTTCGGCAATCGTCAGAGTGGGCATCGGCTGTGGTCTGATCTACTGGATTTACGCACGGCAGAAGGCGCTGCTCGCCAAGGTCAAAACTGCTGCGCTTGCGATGCGGCCAGCGTAGCAGACGGCGCTACGCCCAGCTGAGCGCACATGCGTCGTGGACGCTGCGGTGGTCGTTGCTTGAGGAGAATCGGAGCCCATCGAAGGGCAGTCCACCGAAGGGTCAGCGTCCTTAGATGCCATTTCGAGGGCATGGACGCTGCCCCGATGAACGGCCCCCATGATCGAGATGGTGCACCGCCCACTCGCCCTCGGTGCGGCTCAAGCAGGACGTGGTCCGCGGCCGCCCACCGAACTCGACCGCGAATGGCTCCCGACTTTTCGCGATCCGGCGGTCGGCGATGTATCCGTCGTCGGCTGTGATCGCCAACTGACCCTCGCGCAGGCGCAGACCCAGACCTATGATTTCCATCGCGGCTGACCTTTGGGTGGGGGCCCGTTGCGAGACGTTGGGCGCGTGAGGGTGGTGGAGAGGGCATTCACCCAGATGCACAACTTCGACTTCGCCGCCGCCGGCGGCATCCTCAGCGACATCGCGAACACTCCCCCAGCGTCATCGATCACCACACCGGCACGGGTCCGCTGAATGCGTTCGGCGTGGCCCGATCCATCTCCCTCCGAAACAGCACTCTGGTCACGCCAAATACACTCGGCATCGCAGGCACCGTCACCTGGTTCACCGAGGCGGCGAAGGTGAACAAGATCTTCGGCAGCGACGTGAGTTCCGCTCAACTCGGCGCCTTCGGGACATGCAGTGTCACGGACCGGCCTGTCCTGCATGCGAACTGGCGTTGGCAGTAAGTCGTCACACGTACACACCTACACGCGGAGCGTCCCGTGGGATTCTTTGGCAAGTCGGATATGACGAAGCTCGCCGATCACTCAGGATTCAGCGTCTTCAACCTGCAGGATCGGCTGTATCTGTTCAAACCGCACGATGATTCACGAATCTGCATCATCTCGGCACACGGCGGGCGTGAAACAAATAATGCGAGCACCTTTCGAGTACCGGAGGACACGATTCTTCGGTTTTACTCCGAGGACACGTTCAGTGTGCTCGATCCGGGCTTCTCGAACTTCTACACCAAGGAAGCAGTCCCCCGCGAAGTACTGAGCGAGGGTGACGAGTGCTACGACTACTGCCTGTCGAAGTATCAGGGGCGGCACAATTCCAGTCAGAACAACGAGACGTATTCGAGCATCGCACAGACGATTTCGAATGCCTTCCATTCGCGGGAACTCGCGAGCGGCCAGCTGAAGCAGGCCATCGAAAAGAATGCACCGGACAAAGTGAAGAGGTCACTTGGAAATCTGGTCGCACGTCACAAGACGCCGTCCGTTGTGACGATTCGGAATCGCGTGTTCAAGGCGGATCTCACGCTCAGTCAGGTCATCGACATGGTGAAGCTGACGTCACCGGAGATCACGCTGTTCGACTGTTCGTTCTGCCGCAGCGTGTCGCGCGGCGGATCGCAGGCCGTGGCGATGGTCGATCGGTAGTGCGCACTGCTGTTGGACCGACGGCGGCGATCACCAGACTCTCAGGACGCAAGGACGGCGCAGTCACGACGATCAGCGTGCTGCGGGCGCGATACCACGAGGGCGCGCGGCAGCATGTGAAGTCCCTCTCCGACCATTCCCGATTGTAGTGCAATTTCAATTTGCTGGAGTCCGCAGCACCTCCCCCATGGCCACTGAACGACATCATGACATTCCTCGGCAACAACCACATCGGATTTGACGCAACTGAGCTCGGGTTCCCAAGTATTGCGGGCTGTCACGCCATCGTGCTCGTCTCCGCCAACGGGCTATTCGGGTTGCACAACATGGGTGGCGCCGATCCCGGGCAGTGGGAAGGACGGAGCGCGGCATTCGGTACCTATGTCAAGGGACTGGGTGGGTCGTACGGCGCGACAATGCTGTATGGCGTGTGCTTCGCGACCGGCCTCAACAGCCGTGGCTACGGTACCGCCGGCGCGAAAACGGCCTGGCTCGGTGAACTCCAGGCATTCGCGAAGAAGGTGCACTACAACGGACCGATCTGGGGGTATGATCTGGCTGACCAGCTCGTGCCGCCATCCGTCACGGTGATGTTCAACCGCATTGGCGCCACCTGCGTCATTCAAGTCAAACCGTACGTCCCCACCGAAGACACGAAAGGTGCAATTGTGGATGCTGCGCACCACAAGCTGATGCGCCTCGGTCCGGGCCAGAACGCGCAGAACGCCGGCAACAAGTATGTGACCGAAAACATCACGATGCAGGTTGTCACGAGTACGACGACGGGTCCGCTGAAGACGGTCTATCCGGACAAGTTGCGCGGGTGACGTTGGATGGACAGCGGCGCCCGGTGCCGTCGGTGTCGCTTCGGGAGCGAGGTGCTGACATGACTTAACTCCCGAAGTGGCATCTTCTGGACAAAGTGACTCCGCCGTTCGTTGCGATTGCCTGCACATCCTGGAGGAAGGCAAACAATACCCTCGTCGCCGATCGTGACCACCAAGCCGCACGTCACACCAGTGTCATAGGATCGATCTGGGGATGACACGCCGCAGCCACACCCGCGCCCGTTTGCGCGCAGTGGCCTTCCCATCAGGATTGGATGCACGCGTGGTCTCCCACGCGTTCTCCGGACCGAACTCCTCGCGCATGCGTTGTCCTACGCCCGCCGCGATCCGGTCCGAATGGATGACCGTGAGACACTCGGTGTTCAGATTCGCACTGCGCGGATCCATGTTGAAGGTCCCAATGACCGCGATATGGCCGTCGATCACCATCGACTTGGCATGCAGTCCGAAAACCGGTGGCGTCGGCAACGTGCCTTGTAGTGACCCGGTCATCACTGTCAATCGCGCCTTCGCATCCGGTCGCACTTCGAAGATCCGCGCGCCGGTCGCCAGAATTGCTGCTCGATCGCGCGAATAGCCGCTGAAGGCCTCAAGATTGTCGGTCGACGCGAGGCTGTTGGTCAGGATGCGCACCGTGACCCCACGACCGATTGCGTCGCGGAGTAATGCTCTGCCCTGCTCCGTGGTCACGAGGTACGGTGACTGGATGTCGATCGACGTGCGCGCATCACGCACCAGTTGTGTCAGCGCATCGAGCGCGGCCCCGCCGCCACCCAACCCCTCGAGTCCATCGTTCTTGCCGGGCACATCGGAGATGTAACGGACGCTGTCGACCCAGACGAGCGCCCCGGAGTCCTGAATCCGCTTGAACGCTTCGGGAATGGCGGCCACCCGAGCGCGCACCTGCGGCCAGTAGTTCCGCGGGTCACAGGCATACGCGTGTACGCGCTGCACGAACGCCGAATCGGGCAGCACGTCGCCGGTTCGCTCCACCAGCGCCGACACGGGCTGGCTCAACGCGTGGCTCCAGAAGGTGTCGAAGGATTGCTGCACCGTTGCCGCGACACCGCCGAGCAGCAGCACGTCACGGTCGCGGAAGTTGTATTCGTGGTCGTAGTCGAAGTACTCGTCGGCGATGTTGCGCCCACCGGTGATTACGATCCGACCATCCACCGTGAACGTCTTGTTGTGCATCCGCTGGTTCGCACCGCGGAAATCGCGCGCGAAGCTGGCGAGTTTGCCGGGCAGCGTCTTGCCGATGTTCACACCGGGATTGTAAATGCGCACTTCGACATTCTGATGTGAGTCGAGCGCGAGCAGTGCATCACCGTCGGCCTCCACCAGCAGATCGTCCACCAATACGCGCACACGCACGCCTCGATCGGCGGCGCGCAGCAGGTAGTCGACGGCAATCAGTCCGACATTATCCGCCGAAAAGATGAAGTACTGCACGTCGATGGTCTGCTCGGCATATTCACTCAACCATGCCCGTGTGACCAGCGCGGCATCACCTTCCTCGAGCACGAAGACGCCCGTACTGCGCGACATCAGCGAATCCACCGGTCGCAACTGCTCGGCGAGATGCATCGCCGTGTCGCGGTGGATGGTCCGGCAGAACGCCATGTCGGCCTGCGGCAACGGCGGCTCACCTGAAGCGCAGGCCGTCAGCGCGCGGAGGGCGGCAAGCACGAGGATCGGGCGCGCGCGCCGACGTTGCCTGGCTCGCGGCTCGGGGGCACAACGGCCCGAGGGCTGGGCGAACAGCGCGATGCGCAGGCGATCGAGGACCGTCGCCATCAGGGTGAGAGCGGCGGCAATCCCGCACGCTTCGCCACGGCCGCGAAGCGCGGATCGTTGCGGATCGGGCCGACAAAGAGCCGATACAAGAACGTGATATACCGAATATACCGATCGCGCGTGGCAAGCGCCGTATCCAGCTCACGGAAGGCGCCGTCGCGGTCTCCAAGCGCAGCGCGCAGCTGCGCGCGGAACGTGGGCGGAAGTGATCTGTCCTCGATGAACAGGCGCCGTACCGCGTCACGACCGCCCGCCTGCCAGAGTCGTCGGACGCCGTCCTTCATCGACATGCCGGTCATGTGGTCGACGGATGCCGCTCTGGATCGAGCAGCGCCCAGAGCCAGATGTGCGTGTCGAGGAGCAGCTTCACGGCGAGAGCGCCTCCCACACGTCGCCCGCGACCGGCGAGACGATATCGCCGACAATGGTGGCGGTCGTGCACATGGAGTCCATCCAGCCCGTACCGACCGTGGCGGGCGACGGCGGGTTGATCTCGGCCACCGGCACGCCGCGGCGCGTCACGAGCACCGACGTGCCCGTGCGCCGGACGCGTTCGAGGACGGCGAGACAGCTGGCCTTGAACTCGGAGATCGCGATGGAGTCAACGGGCGTGGATGACATTCCAAATAGTACCACAATCATCGACTGTGGTCACGTTACCTGGAAGAGCTCCCGGGATGAACCCACGCGCCGGAATCGCCACACCGCGTCGGCGCTCATCCCCTTACCGCCCCTCACAATTGACGCATCACAAGGCCCATCAGGTGGCCGAACTCGTCAAGTGAATCGTTCTGCGCCCGGCGCTGCCTGGGCGCCAGATGTACTCGCGCAAGAAGCGCCCGCCGACGAGGGCTGACCACCTCTCGCCCTGACGGTTCCGAAATCAGCAGAGCGTGATGAGAACGCGGTTGTACCGATCACGTCTCCCCTATTGGTGTGTGCATGGAACGCGATGGTTGTGAAGAGTCTGGCGGAGGGGTTGCCGTTCGTGCCGAGAACGCCGCCTGCAGGGAAGAAAACGGGGAGCCGCGCGCAACCTGCTGGCGACGACGCATGAATTCTCGGTCGCGCACAACCAATCCACCGATGAAACGGGCGGAGCGACACGGCGTGAATCGCTGCGTCGCTGTCGCGATGGACAACATGGGCTCGGTGGATGCCATGCACGTGTTCGCCGTCTCCATCAACGAGCCCGACGTGATCCTGCGCGTCCACCTGGTTTGGTCGCGGCGGTGACTCGTATTACCCGTCAGGGGAATTCGCGCGGATGTATTTCACCGTGGTGTCAGCATTGCACTCACTTTTCGATGCTCCTCATACTCCAGACCGCTCAGTTCACTCACATGACCGTTGCTGTGATACCTCGTCGCCAAGATGGCCGATGACTTCCTGCTATTCGGTATCGTGGACCAGGTGCGCACGCGCATATGGAGAGGATGCTGTTGTACAATACAGAACAGTGGACAGTCACAACGCGGTACCATTTCGCGGTACCGCATTGGCCCGCGCGGGACGTGCCGTCATGCAGAGTCCGTCACCGCGGCAAGGCACTCTCGATGCGCACGCCCGCACGCGACATACCTTTTTGCACCCGATTGAACTTTCCATCCTGACCTCTGCGTACGCTGCGCGTGAATTCAATGTGGTATGGTCGTTGCGGGGGTCTCCGCAAGCTCGTGGCTCGTACACAGTTTCCTATTCGGAGGTAGTGTGAACCACAGTCATCTGCAGAACCAATCAATCGAACCGATTCGCTGGCCGGCGCCGGTCATCCGCCTCTCGCTTCGGTGGGACGGAGAACGCTGGCTGATCGCCAGTGAGCATCGCGTCAAGAGCATGACGCTGCCCGCACCTGCTTCACTTCCCGACGGGGACAAGAGCCGCGGCTTCTGGATTGAAACCATTGACCGGGAAGGGCGTGTGCGTCATCGCGACGTCATGGCTGATCCTCTCCTCGGTATGGAGCAATTCAGTCCTGATGGTGCCATCAAGCGCCTCGATCATCCAGCGCACAATGTCGAAATCGAAGTGCTGATTCCGGATCTGCCCGAGCTCGCCGAAGTGCACGTGGTTTCCAATTCCGTTGCACGCCGTGGCGACCGCGAGCACGGACCGAGTCGGACACAGCTGAGCATCAGGGGACGCACGCCGAACGATGGCCGCGACGGTCCGGACGGCAGCGATTTGAACGATCGCGATCACGGCAACCCGGACCACCCCGATGACGCGGATCGGCATGGTCACGGCACTTCGGACGAGGGCGAGCCCCGGAGGCCCGCATGAGTGCCGCCGACGGAACCGTTGTCGGCATCACCAAGATTCTCGACAGCGGACCGGACAATCAGCGCTTCAACATCGTCATTGTGGCCGAAGGCTTCCAGAATACGCCGGCCGACCAGACTGCGTTCAATGATCGATGCAATGACGTTCTCGCCCAGTTTCGAGCGGAGCCGTGGTTTGGTGAGGGATTGCTTGCCGCCATCAACATTCATCGGCTGAACATCACGTCCACCGATGCCGGTGCCGATAATCCGGCGACGTGCGGCGATATGTCAACCGCGACCGCCATCGCGGCCGCCACATTCTTCGACGCGACATACTGCAGCAGCGGCATACGCCGGTGCCTGGCAGTGGATTGGACGCTCGTGCGCAACACGCTCACGGCTCAGCTTCCCAACTGGCACGCGGCCGCGGTGCTGGTGAACAGCACCCAGCGAGGCGGCTGCGCCAGCGGCAACGTGTTCGCCACGGCGCTCAGCAACGACTGGCTGGACGTCGTGATGCACGAACTCGGTCACGCTGCGTTCAATCTTGGCGACGAGTACAGCACCTGGGCCGGATGCAGCAGTGGCGAGACTGATCGTGACAACGCGCCTGCCGGCGAGCCAGCCGATCCCAACATCACCGCAACCAGTTCACTTGCGGGGCTCAAGTGGGGGCACCTCGTCGGGCCGCTGACTCCCGTGCCCACCATGCAGAACCCCGATTGCTCGGCGTGCGACAACCGGGCAAATGTGCGCGCCGATGATCTCGAGATCGGGCTGTACGAAGGCGCGGGTTACTACCACTGTGGCTTGTACCGTCCGGCGTACAACTGCCGGATGCGCAGCTCGAGCCAGCCATTCTGCCGAGTGTGCGTTGAAGCGGTGCACGAGCGGTTGCGTCCGTTTTTCGGAACGACACCGGCGCTCGCAGCATCCGTACTCGAACTCGACTACGGCCAGGTCGGTGCCGGTTCCACCATGACACTTACGTTCGAGCTGAGCAACGTCGGTGCCGTGAACGTGACGGGCATTGCTGCAACCAGCAGCAGTCCCAACTTCGCGGTGACGCCAGCTCCGGCGGGTATGCTTGCTCCCGGTGCGAGTCAGAACGTCTCGGTCACGTTCGGACCGGTATTCCTGAACGGTGCGCGCAACGGAACCATCCTCATCACCAGCAATGCGGCGACGCTCAGCATCGAGGTGCGCGCTACGGTGTGCACGCCTGCACCTTCCATGCAGGTCGTTACGTCCGATGGCAGCCTGACCCTCAATTTTGGTGATGTTGCGCGCCGTCTCACCATGTATCGCTGGTTCGAGGTGCGAAACCTCCGCACGCCATGTCCAGGCCAGTTACGCGTCACAATATCGCCGCCGCCGGCCGGTTTCGATTATGCACCCGGTACTTCTCTCAGTTTCACCCTTGCGGCGCCAACTGCTGCCCAACCGTTCACTTCGCGGCGAGTATACGCCGCGTTCTCGTCGCCTGCCTCGGGCGCTACCGTCAACTTCAACGGGACGCTCACCGTCACCACGCCCGACGATGTGGTGACACCATCGGTCCAGCTTGGCCTGATGGCGCGCGCCATCGATCCACCACCCGTCGACAGCGTGCTGGTCATCGATCGCTCAGGCAGCATGAGCGAGCCGACCGGCGTACCTGGCGCAAGCAAGATGGACCTCGCCATCCAGGCCTCGAATCTCTACATCTCCCTGCTCAAGGACAACGATCGAATCGGAGTCGTACGATTCAACAGCACTGCGGCGAATCCCGGCGACGTGTTGCAGACACTGGTGGTGGCGGGCGATCCTGCCAGTGGCGCGGGGCGAGCGGCGGCGCGAGGCGTGCTGACCACGGTGAATCTGGCACCGTCCGGCAACACCTCGATTGGTGGCGGCGCCATACTGGGTAGCACCGTGCTTGACGGTGCGGTGGCCACCGCGCGCGCAGTCGTGGTGCTCACTGATGGCATCCAGAACACGGCGCCTGACATTCCAGCGGCCACCACGGCCGTCGCGGCAAAATCGCCGCGCCAGCGTGTGTTTGCCGTTGGACTCGGATTGAATCAACTGGAGGACCGGTTGATTCAGCTCGCCTCAGTCACGAATGGCATCGCGCAAATTACCGGCGAGCTGGCCGGTGATCGCGAGTTCCTTCTGCAGAAGCTGTACGTGCAGATTCTGAGCGATATCGGTGACGAAGCGTTTGTGCAGGATCCCACTGAGTTCCTTTACACCGGCAGCGAACGCGCAACCGATGTCTACATTGGCGAGGTGGACGTTGCCGCAGATTTCATCGTGGCGTATCGCAAGGCGACATCGCACCCGTACGTCGAGCTGTGGCTCGAAGCTCCAAACGGCACCATCATCCGACCCGGCGATGCGGGTGGCACGTATCCCAACGTGCAGTTCGTCAGCGGCGATGGGCATGTGTACTTTCGCGTGCAATTTCCCGTGTTTCCTGCTCGACCGCGCGCGCACGTCGGCCGCTGGCGCGTGTGGCTCGCCAGTCATGAGGGACGGAAGGCGCTCACGCACCGTGTTTCCACCGGTGCCGTGGGGAGCGGACCTCCGTTCGTGTATTCGGTCATGACCAAGGCCAGAAGCGATCTGCGTCTGGGTGGAAGCGTGGTGCAGGTGAACTACGCACCGGGGGCACCAATGACCGTATTGCTCGAACCATCGTTGTATGGGCAGCCAGTACGCTTGGATGAACCGGTGGAAGTGCGGGTCACACGGCCCGACGGCGTCATCCGCATGCTCACGCTGAACGAGGCAGCATATGGGCAGTACCAGGGCACATTCACGGATACCTGGTCAGTCGGTGCGTATCCGGTGTCGGCCGCAGTGCGTGCGACGACGCCGCTTGGCCACATCGTGACGCGTTACCGGCACATGACCGGCTTGGTATTTCGGCCAGGTCGCGGAGACAATACTGGCACTGGTGGGAACACCGGCGGAAACCAAGGTGGTGGGCACACCGGGGGTGAGCCCGGCGATGCGGCGTGTCGGGAGGCGCTGCAGATGTTGAAGCGGTTGCAGGATCTGTTGGAGCGGGGCGGCAAGTGCGATCCAACGCTGCGTGAGGATTCGCAGGTCGTGATGCGATGGCTGCGCAATTTCATAGCCGCATGTTGCCGTCGGTGCCCGGATGAGCGCGATCGGAAGTCGATGGACGATGCGTTGGTGCGCGCTCGCCAGTTAGTGGCGATGCTGGGTGGCGATCCGGACGGGACGTAAAGGCGTTGTGCGAGGCAAGCTCTGCGCGCGTACAACCGACGGCGTGAGGCCGGTTGTACGCGCGAAGCTACGTCACCAGTGTGCTCACGAGTCGCCCCGGCATCTGCACTCCACGCCGCTCTGCCTTCGCCGCACGTGTGATCGACGTGTGGTGTGGCGTCGTCGAGAAGCTACGCCGGCAGCTTGGACGCGAGGACGTCTGCGCTCAGCAGCCGAGGCGCGCTCGCCAACAACTCGTCGGCGGAGGCCATCAGCGCGGCGGCAATGGGACCCTGCAGGTGAGCCTGCCGGCCCGCGTCAGTCGGGAACGCGTCGACGATCCAGAACGTCGTGGCACTGGTACGCAGTGCGAACCATGCGGTTGTCGCCGGCTCTGCCTGAGCGAGCGGGAGTGCAGACGTCAGGAATGCAGCGAGCTTCTCTGCCGTGTCGGCTTTCGCCTCGAGCTCGACAACCAAACCAACTGTGACCATGCGAACTCCAGTGAAAGGGTGCGCCGCACGAGGCGCTGCTGGCAGCGGCCACGGCGACGCGAGATTATCGATGAGCTGCGCGGACGCAATTCGAGCGACGTGATACCGGTGACCTTCGTGGAACGTCATGTCACCGGCCTACCACTGAATGACGATGGTGAAAGTCCAAAGACGCCAGTCCGTTCCATTGCCGGTTACGCCGCGTGGTCGACAGACTGGTGAAGGGACGCTTCGATGGGTCGCGATCGGCGCGACTGCTGGGCATGTCGCGCTCGCAGAAATCACCACAGCCGCGTCTGGTTCGCATCGCCGAGCACGCGACATGCAGTTGTGAACACCACACACCCGCTGCGCGCGCCACCCGCACGCGCACGATGAACCGGTGTATCACGATCTACGGAGGACCCATGCATACAGATTTCCGACCGATGCTGCAGTCATCGGCATGCGTCATTGCACTTGTTTCGCTGATGGCCTGCGGCGGCAAGCAGGGCGACAAGGCGGCCGACACAGGAATGGCAGCCGCGCCCGCTATGGGCGAGTCGGCCGCTCCGGGCGCCATGAACGCACGATGGACGACCACCCTCGAGCCGAAAGGCGAGACACAGGTACGCGGCACCGCATCGGTCATCGCCGGTGCGAGCGCGGGAACCATGACTGCCGAGGTTGCCATCACTGGCGGCGTAAAGAATGGCACCCATCCGTGGCATGTACACGCCGGTACGTGCGCCACCGGTGGAGACATCGTGGGACCGGCCGCCGACTATCCCCCGCTGAAAGCGGATGGCAATGGTACCGCGACGGCCACCACCACAGTGAACATCGCGGCACCCACTGCCGGGGATTACCACGTGAACATTCACCTGTCGCCAGCCGCGATGGGTACGATTGTCTCCTGCGGGGATCTGAAGACGTCGGCGATGTAAGCGGGACCGTACGACACCGCAGGTAACGAGAGGCCGGTGCAGCGCGATTGCACCGGCCTCCTCGTTTCTGCCACGAGGCGCGCCACTCAGCCGGAACAGCTGCCTTCCTCCGCGTGGACGGATTCCGGCAGCCGACCACCCCGCGTGCCGTCGCCACCTACCGTTCACCACCTACGGTGCAGCACTTACCGCGCATGCGGCTGGATACTCGCCAATATCGTGCGCAACGTTGCCAGATTCACCGGTTTCGTGAGATGGTGGTTGAAGCCGAGTTCACGCGTCCGGGCCCGATCATCGTCGGTGCCCCAACCGGTCAGCGCGATGATCACGATTTCGCTCCCCCCCGGTTGCAGGCGGATCTGCCGACAGGCCTCGTAGCCGTTCATGATGGGCATGGCGATGTCCATCAGCACCACGTCGGGATGAAACGTTTCGCACGCCAGGACCGCCGCTTCTCCGTCGCGAGCGGTCATCGTGTCGTTGCCGAGCAGTTGCAACATGGCCGCCATGGAATCGGCCGCGTCGTAGTTGTCGTCCACCACCAGCAGGCGCAGGCTCGTAGTGACAGACTCGTCATCGCCCTCTATCGGCTGGACGGGCGTGACGATGTCCGGCAACACGGGCAGTCGCACGACAAACTCGCTGCCCCGGCCACGACCCTCGCTGCGGGCTTCGATGACTCCGCCGTGCATCTCCACCAGCCCCTTCACGAGCGCCAACCCGATCCCGAGACCGCCGGTGGTCTTTTCCAGCGCCCGATCCACCTGGCTGAACATTTCGAAAATCTGAGTTTGCATATTCGATGGAATTCCGACGCCGGAGTCGGAGACCGAAACCACGACGTCGGAGCCATCACGCGCCGAGGTCACCGTGATCGTCCCGCCGTTTTCTGTATACTTGGCTGCGTTGGTGAGCAGGTTCGTGAAAATCTGCACCAGTCGCGTCGGATCGCCATCCAGATGAATCGCAGTCGAGATGGGAACGACGGTCAGTTCGTGTTTGCGCTGCCGCATCAGCGTGTCGGTGGCTTCCAGAGCGGCATCGAGGATCACTGCCAATGACACACGCTCACGTTGCAGGAACAGCTTGCCGTTGGTGATGCGGGAGACGTCCAGCAGATCGTCGATCAACCGCACCATCTGGTTCACCTGTCGATCCACGATCTCGATCGGGAGGTTCACGGCTGGCTGACCGACCTGGGACAGCTTCAAAATTTCCACGGCGCTCTGAATGGGCGCCAGTGGGTTGCGCAGTTCATGAGCAAGCGTCGCCAGAAACTCATCTTTCCGACGGTCCGCAGCGCGCAGCGACTGCTCCAACTGCATCCGATCGGTGACGTCGGTCGTGACAGCGAGGACGGATTCCAGTGACCCGCGTGCATCGAACTCCGGTACGACGCGGGCCGAGTATTGTCGCGCGCCAGCGATGCCGGCGTACGTGAAATCAATCGTCGCTTCGTGGCCATCTTCCAATACGGACCGTATGGTCGCTTCCCACAGTTCGCACAGTGGTGCGGGCATGCCCAACTGGCGGTGGGTTTTTCCAACCATTTCGCTTCTGGAGAAACCGGTCGCACGCTCTACCGCCTTGTTCACAAACATGTGCCGATATTCCCGGTCGAGCCGGGTCAACAGGTCCGGGGTGTTGTCGGCCAATGATTGCAACTCGCGTTCGCGCGCCAGCAGCAGCACCTGGGCCGCTCGCGCATCCGTCACATCCAGATTCGTGCCGACCAGCCACGCGGTTTCGCCCGTGGTCTTCGTGCGGACGGTTTCCACGGCTTGGATGTAGCGAGTGGCCCCATCACTCCGGCGTTTGATGCCGAACTCGCGTCGGCTCTTGCCCGAGGTACGTGCCGTCTCGCGCAACGTGTCAAGCTGTGCCGGCAAGTCTTCAGATGCGATACAGTCGCACCATTCGCTGAATTGCACCAAGCCATCGGCTGTTGGCTGAATACCGTAAATCTGAAACATCTGTGAGTCCCAGCGGACCTGATTCGTGATCAAGTTCCACTGCCAGATGCCTACCGCCGTTGCCTCCGTGGCCAGTCGCATTCCCTCTTCGCTTTCGCGCATCGCACGTTCGATCTGCACGCGCTCGGTGATGTCGTTGAAGTAACACACGAGTCCACGCTGCCCGTCGGGGAGCCGAATGCTGCGCACCTGCCAGTCGTAGCTTTCCTCGGCCTGCAGGTCAGCGCGCTGGTGCGTAAAGCCCTGTGCGGTATACGGCTCGCCAGTCTCCAGCGTGCGTCGAAAGACCGCGACAATCTCCTCCGCCACCGGAACGGGCCACAATGTGCGTACGACCTCATCAAATGCACGACCGATGATTGGATGCTGTCCCGGAAAAGACGGTAGTGCGCGCGAATTTATATGCTGGAAACACATTTTATCATCCAGCGCATATACGCCGACCGGGGCCTGCTCGATCATGGCCAGGAACAGTTCCTGATTCTGGCGCACGGCCTCTTCGGCCAGCTTGCGGGCCGAAATGTCTTCGATGGCCAGCAGAATGCGTTCGGGGACACCCTCGGCGCTCTCCAGCCGCCGGGCATTCAACAACATGGTGCGCGTGCCGAAATCGACAGACTCGTGCTTCACTTCGAAGCCATTGAACACATTATCGCGGGGAATGATCTCTTCCAGCAGGGCGCGCAGTTGCGGAATGTTCCACTGCCCCCCACCAATCTCGTAGATGAGGCAGCCTTCCGTGGTGGATGGCTCCACGCGGAAGGTCTCGTAGAACGCGTCATTGGCCGTGTTCACGCGAAGATCAGCGCGCAAAACGAGCAGCGGTACCGGGGCTGTCCGCAAGATCGCCTCGGCGTAGTCGCGCTCGCTCGCGACCGCGCGCTCGCTGCGCTTGATGGAATCGATGTCGCTCAACACCAGCACCACGCCGTCAATCTTCTTGTCCAACGTCAGGTACGGTCGCGCGCGCAGACTGTACCAGCACCCATCCTTGTCCTGTACCTCTGCTTCGTAAAGGGTTACGGTATCCACGACAGCGGCCAGCAAGGTCTCGAGGGTCGGAAGGTCGAGATTGTGCCGGATGCTTCGAATGGCGCGCCCGACATCTGTGCCAACGAGGTTGAAAATCTTGCCCGCCGCTGGCGTGAAGCGACGAATGACGAGCTCGCGCGACAACAAGAGAATGGCCGTATGGATGCCGACCTGCAGATTATTGAGATCGGCGTTGAGGCGGTTCAGCTCACCGTTTCGGCTGACCATTTCATCGTTGATCGTGGTCAGTTCCTCGTTGGTCGACTCCAATTCCTCTTTCGAGGTTTCCAGCTCCTCGTTGATGCTCTGCAGTTCCTCGTTGGCGCTCTGTACCTCTTCGCTGGAGGCCTGAAGTTCTTCGTTCGCTGCTTCGTTCTGCTCCTGGATGGACTGCAGATAGTCGCGCGTCTCGGCCAGTTCGCGCTCGAGTTCTGCCACCCGGCGCACCACGCCACGCCTGTCGGCTGGAACGCGTGGTGCGGAGACCTTTGCGGCGCCCGCTGGCGTGGTCCCCGCTTCCTCGAAAAGAATCAGGAAGCATGGCTCCTTGACATTCCGAAGCGGGATGACCTGCAGGGCAATTTCCCGCGTACCGCCGTCGTGTCGGATGACAACGTCGTCTCGCCGCACGGGCTGTTGCTCGCGCTTGGCTTTGTTGATGGCCGCCCGCAGCGGCATCATCAGTCCATCGCGCGCCATCTTCAGGACATCGAAACTGGCGTTCCCCATCGGGGGCTCGAGGTATGCGCCGGTGGAGCCACGGAACTGCAAGACCTGCCCTTCGGCATTGATGAGCACACCGGGCGGCGCGAACCGACTCACGGACACACGGTCGGCTTCGCGCTGTGCGTTGAACTCGCCGCGCTGCGTGTTGAATTCATCACCGGGGCCATGTGCCAGGGCTTGATTGCCCGGCAGTTGTCCCGGCGCGCGACGGGCAGTCACTGGCGCCGTGTCACGGAGGCTCGGTAACGGCAAACGGAAGGTCGGTGTCACGGCGGCCTTCTTCGAAAAGATTTTCTGCTTCTTGTCGGCGGGCGCAAATAAGTCTGTAAACTGCCCGATCGACTCGCTGGCTCCGAGAAACAGGAAGCCACCGGGCTTGAGCGCGTAGTGGAACGCGGGGAAAATCTTCTTCTGCAGTTCCGGTTCCAGATAGATCAGCATATTGCGACATGTTACGAGGTCCATCTGCGAGAACGGGGGATCACTCATCACATTCTGTCGTGCAAACACCACCTGTTCCCGAAGCGCCTTCGTGATGCGGTAGCCCCCTTCCTCTTCGACAAAAAACCGCCGCAATCGCTCGGGGGAAATGTCCTGTGCCAGCGATTTTGTGTACAGGCCGTGTCGCGCCTTTTCGAGCAACGCCTCATTGAGGTCGGTCGCAAAGATCTGCAACCGTGCGCCGCGAGCGTCGTTGGCGGCCGCTTCCGCGAACGTCATGGCCAGCGAATACGCTTCCTGGCCTGTCGAGCAGCCCAACACCCACACGCGCACCGGCTCATCGCGCACACGTTGGCTCAGCAACTTCGGAAACACTTTGCGCTTGAGCGCATCAAATGCTTCAGGATTGCGAAAGAAACTGGTCACGCTGATCAACACGTCGGAATACAGCGCGTCCAGCTCTTTCGTATTGCCTTTCAGAAATTCGGCGTATCCGGCCAGTGTGTCGTGCTTGTTGAGCACGAGCCGTCGCGCCACCCGGCGCTGAATGGTGTTCGACTTGTACAGCGAAAAGTCCACACCAGAGTGGTTGCGCAGCAGCAGCAGCACCTTCCGGAAATCATCCTGGACCGTGCCCGGTTCGGCTGCGCGGCCGGCAGCTGCCTCCTGCTTCGCTCGTCGCGATCCGGTCCGGGGCGTGCCGTGCCCACCCGACGCCAGCGGCGCGTTGGGGCTCTCCTGTTGATCGGCTTCGCGTTCCGCCTCTGACGGCATGTCCGGCGCGGTGGCCGTGATTCGGGCTCGACCATTGCTCGCCTCATCGCCTGCAGCCGAGTCGGCACCTGCGGGCGCGAGGAAAGGACGGTCAGTCACTGCGGTGACCACCAACGGATGTTTCGCAATGCGTGTCAGTTCGGCTGCAATGCCCGGCGGTGACATGACAAAGTCGACACATCCCGCCGCAATCGCACTTCGCGGCATGGAGTCGTACTTCGCCGATTCATCCTGCGCGAACGTCAGTCCACCCTCGGCCTTGATCGCCTCCAGACCCAGCGTACCGTCGCTGGCGGTGCCCGAGAGCACGACGCCAATGGCGCGTTCGCGTTGATCCTGAGCCAGCGCTTCGAAAAAGAAATCGATTGATCGCGCTGCACCGGGCACCTTGCCCCGCGGCGTCAGCTTCAGCACACCGCCAACAATCGCCATTTGCACATTTGGCGGAATGACGTACACCGTATCTGGTTCGACGTGCATGTTTTGCGTCGCCTCATACACCGGCATCGAGCTCGAGCGTGCGAGCAGCTTCGTCAACGCACTCTCGTGCACCGGATCGAGATGCTGGACGAGCACAAAGCCCATGCCCGTATCGGCGGGAAGCGCGCGCAACAACTCCTGAAAGGCTTCGAGTCCGCCTGCCGAGGCGCCTACGCCAACGATCGGATGCGGTGCGTTGGGGGGCTGTTCAGTGGGCGCAGACTTTTTCGGCACGCGGGCGCGAACGGCCGGCGCGGCCTTCGGAACATCCACTGCTGCCTGTTTCACCCTGCGTTTTGTCACGCGCTGGTCTCCGGCTGGCCGGTGCGGACCGGGTGGAACAACGATCGCCTCAACACGTCCAACCGCGACACTTCTGACGTGCCGTGAAGGTACTGTGCTGCGCATGCCGACAACCGTATTCAGCGCTGTAGAATGCGGCGACCCGCTCGCTTCGATCCGGTGGGACTGGGCAGTGAAGCCGCCTCGGATGGTACGACGTGGCGCTGCTCGAAGGCTGGAGGGCGACCGCTGGCCGAACGCCGGGTGACGGCAAATGGCAGCAGCACGCGGGGCGGGACGATGCTGCGCATCAGGTGTCGCGCCTCGATGCTACCACTCCGCGACGCCCAGCG
>JBBQRH010000062.1:0-24245 GCA_038215035.1 Gemmatimonadales bacterium | reverse complement strand
CTGCCCAGCCGTGACCTGACGCTCTCGGCATCGGATTCGGTCGTGCTCAGTGACGCCGCGGTGGTCTTTTCTGCACTGCCCCATGGTGCGTCGGCAGCGTGGGTGGCGAAGGCGCATGCCGCCGGGGCAAAGGTCATCGATCTCTCCAGCGATCTGCGGCCCGGCCAGCCAGACGCCACCGTGTCGACCCTCGACGCACCCTATGGGCTGCCGGAGCTGAATCGCGATGCGATTCGGACGGCGCAGATCGTAGCCAATCCCGGGTGCTACCCGACGGCCACGTTACTCGGACTGCTGCCACTGGTGTCGCGCGACCTGCTGCTGCCCGGTACGGCGGTGGTGGTGGACGCGGCCAGTGGCGTCTCCGGCGCCGGCAATTCCCCGCGACCCGACCTGCTCTTCGGCGAAGTCACCGAAGACTTCCGGGCATACGGTGTCGGGAAT
Source organism: Gemmatimonadales bacterium (assembly GCA_038215035.1). Lineage (GTDB taxonomy): Bacteria > Gemmatimonadota > Gemmatimonadetes > Gemmatimonadales > Gemmatimonadaceae > JACMLX01. The sequence goes on along the minus strand of JBBQRH010000062.1, from coordinate 23,801 downwards.
ACGCATCGCCATCTGCATGAGATGCGGGCGACACTCGATGCCTGTGGCGCCGATCTGGATCTGCTCTTCACGCCGCACCTGTTGCCGGTGGCGCGTGGCATCCTCGCCACCATCACCGTCACGCTGCGCGAACCGCTCGTCGATCCGGCAGCGCTGTTCCGCACGCACTATGCCGTCGAGCCATTTGTTCAGGTGTCGTCTTCGCCGCCGCGGCTGCGCGAGGTGGTACGCACGAACATGGCACGCATCCATGTGTCACCCGTCGTGCACGCCCGCGCACCGATGCTGCAGATCTTCGTGGCGATCGACAATCTCGTGAAAGGCGCGGCCGGTCAGGCGATCCAGAATGCGAATCTCGTCTGTGATCTGGATGAAACGGCAGGACTGACGCTGTGACGCGTGTGATCAAGCTTGGTGGGCGCGTCCAGTCGGATGTTGCACTGCCGGCGACCCTCGCCGCGGCCTGGTCTGCATCAGCCGCGCTGGTCGTCGTCCATGGTGGCGGCGACGAAGTCTCAGCGCTGCAGAAGTCCGTTGGTCGCGAATCGGCGTTCGTCGATGGGAAGCGAGTCACGGCGATGGAGGATCTCGACCTGCTGCGCATGGCGCTTTCTGGAAGCGCCAATCAACGTCTGGTTGCGACGTTGGTCGGTGCCGGCGTGCCCGCCGTGGGCATCTCCGGCGAAGATGCCGGGATGATCTCGGCCGTTGCAACGTCACGCGCGACGATGGGCGAAGTGGGGACGCCGGACAGGGTCGATGCGGCGCTGCTCCGGCATCTGCTGGCCGGTGGATTCTGTCCGGTCGTCTCACCGCTGGCGCGCGACCGTGACTCGACCGGCGGAGGCGTGCTGAATGTCAACGGTGATGACGCGGCCGCCGCCATCGCTGCCGCAATACAGGCATCGGAGCTACTGCTGATCAGTGACGTCGAGGGCGTTCTGGTGGATGGGACGGCGGTCGGTCAGCTCGATACGGACGTCGCGCGCCAGCTGATCCGGTCGGGCGTGGCGCGTGGTGGCATGGCAGCGAAACTCGAGGCCGCGCTCGATGCGCTGGCGCGTGGAGTACCACGGGTACGGATCGGCGCGCTGCGTGCGCTGACGGACGAGACCAGTGGAACAGTGATCACTCTTGCAGGAGTAGCGGTATGAATGCGGCGCTGATGACCCCGATCGAGCCATCGCTGGCTGATGCCTCGTTGGACAGTGTGTCACCCCCGGTCACATCACCGAAGCCGATGTCAAGCAGCATCGCCTACACGTACAAGCGATTCCCGGTCACCCTCGTCCGAGGCGACGGTGTCACGCTGTTTGACGACGCGGGCAACGCCTATCTCGATTGCATGTCCGGCATCGCGACCAACGCGCTTGGCTACAATGATGCCGGTGTGAATGGCGCGATCGCCGAGGCGTTGTCGACGGGACTCATTCACATCTCGAATCTGTTCGCGAACCAGCCCGCTGAACGACTCGCGCACTTCCTCACTGCGCGCACATTTGCCGACAAGGTGTTCTTCTGCAACTCGGGTGCAGAGTCGGTGGAGGGCGCGTTCAAGTTCGCTCGCCGGTGGGGGCGGTCGATCGACGCGAGTGGAGCCAAGCACGAGATTGTCGCGGTGCGTGGCAGCTTTCACGGACGATTGCTGGCCTCGGTCGCGGCCACGGATCGCGCCGCCTACCGGATGCCGTTTCTGCCGTTGGCGCCCGGGATCAGCATCGTGGAACGGGATCTCGAGGAATTGGCCGGCGTGCTGTCCGCCGCGACCACGGCGGCGCTGATCATCGAGCCGGTGCAAGGCGAGGGCGGCGTGCGTCCGATGGACCACGGCTATCTGCGCGAACTCCGCGCGCTGACACGCGAACGCAACGTCCTGCTCATCCTTGATGAGATTCAGTGTGGCTTGGGACGCACGGGGTGTTTCCTGGCACATGAAGCCGTCGGAATCACCCCTGACATCGTGACGCTGGCCAAGCCACTGGCCGGAGGCCTGCCCATCGGCGCCATCCTGCTCACCGATGCGGTGGCTAGCGCGCTTCAACCAGGAGAGCATGGCACGACCTTCGGTGGTGGTCCGCTCATCACGCACGTGGCACACCATGTGTGCGAACGACTGTCGGATCCAGCGTTTCTGTTGCGTGTCCGCGAGGATGGCGCGTGGTTCGGGGCGCAGCTCGCCGCACTGAAGGACGCGCACCCGAGTGTGCGAGCGGTGCGCGGTGTGGGCTACATGTGGGGGGTCGACGTGACCGAACCAGCCAGCGCGGTCATCGATCGCGCGCGAGCACAGGGGCTGCTGATCATCTCGGCAGGCGATCACACGTTGCGTATCCTGCCCCCGCTGGTGGCCACTCGCGACGACCTCGGACGTGCCATCGCGATGCTTGACCGCGCACTGCGTGACGGCGCCGCTGCGTGACGGTGACATGAAGGCTTCCTGACCGCAACCAGCCGGCGCATGGGATGCCTCGTCGGCTGGTCGCCAACCGGCATGTCCCAGTCGTGAGTAGCTTTCAGCATGACACGCTTCGTGACCCGGATGCTGCTCCGCCGTGCTGGCATTGCCGGTGCGATCGCCGTTTCTTCCCTGATCACCATCCTGCCTGCGGGCGCGCAGCGTCCGGCCGCGCCACCGCGTCCGACCCTGGTCGTGTTCCTCACGATCGACCAGATGATCCCCGACTATTTCGCTCGCTACGGTCGACAGTTCACCGGCGGGCTGCGACGATTGCAGGCGGGCGGGGTGCTGTATTCGAACGGTTTTCAGGATCACGCCACGACCGAAACGGCACCGGGCCACGCCGCGACCATGTCGGGGCGGTTTCCCATGCACACCGGCATCGTGCGCAACAACGCCGGCGTCAATGACAACAACAGTGCGCTGATTGGCGGCGGCGGCCCGGGGGCATCGCCCTTCCGCTTCCAGGGAACGACACTCACCGACTGGATTGCCGCCGCCGATCCTCGGTCACGTGCGCTGTCCATCAGCCGGAAGGATCGCGGCGCCATTCTTCCGATAGGCCGCACGAAACAGTCGGTGTTCTGGTATGCCAGTGACGGACGCTTCACGACCAGTCGTTGGTACGGCGACACGCTGCCGACGTGGCTCACGCGCTTCAATGCGCGGCGGTTGCCTCAAGCGATGACGGGAACGACATGGACGTTGCTGCGCCCTGCCAGCACGTACGTCGAGTCGGATAGTGTGCTGCTCGAAAGTGGTGGCCGGAATGTCGTGTTTCCGCACCCGTTGCCCGTCGATACCGTGCAGGCGATCCGCTCGCTTGCCGACGATCCACGCATGGACTGGCTCACGCTGCAGGCGGCGATGGCCGGCCTCGACGCGATGGCGCTCGGCAAGGGACCAGCGACCGACGTGCTGGCGATTTCGCTGTCGACCACTGACGCGGTTGGCCATCGCTACGGGCCGGACTCGCGCGAGATCCACGATCAGATGCTGCGCCTCGATCGATACCTTGGCGAATTTCTCGACTCGCTGTATCGGGTGCGGGATTCGTCGCGGATCGTGATTGCGCTGACTTCTGATCACGGGGTCCAGCCATTTCCAGAACTGCATTTCGCCGGTCAGCGGGACGTGGCACTGCGCATCAATGCGGAACCGGTGATGGCCGCCACCATCCGTGCGCTCGCCAACCGCGGCGTCGATACGGCGACGGCCCTCGATTTCGAGTACGGGATGGTCTTCGCTGACTCGATGGCGTTTCGTCGAGCCAATGTCCCGCTCGATTCGGTGCTGACCGCAATGGCTGCGGCATTTCGGCAGATCCCAGGCGTGGCGCGCGTGGACAAGGTCCGCGATCTCGCCAAGGCGGACACCGCGCGAGACGCGGTCGCCCGTCGCTGGGTTCACGCATTGCCGCCGTCGCTCAACGTCGTGATGCTGGTGTCGCCCAAGCCGTACGTGTACTGGAACGGTGTCACGTACGCCACGCACGGCTCTCCGAACGATGCCGACGCGCGCGTGCCGATTCTGTTCTACGGCCCTGGCTTTGCGCGCGGCGTGACCCGGACCCGGACGGTGCGTGTGGTCGACATGGCGCCGACACTGGCTCGACGGATCGGTGTCACACCGCTCGAGCGTCTCGATGGGGTGGTGCTCGGTGATGCCTTCCGGCGGTAAGCGGCGTGCCGCGCCGGTGATCCCCATCGAGCGGGCCTTCGATGAGCTCCGCTTCGGGGCAGCGCGCACCCTCAACCTGCGCGATGGATTGCCGAGCGTGGCGGAGGCCGAAACACGGGTGGAGTCGTGGCTCCGGCAACAGCAGGCGGTCGGCGGCGGCGACGTACTCATCATCACCGGGCGCGGACTTGGCAGTCTGGATGGTGTCGGCAGAGTGCGTGAGGCGGTGGTACGTCGCTGCACTCGCTTGAAGCGCTTGAACGTTGTTGCTGGAGTCCGCGAGCACGGCCCGGGCGCGCTGGTGGTCACTGTCGCCCAGCTTCGCGCGCTGGTCGATGCGCCGCGCCTGCGTACCGGTCGCAAGGACCCGACACCGGTGGCAGACCCGAGTGAGCTGGCCGCACTGCCCGATGATATCCGGAGGCTGCTGCGCGCACTGGCCGACACGACGATCCAGCGTCTCGGTGTCCGTGAACCGAGCGAACACATGATTGCAGATGAGATGCGCGCGCAGTTCAGCGCACTCGCGCCGAGCGTGGCGACGGCGCCGGACCCGGTGGAGGCACTGCGACTGGTGGGGCAACGACTGCTGCAGGAGTTGCGCGAGGATCAGTAGCGGGCGGTGCCTTGCGGCGCCGCGGTCGACGCAGCACCATGACGAGCCTGCCAATCGCTCTCTCTCTGCCTCCCGCGCCATGCATCGTTCGCTTCGGTCTCTTCTGCTGGGCACTGTATTTCCTGCTGCCCTCGGCGCTCAAACACCGCTGACCGGATTCTCCGGTGCGGCCAGCGTTGCACAGCGGGAGCTGGAGCGGCGAGCGATCGCCATCCCGTCTCCCGATTCCGCGCGCCGTATTGCGAGGGCCCTTTCCAGTGAGCCGCATATCGCGGGCACACCGGCACAGGAACGCACGCGCGATTACGTGAACGCCGAGCTGCGCAAGCTCGGGCTACGGGTGGAGACGCGCAGCTACCGGGTGTATCTGCCGCATGCGACGGGCGTGCAGGTCTGGCGGACCGCTCCGGATCCTGTGGCACTGGCAGTGGACGAGCCCGCGCTGGAGGCAGATGTCGTCTCGACGCTGACGCAGTATCCCACTGTCAATGGCTACAGCGGCGGTGGTGAGGCGTCAGGTGACGTGGTCTATGCCAACTACGGTCTGGTCGAAGACTATGTGAAGCTCGACTCGATGGGTGTCTCGGTCAGAGGGAAGATCGTGATTGCGCGCTACGGACGGAGCTTCCGCGGAATCAAGGCACGTGAAGCCGAGAAGCACGGCGCCGTCGCGCTGCTGATCTACAGCGATCCGATCGACGATGGTTTCGTCACCGGCGACGTGTACCCGAACGGTCCGATGCGACCATCACGCGGCGTACAGCGCGGCAGTGTGTTCAATGGCTACGGCGATCCTGCGACACCTGGCTACGCCGCCACCGAAGCCGCGCCACGACTGACGGTCGAGCAGATGACGATTCCCCGCATTCCGGTGGTCCCGGTGTCGTACGGCACTGCGACGGCGCTGCTCGAGGGCGTGGGCGGTGCAAAGATTCCGGCCGGCTGGCAGGGCGGCTTGTCATTCCGCTACCACGTTGGCCCGGGCCCGGTGCGTGCCCGTGTGTCGGTGACGCTCGATGCCCAACCGTTCAAGATGATTCACAACACCACCGCGACCCTTCAGGGACGGTCCAGCCCCGACGAAGTGATCGTGATCGGTGGTCATCGCGATGCGTGGGGCGCTGGGGCCGGTGACAATGTCAGCGGCATAACGAGCATTCTCGAATCAGCGCGTGCGGTGGTCCGTGCGCTGAACGGACAAACGCCGGCTCGCACGCTGGTGTTTGCCACCTGGGATGCCGAAGAGTGGGGAATGCTCGGCTCGACCGAGTACGTCGAAGACGACTCGCTGCGACTGCAGCGCGGCGGCGTGGCCTACCTGAATCTCGACGTGAGCGCGACGGGTTTCGATTTCGGAGCTGGTGGATCGCCGTCGTTGCGCGGACTGACGCGTGAACTGTCTCGCGACGTGCCCGATCCGAGAGGGAACGGCTCGGTGTACTCCGTCTGGCGCAAACGAAATGCGGTGGCCGATACGTCTGAGCCGGTGATGGGAGATCCCGGCGGCGGCTCGGACTTCGCCGGCTTCTACAATCACTTTGGTATTCCGCACGCCGACTGGGGGTTTGGCGGCCCCGGCGGTGTGTATCACTCGGCCTATGATTCGCAGCGATGGATGGAATCCTTCGGGGATACCGGCTACGTCGCGCACGCCGCCGCCGCGCGATTGGCCGCGGCCATGCTGCTCCGGCTCGCGAACGCCGACATCGTGCCATACGACTACGTCGAGTTCGGGCAGACCATGCGGCGCTACACTGACCGGACCAGTCGGCTGCTGGCGTCCATCAACGCCGGCGATGCGGCAACGCTGGATGCAGCATGGATCGCCTTCATCGATCGTGCGCGGCAATTCAATCACGTTCGCGATAGCGTGCTTTCCGGCGGAAATCTCTCTGCCTCGAAACAACGCCTCACGAATGCTGCGCTACGACAGGTTGAACGACGGCTGGCTCGCCCCGCCGGGTTGAAGTCACGGCCGTGGGTCCGCGGTGTCATCTACGCTGCCGACGTGGACAACGGGTACTCGACGATGATCTTCCCCACGATCGGAGAAGCCGTACGTGCGAACGATGCAACGCTTGCCCGCTCCGAGCTGGCCGATCTCGTCGTACGCGTTGGGAGCGCGGCGGCGGCACTGGATGACGCGCGTGTTGCGCTGACTACCGGCCGGACACGCTGATGTCATGACGGATGCCGGGTGCGCTGCGGTGACCACCGCCTCGCGCGCGGTACCCGTCGTGGCGTGATCAGTCGCGCTGAAGCAGATCGTCGAATTTCGGTGTCGGACGTTTTGCTGGCGGCTCGAGCGCGGCCAGTTGATCCGCGAACGGCGTGCCGCGATCCGCCAGCGGGATCTCACGCTCGATGGGCTGCGCGTGCAGCGCCGACGCTGTCTGCGGAATGTGTTCGCTGATGATGGCCGGCGCGTCAACCGCGTGGGCCGGTGGCGAACGCTTGCGTGCCGTGCGCACGCCCAGCGCATACAGCCGCCGCGACGCATCGGTTTGCGACGCGGTGGCGCCACTGCGCTCCGCGTCGGTCGTGGGAGTTGTTTGATCGAGACGAGCGGCATCGCGGAATGCCTTGGGTGCAGCTTCGCCAGCGTCATCGTCCGCCGAATCAGCAGCATCCAGCGGCTCACTCGGTCGCAGATCAAGCCACGCCGGTGCCTCGAAGATCGGTGACGTCGCCCGCAGCGGCTCGAGCCGCTCGATCGCCATACGCCCCTCCGCCACCGAGCGGCTTCCATCACTGCCAGCGCACGAGCAGTGATAGGCACCGGCAGGATCGATCATCGTCACGCCTCCGTCGAAGAGCGCATCGGCAACGGCCAGTAACGGGTTCATGCGGCCAGTGAGGGCGATGACATTCCGACGGAGGAGGGCTTCGACGAGCTCGGGACGCGGGGCGCCACCGGGGAGCGAGAGATAGCGGCGCCGGTCAGGGGGCAGCCTGTCGGAGAATACGTCCGGCTGCGACGCGGGCGACACGCCCTTCCGCTCGAGGCCGCGCAAGAACGCCTCTGGCAGAATCTGCAGATCAATGGCCTGATCCTGCGCGCCGGGGCATGCGCCGATGTAAGTGATGTGTTGTGGCTCTGCCCGATCGTGTCGGAGCGCGCGGGCGAGCGCTACGGCGGACGGCGCGACGGGAATCGTGACGTCAGCGAGATTGGCCTCGCGCTTGCATAGTTGGATGAGCGAGAATGGGCAGGCGCATTGCACGACCGGCCGCCGACCGCGAAGCTGGGCAATACGGAGCGTTTCGCCTGCCACGAGTTCGTCGCCCAGGCTTGCCGGCACGACTGCGTCGAATCCGGCCGCCAGCGCTGCGTGCATCAGTTGCACGGGTAGCGCCGGCGTCGCCGCAAGGAACGCGTCGTTGCCAAGAATTGCGGTCGAGAAGGGCGAGGCGCTCACACGAGGGCGTGCCGTGGGATTGACGGTCTGCGGTTTATGGATCAGAGCGGTGGCAACATACACGCCAACCAAGCTCTTCCGTAAAACGACCCCACGTGCCTCGGGGCAAGGAACACGTAACTGCTTGCACCGAAATGACTTGCATTGCCTGAAATCCCTCGCACGCAGCGTCGCGTGGCAGTGGTCGACAGCGTGGCGCAGCTCGATCTGTTGCGCGGAGGCATCACAGTGAGCGGAATCCGTGCTGCAAGTTACTGAGGATGACGTATCTTCGCACGGGAAGACATCCCTCAGCGTCCGTCCGTCGGGCCAGAGGTGTGTTGCGCTGCAATTGACCGCGGCGTGCAAGGACTGAGGCCGGCGGGACGCCGCGATAGAGCGGTCAGCGTCGGTTGGCCGACCCGCCGGTCCTGAGGGACGCCGCCCGCGAACATGACGCCCCCTGCCGACGATTCTCCCGCCCTCGAATACGCATGCTGCTGCCCCTGACGGTTGCGCTGTGCGCAGCGATGCTCCTGCACGTGGGCACCTATTTCTGGCGTCGGGCACGGACGAGGGCCGCAGACGCCGCCCGGCTCCCGGTTGGCCCCAGTGGGATCATCCCCGGCGCTGAGCCGATCGACCTGCGGGCGAGTGCCTCGCACGCCGCACTGCTGATCCATGGCTTTGGCGACACGCCGCAAACACTGCGCCTCCTTGCCGAATATCTGCATCGTGAGCACGGGTGGACGGTTCGTGTGCTCCTGCTGCCCGGACATGGTCGGACGCTGAAGGCGTTCGCGTCCAGTGGCTCTGCCGAGTGGCGGGCCGCAGTGCACCGAGAATACAACGCACTTCGAAACGAATACTCGACCGTCGTACTGGTCGGACTCTCGATGGGCGGCGCGCTGGCCACGATCGAGGCGGCGCGCGATCCCGAGCTGCCTGCATTGGTGCTGCTGGCACCCTATATCACGCCGCCCGCCCGGGCGGAGCGATTGGCGCCGCTGGCCGGCGTGGTCAGCCTGATCACCCCCTTTCTTCGTGGTGGCGATCGAGAGGCATCGATCTTCGATCCCGTCGCGCGTGGGCTGGCACTCGGGTACGGTGCGGCGCCACCGCGGAGCGTTCGTGATCTGGTTGCGGTCGCGCAGGACGCACGAATGGCAGCCGCCGACGTCCGGGCACCCACCCTCCTGATGCATTCGCGGAGCGACTATCGGATTCCGGCCGCTCTGGCTGAACGGCACTCCTCGTTCTTCACCGGTGCGGCGATGGTCGAACGGGAGTGGGTCGATGGTTGCGGACATGTGATCACGGTGGATTTTTGCCGGCAACACGTGTGGTCGTCGACCGCCGCGTGGCTGGCCAGGTTCGCCGGCGCGCCCGTACGTCAGCGCGCGGAAACCGCGCCTCAGCCGCTTTAGACAGATGCGCATGCTGCTCGCAGGTGCAACTGGCTATGTCGGACGCCACGTCGCCGCCGCGGCGTCCCGTGCCGGGCACGAGGTCATCGCCCACGTCCGCCCAGACAGTCCGACGGGAGACCGTGCGGCGGCCGCACTCGTGGCCCACGGCGCACGGGTGGTCCGCACGCCGTGGGTGCCCGAGGCATGGTATCGGATGCTCGAATCCGACTCGCCCGACCGGATCTTCCTGCTGCTTGGCACGACGGCGTCGCGCGCCAAGGCTGCGCGGGCCACCGGCGGGCCGGACGCCTCCCAGGCTTCGATCGATCTGGGGCTCACGATGCTGGCGATCAATGCGGCCCGGAATGCGGTGCCCGCCGCCGGACTGGTGTATCTCTCGGCGCTTGGCGCCTCACCAACCGGGAACGAGTACCTTCGTGTTCGCGCTCATGTCGAGTCTGCCCTCTTCGGGGGGCCGAATCCATTCACGGTTGTCCGTCCAAGCTTCATCACGGGGACGGATCGCGGTGAAACGCGTCTGCTCGAGCGGCTGGGCGCGAGGTCGGGAGATGCGGTCTGCGCCATGCTCCGGATCGTTGGTGCGCGCCGTCGCGCCGCGAAACTCGCATCAATCAGTGGTGCTGCGCTGGCAGTGATTCTGATTGATCTGGCCGCCGCACCGCTCGATCGCCGTGTGCATGAGTTGGACGACTACCGCCGCTGACCGTCTCCCCAACCGGTCACAGTGACGGTCGTATTTTTGTACCTGCGGGTTCGATCCGGTACACGGTTTTGTCTGGTGCTCGAGTGTGGTACTGAAGCTTCATTCCTACTGAATCCATGCGTATTTCCGTGTTGACCGAACGCGCTACTGGCGAGCAGCGAGTTGCGCTGGTGCCGGAGAACGTCGCGAAGCTGGTGAAGTCCGGCGCCGTCGTGGTGGTCCAGAGCGGCGCCGGCGCGCGCGCGTTTCACACGGACGATGCCTACCGGGCCGCCGGCGCTTCCATCGCCGAGACGGCCGAAGCCGCCGTGGCTGGCGCCGACGTCATCGCCAAGGTGCAACGGCCGTTGTCGGAGGAGCTGTCACTCCTGTCGGCCGACGTGACGCTGATCTGCCTGCTTCAGGCGCAATCAGCCGGGGACCTGGTCGATCACCTGGCCGCACAGCGGGTCAGCACGCTGGCGCTCGAGCGGGTGCCGCGAATCACCCGCGCACAGTCGATGGACGTCCTCAGTTCGCAGGCAACGGTTGCCGGGTACAAGGCGGTGTTGTTGGGCGCTGCGGCGATGCCGCGTCTGCTGCCGATGATGACGACGGCAGCCGGGTCGCTGACCCCAGGGAAAGCCTTTGTCATTGGCGCGGGCGTGGCTGGGCTGCAGGCCATCGCAACCGCTCGCCGACTCGGTGCCGTCGTCAGCGCCTTCGATGTCCGGCCTGCGGCCGCCGAACAGGTTCAGTCGCTCGGTGCGACGTTCGTCACCTCCGATGTCGTGTCAGCGGCAGCGGAGGACAAGGGTGGCTACGCCAAGGCGCAATCACAGGACGATGCTGCCCGGACGCTCGAGACCATCGGCGCTCACATCGTGTCGCAGGATCTGGTGATCACAACGGCTGCCATTCCGGGGCGTGCCGCGCCGCGGCTGATCACGGCCGAGATGGTGCATCGCATGAAGCCCGGCGCCGTGATCGTGGATCTCGCCGCCGAAACCGGCGGCAACTGTGAACTGACGGAGTACGGCGCGGATGTGGTCGTGAATGGCGTGACGATCATGGGGCCGCGCAATCTGCCAGCGACGCAGCCGTTCCACGCATCGCAGATGTTCGGGCGCAACGTCCTGACACTGCTGCAGCACCTGACGTCCAAAGCAGACAATACGCTCGTCGTCGATCCGGACGACGAAATCACGGGCGCGATGCTCGTCACGCATGCCGGCCAGATTCGACTGCGCTGAGCCTACCCCGATCGGATTGAACATGACTGGCAACTTCATCATCTCGCTCTACGTCTTCGTGCTGGCAGGCTTTGTCGGCTATCTGCTGATCACCAAAGTTCCGCCGCTGCTGCATACACCACTGATGTCGGCCACCAACGCGATCTCCGGTATCTCGCTGGTGGGATCGCTGGTCGCCGCTGGCGGAAAGTTTGGCACCGTCTCCACGATTCTTGGATTCATCGCCGTGATCTGCGCCACCACCAATGTGGTCGGTGGTTTCATCATCACCGATCGCATGCTGGGAATGTTCAAGCGCACGGAGAAGCCCGCCGACGCGCCGAGCGGGAAGCCGCATGCGTGAGCTCTTCATGCAGGGCTGCTATCTGGCGGCATCGGTGCTGTTCATCCTCGGCTTGCGCGGATTGACGAAACCCGCCGAGGCGCGGCGTGGGATGCAGATGGCGGCCGTCGGGATGTTGCTCGCGATTGTCGGCACCCTCTGGCATCAGGATATCCTGACCTACGAGTGGATCATTGCCGGTCTGATCATCGGCTCGATCATCGGCTATCCACTGGGCAAGTTCGTGCCCATGACGGCGATGCCGCAGCGCATTGCGTTCAGCCACATGTTCGGTGCGCTGGCCGCCACCCTGGTGGGCGTGGCAGAGTTCTGGCATTCGCATCATGAAGGCATCCCGATCGGTGCGGCGAAAATGGCGGCGCTCGGTTTCGAGGTGCTGTTCGGCAGCCTGACGGTGACGGGCAGTTTCATGGCGTTCGGCAAGTTGCAGGAGTTCATCACCGGTCGCCCGGTGACCTTCCGGGGACAGAACCTGGTCAACCTGCTGCTGTTCGCGTCGGCCATCGGGTGCTTTGGATACCTGCTCTACGATTCGACGAACATGCCGGTGTTCTTCACGATGATCGGCATCGCGTTCGTGATCGGCATCACGATGGTGTTGCCGATCGGTGGTGCGGACATGCCGGTGGTGGTGTCGTTGCTCAACTCCTACGCCGGCCTCGCGGCCTCTGCGACGGGTTTCGCCATCGGCAACAACGTCTTGATCATCTGCGGTGCGCTCGACGGGGCATCGGGGTTCATTCTGTCGATCATCATGTCGAAGGCAATGAACCGCAGCTTCGGCAATGTGCTCTTCGGAGCGTTTGGCAGTGCCGGTGGGACCGTCGCGGCGAAGTCGTCGGCGGGACTCACCGTGCGAAGCATCACTGCCGAGGACGCGGCGGTGCAGCTGGGGTACGCATCGAAGGTGATCGTGGTACCCGGATACGGCATGGCTGTGGCGCAGAGCCAGCACGCCGTCCGCGAGCTGGCGGACTTGATCGAACGGAAGGGCGGGGAGGTGAAGTACGCCATTCACCCGGTCGCCGGCCGAATGCCCGGCCACATGAACGTGTTGCTGGCCGAAGCCAACGTGCCGTACGATCGGATGTACGACATGGACGAGATCAACGCCGAGTTTGCGAGCGCAGATGTGGCCTTGGTGATTGGTGCCAACGACGTGGTGAATCCGGCGGCGAAGACGGATCCAACTTCACCAATCTTCGGGATGCCAATTCTCAACGTCTCCGATGCCAGGCACATCATCGTGCTGAAGCGCGGCATGTCGGCCGGTTTCGCGGGCATCGAGAACGAGCTGTTCTACGACGAGAAGACCAGCATGCTCTTTGGTGACGCAAAGGCGAGCCTCACCAAGCTGGTGGGAGAGGTTAAAACGCTGGAGTAGTGCCGAGATCGAAAATTCGCGGGTCGCCGTACCGGCACCTGCTTTGGCGCAGCTGCGCGCGTTTGCTGCTGCCGCAGCTCGCAATCGAGGTTGCACAACGCCAATCTTGTTCTTGAGCTCGTTAGGACATGGAGCGAAAGGATCAGATCGATGGCCGACATCGTTTATCTCAACACAACGTGTTGTTGTATAACGGGTTAGGCAGTGTTGACCATGGCACGTGCCATGTCTTGTTTCGCGATTCCAAGCAAAAATATCGACCGGCGATGTCAGAATATTTGACAGCGCCGGTCTTTTTTTCCGGTGGCACGATCCGCGATATGGAAGGGAACGCTGAGACTCGGTCGAAGTTGCCGAGTCACCGTGGCTTGCGCACCGGGCGGTGCGGCGGCCACGCCTCCTTCCCGCCCACTCTCGGATCACCATGCGAATTGCTCGACTCGCGGCGCTCGCCGCCCTCCTCTCGGTCCCCGCGCTCGCACATGGCCAGTCTGCCAACGTGTCGGCGACAGCTACCGTCGTGACCCCGCTGGTTGTGACCGGCGGCGCCAACCTCGCCTTTGGCAACGTGTTCCAGGGCGTCAACCGGACGATCCCGTTCAGCGACGCGGCCAGCGGCCGTTTCAGCATCACCGGCTTCGGGACCTCGCAGGTCGCGATGACCTTCACGCTGCCGACGAACCTCGTCAACGGCGCCAACAACCTGCCGATCGATTCCTGGGACATCCGGTCGAACGCGACCAACGTGACGGCCGGTGCCACTGCGCTGACGGTGACGAGCGGTGTGCCGGTCAATGGCAACCTTGCGGCGGGCAACCTGTTCCTGTTTGTCGGCGGCCGTGTACTGCCTGCGGCGGCACAGCTTGGCGGGTCGTACACGGGCAGCATCGTGCTGGCCGCCGCCTACACCGGCCTCTGAGGACCGCTGAGCCATGGCATCCATCCGCCACCTCACCGCATTGATCGCGCTGGCCGGCGCCGCTGGTGCGGCGCAGGGCCAGTCGGCCTCGATTGCGGCCACCGCAACCGTCGTCACGCCGATCACCGTCACCGGAACGGCGCCGCTGGCCTTCGGCAACGTGTTTCAGGGCGTGAACAAGACGGTCGCGTTCAGCGACGCCACTAGTGGTCGCTTTTCACTGACCGGATATCTGGGGGCCCAGGTTGCGCTCACCTTCACCCTGCCGACGACGTTGGCGAGCGGCGCGAACACGATGCCGATCAACACCTACGACGTCCGCGTCAACGGCACCAACGTGACGGCCGGCGCTACGGCGCTGACGGTCACCAGCGGCACGCCAGTCAATTCGAACTTCGTGGCCGGCAATCTCTTCGTATTCGTTGGTGGACGCGTGGTGCCAGGCGCCGCGCAGGCCGCCGGCGCGTACACCGGTTCGATCGTCCTCGCAGCCGCCTATACCGGGCTGTGATTCGTCTTCGTCTCCGGGCGCCGACGGGCGTCCGGAGATGATCTGCTGTCCGACATCGCTGACCACCCGCAACGATGTACCGATCTTCGGTGCTTGCTCGACTGCTTTCAGCTGGCGTGTTTCTGGCCCTCGCACACCGCGCGCAGGGCCAGACGCTCGTCGTTCGCCCGATTCAGAATCTGTCCTTCGGCTTCCTGCTGCCTGGCGTTCCCACGACAATCGATGCCGCGCAGATCACGCTCAGCGGCCAGATTCAGGTTGAAGCAGCCATCGGCACGTCGTTCGAAATTCGCTACACGCTGCCGAGCGCCATGAACGGTGCCGGCACCACACTGCCGATCACGTTCGGAACGACCGCCGCCGGAGCCGCTCCCTCTGCCAATCCGGCCGCAATGATCCGGTTCAATCCGGCCGGCGCGGCACGCTTTCAACTCGTCACGACCACGCGCGCCACGTTTTTCCTCGGCGGACGCGCCGCGCCGCGCGTCGGCCAGCCAGTCGGTGCCTACACCGCTCCGATTGTCGTCACCATCACCAATCTCGGTATCTGAATGGTCTCCGCCCCGTCTCCCCGCGTGGCGCATGGATTGCGCTGGCTGCGTGCACTGGCCGCACTACTCATCGGCATGTCTCCGGTCTGCGCAGGTGCGCAAGCCATTCTCGTCGCGCCTCAGGGTGTGGTCCTGAGCAATCGCGAGCGATCGGGTTCGATCGAACTCTACAACCCATCTGCGCGTGCGTCGGAGATCACCATTCGCGCCGTCTATGGACATCCAACGACGACGCCCGCGGGCGATCTGACGTTGGAAATCGTGGAGCACACCGATTCCACCATGCCGTCCGCCGCTGGATTCGTGGACGCCTTTCCCCGCCGGCTGATCCTGCTGCCGAATCAACGACAGACCGTCCGGTTGCTGGCACGTCCTCCGGTGGGTCTGCCAGATGGCGAATACTGGGCCCGCCTGATCATCGCCGCCAAGGATGCGGAACTGCCTGCCACATCGGCGAGCGACAGCACCAGCGTGTCGGTGGGTCTGACGCTCGAAGTCCGCACCATCATCGCGGTGAACTATCGCAACGGCGCACAGCAGACCGGTGTGCAGCTCGGTGTTCTCTCGGCCGTGACAGAGGGTGACTCACTGGTGATACGGGCACCGATGCAGCGGACCGGCACTGCGGCCTGGATCGGCCTGACGACCGTGAAATTGCACGCCGCTGATGGTCGCACCATCGCGTCGCATACGATGCAGACGGCGGTGTACCAGTCGATCTCGCCACGCTTCGCGTTCGACCGACGGACGCTCGAGCCTGGGCAGTATCGCATCTCCATCGACCTGTCGACTGATCGTCCGGATGTCACGCAGAGCACGCTGCTCCGATCTCCGCCTCAGCATGCCGAGACCACGGTGACACTGCCCGCCGGCGGCAGCTGATCGTGCCGCCTGCTCGTCGTCGAACGTTTCTGAGTGCGGCGCTCATGCTTGGCATGAGCGCCGCACCAGCGCGTGCGCAGACGGTGATCGAGCCGACGCTCCTCGACCTCCGGCTCGGACAGGCAGCCTCGCTCGCCGTGCGGGCAGAGCGTCAGGGTGAACGCGTCTGGTTGCCGGTCGCAGAGCTGGCCGCCGCGCTGGAACTGGAGGTCGTCGTGCGCTCGAAGTCCCGGGTCGAACTGCGCCGCTGGCCGTCCCGCGATCTGCTGGTCTTCGATGTCGACTCGATGCTGGTGCGGACGGGGGCGCAACCGCTGCGCATCACGGCTGGTGCGCTGCGCATCACCGACGGTGAATTGACCGCTGACGTCGTCACGCTGCAATCGGTGCTGCGAACTGTCTTCGAAGTCAGCTGGAGTGATCTCGTCATCTCGCTGCCGTTGATCGATTCCCTGCCGCTCGGTCGACGCATTGCGCGCGAGCAGGCACACTCTCGTTTGATGGCACAGGCGGGTACGGCGGCGCAGCAGCTGACTGCACCCCTCGCGCGTCCCCTCGCCGACGGTGCGGTGGTGGACTACTCCCTCACCGTCCCGATCACGGGCGCGCAGCGCGACCTCGGCTGGTCCACGGCCGTGGGCCTGGATGTTCTCGGCGGATCACTGGAGATGAGCACGGGCGCCGTCACCGGTGGTACGCGGCTGCCGACTCTCGCGTCCTGGACCGGTGTCTGGCGCGATGGACGCAAATTGACACAAATGCGACTTGGCGACGGACTTGGGGGTGGCCCGACACCGCGACTCGGTCGCGGACTGATGATGACCAACGCACCCTACGTCCGGCCGGCGCTCTTCGGTCTGCAGTCACTCCGCGGTGATCTGCCGCCGGGCTGGACGATCGAGGCGTACCGCAACGGCGAGCTGGTGGCCGTGGATACCGTGGGTCGCGGCAGTGGATATCAGCTTCAGCTGCCGGTGCTCTACGGCGAGAATCCCGTTGATCTGCTGGCCGTCGGTCCCTTCGGGCAGACGCGCGCGTTGTCCGAGAACCTGCGCATCCTCGCCGATCTCCTTCCGCGTGATCGGAGCGAGTATGGCGTGAGCGTTGCGCAGTGTCGGCTACGGCAACAGTGTGTCGCTGCCGGAACCATCGACATGCGGGTCGGGCTGACCGATCGGTGGACGATGCGCGTTGGTGTGGATGGCGTAGCCCGTGACACCATCGGGTGGCGCCAGGCGCCATACCTGTCATTCGTGGGCAGTCCGATGTCGGCGGTTGCCGTGCAACTCGATGTGGCCGCGCAGTCGCGGACGCGATTCGCCCTCAATCTCGAACCCTCGCGTCAACTCCGCCTGTCGTTGGAACAGCAATGGTTTGCCCAGGATCCGCTGGATCCGCTACTGGCCGCGCGACGCAGTCAGCAGAGCAGTCTGTATGGATTCTGGCGTTCCATAGACGTCCGCCAGACGTCCGTGGAGGCCAGTGTTGACCGCAGTGTGTTTTACACTGGAGGGAACATGCTGCGTGCGCGCGTGGGCGTCGGGACACAAACGGCCGGGATGCGGCTGCAGCCGTATCTGCGGTTCGATCAGTCATCACGGTCGGGATTCTCGCAGCGCGCGGCCGGTATCGAAGCGATGCTGCTGCCTCACGGGAATCGTGGTCGTTACCTGGGAGCGGCGCTGTTGCGCATGATCGGTGAGATCGATGCGCGGGGTCGGGCGGTGCGCCAGGCCGTGACGCTGGCGATGCCGTTGCCCGGGGCATTTCGCGTCGATGCGGGTGTCGCGTTCCAGCAGGGACAGCGTGGGCCGATTGCGACCCTCACCATGTCCCGTGACCTGAGCGCCGTGCGCAGCTACACATCGGCGACGATGTCCCGGGGATCATCAAGCGCGGTCCAGAGTGTTCAGGGGTCCGCACTCATCACCCGGGGCGAGAACCGGCCGCAGTTTGTCACCGGGCCGTCGCTGCAGCGCACCGGCGCCACTGGAATCGTGTTCCTGGATCGAAACGCCAATGGACTCCGCGATGGCGGCGAGCCCGCGGTGCCGGGCGTGATGGTGCAGGTCGGAACCGGATACGCGCGTAGTGACGGCGATGGACGGTATCGCGTGTGGGATCTGGTGCCATTCGTGCCACTGCCGGTGGTCATTGATTCCACATCGCTGCCGTCGCCGCTCTGGATTCCGACCATTGCGCATCGCAGCATCGAGGCCGGACCGAATCGGTTCGAGCCACTCGACATTCCGCTCGTCGCCGGCGGCGTCGTCGAGGGGCGGATCATCTGGAATCGCGCTGGCGGCGTGTCGCTACCCCCCGTACCGCTGGTCGTCACCAATCAGCGTGGCGAGGTCATCGCCCGGGCCGAATCGTTCAGCGATGGTGAGTATGTGCTGTTCGGGGTCCGACCGGGACCGCTTACGATCCGTGTCGATGCCCTCTGGCTGGCGTCGCAGGGCCTTCGCGCCGAGTTGAAGACGGTGACGCTGGCGTCAAGCGACGATGGCGCAACGGCACGCGTTCCGGCCATCACGCTGACGCCAATCGATCAATAGGCGAGGCTTGACCGCGATCCGTGGCGGACCACGCTGGCCGGTACGACAAACTGCGAAAACGATGGTGCCAGCAGCTTGTCGGATTGATCCAGGCTCACCAGAAACTCGCTGGCCGCCATCGATGGCTCTGACAGCTGAATCGTGACGTCCCGCGTCTGGCACCCACCGGTGGCAGGCAGCGGGAGGCGCGCCGTCCGGATCGTACCGCTGGCCGTTCGGGCGTCAACCGTGATCGCACCTGCGCCGCAACCGGCAACTCGGACGAGGAGCTGACCGGGAACCGCCGTGCGCTCCACGGCGACTACTGCGAGCGGGAGCGCCTGAACCATGGCGGTGACGCCGACGGAGCCGTTCTGAGCGTGAGCCGTCGGCGGCGACCACAGGAGCACGACGGCGCTGGACAGCAGTGGCACTCGGAGGCTGAGCATAACTTTGAGTGTCGGCAGGCTGATACCAAGGCACGAGTGGCGCGGCATCGCGCAAACTGCTGGCACTGGCTCAGACCGTTTTGAATTGTACAACAGGGGGAAGCGGCCAGTCGTAGCGTGGTGCCGTCTCGGGCGGGCGGGAGCCCTCAGCGCTGCGATCGGGGCTCCTCAAGGCTATTTTGCACCTTGGCGCTCCGCCGAGTGCCGTGCCGCAACGTCATCTGCTGGCCCTGCCAGCAGTGTCGGACCGTTTACCTGCGAAGGAGTTTGAGTCGGATGCCAGGGTTTGCAAGTCTTGCACGTGAGTGGTGGATGCCTGTCCTGTTCGTGCTGATCGCCGGGCACCTGACCAACATCTGCGTTACGCTGTTCCTGCATCGTGAGCAGACGCATCGTGGTGTGCGCTTCTCGTGGGTGGTATCGCTGCCAATGCGGGTCTGGCTCTGGATGAGCACAGCGACCGTGACGAAGGAGTGGGTGGCGTGTCATCGGAAGCACCATGCATTCGCCGACCGCGAAGGGGATCCGCACTCACCGGTGGTGGAAGGACTGCGGAACATCATGGTGAAGGGCGCCTTCTTCTACCGCAACGCGGTGCGCCAGCCGGGAGTCCTCGAGAAGTACGGCAAGGGCACCCCGTCGGACTGGCTGGAGCGGCATCTGCTTACACGGCACAGTTCGCTCGGAATTCTGGTGATGCTGGCGGTTGATCTTTACCTCTTCGGCTTGTTTGTCGGTGGGATTGTGTGGGGTCTCCAGATGCTCTGGATTCCGTTCTGGGCGGCGGGCATCATCAACGGCGTCGGCCATGCGGTGGGCTATCGCAATCACGCGGTGAAGGATGAGAGCCGAAACATCATCCCGTTCGGCATCATGATTGCAGGCGAAGAATTGCACAACAACCATCATGCGGACCCGCACTCGGCCAAGTTTTCGCACCGCTGGTTTGAGTTCGACATCGGTTGGATGTACATCACGCTGCTCAGCTGGTTGCGGCTGGCCGAGGTGAAGTACGCGCACGGTGGGGCGGTGTCGCCGTCGCGGGTTGTGAGCGGCGATTGAGTCAGCCGCAGGTGACGCAGGACCTGGCGGGCGAGTGCCATTGGGTGCTCGCCCGCATCATCTTTATCGGATTCCCTTGGCGCAATTGCCGAGGATTCTCCTTCCCGAGTGAGCCGTGCCCGATTTAACCTGCAGCCGATGCGGTACCCTGCGCGCTGGCTTTGAGCGTCCTCCGTTTCCCGGCGCGATTGGTCAGCGCGTGCTGGCGGAAATCTGTCAGGTGTGCTGGGCAGACTGGCTGAAGCAGCAGACGATGCTGATCAACCACTACGGCCTGAACGTGATGGACCCGCAGTCGCGGCAGTTCCTGGTCAAGAACATGAGTTCATTCCTGTTCAAGGCCGGTGAGAGCGCCGAGATCGACGTAACCAAACAGGGGACGATCAGCCACTGATGCGCTCCTTCCTTCGCACGACCACGGCTGTTGCGTTATTTCTGCCGGCGCTGCTTTCGGCGCAGCGCCGCGGCGAGCGCGCTCCGAGCGCGCAGGACAGTGCGTGGGTTCGCCGGACGCTGGCAGCGATGACGTTGCGGCAACGGGTTGGGCAGATGGTCTGGCCCAGTGTGTTTGCCGACTACGTCTCGTCGACGGACTCAGCCTGGACGAAGCTGAGTACCTGGATCGAGAAGGATCAGGTGGGTGGGTTTACGATGTCGATCGGCAGTCCGATGGAGATGGCCGCGAAGCTGAACGCAATGCAGCGGATGTCACCGGTTCCATTGCTGATTGGCGCCGATCTCGAGGCGGGCGCCGGCTTTCGTGCCAGCGGTGGCTTCTTCCTGCCGAATGCCATCGATCTTGGCGGCGCGACGCTCTTCCCGCCCCTGATGGCGCTGGGGGCCACCCGGGATACGGTGCTGGCCTACGCGTACGGTCGGGCCACCGCCGTCGAGGGACGGGCGCTCGGCATTCATATCGTGTACGGCCCAGTGCTCGACGTCAACAACAATGCGGCCAATCCGGTGATCAACGTCCGCAGTTTTGGCGAAGACCCCGCTTGGGTTGGTCGACTTGGTGCCTCATTCGTGCGTGGTGTGCAGGAGCACGGGATGATTGCGACGGGGAAGCACTTTCCGGGGCACGGTGATACGGATGTGAACTCGCATCTGGCACTGCCGGTCGTCACCGCCTCGCGCGCGCGGCTGGATACGGTTGAACTTCCGCCATTTCGCGCCAGCATCGCCGCCGGTGTTGGCGCGATCATGACGTTCCACGGCAGCATGCCCGCACTGGATCCAAGCGGCGCGCCCGGGACGCTGTCGCCCGCGGTGCTGACCGGCCTGCTCCGCAAAGAGATGGGGTTCAATGGTCTGATCATCAGCGATGCGATGGACATGCGCGGCGTGCTGGATCGATACGGGGCCGTTGAAGCCGCGAAGCTTGCCGTACTCGCCGGGGCGGACATTCTGATTCAGCCTGAGAACGTGGCGCAGACCATCGAGGCCGTGATCGGCGGGGTCACCGAGGGCCGGATCAGTCGCGAGAGGATCGATGCCGCGGTTCGCCGCATTCTCCTCGCCAAGGTGCGCGTGGGCCTTCGCCAGGGGTCGCAAGTCGACCTCAACGGCGTGCGGCGCCTGGTCGGTGATTCGACAAACCGACGTTTGTCAGAGCGCATTGCTGCGCGATCTGTCACATTGGTGCGAGATACGCAACGGCTGCTGCCACTGGACACGACGGGGACGGCCGCAACACGCCGTATCCTTCATATCGTGGTTGCACGAAGCACGAATCTTGGGGCGGGGACGACGTTCGCCGCAGCGCTCGGCCGGACTGCCGGCCGGGTGCGGACGATCGTGCTGCACCCCGACGACCCGTTCGTCGATCCGGCGCGGCTGCTTCCGTTGGTGGATTCGGCTGATGTGGTACTGATGGGTTCATATCTTGCGCAGCAGTGGGACCAGGCCTCTGCGGGAGTGCCGGACGGCCTTGGTGCTCTGGTGACTGCAATTCAAGCACGCGGCAAGCCGCTGGTTGTGATTGGATTCGGCAATCCCTACCTTGGCCAGCAGCTTCCGCAAGTTGGATCGTATCTGATTGCGTGGAATGGAAGCCGGGCATCACAGCTTGCGGCTGCCCGAGGAATATTGGGACGGCAGTTGTTCAATCGCTATATTCCGATCACGATGTCGATTGCTGGCCATTAGGCGACCGTCGGCATCTCCTTTTGAACAGTGGCAGCCACAACGCGCTGACTGCCAATCGACCACTCATCGCGAGTGTGTTTGATCTCAGGGGCGCGAAGGACGAACGTGGGTATGCGCAATCTCTTTTCGCTGGATCTGGTGCTCCTCTCGCCGCGCGACGGCGAATGGTTCGTCTGCACCTCGGCCGGTGCTGCAAAGGCACGCGGATCAACCCGGTCGTTGCCGTACATTGGCGTCAGCAAGGCTCCGAGCGAGGCGCTGCCCGCGCTCGCGAAATCGCTGGCGACGAAGACGGTGGGTGCGTCCCCCCGCTGGTTGACACAGGTTGGTGCGTTCTCAGAGAGTACGCACCCGGCAGACACGCCGATCTCGATTGCCTTCGTGGCGGTGTACCCGGATGGCACGGTGCACGAAGACGAAGGGTGGGTCAGGGCGGAGACGGCGGTGCTGCCGCCGCGCCAGAAGGCGTTGCTGAAGGCAACACTCGGGATGCTCAAGCACGCGGTCGAGCACGAGCCGATCGCCTTCCACGCGTTGCCGACGACCTTCACGCTGCGCGAGCTGCAGCAGGTCTACGAGCTGTTGCTCGAGCGTCCGTTGCACAAGGCCAGCTTCCGCCGCTCGCTGCACGCGGCGCATCTGGTGGAGCCCACCAAGGCCTGGCGGGCAGAAGGCCGCGGTCGTCCGGCACAATTGTACAAGTTCGCGCCGAAGCGTCGTCGCGGTGCGGTGCGGGGCGTTCGCTTCGAGCTCGCGCGGTGAATCAGGCGCGGTGAATCAGGCGCGGTGAACGAGCAAGGGGCCGGCGATCGTCAGATCGCCGGCCCCTTGCTCGTTTCGTACTGAACTATGGTCTGCTCAGACCTTGGTGACAGCGTCAGCCTGAGGGCCCTTCTGGCCCTGCACGATCTCGAATTCGACCTTGTCACCCTCTGCCAACGACTTGAAGCCCTGCGACTGAATTGCACTGAAATGGACGAATACGTCCGGGCCACCTTCATGTGCGATGAACCCAAAACCCTTTGCATCGTTAAACCACTTCACCGTTCCCTGAATTCGTGCCATGATGCGGCTCCTCGCGTCCCGCCGGTCTTGCATTGAAGCGCGAGCGACGAACCGTCTCTCGTGCAGCGCGGCGACACACCAGCGGTGAAGTGTCAGCGCGCAATATCTGCAGAATGTTTGTGCATGAAACAGGCCGCGACGCCAGGAACGGATCCCGGGCGCCGCGGCAATACAACTTGTTTCAGTTGTCGGCGCCCTATGGCAGCGGCGTCAGGCGGCACCTGCGATATACCGTGCAACACGTCCACATGTTTCACATCGCAGCGTCACATGGCTGCGGGGTGGTGGTGGCATTAGAGCAGGTTCACGCTCGAACTGCGCCGAGGCGCAGGACGGGCAGACCAGTGGAATTCCTGTACGATCGCTGGCGATGAGATTCAGCGCTTGTGCAGGGTTGTACGACGCGGGCCGAGGCTTACGCATGTACCCTCCA
>JBBQRH010000061.1:0-24633 GCA_038215035.1 Gemmatimonadales bacterium | reverse complement strand
GTTTGACATCCCAGCTCCGTTTCCAATTGCGCGCCGCGAGTCGGCCCGCCGGCAGCATCATTTTTTCTCGCAACACTCCGAGGCCACCGTGCCCAAGGCTGATTCCACCGCCGCCCCGTCCGCTCCCAAGGTCACCCGCTCGCAGCAGGTGGTCCTGACCGCCGCCCCGACCGTGGCGGCCATGGTTTCGCTCGTCCAGCCTGCGCTGGATCGTCTCACCGCTGGTGAGCCGGGCGTGCACCTGCTGGTCCTCGTCCCCGATGCTGATACGGCGCTGGCTGTCGCACAGGCAGTGTTGCCGGCCGGTGATGCCGCGCCGGTGCTGGTGCCCGTCACCTCCGCCGCACGCGGTGCCCGACTGATGGCCAGGCCTCCCGCCGCCATCGTCGGCGCGCCGTCCGACCTGGCCGCCCTGCTGCCAAGTGGCCTGCTCAAGCTCGATACCGTCTCCCAGCTGTTGATGCTGCAGGCCGACCTGACACTGGCGCTGACCGACGAGCCGTCGATCACCATGCTGATGACCGAACTGCCGAAGGACATCGCACGCACGGTGACGATGGCGGCCGAGACGGACGCCGTGACGGCGTTCGCGAAGAGCTACATGAAGCGCCCGCGTCGCGTCGGTGACGATGTGGTGGCGGATGGCAGTGCGCCGCTCAGCCTGCAGTACGTTCTGGTCAGTGACAGCACGCGACCCGCCATGCTGCGTCGGGTGCTGGATGCGGTGAACGCCGTGTCGGCCATCGTCGTGGCGCCGGAAGCCGAACAGGTGGCCGAAGCGCATGCGGCGTTGCGCGCGTTGGGCTACGACACCGCGAGTGGTGATGTGAAGGCGATGGGTGGAGCGGTCGAGACACACAGTGCGCTGCGCGTACTGTACGACGTGCCTCCGACGCGCGCGGTGCTGGATGCGGCACTGGGTGGTCATCCGGTGCAGGTGATCGCGCTGGTCACGCCGCGACAGGTGGCACACCTGCGTTCACTGCTGACCGGTGGTTCGCTCACGTATTTCATCCTGCCTGACACGATGGCACACGCAATTGGCCGCGATGGTGCACGCATGGGCGAACTGCGGAAGATTCTGGCCGAGGGTGTGAGCGCACGTGAGCTCGCCGCACTGGAGCCGCTGTTGCAGGACAACGATGCGCTGGAGATCGCCGCAGCGTCGCTCCGTCTGCTCGAACGTGAGCGCGAGACGGCCAAGGCGCTGCGCATCGGCGTGACCACGGCACAGCCGAAGGAAGTGAAGCGTGCGCTGGCCGCGACCGCGGCGCAGGAGGCCGCCATCGTGCCGATCGCATCACTGGCGCCCGAGAGCGCACCGGCACCGCAGGCGCACGCCGCGCCGCGCGTTGAAGGACCGCCGCCCGAGTTTCAGGTGCTCTGGTTCAACATCGGCGGCGATGATGGTGCCACGGCGTCGTCCTTCGTCGGTGCCATTACGGGCGAAAGCGGTCTCGATCGCAGCGTGGTCGGCAGCATCGACCTCCGCGACAGTCATACGCTGGTGGAAGTCTCCGGCGCCCATGCCGAACAGATCGTGGCCGCGATGAATGCGAGCACGATGCGCAATCGCCAGGTGATTGCAAAGATCGATCGTGCCGGTCCGATGCGCGGTTCATCCGCCGCCCGCAGCTCGGCGCCGCGCCGTGGTGGCAATGACCGCGCCGGTGGTGGCTTCTCGCGCGATCGTGGTGATCGTCCTGCTCGCCCCACCTTCCGTCGCGATGAAGGCGGCAGCGGGGCACCACGTGAACGCAGCGGATTCCCCCGTCGTGATGACGGCGACCGTCCGGCACGTCCGGCGTTCTCGCGTGATGACCGTCCGGCGCGTCCGGCACGTGAGGGTGGGTTCAGCCGCGATGATCGTCCCGCCCGTCCGTCGTTCTCGCGTGATGACCGTCCGGCGCGTCCGCCACGTGAGGGTGGATTCAGCCGCGATGATCGTCCGGCCCGTCCGCCGCGCGAGGGTGGGTTCAGCCGCGATGATCGTCCCGCCCGTCCGTCGTTCTCGCGTGATGACCGTCCGGCGCGTCCATCGTTCTCGCGCGATGATCGCCCGGCCCGTCCGCCGCGCGAGGGTGGGTTCAGTCGCGATGATCGATCGTCGGCCCGTCCGCCACGCAGTGGCGCGTTCAGTCGCGACGAGCGGCCGGCGCGCCCGAGCAGTGGTGGTTTCTCGCGCGCGCCCCGCGAGGGTGGTGCACCCACCAGTCGTGGCTTCACGCGTGATCAGTCCGAACGTCCGTCGGGCCCGCGCACCGAAGGCAATGATTTCGCTGAACGTGCCGAGCGTCTGCGCAACTCGCGCAAGCCATCGCGCACTGAGGACTGACACCGGTGAGTGATGGCTTCGTCACGTCCTCTGGCGGATGGATCGAGGTGATCGCCGGGGTGATGTTCAGTGGCAAGAGTGAAGAGCTGATGCGACGTGTGCGGCGGGCGACGATTGCCCGCAAGCGCGTGCAGGTGTTCAAGAGCCATCTCGATGACCGGTACGCCGGGTTGTACAACGTCTCCAGTCACGACGGTCGTGACCTGGAGGCGGTGCCGGTGGATTCGGCGTCGCAGATTGCGCACCAGCTGGATCCGATGGCGCAGGTGGTGGCGGTGGACGAGGTGCAGTTCCTCGACACCGGGATCATCGCGCTGGCCACGGCACTGGCCGAACGTGGCCGCCGGGTGGTGCTGGCAGGCCTCGATACGGATTTTCGTGGCGAACCGTTTGGCGCCATGCCGCAGCTGATGGCGGTCGCCGAGCAGGTGACCAAGCTGCATGCCATCTGCGTGCTGTGCGGAAATCCAGCCAGTCGCAATCAGCGCCTGATCGATGGTCAGCCGGCGCGGTGGGATTCGCCGACGATCATGATCGGGGCGACGCAGAGTTACGAGGCGCGGTGCCGCGCGTGTCACCGGGTGGTGCGGGATGATGCGGCGCAGGTGACGCTGTTGTAGTCGCACGATGGCTGCCTGAATGCACAAACGCCCCGCCGATCATCACTGATCGGCGGGGCGTCGCTCTCTGTCATGCACCTTTTACGGAGCGGGGGTCAACCGTGCGAAGAGGGTGGCAATATCGAACGTGACCGGATCCACTTCCATGTATCGGTTGTCGAGAAAGCGCCCGGTCGTGGGGAAGTACGGAGGCGGACGCAAGTTGGCGCAGCGATCGTACGTGTATTGCTTGAGAAAGCCTGTCCCGCCGCCCGTGCCCACTGGGCCGCGGGCTTCCTGAATCAGACCACCGAGCAGTGCCAGACACCCCCGACCCCAGTCGCGTGCGCCGCACGGATTCCCGGTCGTGGGACCGGCCGCGTGGTTCTGCACACGGAACGACGTGTTCAGGCTCATGATGACGGAGTGAAGGATCAGGTCCTTCGAGTCGTCGAGCAGCCGTCGATTGACCGTGCCGCTGTTGTCGACGTCCATCTGATTGTTCAGCACGTTGTCGGCGACCACCACATCCTGCTCCGAGAGCAGACCGAGGACGTCGACGCAGCGCCCGGATGTCGCCGGGTTGGTGCCGTACCGCACGTCATCAAGCACGACGATCGACCCAGTCGTTCGGAGTGTCACGCGCCCGACCAGCAGCCCACTGATGCCGACCGTTCCCGTGACATGAATGACGCCACGTGCGCCGGGATTGACCGAACGATGGAGGGGAAAGAGGAAGGGCGCGAGGATCGCACCGGCACGCGCCGTGACCCGCGGATCGATGGCGCCCGGATAGGCTTGCCACGCGCCGCGGCTGTCGGTGGTGGCGAACGTGGTCGCTGTACCGCCAGTGACGCCGGTGTTCAGCTCCGGCGAGCCGCCCAGGAAGCACTGCGACCGCACGCTGTACGTGATCGACGCATTGCGCGACAGGACGGCGGCGACCTGTGCGGTGGTGAGCGTGATGCCGGTGAAGTTCAGGTTGTTGAGACGCGTGTCCGCGGTTGCGCCACTCACACCTGAGGCCACCAGCTGCGTTCTGATGCCAGCGCGAACAGCCGGCAATTCATGCGAGGCACCTGAGAAGAACCGCTCACCCCAGCCTGGAATGTTCAGCCATTCGCCGCACAGGCGCTTTCGCAGTTCCTGGTCGGTGGAACCGCTCGCCGCACGGAACTCGTCGGCGCGCAACCACTCCGCCTCCGAGCCACCGTTGAGCCGATACACGCGGAAGAACCCGTCCTGCGGGTCGGTGTTGCTCCCGTCGTTGTCGATGTCGACGTTCACGAACTCGATGCGCATTCGAACAGTCGTTTCGTTGCCGTTGGTCGGCGCAACGAAGTTCATCTGTCCGCTGGTGGCATACGCGGCCAGATCCGCGAGGGCGGCGGGTGCCGGCATTGGAATCGGACGCATGTTCTGCGTGAAGCCTTTCCAGAAATCCGCCTCGCCGGGCTGGACCACAATCCGAGCCGTACCGAAGTCATCACGGAACTGGGCTGCCCACGGATTCGCACCGCGGTTCAGGATACGCACCGTGTCGTTGGACCAGGTCGGACCAAAGATCACGTCTCCGCCGCCGAACGAGATCGGTCCGCCGCCAGTGTTTTCCCGGTTCGACCAGTACGCGAAGCGGGCGAAGTTCTCCTGCGCGAGTTCCAGACGACGGACGACCTTGGCTCCAGTCTGGTCCCGCGCTTCCGCGACGACCGAGCCGAATGCACCGAACTGTCCGCTCGTCGCACCACTTGGCCCGGCCCACACCCGCGTGGTGATTCCCGGCAGCGTGGTGCCAGCCGCGTCCTTCAGCACGCCGCCGTTGAACGTGATCTCGCGATACCCGTTCTCCGGCATCGCATCAGGATCGGCATTGATGTAGCTCTTGCCCATTTGTAGCGCCGCGTCCGCCGCGTACTGGAGATCCGCTGCGCGGTTGGAGAGACCAGCGCCGATGCGCGTGCCGCTGACGAGGTAGACCGACGACAGCGCCAAGGCGCCGAGAGCAACCGTGAGAATCAGGGTGATGATGATCGCCATGCCACGGCGATCAGCCGTCCTCAGCGCAGGATCGCCGTTTGGGTGTCGGGGTGAGAGTCGCATCAGGGCACCAGAATGTTGGATGCTGCCGTCAAAGCCGACGGCGCGGGCGTACAATCGAGGGCGGAGATGGCGTAGTCGTAGCGGACGCCGGGCACGACCGTATTGTCGGTGTACTGGATCGTGGCGACACCGGCACCAGGCACGTTGGCCATCGGCTCACCCCAATCGGCGCTGCCGAACACCCGCCGATAGACAGCGTACATCTCGACATCACGCTCGCCGGAGAGTTCGTCCGTGCTGGCGCTCCACACGAGGCGGACCGCGTTCAGCCCGCCGAGCACCTGAATGCTGAGCACGGGAACGCCCGGTACAATCGGAAGTTCGCCGCACTGTGCGCGCTGCAGCAGTCCCTGATTGGCGATACGGATGTTCCGTTGGACGGTGTCGATCTCCGTCGCACCGCGAGCATCGCGGAACATCGCGATCAGGTTCACTTTCACGACCGAAATCGAGTCGATGGTTGCCGCCGTGCCGGTGTCGGCCGCCGCACCGTGACGCGGCACGCTGTGGAACACCGGCAGTGCGGCGCCCGGAACCTCGCTGAGCACCCCAGCGGGACTGCGTCGGAAATACTGGAAGACCGGCAGCGTCGATGTCTGAATCAGGTTCCGAGCGATGATCTCCTCGGGCATCCGATTCACGCGCCGATACAGCACTACCCGCTGTCCCCCCGAAATCGGCGACGTCCCGGTGTCAGACTTGACGTAATAGCTGATCGTCTCGGCGTTGCTGAGGTAGCTCGCCGCCGGATACGTGGTGGCGGAATTCGGCAGGGTGACCGACGTGGCGGTCGTCAGCGAGCCGAGTGCGGTGCTGTCTGCGTCGGGGTCGAAGAACACCGCCACGAGGTCGTTCAGCCGTGCGGTCACCATGTTCGCGTTGAACGACACGGCGTCGGTCGCGGCACGGACGATGGCTGGCTGGCCATCGTAGGCGCCGACGCCAGTGTTTCGCAGGTCCTGTTCGATGGCATCCACGCCGAAGTTGGCGGAGCGCGTGGCGTCGGTGCGTCCAGCCGTCGTGTTCACGGCACGGGTCTGTGCGCTGTAGAGTGGCGCGGCGATCGCGACGATCACCAGCGTCACCGACATCGCGATCAGCAGTTCAAGCGTGGTGAAACCGGCACGGACGTTGCGTACGCTGTGTCGTGTGCGGCTATGTGGGATTGCCATCAGAATGCTCCGACGATGGTGGTCTTCGACACCGTGCGCGCCACGCCAGGCGTGATGACGCGCACCGTGATGATCTTGTAGTCCACCGTGTCAGCCGCCGCGCCGCCAACACGCGACACCTGCGTTATCCGCACATAACCCGGATACCCTGAAACCGTGCTCTCCGTGGTCGCCATGGTGTCGAGCGCGAGGTACGGCTGCGACGTGCGCACGACCTCGAGCCGCGCGTTCGCGGCCTGCAGCGCCTTGTTGACGATGCGCGCACTCGAGTCCACCTGCTGGTACTTGATCGTGAAGCCTGCCATAGCGAGTAGCGCGGCCCCGAGAATGGCCGACGCGACGATCACCTCGACCATCGTGAACCCCGCCCGCGCGTGAAGTCGTGGCGCGATCGAATCTGGTGAGCAACGACGCGTCATGCTCCCGCCCGGACCCACGAGGATCCCGTGTACTTGTAGGGGTCGGCCCGGCCCGTGCTCTGCGTGATCGCAATGGCGCGCAGTGAGCCCAGATCGGTTGGCTTCGAGGTGAAAAACATCACGCCGTCAGAACTTGCGGCACCGTTGCGGCGAAAGATCACGGACGGATAGCTGTCAATTGTTTTCGGTCGCACGAACGTCACTGTGCCACCCATGCCGTCGATGGTCACCGGCGTGGGTGCGAACTTCGTGCCGGGTTCCAGCGCCATCCAGTACATGCGATCGCCCGCATCGAATGCGCTCGAGTTGTTGCGATCTTCGATGAATCGAAGGCGATTGCCAGGCACGTCGATGCTGACAATCACGTTGTATTGCTTCGTCAGCGCCGTGCGCTGTGCCTGCACGAAGAAGGTGGTCACCTGCCGCAGTGCCGCGTCGCTTTTCATATGCGACAGATCCAACTTGGGGACGGCCATCGCAGCCACGATCCCCATGATGATCAGGGTGGTCAACATCTCGATCATCGAGAAGCCGCGTCGTTGCGACATCTGCATAGAGACCTGCCAAGGGCTACGAGGTTAGACGTTCCACACAGTCAGACGACTGAAGCCGACCGTCGCAACGGTCCGGCTCGGTAAGTGCCGCCAGAGTGGATCCTCGCGCCCGTGCGGGGCCGCCAGGTCAGCTCAGGTTCGACCCCGGGTCCAGCGGGTCCCATCAAACCGCCACAGCATGACTGCCCCTGTCCGGCTCGCCACATGGATCGCGCGCCAGGCACTTGGCAGTCCAGGATCACTTGTCAGGTACAGCACGAAGTCGGCGCCGGCGCCGCCGCTGCGGCGGAACGCCACCGACCCCACCGAAACCGGCGCGGCAACCCCATTCATGTGAATCGGCCGTTTGGCGCTGCTGGCCGAGATCGTCGGCAGCAAACGCGGCGGGTCGAGGATGTCGGCGCTCGGATCGAGGTCGGTCCAGACCTCGGACTCGCCGGGATCGCGGCGCCCGTTGCCATTCACATCGTTCACCACGCCCAGCCGTTTCCCGCCAGAATCCACCCGCACGATGACGTCGTTCCGACGGCGCCGAGCCTCGCGTGAGGCTGCCGAGAACACTCCAGCCGCCTGCCTCGCAATGGCGTCCGACCGATAGCGCGTCAGGTCCACCCGCGGTGCGGCAAACGCCGTCAGCAGGGTGAGAACCAGCAGCACGACCAGCAGTCCAACGAAGGACTGGCCGCGGCGCAGCGATCGGGGGGCGTCTGGCAAGGGCGTGGCTGCCGAGGGGAGTCGAACGGGGGAACGTCCAGAGACGAGCAGATGAGAACGGGGCAACGTTTGGCCGCTCTGGACACGGAACAGCGATCGCCTTGGGTGCGAAGTCGCCCGGCGACAGGTACGTTCGGGCAGTGTCGGCACGTCGCCGTCTCGCGCTCACCACCTCTCGCCCGCGCTCCGTGTCTCACGCCTCCACCGGTTCCCGCTGGGTCGCCTGCCGCGAGTTCGGCAACGAGATCGAAGCCAGCATCGCCGTCGCGATACTCGACGGCGCCGGCATTCCATCCGTCGTCCGGAGCAACGACTCCGTCGGGCTCTTCGGATCCGCGTTTCAGGGGTTCTCAGCGTTCGGCGTGACGCTGATGGTGCCCTCGGCAGCCCTCGAGGCGGCCAGAACGACACTCGCCCTCGCGCGCCCCGTGGAGGAGTGATGTTGCTGGTCGGATTGACCGGCAACATTGCCGCCGGCAAGTCGACCGTGGCCGCGGCGTTCGCCGAGCGCGGCGCGACCGTGATCGACAGCGACGTGGCGGCGCGCGAGGCGGTGGCCGCGCACTCGCCGGCCCTGGCCGCGATCGCAACCCGTTTCGGACCGGAGATGCTCCTCGCCGACGGCACGCTCGACCGGGCCAGACTGGGGGCACTGGTTTTCAGCGATCCCGCGGCGCGCCAGGCGCTGGAAACGATCGTACACCCGGCGGTCGAGGCCGCACGTCAGCGCGCCGTCGCTGCCGCGCGTGCGGCCGGGAGCGCAATCACGATCTGCGACATCCCGCTGCTGTTCGAAGCGCGCCTCGCCTGGCAGTTTCCGCGGGTCATCGTGGTCGATGCGCCAACGTCGGCGCGCATTTCGCGACTGATGCAGTACCGCGCGCTCTCCGAATCGGCCGCGGCCGCGCGTATCCGGTCGCAGCTCCCTGCCGCGCTCAAACGCGTGCGCGCCGATCGCGTGATCGACAACGCCAGCGACCTCGCGACGCTGCACACACGGATCGACGCAGCCTGGCAGCAGCTGCTCGCGTGGTCAGCCGTTGCCGACTTGAATCGCGCGGCCTAAACTCATCCTCTTCTCCCTCACCCGACTTTTGGAGCATTCAGTGTCGCAGATTCCTGCCAATCTTCAGTACACGAAGGAACACGAGTATGTCGCCGGCGACGCCGATGCTGACATCGTGACCATCGGCATCACCGACTATGCGCAGGGTGAACTGGGCGACATCGTATACGTCGACCTGCCCAAGGTGGGCGCGACGTTTGCCGAGCACGCCGTCTTCGGCACCATCGAGGCGGTGAAGGCCGTCAGCGAGCTTTTTTCCCCGATGGCTGGCGAGGTCGTCGAGGTGAACGCCAAGCTCGATGCGGAACCGGCGCTGGTGAACACCGATCCATTCGGCAATGGCTGGATGATCAAGATGAAGGTCGCCGACAAGGGCGCCCGCGCTGCGCTGATGTCCGCCGACGCCTACAAGTCGTTGCTCGGCGAGTAGTCGCAGCCACAATCGCAACGAAATGCGAAGGCCGGCTCCAATCACTGGAGCCGGCCTTCGTGCATGCAGCAGGTGACGCGCCCAGTGCGTCACACCTTCGTGTACTCCTCCATCGGCAGGCAGCTGCACACCAGGTGCCGATCACCATACGCACTCTCGATGCGCCCGACGCTCGGCCAGAACTTGGCCGCGCGAGCTGACGCCGTCGGGAACGCCGCCTGCTCGCGCGAGTAGGCGTGCGTCCAGGCATCGCTGATCACGGCGCTGGCCGTATGCGGGGCATGCTTGAGCGGATTGTCGTCGCGTGGAAGCTCGCCGCGCTCCACCTGCGCAATCTCTTCACGGATCGAGAGCATCGCATCCACGAACCGATCGAGTTCGGCCTTGTTCTCGCTCTCCGTCGGCTCGATCATCAGCGTTCCTGCCACGGGAAAGCTCACGGTCGGTGCGTGGAAGCCGTAATCCATCAGTCGCTTGGTGATGTCCTCGACTTCGATCCCGGCACTCGCTTTCAGCGGGCGCGGATCGACGATACACTCGTGCGCGACGGTGCCGTTCGGGCCCTGATACAGCACCGGATACGCATGCTCGAGGCGCTTGGCGACGTAATTCGCATTGAGAATCGCGACCTTCGTCGCGTACGCCAGCCCTTCGGCACCCATCATGCGGATGTAGAGATAGCTGATCGGCAGGATGCTGGCGCTGCCGAAGGGCGCCGCGCTGACGGCACCGGAACTCAACTCCGTACCGATACCGGCCGGCGCGTGACCGGGAAGGTGCGGCACCAAGTGCGACGCCACGCCGATCGGCCCCATGCCCGGACCGCCGCCGCCGTGCGGAATACAGAACGTCTTGTGCAGGTTGAGGTGACAGACGTCGGCACCAACGTCGCCAGGACGGCAGACGCCAACCATCGCATTCATGTTGGCACCATCCATGTACACCTGCCCACCATGCGAATGAATCTCGGCGCAGATGTCGGCGATGTCAGCCTCGAAGACGCCGTGCGTGCTGGGGTAGGTGACCATCAGCGCCGCCAGGTTCTTCGAATGCTCGGCGGCCTTCGCCTTCAGGTCCGCGACGTCGATGTTGCCGTTTTCGGCCGTCTTCACGCCAACGACTGTCATACCGCACATCACCGCGCTGGCCGGGTTGGTTCCGTGCGCGCTGGCCGGGATCAGGCAGACCGTGCGGTGGCCTTCACCACGCGCCTGATGGTAGCGTCGAATGGTCAACAGGCCGGCGTACTCGCCCTGCGAACCGGCGTTCGGCTGCAGTGAGACAGCGGCAAAGCCAGTCACATCGGCCAGTGCGGCCTCGAGTTCCTCGAACATGTGCGCATAGCCCTGCGCCTGCTCCCGCGGGGCGAACGGATGCAACCCGCCGAATTCCGCCCAGGTCACCGGGTACATCTCGGTGGCCGCATTCAGCTTCATGGTGCAGCTGCCGAGCGCGATCATCGAATGACAGAGCGACAGGTCCTTCGCCTCGAGCTGCTTGATGTAACGCAGCATCGCGGTTTCGCTGTGGTGTGTGTTGAACACCGGATGCGTCATGAACGGCGTCGTGCGCGCAAATCGCTCGTCGTAGCGGGGATTACACTGCGCCGCCAGCGCGTCGATGTCGATTCCGCTCGCCTCACCGCCATTGAAGATCGTCAGCAGCGTGGCCACATCAGCCAGCGACGTCGTCTCGTCGAGTGACACGCCGATCGAGCCTTCGCTGAGGCGACGCAGGTTGACGCGATGTGCAACCGCCGCCGCCATGATGTCCTGCATGCCATGCACGCCGACTTCCACGCGTACGGTATCGAAGACGTGCTCGTGCAGCACCTGGAGGCCGAGGGTATCCAGGCCCGCGACGAACGTGGCCGTCAGGCGCTGAATCCGTCGAGCGATGCGCGTCAGGCCCACCGGGCCGTGGTACACCGCGTACATGCTGGCCATCACCGACAGCAGCACCTGCGCCGTGCACACGTTGCTGGTGGCCTTTTCGCGACGGATGTGCTGCTCGCGAGTCTGCAGCGCCATCCGCAGCGCCGGCGCGCCATGACTGTCGCGGCTGACGCCGATGATGCGCCCGGGCAGCAGGCGCTTGAACTCGTCGCGTGTTGCAAGGAACGCCGCGTGCGGTCCGCCATAGCCCATCGGCACGCCGAAGCGCTGTGCGCTGCCAACGGCGATGTCCGCGCCCCATTCGCCCGGCGGCGTGAGCAGCGTCAGCGCCATCAGATCGGTCGCCGCGGTGACCAGCGCGCCCACGGCATGCGCCTGCTCGCAGAACGCCGAGTAGTCCACCAACGCGCCATCGGTCGTCGGGTACTGGATCAACGCACCGAAGAATTCCGACGTCAGTGACACCGTGGCGGCATCGCCCAGCACGACGGTCCAGCCGCGTGACTCCGCCCGCGTCTGCACGACGGCGATTGTCTGCGGATGGCAGTCGGCGGCGACGAAGAACCTGGTGCGATTGCCACCGACCGCGGCCTGCGAGAGCGCCATCGCTTCGGCCGCCGAGGTGGCCTCATCGAGCAGCGACGCATTCGAGATCGGCAGCCCCGTCAGATCGATGACCATCGTCTGGAAGTTGAGCAGCGCTTCGAGTCGCCCCTGTGCGATTTCCGCCTGATACGGCGTGTAGGCGGTGTACCAGCCCGGATTCTCGAGGACCGTCCGCTGAATGACCGGCGGCACGATCGTGTTGTAGTAGCCCTGACCGAGGTAGGTGGTGAACACCTCGTTCTTGGCTGCGATGGATTTCAGCCGCGTGATCGCGTCGTACTCACTTTCCGCGGGCGGCAGTGCCAGCAGACGGCGGAAGCGGATCGATTCCGGAATCGTGGCGTCGATCAGGGCGTCGAGGGTCCGGTAGCCCAGCGTGCCGAGCATCGACTCGACTTCGGCGGGCGTCGGGCCGATGTGGCGCTGGATGAAGTTGCCGGAATCATCGAGTGCCGCCGGAGCGGCAGAGGCGGAGCGAACGGGAACGGCCATGCAGCGGAACTCCACAGGGCGCCCAGACCTCGCGCCCGATCGTCAGATTGGTATCGGATGGCGGCGCCATGCGCGGAGTCTCCGGCAGGCGACGGTTAAACGTAATCCGTGACAGCGACCACGAGCGCTGGTCGCACTCACCCCTTCACCCCGCGTGTCGTGCCCCCTCATTCGCTGTGGAGCGGCGACGTTCACCTGATGCACAGCCCCCCTCGCAGCGCCGTCGCCAACATGGCGTTCGACGAGGCGATGCTGGCGACCGCCGCCGAGAAGAATACGACCCTCGTCAGGCTTTACAGCTGGGATCAGCCATCGGTCTCGTTCGGCCGAAACCAGCGCTGTGCCGGCATCTACAGTCCTGAACGCTGTGAGGCGCGCGGTGTGCCCGCCGTGCGCCGCATCACGGGGGGCCGAGCGCTGATCCACGGTCGCGAGGTGACCTATGCAGTGGCCGCTCCGCATGCTGCCGCGCCCAGCCTGCGAGGCGGTTATGACGCGATCAACGCGGTGCTCCTCGACGCGCTGCGCTCCCTCGGCGTCGCGGCGACACTCTCGGCGCCGACCGCCCGGACGGCGTCGCCCGGACTCGCCCCCTGCTTTGAAACGCCGTCGGCTGGCGAGCTGGTGATCGGCGACGCCAAGCTGGTGGGCTCCGCCCAGCATCGGGACGCCGGGGCCTTCGTCCAGCACGGGTCGATCCTCCTCGATGACGATCAGGGGATGCTGGCCACGCTGGCGCTGGTCGCGCTCCCGCCGGTCCCACCGCCAGCCACGTTGCGCGAATGGCTTGGTGACGAGATCAGTGTGGCGACGGTCTCCAGTGCAGTCGAGCAGGCGGTGCGCCGGTCCTCACCGGGCGGTATCGTCGTGCTCTCGGACGATTCCATCCCAAGGCACCATGTCGAGACGGCGGCAAGTCGCTATCGTGATCCACGCTGGACGTGGCGGCGGTAGCCGCGGACGGTCTCGCACCACCACAACCTGCACATCAACCTGCACATCTCGATGCTGAGCCTGCGCGCAGTTCTGCTGCTCTCCCTGATTGGCCTGGCCGCGTGTGGTCGTGGCCCGGATGCAAAGCCCTCGACCGCGGCCGATTCACTTGGCGGCACGGTCGTGATCTCAACGCCGGCAGAGCCCGACAATCTGATGCCGCCGATCTCGACCTCGGTGCCGGGGCTTCAAGTCAAGGATCTCGTGTTCCAGCGGCTGGCCGTCATCGGGGCATCGCTCAACACCGTCGGCGACGCCGGATTCGCTCCGGATTTGGCCACACGCTGGGACTGGGCCACCGATTCACTCTCGATCGCATTTCATCTCGATTCCTCGGCGCGATGGCACGACGGGAAGCCCGTCCGTGCCGCCGACGTTGTGTTCAGCCTCGCCGTGTACCTCGATCCGAAGACGGGCACACCAGCCGCGGCGCAGCTCAAGAACGTCGATTCCGTGAGTGTCCGTGACTCACTCACGCCGGTCATCTGGTTCGCGAAGCGAACGCCATCGCAGTTCTTCGATGTCGTGATGGAGGTGTACATCCTCCCAGCACACCTGCTTGCCGGCGCCAACCGGAGCACCCTGGCATCCACGCCGGAAGCCACGTCTCCGGTGGGCAGTGGTCCATTCCGATTCGTGCGCTGGGTGCCAGGTCAGGTGATCGAACTGTCGGCCGACACCACCGGTGGACGTCGTCGGGCGTTGCTCGATCGTGTCGTGTTCTCGAAGGCCCCCGACCCCGTGACGGCATTCACTCGGGTTGCCACGGGTGAGGCGGACGTCTTTGAAGCGGTGCGGCCGGACAAGGTGGCCGAGGTGATGAAGAGTGCCCAGCTGCAGCTGATTGTCATGCCATCACTCGACTACAACTACCTTGGCTTCAATCTGCTTGACCGAAAGAACGGCAAACCGCATCCGGTGTTCGGCGATCGGAATGTGCGCCGCGCACTGACGATGGCCACCGATCGCAGAAGCATCGTGGCGAACATCTACGATACGCTGGCAGTTCAGTCGCGCGGACCGTTCACGACCGCCCAGGCCAGCGCCGATCCGAGCCTGAAGCCGATGCCGTATGCGGTGGACAGCGCCAACGCCTTGCTCGATGCAGCGGGATGGACGCGCGGCCCCGATTCACTTCGCCGCAAGAACGGCAAGGTGCTCGGCTTTGGTATTCTGGTGCCGTCGACGAGTATCCCCCGGATGCGCGCGGCGGTGCTGCTGCAGGAGCAATTCCGGCGGGTGGGTGCTGACGTCAAGATCGAAGGGACGGATTTCGGCGGTTTCGGCGGTCGCACGTCGGCGCGCGATTTTGACGCAATGCTCAACGGATGGAATCAGGACGCAGGGCCCGGCAATGCACGCGACTCCTGGTCCAGCGCCGGTGCTACCAAGGGGGGCAACAACTACGGCTCGTATCGGAATCCAGCCTTCGATGCGCAGTTGGACAGCGGGCTTGCAGCCTTCGCACCAGATCGCATGCGCACACATTTCGCGGCCGCCTGGCGCATCATCACCGACGATGCACCGGCCGTCTGGCTCGCCGAACCACGGCGCGTGATGGCCGTACATCGTCGCATTGAGATGACCGGGGCGCGGCCGGATGCGTGGTGGGCCGGACTGGCACAGTGGCGCATTCCTGCCGAGCAGCGCATCGCGAGAGACGCCCCCGCCGGAGCCGCGCGCTGACGCACGGAGCACGACGACCGGTCTCGTGCGCGCACTGATTCAGCGGGTCTGGCAGGGCGTGCTGGTGGTGGCGATCGTCGCCACCACCGCGTTTGTTCTGGTGCGTCTTGCGCCCGGCGATCCCTTTGCGATCGCACTCGATAATTCGCGCATCACACCCGCGTTGCGCGCGCAGTGGCGCGAGGCGTATGGTCTAGATGGAAGCATTGGGACACAATACCTGCGGTGGATGTCTGCGCTCGTACAGGGTGATCTGGGCTGGTCGGTGAGCACCAACCGGCCCGTGTCGCAGTCCATTGCGCAGGCGCTGCCGAATACCCTCCTACTGATGGGTGCGGCCCTGCTCTCTTCCTTTGCCATCGGCATGGGGCTCGGTGCCTGGCAGGCGGCGCGACACAATCGTGCGGCGGATCGCGTGATCGGGGCCGCGACCTTGTTCAGCGCCGCGCTGCCGGATTTCTGGCTGGCGCTGGTCGTACTGCTGACGGGAGCGTACTGGCTCCGCCTGTTCCCGGTTGGCGGCGCGTCCGATCCCTTGCTGCCGCTGTCAGCGTCGCCACTCACGATCCTTGTCGATCGATTGACACATCTGGTGCTCCCGGTGTGTACGCTGGTGCTCCTGATCGCGGCACCGGTCGCACGCCAGCAACGCGCGGCGCTCCTCGATCGATTGGGCGCTGACTGGGTGCGCACGGCAACGGCGAAGGGTCTTGGGCCATGGCAGGTGTTCGGGCGTCACGCGTGGCGCACCGCGCTCGGGCCAGTGGTCACACTCGGTGGGCTTGCGTTGCCCGCGCTTGTTGGCGGGGCCGTCTTCGTCGAGCACGTGTTCGCCTGGCCTGGCATGGGGCAGCTTGCTGCGTCTGCGATCGCCGCGCGTGACTATCACCTGGTGGTCGGCTGCGTGATGGTCGGAGCGGTGATGGTCGTGATCGGATCGACGCTCGCCGATGTGCTGGTGAACCGACTCGATCCGCGAGCCGGGAGCGCGGATGACGATCGCCGGGTGGCTGGCGCGTGACATCATCCGCGGCGGGCACCGGCGACTGGCGTCTCGTCATTCAGCGATTGCGCCACGACCCACGCAGCGTGGCCGCCGGCGCCGTGCTGCTGACCATGGGCGCGCTGGTGTTGATTGGTCCGATGCTCTCGCCCTATCGGCCGTTCGAGCAGCTCGACATCACGCATCTGGTCCACGCGCCCCCGAGTACCACGCACCTGCTTGGCACCGACGCCTACTCGCGCGATGTGTTGTCGCGCGTGCTCAGTGGTGGACGCGTGTCGGTGGCGGTGGCATTGACGGCCGTCTTCATCGAGACCGCGATCGGTGTGGTCTGGGGGCTCGCGGCCGGGTTAGCCGGAGGACGCACAGACGGCGTCATGATGCGGCTCGTCGATGCCGGTATGAGCGTGCCTCGGGTGTTGTTGCTGCTGGCGCTGCTCGCGGTCGTCGCGCACGTGCCGGTTTGGCTGCTGGTAGTGGTCCTGGGCGCCACTGGATGGTTTGGCATCGCGCGACTGGTGCGCGCCGAAGCGCGTGTCACGCGCGCCAGCGACTTCGTGCTCTCGGCACAGGCACTCGGCGCAACGCCCACGCGAATCGCACTGCACCATGTTCTGCCGCACGTGCTCGGTCCGGTGCTGGTCTGGTCCACGTTGGCGATCGGCCAGGTGATCGTGCTCGAAGCCGGATTGAGCTGGCTTGGTATCGGGGTGCAGCCGCCGCAGGCCAGCTGGGGCAACATCATCGGCGATGGCACCGAGTTCATCGCCAGTGCGCCATGGGTGTCGCTCGCACCCGGATTCTGCCTCGTCATCGTGGTTCTTGCCGTCAGCGCCCTCGGCGACGGGTTGCGCGACGCGCTCGCCCCTCGGCAGCTTCCTCGGACATGACCGACACCAAAGCCCCTTCGACTGACGTAGTGCTCTCCCTGCGAGACGTACGCGTCACCTTTCGCACGGCCGACGGCCTGATCACCCCGGTGGATGGCGTGTCGTTTGATATCGTCCGTGGTGAGACCCTCGCGCTGGTGGGCGAGAGCGGGTGCGGCAAGTCGTTGACAGCGCTCACCATTTTGCGCCTCATCGATGCGCCAGGGCGTATCGAACCGGGGAGTCGCATCCTGTTTGACGGGCGCGACATCCTGACGCTCGACGACCGGAGCCTTCGCGCCATCCGCGGGCGGCAGGCAGCGATGATCTTCCAGGAACCGATGACCGCGCTCAACCCCGTCTATTCCGCTGGCGAGCAGATCGCCGAGGTCGTGCGGACGCACACCAAAGGCAGTCGGAGCGAGGCCTGGGACAAGGCGGTGGCGATGCTTGGAGCGGTGGGCATTCCATCGCCGGAGATCCGCGCCAAACAGTTCCCGCACCAACTCTCCGGCGGCATGCGGCAACGTGTGATGATTGCGATGGCGCTGGTGATGAATCCGTCGCTGCTGATCGCCGATGAGCCGACGACCGCACTGGACGTCACGATCCAGGCGCAGTTGCTCGATCTGCTGCGCGATGCGCAACGGGCCCGCGGCGCGTCGATGCTGCTGATCACACACGACCTGGGTGTGGTTGCCGAATCGGCGCAGCGGGTCGCCGTGATGTATGCGGGACAGATCGTCGAAGAGTCGCCGGTGGCCGATCTGTTTGCGTCGCCACAGCATCCATACACGCAGGGGCTGATGGCGGCGATGCCGCGCGCCGGGAGGCGCCGCGAGCGGCTCACGACAATTCCCGGCACGGTGCCGCCGCCAGGCGCTTGGCCATCCGGGTGTCGCTTTGCGGATCGATGTGCACACGCGTGGAGCCGCTGCACCAGCGAGGCGCCGGCGCTGCATCAGCTGGGCGACGGTCGCACCTCGCGCTGTCATCTGGTCGTCGAGCCCGATCGGCGCGGCGCGGCACATGTGGCAGGAGCGCGCGCATGAGTGAACCGTTGCTTCGGGTAAGCGGATTATCGAAGGAGTTCCCCATCCGCGGTGGGATTCTCAATCGCGTACAGGGCAGCGTCCGCGCGGTCACCGACGTGTCATTCGACGTTGCCGCCGGAGAAACGCTTGCCGTGGTTGGCGAATCGGGTTGTGGCAAGACGACGACGGGTCGCTGTATTCTCCGCCTGATCGAACCCACCGCCGGCAGCATCACCTTCGACGGAGTGAATCTGCGCACGTTGCGTGGGGCCGAACTGCGGAAGATGCGGCGG
Source organism: Gemmatimonadales bacterium (assembly GCA_038215035.1). GTDB lineage: Bacteria > Gemmatimonadota > Gemmatimonadetes > Gemmatimonadales > Gemmatimonadaceae > JACMLX01. The sequence continues at coordinate 6,373 of JBBQRH010000061.1, read as the reverse complement.
CACATCCAGCTCGTTTTTCAAGATCCGTATGCGTCGCTCAATCCGCGCATGACGATCGGCGACACGGTGAAAGAAGGCTTGATCATCCACCAGCTGGCCGAGGGTGCAGCAGCCGACAAACGGGTACACGCATTGCTCGACGAAGTTGGCCTGCGGCCAGAATGGACACGTCGCTATCCGCATGAATTCTCGGGCGGTCAGCGGCAGCGTGTCGGCATTGCCCGGGCGCTGGCGGTCGAACCGAAGTTCATCGTGCTCGACGAACCAGTCTCGGCGCTCGATGTCTCGGTGCAGGCGCAGGTGATCAACCTGCTGCAGGATCTGCAGCGCGATCGCGGCCTGACGTACCTCTTCATTGCGCACGACCTGGGCGTGGTTGAACATCTCGCCACGCGAGTGGCCGTGATGTACCTCGGTCGAATCGTCGAGATGGCCACGGCGGACGTGCTGTTCACCATGCCGATCATGCCGTATACGCAGGCCTTGCTGTCGGCGATTCCGCTGCCCGACCCGTTGGCACCGCGTGACCGGATCGTGCTCGAGGGAGATCCGCCGTCGCCAGCCAATCCGCCGAGCGGGTGTGTGTTTCATCCGCGCTGCTTCCATCCCGACAAGAACGCCGCCTGTACCCAGGTCATCCCGGCGCTCGAAGAGAAGGCGCCGGGCCACTGGGCTGCATGCATCAAGCAGCCGGCCGGTACATCCGACTTCTTTCTGCCTGCCGCTGCGCTCCGCAGCCGACGCACCGCGGTTTCTCCCACGACCTGATCGCCGTGACTCCTCCCGCCATTGCCTCCGCGAGCAGCTCCACCGCCCGCGATGACCGCGCATTCTTCGGACACCCCCGTGGCCTCGGCCTGCTGGCGGCGGCCGAGATGTGGGAACGGTTCTCCTACTACGGGATGCGCGCCATTCTGGTGCTTTACCTCACCAAGGCGTTGCACTGGAGCGGACAGGATGCGTCGCGGCTGTATGGTGCCTACACGGGCGCTGTGTACCTGACGCCAATGATCGGTGGCTATCTCGCCGATCGCTTCATCGGGACGCGGCGTTCGCTGGTCATCGGCGGAATCATCATTGCCATCGGCCATTTTCTGCTGGCGGTCGAAGGGATGTCGTTCTTCTATGCCGGCCTGATCGCAGTCGTCATCGGGACGGGTTTCTTCAAGCCCAACGTCTCGACGATGGTCGGCCAGCTGTATGTGCAGGGTGATCCGCGCCGCGACACCGGCTTCACGATCTTCTACAGCTGCTTCAACTTTGGCGCATTCCTCGCGCCACTGGTCTGTGGGTATCTGGCCGAGAATGAGCGGTTCGGTTGGCACTTCGGCTTCGGGGCTGCCGGCGTCGGGATGGTGCTCGGCCTCATCGTCTATCTGCTCGGGCGCGACAAATACCTGCCCGGAATCGGTTTGGCGCCGCAGCACTCGCGCGACGAAGAAACGGCGGCGGAGATCGGCGAGCTGGCCATTCCCTCGTATGGCAGGAACGCGGCACTCGGTGCACTGGGCGGTGTCATCGTCGCCGTGCTGGCTTCCATCCAGACTTGGTCAGCCATTGGCCTTCCGGCCTGGGTCGTGTCGCTCTCCGGACTGATGTCCCTGGCGTATGGTGTCATCATTGGTGCGTCGTTCACCGTGGCCGTACTTGGCACGCAGGGCGAGGAACGCAATCGGGTCTGGGCGTTGGTGATGGTGTCGTTCTTCGTCGTGTTCTTCTGGCTGGTGTTCGAGCAAGCCGGCAGTTCGCTGACGCTGTTCGCAGACCGCGATGTCGATCTCACGCGTGGCGCCTCCTTCTTCGGCCTCGACCGGATTCCGGCCAGCTGGTTCGCGAGCGTCCAACCGCTCTGCATCATTCTGCTCGGCCCCTTCGCCGGCTGGTTCTGGATGTATCTCCACAAGCGTCGCATGGAGCCGGCGACGAGCATGAAGATGGTGTTCGGTCTCTTTCTGGCCGGGTTCGGATTCTTTCTGCTCATCTTCGCCGGCCGAGCCGTCGATGCCGGCGACAAGGTCTCGCCACTCTGGCTGGTGGCGGCGTATCTCTTCCACAGCTTTGGCGAGATCGCGCTCTATCCGGTGGGGTTGAGCTACGTCACGAAGGTGGCGCCGCTGCAGTTCGTGTCACTGCTGATGGGCACCTGGTTCCTCGCCATCTCGGCCGCGAATTTTCTCGGCGGATTTTTGGCTGGCCTGATCGAGACGGTTCCGAGCCGCGCCACCTTCTTCACCATTCCGACGGCCACTGCCTGGGGCGCGGGTCTGATGATGCTGCTCTCGGTTCCGCTGTTGCGCAAACTCACCCGCAGCATCCCTGACGCGTGACTGTCACGCACGGCCACGTCAGAACGAGAACAGGTTGGAAATCAGTGACCGTTCGCGTGCGCGGCGCGACTCGTCAGGATCCTGCCAGAAATTGCGTGTGAAGTTGCCCGACGTGATCCTGAATTCCCACCGATTGGAATTCAGGTCGGGGTTCAGGCCATAGGCGACGTCAACCCGATACATCTGACGCGACCGAGGCGGAACGGACACGAGTAGTCCGGTGCCGATCGAGGAGCGCCAGGGGGTTGTGACGCCGTACGGCACCCTCCCGGCCCACAACTTCCCGGACTCGGTGAAGACCACGCCTCCAAGGTCGCCAAAGCCCCACGGCCGACCGAATGCCTGGCGCTGTTCGGCGCGCAGGACGATGCGACTCGAGCCAGCGTCAAGCGACTGGCGGTACCCACGGACGCCGAAACGCGCGTTGGCCAGCGGCACCTGAAACGGAACGCGAACATCGTTGCCGCCCGTGAACTCCACCGACACGATTGACGTCGAGCGTCGTGCGGGCTTCAGGTAGGCGGCCGTTCGACCACTGATCAGGCGCCCGTCCCAGCCACCGCGATTGGCTTTCCGGCCCGAAAAAATCCACTCCGATCCAACGAAGCCGCGCTGGGTCCCCCATCCCGCGTAGACATCGCCGGAGATGAAGTAGTCGTTGGTCGCGAGCCCACTGAGTTTGAGCGGACGACCGAACTGCCCGCCGAACTGCACACCGACACGAAGGTCCTGCACGCCCGTCAGCGCGTCGAACCCTTCAACCGGGATGAAGCGCATGGCGCGGCCGCCGATCAGCAGACTGGCACGCGTGGCACTCTGCGGCGGGGCCGGCAGCACCGGCAGCGGCTCATTGAATGGACTGGTGCCGCTATCCGTGACGATGACCGCACCGCCGATGTTTTCATCGTCATAGCTCATCGATGCACCGGCCAGCAGCAACGCCCCTGGCCGCCCGATACGTGCCACGCCGCCGAGCGATCCGAAGGTCCGCGATACCTTTTGAAATGGCAGCGTGCCGATCTGGCGTACAAACCGCACGTAGTCATCATCCTTGCCGACGATCGCTCGAAAGCCGTATCGCTGCAGGTCGGTCAGGAATGGATATCGCATCTCGAGATCAGCGCGATTGCCCAGCGCATACCGATTCCACGTCAGATTCGTCTGGATCGGGCGACCAAAGGTGATCGCGGATCGCATGCGGAGGGTGCGTCCGTCCCGCAGCGCACCGTTGTCGCGCCACCCGGTTTCGATGAGCAGGCCGCGCCCCAACAGGTTGGAGCTGCCGATTTTCGCTGAACTGACCGCGGAACCCTTCAACTGCAGTCCCGCGATCATCGCCACTTCGTCCACCGTCGTGACGATCAGTTGCACGCCGTCCTTATCGGGATACACCAGCACACGCGCATCCTGAATGAACCACTGCGCCCGAAGCACGCGCTCGGTTTCACGACGCTTGATCTCGGTGCAGATCTCGCCTTCCTTCATCTGCACGAATTCGCGGATCACGCGCACGCGGCTGTCGATGTGGAACTTGCGCACCAGTCCCGTTGCGAGCTTCGTCGACTTCGAGGGACCGCCAAAATCAGGGCCGATCGGTTCGATCGAGATCTTTGTGATTCGCTGCCCAATGCACCGCGGCAGCGCGGAATCGGTTTCGGTGGCCTGCGCGCCGCACCGTACCGCTCCGGCCATCGCCACGACCACCGCAAGGCGACGCATCAGCTGCGGCCCATCCGACGTTTCAACTCCGCCAGCCGATCCTCCGCCACCTGCGCCCGAGCCGCGTCATCAAGGGCGCGATAGTCCGCGGGATGCACGTCCGACGGATCGATGGCGTCCGACGGATCGGCTGTCGCACCGGGCGTCGGTCCGATTCCAGTGGTGGCGCGCAGTTCCGATTCCATCTCCGTCACGGTCCGCTCCGCCAGCACCAGTTCCTCGTGCTGCACCGCCACCTTCCGCTCGAAGACCGCGATCGTGCTGCGTTGCGACTCCGCGAACCGCTCGGCCACCTGGACGGTTTCCGCATCCTCAATCTGCCGCGCCAGCGCGCTCCGACGGAGAATCGTCTCCAGCTCGACCCGCGCGAGTTCCAGCCGCTTCAGTGAAGCCGCATACGCGGTACGAACGTCGTCACGCGCCACCCGCGCCAGCGCCAACGTGTGCTTCATCTCCGCCAATTTACGGCGGGCCGAGGGATCTCCGAACGACGACACCGGGACACAGGATTCGGGAAAAGACGGAACGACGGTCACTGCCAGAGTAGCCAACCGTCCGTCGTCGCCGCAACCGCTCTGCGTCGCACCGACGCCGCCGCTTCAGGACGCCAGACGCCAACGCGTCTCGTCGGCCACCTGCCGCATCAGTCGCTCGGGAGAATGCTGGCCTGGAAACAGCAATCGGTCGCTGACCCGGTTGAGCGCCATGCGCAGCAGCGGAAACTCGCCTGCCGCACGAGCGAAGACCGGGCGCAGGCCGGTGCTGTCTGCCATGCGATGTTCGGCCGCCAGCCGAAAGCCCTGCCGGCCCATTTCGTCGTAGTACGACAGGTCGGGGCCCCCACGACGCCACTGCTTCGTCGAGACGCGGTCAGGGAAGAGTCCGGAGAGCCAGAGCGCGTGGTTTGCCAGGTGTTGCCGCACCAGAAAGCTGCGCCCTGCGTCCCCCTGATCCGCATCCGCCAGCAGCGCCGAGAGTGTGTCATAGGTCGCATCGTCGTGCACCGCCACTCGCCACGCGCGATCGTGATCGGCAAAATGCACCACGACGCTGGCGACATAGTCAGCCACCGCCCGCTCCGGCTCACCCAGTTCGCGCAGTGAGTGTCGCACGACGACGTACACGAACATCGGCAGCGACGCGCGTGCCGCCCGCGAGTCGGCGGTCAGCGCCGCAAGCAGCCGTGCATCGTCCAGCAAGGCGTCGATGCCGTCTTGTTGCAGCGCATCCTCGGCCGCATCACGTTCGCGTGCCGAATCGCGCGCGACCAGATGCAGCGCCAGTTGCGCGTCGTCGCGGGTGAGTGTGTGTCGCAAGTCTGCCTGAATCATCCGTCGCGGCTCCGTGCAAGCGTGATGACTGCTGTCGTGCATGTTCCTGACGTAGATACACCGGATCGACGCTCGTGACCGTCAGGTGGCAACAGCGGCTCGCCTCGGTTCCGGGGCACGGACCGGCATCCGATACGCACGATCGCGATGTGCGTCGGGCGCCTCCGGAGGTTAGATTCGCGTTGGATTCATTCGTTTTAACGCCCACCCGTCCGACGTGCTCCGCATCTGCATCCCGGTCCACAACGAGGCCACTACCGTCGGCGTCCTGCTCTGGCGCCTGCGTTCGGTGTTTCAGGGCTTCTCGCGAGAGTACGACGTAGTCGTCTACGACGACGCGAGTACGGACGGCACCTGGGAGGTTCTCGAGCCGTACCAGTCGGTGATGCCGCTGACTGTACTCCGCGGCAAAGTGCACCGTGGCTATGCGGCCAGCATCGATGCATTGGTCCGGCACGTGGCCGCCGACGATGAATACGCCCGGCGCGACGCCATGGTCCTGCTGCAGGGCGACTTCACCGAGTCGCCGGAACACCTCCCGGAGTTGGTCAAGCGATTTGAGGGCGGCGCCGACCTCGTGGCGGTGCACCGCACGACGTCCGACTCCACGCCGGCCGACGAGCGTCGGCTCCGGCGTTGGGGCAGATGGGCTGTGAAGCCGTTCCTCCGACTGCCGCCGGTCGCCGACCCGTTCACCGGATTCCGGCTCGTCCGGATCTCCGTCCTTCGCGAACTGCTCAAGGCGCTCGGCAGCCGCGCGGTCTGCGCCGGCGAGGGCTGGGCCGCCAATATCGATTTTGCACTGAACGTCGCGCCCTTTGCGCGCCGGATTGAAAATGTCGAGTTCGCTCCGAGGTACGATGTCCGCCAGCGACCGTCGCGACGCCGCGGGTGGACCGATGTCGTGGCGTTGTTTCACTGGGCGCGCGCAGCACGCGGAACGAGCCGACCTGCCCCAGGTGGCAAGGCCGCGCCTGAAGCACCGGGACGTAGTGA
>JBBQRH010000060.1:0-24918 GCA_038215035.1 Gemmatimonadales bacterium | reverse complement strand
CCGCGCTTCACATCGCGCACCGCGAGACTGTACGTCGGCTTCCACACGTCCACCACAGGCCCACCATCCACGCGCGCCGCCAGATGAAACCGCGGCCTCGGCAACACCGCCTGATCGAGGCGCTCCAACGCATCGTGTACCACATCGGCAACGCTGGTGTTGTTCTCCTGCATCTCCTCCTCGAGATCGGCCAGACTGATCTCCGTTTCGGCGCCCTCGTCACCATCATCCGAGAGCGCCTCCATCAACTCGCGCTGCATCGTCTCGACATCAGCGACGTCACTCGGCCGGTGGTCTTCGAAGACATCATCCAGCTCGTCTTCCAGATCCCGATCGAGCTGCTGATCGGTGAACGAATCGAGGTCGGTTCGCGGCGGTTCACGAAGTGGCGCTGGCGCCAGCGTCAGGCCAGCGATCAGCAGTCCGACGCCCCACGACGACAGTGGCAGAATGCCCGGCATACACACACTCGATCAGAGACGGAATTCGACGTCCGACTCCGGTGCAAGAATCGTGTCGGAATAGTGAAAGGAAACGTCGTCCGGAACGCACTGCGGCGCCAGTGAGCCGCCAGGCCACCAGTGTCACAGGGATCCGAGCCGCAGCACGGCGGCTGCCTATCGCCGCCGGCGGCCGCGAGCGAGCTTCAAGCAATGACGATGCCGTCATCCGCTGGCCAACCTCCCGTCGCTCCAATGCCGCCCGCACCGCCCTTCGAGCACTCCCTCGCCGTCGTGATCGGAATCGATCACTATGGGTCAGGAATTCCGGCACTGCGCACGGCGGCCAATGATGCCCGGCGATTGGGCGAACTGCTGACCACGCAGCACGGATACGACCTCATCGCGGTGCTCGATGCGGATGCAACGCAGGAGCGGATCACACAGCTGCTGACGGCCGAACTGCCGTCGCGCGTGGGGCCAAACGACCGGGTCCTGTTCTACTTCGCCGGGCATGGCGTGGCGCGGGATGGCGACGAGGGACCGAATGGGTACCTGCTGCCAGTCGATGCACGACGTGGCGACGAGACGACATATCTCGACATGCCGCTGGTGCACGATGCGTTGCTGGCGCTGCCCTGCCGTCACATGCTGGTGGTGCTCGACTCCTGCTTCTCAGGCGCGTTCCGCTGGTCCGGTACGCGCGACGTGGACGACGATGTCGACGTCGTGCACCAGGAGAAATACGATCGCTTCGTGAAGGATCCGGCCTGGCAAGTGATCACGTCGGCCTCCCAAGATCAGAAAGCACTCGACCAACTGTCGACGGGGGAACTCGGCAGCCGGCCTGGCGACGGCGCGCATTCGCCATTCGCGCTGGCGCTGTTCAGCGCCATCAGCGGCGCAGGAGACGTGATTCCAAGCGGCACGGGAGACGGCCTCGTCACCGCCACGGAGCTGTACCTCTTCCTGGAAGAGACGCTCCAGAACGCCGTGATCGCGGCCGGAAAGCAGCAGACACCGCGACTCTGGCCGTTGAACAAGCACGACAAGGGGGAGTTCGTCTTCTTCGTTCCGGGTCGCGAATTGTCGCTGCCACCAGCGCCGGAACTGACGTTCGAAAACAATCCGTGGCGCGGGCTCACGTCGTACGAGGCCAGCGACACGGCACTGTTCTTCGGACGCGACGCCGCAATCACCGCACTCTCTTCACGCATCCAGACCCAACCGTTGACGGTGGTCCTCGGCGCCTCCGGCAGCGGAAAGTCCTCGCTCGTGAAGGCCGGTGTGGTGCCGAAACTCGTCGCCGATGGATGGCAGGTCGCGCCCATCGTCCGTCCGGGCACGTCGCCGCTCGATGCATTGGCGCGCGCATTAGCCCCGGCGGGTCGCTCGTCGCCAGACAGCGCTCCCGATGCCATCGCCACGTGCGTGCGCGACCGCATTGCCGCGAATCCGAACGCCCGACTGCTGCTGGTGATCGATCAGTTCGAGGAACTGATCACGCTCACGCGACGCACCGGCGAGCGCGAACGGACGATGACGCTGCTCGGCCGGCTGCTGGCGTCGCATCCCGACTCGCTCCGCATCGCCATCACGCTGCGGACCGACTTCGAGCCGAACTTCGACCGGTCGGGCCTCGCCGACCTGTGGCAACAGGGACGCTACGTGGTGCCGTTGATGACACGAGACGACCTGCGTGACGTGATCGAGAAACCGGCCGCCGTGCGTGTTCTCTACTTCGAACCATCGAAGCTGGTCGACACACTGCTCGACGAAGTGGTGGCGACACCCGGGGCGTTGCCATTGCTGTCGTTCGCACTGAGCGAGATGTACATCCGCTACGTCAAGCGCAAGAGCCGCGACCGTGCGATCACGCGTGCTGACTACGATGCGTTGGGCGGTGTGGTCGGCGCCCTCCGCTCGCGCGCCGAGGCCGAGCACGATGCGCTGGATGCCGAACATCGCGCGACGTTGCGCCGGCTCATGCTACGGCTGGTGGCGGCGGAGGGTACCGGGATCGCCCGGCGCCGCGCCAGTGAGGCGGACCTCGACTTCGCCGATGACGGTGAACGACAACGCGCCGGCACGATCGTGCAGCGACTGATCGATGCGCGACTGCTGGTGAAGGGAAAGGAGCCCGATGGCGAGTCCTTCGTGGAACCGGCGCATGACGCGCTGGTGCGCGGGTGGGGGCGGCTGGCCGAGTGGATTCGCGAGGAGAATGACGCGACCTTCCCACTCGCGCAACAGCAGCGAATGGCACGCGCCGCGCAGGAGTGGGATCGGTCGGAGGGCGCGGCAAAAGACGGCCTGATCTGGCGCGACAGCTCGCGTAGTGCGCAACTCTCACCGGTGGTACGGAAGAAGGCGCCGTGGCTCAACCGACGAGAGCTCGCATTCGCACGCCGCAGCGTGCGTGGCCGGCGCATCACGCTGGCGACGGTCGCGGCATCGATGGCGATGATCGTTGCCGCAGCGGTAGCGGCAGTCATCGGCGCCCGACTGGCCAGCGCGCGCGCCGAACAGGTGCGTATCGCCTCGATCGTCCGGTCCGCCTCGGCAACAATCAATGAGGATCCTTTGCTCGCCTCGCTGCTGCTCGGCAGCATCGACAGTGGCATGGTGCGCAAGGCCGATGACGCCACGCGGCTGGCGATGCTCGGAGCGGCACTCGAGCTCCGACGGGTGCCGCGCGTGGTGGCCACATTCGAAAGCGGCGGGAACATCTTCGATGCAGCCATCAGCGCCGACGGGAAGTATGTCGCGACGGCTGCGGCAGACAGCGTGGTGCGTATCTGGCAGCTGGCCAGCACCGACGCACCGACGCTCCTGCCGAGGGGCCCGGCTGGCGCCAGCGTGGTGCTCTTCAGCCCCGATGGCGAACGTGTGGCCGTCGGTGATGCGGACGGCGCCGTGAGGGTCTGGCCGGTGCGAGGAAGCGCCAATCCGGTCCTGTTGCCCGGCGAACCATCGGCCGTGCAGCGACTCGAGTTCAGCACCGACGGGGGCCGGCTGCTGGTCACCTACGAGGCGCGGCCCGCACGCGTGTTCACGACTGACGGCACCGGCCAACCACGCATCATCGGACGCGACACACTCGGGATCGAACTGGCGCGCTGGGCGGACGGCGATCGACAGGTGATTGCGATCGCGGCAGATCGCAGCGTGGAGTTCTGGTCGAGCACCACCGGTGCGACACCGACGCGCACCGTGCGTGCCGACGACGACGTGATCGTGGCACTCGAGGCGAGTGGTGACGGCCGACGGGTGGCGATCGGAACGGAACGCGGGAAGATCCTGATCCATGACGCCGCGACGGCGAAGCTCCGTCGCACCATCGCAGCGCATGCGGGAGCAATCCGGTCGCTTTCGTGGAGTGGTGATGGCCAGCTGCTCGTCTCGACGTCGAATGACGAGGCCATCACGATCACCGAGGTCGCGACGGGCAGGCCGCGGTCAACACTCCGTCGCAGCGCCGACAACATCCAGTCCGGTGTCTTCCGCGACGACGGCCAACGCATCGTGCTCACGTCCGGCACCACGTTTCAGGCGATGATCTGGAGTGGCGGCGAGAGCGAGAAGCCGTTGGCGCTGTCGGGGCAAACCAATGAGCTGGTGCTGTACGCCTTCGTGCCCGGCGGCGAGCAGGTGCTGACGGCGTCCGCCGATGGGAGCGTTCGGCTCTGGGAGCTTCCGTCGGCGCCCGTTTACCGCAGCTCAGCCAGCGGTGACACGCTCGACGACGTGCGAAGCGCCGCATTCTCGCACGATGGAACACGAGCTGCCCTGGCGACGCGCCGCGGGACGATTTCCGTCCTCACACTCGATGCGACAGGCAATCGCCAGATCGTGGACAGCACCTTTGCCGACGCCTGCGCGATCAGTTTCGCGCCGGGTGACCGGCAGCTGGATGCACTGAACTGCGGTGGCCGTACGGCGTCGTGGACGCTCGACCGGGCTTCGGCGCCAGCGGCACAGCGCGGTGTAAGCACCGGACTCGCGTCGGCGGAGTTCGCGCGGCGTGCGCGACGTGCCATCTGGTCAAATGATTCGGCCGAAGTGCGTGCCGTCGATGCCGCGTCGCCGGTCGCCAGCCGTCAGCTGCGACCCGGGAACGTGCGCAGCAGTCGATGCGCCGCGCTCTCGGACGACGGACAGCGCACTGCGGTGTGTACCGCTGATGGCACCGTCGAGGTCACCGACTTCTCGGCGACCGGCTCTCCGACGCGCATCCGGAGTACCCTCGCACCTGCATCGCTTGCATTCTCGCATGATGGCGCACGACTCGCGATCGGATATGAGATCGGCAGCACGCGCATCGTGGGCATTGGTGGCGCGGATAGTGGACGACTGCTGACCGGCCAGCGCGAGGCCGTCTTTCGAATTGACTTCGCACCGGACGACCAGCACGTCTTGACCAGCTCGGACGATGGATCGGTGAAAGCATGGGATCTGGCAAGCGGCATCTCGACCGTCACGCTGCGGCCACGCGGACCTGAAGTGAAGAGTGCGCGATGGGTTGCGGACGGGCGGCGGATCCTGACGCTCGGGTACGACCAAGCGGAAGCGCGCCTCTGGAACGCCGACGGCTCCGGTGGTTCCGTCGCACTGCCGGGTGACGGCGCGATGGTGACGCAGGCGCTGACCAGTCCGGATGGACGATGGGTCCTCACTACGACCGACGACCAATCGGCCCATCTCTTCCCCATCGATCTCGAGCTCGCGCTCGAGCCGCTGCGGGTGCAGACGGTGTGCCTGTCGGCTCGTGACCGACGCCGATATCTGAGCGAATCAGAGTCTCTCGCAGCGGAGCGGTACGCGGGCTGTCAGCGTCGGCGAACCGGAATCAAGGCCTCGAAGTCGTAAGCCTCCCGGTCAACCGCAAGTGAAAAAACGTCCGCGCTACCGGTACGGATAGACCACGAAGAAGACCAGTGACATTGCCGCCAATACCCACAACGGTGGCGGTACATCTCGGACGCGGCCGGTGACCAGCTTCAGCACCGGATACACCAGCAAGCCAGCCGTCATCCCGACGCCGATGTTGTACGTGAAGCTGATCAAGACGATGGTGAGAAAGGCGGGAATCAGTTCGGTGTAGTCGGCGAAGTCGATCTGCGTGATCGGCGCCAGCATCAGAATGCCGATGGCAATCAGCGCAATGCCGTAGGCGTGCGGAGGAATCGACGTGAAGAGCGGCGCCAGAAACAGCGAGGCCAGGAACAGCGCTGCCACCACCAGCGCCGTGAATCCGGTGCGGCCCCCTTCCTCGATCCCCGCCGCCGATTCGACGAAGGCACCACAGGTACTGGTGCCGACAAACGGTGCCACCAGATTCGACAGCGCGTCGGCCAGCATCGGCTTCTCGATTTCTGGCAGATTGCCCTGCGCGTCGAGCAGGCCGGCACGCGCTGAGAGGCCGAGCAGCGTGCCGATCGTATCCACGAACGCCAGCACGAAGATGATCATCACCACCGGCGCCGCCTTGAGCGTCAGCGCTCCGGCAATGTCGAGCTGGCCGAGAATTGGCGCCAGGCTTGGCGGCATGCTGACAACGTGCGCGGGCAGTGGTGTGACGCCAAGCGCAAACGAGAGCACTGTAGTCAGCAGGATGCCCGCGATCAGCGCGCCCGGAACGCGTTTCACCAAGAGCCACGCCGTGAGCAGAAAACCCACGATTGCCAGCAGCGTGCCGGGATTCGAGATGTTCCCCAGCGCGACCGGTGCGCCAGGCACACCGAGTGCGACGACGCCAATCTGATTGAGGCCGATGAACGTGAGAAAGAGTCCGATGCCAACCGCATAACTGTGCTTGAGCGACGCCGGAATCGCGTTCGCGAGCCAACCGCGCACCTTCAGCACTGACAGTACCGTGAACAGCACGCCGGCGACGAAGATGGCGCCGAGCGCCGTCTGCCAGGGGAATCCCATTCCCTTGACGACGGTGAAGGCGATGAAGGCATTCTCGCCCATGTACGGTGCGATCGCGAACGGGCGTTTAGCGTACACACCCATCACCAGCGTCCCGAATGCCGCCGAGATGATTGTCGCGGTCACTGATGCAGCGCGCGGCAGCCCGGCGGCCTCGAGGATCGCCGGATTCACGATGATGATGTACGCCATCGTCAGGAAGGTCGTGATGCCAGCGATGGTCTCCTGACGATAGCTGGTCTTCCTGGCGGCAAACTCGAAGTAGCGGTGCATGACGGAGGGGGCGCCTGAGGTGTGTTCTTTCTATCGCGCGGGTAGCGCCTTGAGATAGGCGATGACCATGGCGGCCGAGTTATCCGCGGCCAACGCGCCAAAGACCGGGACCTCGTTGCGTCCGGTGCCGCCACCGGCGAGGTCGGAGAGCGATCGGAACGCGATGTAGGGCACGCGATTCTGATAGGCGACCATCGCCACCGCTGCCGTCTCCATGTCCAGCGCATCGGCGCGAAAGGTGGTCCACGTCCACTCGCGATAGGCGGCGTTGTCGACGAATGTCGGTCCGCTGACGCCGTTGCCGCCGATCACCACTTCGGGCGCGTGCGAGAGGCACCGGCCCGCCGGGGCGCAGCGGCTGAGCTGAACGCTCCGCGCGGCGTCACGCGCGACTTCCAGCGAGGCACTGTCCACCGGGAACCAGAAGCGGCGCACCAGCGAATCAGGTGGCCCGCTGGTGAGTGCCACCGAGGAGGCCCGCGGAAACATCATGCCAAAGGGGGTGAACTCTCCCGCCATGCGATTCGTCTCCCAGCCGGACGGTGTCTCCCGTGCAAAGACTGCCTCCTGATAGTTGGCCCACTGCGCGGGCACCGTGACATCGCCGACGCGCAGTCCCGGGTTGACGCCGCCGGCGATACCGGAGAAGACGATGCCGCGGATCGCAAATCGATCCAGCATGGCCTGTGTCGTCATCGCGGCGTTCACCATGCTGAATCCGCTGAGCATCAGCACCACATCGTGGCCGCCCAGCCGACCGATGTAGTGCGTGCGACCGTTGATGACGCGCGTCGACGTGATCTCGGCCGCAGCCCTGAGGCGGACGAGCTCTGCATCGAAGGCCGAGATGATTGCGAGCCGCGGCCGCAGATCCACGCCTTCGGCGGGTCGGATAGTGGCACAGCCGACGACGGTGAGCCCGATGGCACAGACGATGAAGGCGCGGAACGCACTGGGCCGCATGAGCAGGATGCGTGAGGGAATCCGTGACGTCCAGAATAAGCGGACCTGCCAGTATAGCGGAGCCGGAGCACTGAAGGGATATTGCAGACGTCGACGGCGCGAGTCCCTCTCGGGGCAACACGCGCATTCTTCCCGCGTCACTCATGTCGAGGTTCCCATCACACAGCGTCGCCTGCTCGGCCAGCAGCTCCGCGAATACTCGCTCATCACCTGGCTCTTGGAGCGGATGTTCTGGGGGTTGCATCAGCTCTCTCCGAGCCGACTGGTGCGGCAGGGGCGGGTTGATCATGTCAACTCGGAGCATTTCCGCCAGGATCCGACCGGGTCGACCGTCCGTCGTTCCCGGCGCGTCGAAGCATACATGCTGGGCTGGTTCATCATCGAAGGCGCCATGCTGGCGGTCGCTGCCGAGGCGGTGCAATTGCCGCTCTGGATTCCGCGGTCGCTGATGGTGATCCGGATCCTCGACATCTTCCAGACGTCGGTGAACATGAGTGTGTTCGATCAGCTGCGCACGAGCGAACGACTGGTGATATCGTCGGCCGTGCGAACGCTCGTCCTCAGTTTTCTCAACTACCTCGAGCTGCTGATCTGCTTTGGCATTGTCTACACCACCATGCCAGAGGCGCTGGTGGGCTCCACCGGGTGGCTGGACGACATGTATTTCAGCATCGTGACGCAGCTGACGATCGGCTATGGCGACATACGGCCAGTGGGCTGGGCGCGGTTCGTCAGCGTCGCGCAAGGACTGGTATCGGTGGCCTTCACGATCCTCATTCTGGGACGCATCGTGTCGGTGCTACCGAAGATCGGCAGCGTGATGAAGCACTCTGGCGATAACGACTGAGCACGGCGTCTCGCGCAGCGACGCGCCGCCGGCTCTACACCGGGTCGCCGCAGGACTCGCGAATGACCAGTTCGCATCGGAGCCGGATATCGTGCGCGGGCAGCTCGCGCGAGGTGACGCGGGTGAGCATCATCGACATCGCCACTTCGCCGATCTGCAGCGTGGGCTGCCGGTAGGTCGTCAGCGGCACCGGGAGCAATGTCGCGTAGTCCACATCGTCGATACCAACCAGCCGCAGATCCTGCGGGACTCGCACACCGAGCCGGAGCAGGGTGTGCATCAGTCGTCCCGCCGTGCGATCGTTGGCGCAGACGATCGCATCGGGCGCGTGTGTGCTCAGCATTGCCCTCACCGCCTCCGCGTCGCCCGGATCGAGTCGCACACCGTCGACCGCCTCCGATCGCGTCTGCATCGCGCGCCGATACCCTGACTCGCGCGCGTCGACGGTCGGTGCGCTTTCTGGCTGACGCACGAAGATGATCCGCTGCGCTCCGCGCTGCAGCAGATGCTCCGTCATCACGTAGCCAGCGCGTCGGTTATCGATACCGACGAGATCGTGGCGCCCCGGGTCGGGATACGGCGTGACCGGACGATCGAGCAGGACGACCGGAATGTTTGCATTGTCCAGCGCGCGGACGATCTGATGGTTCACGTCGCCGGGTGCCGGTGACATGCCGACCGGGGCAAAGAAGACGCCGTCCACGTGACGCTCGATGTACTGCTTGCAGAGTTGCCAGGCGCGTTCGCCGCGTCGCTCGACGCCGCCGGCCACTCCGTCGACAGGCGCACTGCCCCACACCAGCGCATGTTCGTTCGCCAGTGGAGAGGCCATCATTCCGCGACAGATCGACTCGTAGATGTCGGTTTCGCCCAGATCCGCGATCAGCAGGCCGAACGAACGCGCAGAGCCCGTCCTGGAGCGACTGACGAAGCTCCCGGAACCGGCCCTGCGACTGATCACACCGGCAGACTGCAGGTCGCGCAACGCGCGACCGATCGTAATCCTCGAATGCCCGAAGCGCTCGGTCAGCAACGCTTCACTCGGCAGACGCTCGCCCTCCTTCCATCGACCGCTCTGAATTTCTCTGAGCAGCGTGACGAAGACTTCGTGGTGCTTGCTTGGCGCAGGGCGAGCGCTCGAGGCGGCCATCGAACTGTTCGGTGAGGGGTGACCACCGAACATAACAGCTGGTTATCGCTGAGTCCGGCCCCGGAGGGTGCCCTGATTACGGCCGAGGGTCCAGGAACCGTTGGTCAGCTTGGCCGAACCGCCGGCGTTCTGGTTGTCGAGCACCAGGGTCAGCAATCCCGAGGTCGTTTCGCCCTGGAGGACAAGGTTGGTATCGATCACCGTGACCGTCATTGGAATCGTGGTATTCTCGCCTGCCATGTCGACCGTGGCGAGGAGGGCGCCGGCCGAATCCGCGACGGTGATCTGCCGGGGGAACGCGGAGTTGGTCGGGGTGCCGAGGACGTCATAGATGGCAACGATGCGAACCGGATTCGCGGCCGAGAGGCTGGTGGGCTTGGCGACCACGGTCCTGGTATTGAGGGCCGTCTGCTGCGCGGCGAGTGGCTGGGCCGCGAGGGTGAGGGTCGAAGCGGCAGCGAGGGCTGCGAAGAGTGGGCTGGTGCGCATGTGAGTTCTCCTTGAGAAGATGATACCGCTATTAGCTATAACAGCTTATGCCAAGTGGCATCCTTACCTGACATACTTTACTGATTTCGACCGATGATTGCAAGACTTGAGTGTCGCCGTCACCCGAGTGTTACGCTCGCCGCCAGAGATATCCTGTTATGTCAGCTTTTTCGGATCCGCGCGCACGGCGCGCTGGTCTCAGCCGCTGCTCGGCCGCATACTCGGACAGCAACTCGCCAACACTCTTCATCATCCCGACACAGCGCCACGCGCGCAGGACGTCAGATCATGGCCCGACCGAAATCGAAGCCCGAACCGCTCTACATCGGCCTCGGCGGACACGTCGTGTGCCTGCACCCCACCACCGGCGACGAGATCTGGCGGACCAAGCTGAAGACATCGACGTACGTCACGCTCCAAGTCACGGACGCCAGCATCATGGCTGGCGCCAGTGGTGAGCTGTACTGCCTCGACCCGCGCACGGGCGAGATCCGTTGGCACAACAAGCTGAAGGGACTCGGCATGGGCGTCGTCGCATTCGCGGGGAGCGACATGGCCGTGCTGCAGGCTGCGAGTGCGGCCGCCGCCGCAGGAGCGGCAGCGGCGATGTGAGCTACGCGTCGAACCATCGCTCTGCGCGCAACTGATCCCAGATCCCGCGAACCACGCGCGCGCCGGCGTCGCGAACCTTCGCCGCATCGTCCACGACCAGCTCGCCATCGAACAGCTGGAAGTAGCCCTGCGTTACCACATGGCGAACAGCAAGACCGTGCGCATAGAGCAGGTTGTTGAGCGGCTCAGGACCGGGGGCACCACTGCCCATCAGAAAGCCGCTGACATCGATGCTGCACAGATCGGCCTTCGCCCCGACCGCAATGCGGCCCAGGTCGGGGCGGCGCAGGCCATCCGCCGCAATCACCGTTGCCCCGTCGATCGCGTCCCGAATCGTCGGCAGACGAAGCGACGATCCCGTCGCCGTATTCAGCAGCCGCGCCCGCGCCCGGCCGCAGATCACCGCCAGCTTCAGGTTCTCGATGTAGTCGTTCGAGTGCGTGTCGATGCCTACATTCGTTCGCACGCCGGCCGTCAGGGCTTCCGGATACGGTTGCGTACCGCTGGAGGCCCCTGCCCCGCCGCCCGAGGGACAGTGCGCGTAGATCCCGCCTCGCCGTTTCATGACGGCCCAGTCGTGGTCGGTTGCGCCGGTCATGTGTGCCCCGAAGAACGGTCCGTCAAACGCGCCCAATTCTTCCAGCCAGACCGCGGGTGAGCGCTGCCAGAGCCGATTCGTCGCTCGAGCTTCGCCCGCACCCTGCGCGAGATGGATGTGAATGCCATTGCCGAGCGTCTTCGCCGCAGCGACGACCGCGCGCATCGTCTCTGGCGTGTGCGTGTCGGTGGCATGCGGCGTCATCATCGGTCGGATCAGCCCATCCTCGGCGCCATTGTTGGCCATCGCGAATTGCAGATTCGCGTCGATCTCCGCCAGCGTGTCACGCACACTGTCGAACAGCGGCTGGTCCCCCGTGCGGCGCCAGATCGGAAACAGCCGTGCAGTGCCTGGCACCATGCCACCGGGAAACCCGCGCACATGCCACCGCCGCGCCACACGCACATAACTCTGTGCCTGCTTCAGGCTCAGACTCATCTCGACGTGTGTCGTGCACCCTGAACGCAGCAGCTCGGCCATGTTGTAGGCAGTGATGGCATCGAGATCGTCGTCCGGCAGCGCCTCCAGCAGTTCGAGGGGCCGTTGGTATGATCGTCCTCCCTCAATGATGCCGCGCGTTGGGCTGCCGGACGCGGTGTGCGTGTGACCGGAGATGAGCCCAGGCAACAGTAGCTGTCCGCGCGCATCGACTCGTGGCACGTTGCCGGGGATACGGCCCTCCGTCACTGCGACGATATCAGTGCCACGCACGCGGACAGACACGTCGGGCAGAAGCGCCGCCGTGCCGCCTCGGTCGACCAGCGCCCACGACGCTTCGATGATGAAGTCACGACCGGGCGCGCTGACACGCGACTGGGCGCCCGTGGCGGCGTGGCGGCCATGCAGCAGCGGCATCGCGGCCAGCGCGCTGGTACGCAGCAACTCGCGGCGACTGAGCGGCGTATCGGAGGCCGAGCGCGGACGCAGGTCGTCGCTCATGGGAGCGCGAGTCGGTGCGTGGTCATACGCGGGATTCCATCTCGGCCGGTGGTGAGCCTTCAGTACGACCCAACACACTGGCCCACGCTGCAAGGGCGCCAATGTCATCCGGTGTGGTGCGACAGCAGCCGCCGATGAGTGTGGCCCCCGCGTCGTACCAGGCGCGAGCGCCATCGAGGAAGGAGCCGCAGGTCGGCGTGTCGACCCACTGCTTCTCGACCGCGTCCCACGTCTCTCCCGAGTTCGGGTAGACGACGATCCGCGCCGTGGTGACCTCCTTCGCGGCCCGCACCAGCGGAGCAATGTGCTGTGGCGCCGTGCAGTTGATGCCGATCGCAACGACCTGAGCGTGCCCGCCTATCTCAGCGGCGACCGGTGCAAATGGTTCACCATTCGAAATGCACGTCTGATCACGCGCCGAAAAACTGATCCACGCTCGCATGTGCGGGTGCGCCTCGAGACACCGCACCAGCGCGCGCGCCTCTGCCGCACACGGAATGGTTTCACAGGCGAGCAGATCGGCGCCGCTGCCGGCGAGCAGATCGAAGCGAGGTTGGTGCCAGGCGAGCAACGCGTCCTCATCGAGCGTGTAATCGCCGCGGTACTCGGATCCGTCGTTCAGGTATGCGCCGTATGGGCCGATCGACGCCGCCACCAACGGACGCGCCCGACCGCGACGATTGAGTGCATCAGCCCAGAACGCATCGCGCGATTCGGTTGCGATCGTGACAGCGCGTTGCAGCAGCGCTGCGGCGCCCGCCACATCAATGCCGCGGCGTGAGAAGCCTTCAAAGCTGGCCTGGTAGGTGGCGGTGATGGCGATGTCAGCGCCGGCTGCGAAGTACGAATCGTGCACCGCTCGGATCAGCTCGGGCCGCTCGATCAGGAGCCGTGCCGACCAGAGCGGATCACGCAGATCGGCGCCGCGGCGCTCGAGCTCCGTGGCCAGGGCGCCGTCAAGCACCACCACGGCACGTGTGGCCAGGAAGGGCGCGAGAAGGTCGTTCACGGTGTTGGCGGAGTGGGGTTCGGCGGCGGAAAGGCGCGGCGTCTGACAAATCGGAGCAGCAACAGACCTGCCAGCAGCGATGGGACCGAGATCACCAGAACCCCTTGCATCCCGCCACTGCCCCCGCCCAATCCCGAGAGCGTGATGTAGCCGCCACACGCCGTCATGAACAGGCCGAGCAGCCCACCGACAAGCAGAGCCAGCCCGATCAGCACCCGTTTCATACGACGCTCCGCTGGAGCTGGAAGAGTTGCTCCACCTCGGCACGACGCTCTTCGAGCACCGTGCGGCGATCATCCCGATACAGCAGGTTAAATGACTCGAACGGGATGATGCGTCCATCCGGTTGCACGATGTGTACGCAGCTCTTCTTCATTGCGCGCACATCGAAGGCTGTCGCATCCATGAAGGCCATGATCAGCACACGAAACACGCTGTCATAGCCGACGCTGGGCGGTGCGTCAATACCGGGGAGACAACAGAGCAGCGACGCAAGATGCTTTGCCTGCCCTTCTGGCGAATGATTGGTGGCAAAGAGCCGGAACACCTGATCCTTGAGCGCTGGGTCCTGCTCGAAGACGATGGTATTGCGTTCGCCCGCCAGCAGCACCTCTGGGCCGATGAATCGTGTCAGCGGCACGATACCGTCAGCGGTACGCAGGGCGTACCCCATCGCCAGCGCATCCGGATTACATGGCACCGGAATCACGTCCTCCCGCTGGAAGATCGGGCACTGGTCGAGCAGCCGCTGCCGCACGTCGGTCAATGTCAGTCGCGCCGTCTGCTGTTCGACACCGTCGATGCGACCGGCGAATTGAATCGGCTGCAACGTCACGCCACGCACACAGGCGTGCTGTGTTGCCCACGCGATGACGTCTCCGATCTGGTGATCGTTCACGCCAGCCGCGACGGTCATCACCAGCGTCGTCGAGAGCCCGACGCGATCGAGTGCCGCAACGGCATCTTCCCGTATTCGCCGCAAGTCGGCACCACGCAGTGTCATCAGCGCGTCGCGCTCCAGTGAATCGAACTGGAGGTACACCTCGAAGCCTGGCGCGTAGGTCGCTAGGCGTTCGGCGAACCCGGGCTCGGTGGCGATCCGGATGCCGTTGGTGTTCAGCATCAGGTGCTTGATCGGGCGACGCTTCGCCGCATCGAGGATGGCGAAGAAGTCGGGATGTGTGGTTGGCTCACCGCCGGAGATCTGCACCACATCGGGTTCGCCTTCGTTGGCAACGATTGCATCGAGCATGCATTCGATCGTTTCCAGATCACGTCGCTCCGTGCGATGCGGCCCGCTGGCCGCATAGCAGACGGGGCACGAGAGGTTGCAGTGATCCGTGATCTCGAGGATCGTCAGACACGAGTGCTGCATATGGTCGGGGCAGAGCCCGCAATCGTATGGACATCCCCAGGCCATTTCGGTGTTGAACCGCTCCGGCATCTCAGGTGGCTTGATGTAGACCTCGCGACCCATGCGCCAGAATGCCGCGTCGGATGCGACGAGCACCTTCGTCTGTCCATGTGCTGGACACCACTTGTACATCCACACCGTGTTGTCGCGGATGACGAGCTTGCCTTCGATGCGCCGGAGGCATTCGTCACAGAGCGATACGACGTGATCGTAGTAGAGGTAGGGCCGGGTCTTCGGCATCGCGTTCTCAGGAAGCGGTTCGTCGCGGCGATTCGGCCGGGACCGGGATCATGCGGCGCCGGAACAGTGTCCCGAACCAGACGAGGCCAAGGAGCGCGGCCCATTGAATGGCGGTCAGGAAACCGTAGAGTGCCACGGGGAGCGTGCCCGCCGCCAGTGGACCAAACGGAGGTTTGAGCCACTCGAGCCCGAATCGGATCGCGCAGTATCCAAAGAGCAGCGCGGCGTACCGGGCGCCGGGACGGTCCAGCCAGCGGACGCGAATGCTGAAGAACAGGATGACGACGCAGAAGATCTCGTACGCGGCAACGGGGTGGCGCAGAATGCCGTCGCCATAGTTCCAGCCCCAGGGCAGGCGCGTCGCGTTTCCATACGTCTGGTCCCACAGCCCCGAGAGCTGGCATCCGACGCGCCCGATCACGAGGCCGAGTACAATCGGCGTGACCCAAGCGTCTCCGGTCGCGGCTCGCCAGCCGATAGCTCGCTTACCGAGCTCGACGGCCAAGGTCCCACCCAGAAAACCGCCGAGCACCGATTTGCCGCCGAGCCACAACGCAAGATCCTGGCGCTCGATGAGGGCGGGCAGGTGTTCGACGATGTGCAGTCCCTTGCTGCCGAGCGCGGCCCCGAACACGGCGCAGGCGAGGAGGAGAAATCGATCCCGCGGCGGCGGCTGCGGGCTGACTGGCTCGGCGCGCCAGTACCATCGTGCGGCGACGAAATAGGCGAGCGATTCGAAGAGCAGGTGCGTGAGGGCGCCTGAAGGTGCAGTGATCACCACAGAAAGTTGTCTTCTGGGCCGGCCTCGTGCACGACAGCTGCGGGTTCTCCGGACTGCCGGGAGTGGTGTCGCCAAAGTTTAGGGCAGTTTGGCGCATCCTTTGACGCGAGCCTGCATTACAACACCTCGCGATACCGCGGCTTTCGACCGCGCCGGGCAGGGATGAGCGGAATGCTGGCGAGGACCGTCAAGATGTCCGCGCGTCGCCTGGCCGTTCGCATCCTCATTTCGCCGCCGACGTGTCGTTCACCGATCCGCAATGTCGATTCACCGATTCCTGGTAACCGGCGCAGACAGGGGCGCGTACGCTCCGTCATATGCAAACAGCTCCAATCGGTCACACATGTCATGGAGTACCCGGCGAGCGCTGGCAATGGCTTTGCGCAGCCTTGTTGATCTGCATCGTCAACACGCAGGCACCGGCCCAAGCACCTGCCGCCGCAGCGACCACAGTCCGCGGCACGGTGCAACTTCCCAACGGACGCGGCAGCGAGGGCGTGGTGGTGTCGCTGCTCGAAACGCTCGAGCAGACAACGACCGACAGCCTCGGGCGCTTCGCGCTTCGTACAGCGTATCGCGGCCTCGCAACACTGGTGGCACGGCGCATCGCATACATCCCCGCGACGATCGACATTTCAATCCCGATCGATACCGCGCTGCTGCTGCACATGGAGCCACAGCCCCCCGCCCTGATGACCATGACGGTCGTGGCGGCGGGTGAATACACGCTGGGCGGCGGAAAGACGGCGACGCTGACACCGCTGCAAGTGGTGCAGACACCGGGCGCCGCCGCCAACATCATGAGGGCCTTGCAAACGTTGCCGGGACCGCAGGGTGTGGACGAAGGCAGCGGGCTGTTCGTACGTGGCGGAGACGTTACCGAAACGCGCGTGCTGATCGACGATGCCTGGCTGCTGTCACCGGCCCGTTTTGACAATCCGACCGGTCACGTGACGTCGTCAGTCGATCCGTTCCTGCTCGACCGGACGGTCTTCTCGACCGGCGGTTTCGGAGCACAGTACGGGAACGCACTCTCGGGGCTGGTGCGTCTCGAAACCGCAGGGCGGCCGACGCGGACCACTGGCACCGCCGTTCTCTCGATCGGGAATGCCGGTGTCGCGGTGGCCCTCGCGCCGAGCGCCAGACTCGGCGCACGCATCAGCGCGAACATCAACGATCTGTCACCGCTCATCTCGGTGTTTGGAGCCGCACAACCGTATGAGCCACCGCCGCGCGGAGGCGACGTCAGCGCGACGGCAGAGTGGAAGAGTGGCCGTGCTGGCCGCGTGCGGCTCTTCGGGTTGCGTCAGGGCTCGCGAGTTGGAGTCGGCGATGCGGGAACGGTCACCGGTGCCGTGTACAACAATCGCACGGTGCAGAACATGCTCGTGTTGTCCTGGCGTGACAGCTCGACGCGCATCAGACCATCCGTCACCGTGGCCCGCTCGTCGTACGATCGGCGCGAAGGTTTCACTGGCATCGCTCTCGGCACCACGCTCGCCGTCACACACGCTGTGGGCGCGATGGCATATCAGGTGCGCGATGGACTCGCAGTCACGGCGGGCGGTGACGTCGAGCGGTTGACGGCTGACTTCTCCGGCCAGGCACCAGGCACCGCTGGTGCCGAGCCGCGCCGGTTGTTCACCAACACCACTGATGCTGACCGCGTAGGCGTCTACACGGACCTCACGTGGCAGCATGCGCGTGGTGTGCGGATCATCGCCGGCGTCCGAAGTGATGCGTCGTCGCTCACCGACCAACGCACAGTGGATCCGCGACTCTCGCTTGCCTGGCAACTCGGCGGACTCGGGCTGACAGCGGCGTGGGGGGTGCAACATCAGGTGGCCGAACCGGTGTTCTACCGCCCGACACCTACGACACCGGACTTCGACCCGATGCGCGTCGCCCAGACAATCATCGGCGCACAGTGGGGTGGTGACAGCACAGGGCTCCGCGTCGAGTTGTACGACAAGCAATACGACAACCTGTGGCAATTCACGCGTGACTTTGGTGTGGCCGGCAAGGGTCGTGGGCGGGCACGCGGAGCGGACGTGCTGCTACGCTGGCGCTTCGGCGCGTCCACCAGCAGTCGTATTGCCTGGAGCGTCGTCGACTCGCGACGCACCGACCCGACCACGGGTCAGGACGCGCCCGCGCTTGGCGACGTGCGACACTCGGCCAGCTGGATCACCGACCGAGTGTTTGGACGACTGACGATCGGTACAGCACTCCGGTACGCGACGGGCCGCCCCTTTACCGACGTGGTTGGCGTGCAGGCCGGCGCCCCGATCTGGGGCGCACCGAATGCGGAGCGACTGCCGGGCTACACGCGCAGCGATCTCTCATTCAGCTGGTATCGTCCGCTCGACGGCCGCCGCGCGATGGTGCTGTGGGGCAGCGTCTCGAATGTGTTCAACCGCAACAACGTGATGCGTTATCGCTGGACCGCGGACTTCCAGGAACGATTCCCTGTCCGCGCACCCTTCAATCGAGCCATCTATGCCGGCGCTACACTTCTCTACTGATCGGTACCGAGCCCTCGTTCTCGGCTCCGCTCTTCTTCTGCTCCAGGGTCCAGCCCTGGCGGCCCAGACGCCCGCGCTGTCGGGCGCAGCACGCTGGGCCGACACCGTCCGGGTCACCATCGAGCGCGCCGTCATCAGCGGATCGACGACGGAGCTGGTAGCGGCTGGCGCCCTCGCCGAACGCGCGCTGACCGCGTTTCCCAACGATGCCTTGCTACTGCACTATCGTGCCTACGGGCTGTATCGTGAAGCGCAGCGGGACCAGAGCCGCGGTCCGGCGTGGAAGGCGATGACGGAGCGCTCGATCGAACTACTCGAGCGATCTGCCGCATCACAGCCGTTGCCCGAGACGCAGGCGCTGCTCTCGTCGACGCTTGGTATGCTGGCGAGCGGCAGCGTGGTGGCTGGAATGCGGTATGGTTCGGCATCGAAGGAGGCCAGTGGTGCGGCGAGTGCCCTTGGGCCACGCAATCCACGCGTGTTGCTGCTGGCCGCGATGTCGAGCTGGTTCACACCGAAGATGTGGGGTGGTGGTGAA
Source organism: Gemmatimonadales bacterium (assembly GCA_038215035.1). GTDB lineage: Bacteria > Gemmatimonadota > Gemmatimonadetes > Gemmatimonadales > Gemmatimonadaceae > JACMLX01. Next base: position 6,166 of record JBBQRH010000060.1, on the reverse strand, counting down.
GACAAGGGCTACGTGCTGATGCAGCGCGCAATCACCGAGTTCGCGAATGATGCACCGGCGCGGCCACTGCCCGCATGGGGGCACGCCGAGGCGTATGCGTGGCTGGGGCAGATGGAGCTGAAGCGCGGAAACGCGGCCGGCGCCAGCAGCGCATATGCAAAAGCGCTGGAACTCGAACCAGGGTATGTCTGGGTGTCACGGGTGCTGATGCCGGCTGTCGCCGCGCGTCAATGACGATGGAGCTGCGCCGCATCCGCCTTCGCTGGCTGCTCGGCTATTTTGCTGCGTGGTCGCCGTTGGTGCTGCTGTACACGGTGCTGGTGGGCAATACGAATGACCAGCCTGCGGCTACCGCCGTCGCTGGCGCCGTCCGAGCAGTCGGGTGGTTCGCGATACTGGGCCTCGGCGTGGTTGCGATCGGTCGCCGGTGGGAGTGGTCGGCGCGACCGAAGGTCTCGCTGCTCCTTTCGCACATCGCGCTGGCGCTGGCATACGCCGGCCTCTGGGATCTCCTGATCGTACTCGATATCGCGAGTGGTGCGCGTACCATCGCGGACGCCCTTCGCGTCGTACGCCCGTGGATCTTCTGGCAGACGTTCCTGAGCATGATGTTGTACGCCGTGGTGCTCACCATGACCTGGGCGCGACGCGCCAGCGAACGGACACGCGAGCAGAGTACGCGCGCCGAGCAGGCGGATGCCTTGCGCGTCCGTGCTGAACTCGAAGCACTTCGCGGCCAGTTGGACCCCCACTTCCTCTTCAACACGCTGCACTCGGTTTCGGTGCTGGTGCAGCACGATCCAGTCGCCGCGCAAGCCGCGCTGGAGCGCCTGGCCACGCTGCTGCGCTATGTCCTCGACAGCAAGCGTGGGGCGCGCGAAGACGTGCTGCTCGAAGATGAGCTGGCCTTCGTTGACGACTACCTCGCGCTCGAATCGATCCGATTCGGTGATCGATTGCGTGTGACGCGCGACATCAGCCCGGCAGCGCTCGGCCACCGCGTACCAAGTTTTGCGCTGCAACCACTGGTGGAGAATGCGATCAAGCACGCCATCGCCACTCGGGCCGGCGGCGGGACACTCGGCCTCATGGGGCGCATCGACGGCACGTCGCTGGTGCTCGAAGTGCGCGATGATGGCCCAGGCGCACGTGATGATGCGACGTCGAATGGTACCGGCATTGGGCTTGATGCACTTCGTCGTCGGCTCACGGCGCGCTACGGATCACGTGCGGCGCTGCACATCGGCGACAGTGCGGGTCACGGGTTTGTCGTGACCATGCGGCTCCCTGTATGACGCCGAGCGATCCGGCCATCACCGTCGCGGTTTGCGAAGACGAACCACTGGCGCGACTGCACCTGCGTGAGATGATTCATGCCTCACCGCGCTTGCGTTGGGTTGGTGAAGCCGCGGACGGGCGCAGCGCCGTGACGCTCATCGACGATGTGAAGCCACAACTCGTCTTTCTCGATATCCGGATGCCGGAACTCGACGGGCTGGCGGTGCTCGCCAGGCTTGCCCATCAACCCACAGTCGTCTTCACCACGGCGTATGATGCACATGCCGTCACCGCCTTCGAACTTGGCGCCGTCGACTACCTCCTCAAACCATTCGGACGCGAACGGTTTGCAACGGCCGTGTCGCGGGCGGCGCGTCAGATCGATGCCGGCGACGCTCCGGAGGTTGCCCTCGCCGACCGTCTCCCCGCCGCCGGCGCGCCTCTGGTCCGGCTGTTCGCTCGCGAACGGGGCCGAATCGTCCCGATCGCCGTCAACGAGATCGAGCGGCTCGAAGCCGAGGATGACTACGTCGCCGTGTTCACCAAAGGCCGGCGGTACCTGCTGACCATCACACTGACAGCGCTGCTCGAACGGCTCGATGCACGCCGATTCGTGCGTGTCCACCGGTCACACGCCGTGAGCCTGGACGCGATCACCTCGATGACGGCCTTCGATGCGGGCCGGCTGAGCATCGAGATGCGCGACGGGACCCGGATCACCGCCAGTCGCTCCGGAACACAACTGCTGAGGTCGCAGACGTTCTAGCAACGTCTTCAGATACAGGTCAACCCACTCGTCAAGAAACAGCTGGACGCATTCAGAGTCGAAGAACGCCGTCGCGCCGACTGCGCTGTCGCGAAGCGGACGAAGGACCGGTAGGTTGATTGCGCGGGAGATACTCGCCATCATCAGCGCGGGAAAGACTGCACGACGGCGCGGTAATACCCGACACACGCAGTTCATCCACCTGTGCGGAGTGAGCCTGGCATGTTTCTTCCCGCAGACGCCGGCCATCCGACCGACTTCGATTTTTTTCTTGGCGAGTGGGAGGTGCACGATCTACTCCAGGCTGCAGGCCATGAGGTGGTGGTGCACAGCATCACGCGCAAGTACGCCGCGGGCATCACGATCGCCAAACCGCGCCAGCCGTGGGACGAGACACCCTTCACGCCGACGTTCGTCGTGCCGAGTCCGGACGCCGTGAGTCGCGCCGTTGAGAAGACTGGAGACATTCTCAAGCCCGACGCGGCCGCCCGGCGGTTTCGAGGCCACGTGGTGCTCGACGGATGGGACCCCGAGGGCAACATCGTCCAGTTCAAGCAGACTGAGTAGCCATCCCACCGGCAGCCAAAAGAATGTCTGCGCCGATCACCGCAATGCGCGATGCCTTTCCGCGCGGCCTCGCCGCACCGGCGTTGCACGCGCTCGCCGGTGCCGGGCTGACGACGCTCGAACACGTCGCGACCGTCACAGAAACTGAGCTGCTATCGATGCATGGTATGGGGCCAAAGGCGGTGCGTATACTGCGTGATGCGCTGCGACTGCGCGGGCTGACACTGATGCCGTGAGTCGGGGCGGTGGGTGTGAGTCTGGCACCGCGAGCACCACGCACTGGGTGGTGGAGCGCACACGATCTCCACGGCAGCACTTGCCCCGCCACTGGCATCGCGCGAATCTGCCCACGTCCCCCACGCCCGTTCTCATCAGGACAGTCATATGCGATTCCGTTCGCTCGGTGTGCTTGCATTTGTGATCAGCAGCGCTCGCCTGCCAGCGCAGCCTGCACACGTCACCGGGACCCTGGTGGTCACCAACAAGACCCCGTCCACGGCAACGATCATTGATGTTGCGAGCGGCGCAGTGCTGGCGACGTTACCGACGGGAGACGGGCCGCACGAAGTCGTGATCACGCAGGACGGGAGCGTGGCCGTGGTGACCGACTACGGCGCGCGGGTCGCCGGTAACTCGCTCACGGTCATTGATGTGCCGGGCAAGCGAATTGCACGCACGATTTCACTCGGCGAGTATCACCGCCCGCACGGCATTGCGTTCCTGCCGGGAGACACGCTGGCCGCCGTCACCTCCGAAACGAATCGTGCGGTGTTGATCGTGGATGTTCGTTCCGGCGTGATCATACGTGCCATATCAACCGCGCAGATGGGCTCGCACATGCTGGCGGTCACGGGTGACGGGCGCCGGGCATGGACGGGAAATATCGGCAGCAACACCGTCTCGGAGCTCGATCTGACGACCGGTGTCGCGCTACGAACCATCGGCGTGCCGGCACAGCCGGAGGCAATCAACGTGACGCCCGACGGCAGGCAGGTCTGGGTTGGCAGCAACGCCACTGGCACCGTCAGTGAGGTCAACGCAGCCACTGGAATGGTTACGCCGGTGGCGACAGGCCTTGGCTGGCCGTACCGCGTCCTCTACTCGCCAGACACATCACTCGTCCTGCTCCCGGACCTTCGCGGCGAGACACTGCGGTTCGTCGATCGCAAGTCTCACAGGGAGCTGGCGCGCCTGGGACTCACCGGGAAGGCGCCGCAGGGGATCACGTTCGCCCCGGATGGGCGCACCGCGTTTCTCTCCTTCAGCGCCACCGGGAAGGTTGCGGTGATCGACATCACCACGCGAGCGGTGACAGCAGAGATCAACGCGGGCCAGACGCCGGATGGCGTGGCCTACACGACACGTCGCATCGCGCCGTAGACCGCGCAGCACGCCGGACGCGCGTGCGCAGTGAGTGCGAACACCTGTCGCTCAAGGACGCACGTATACCTCAGCCTGCGGCGGCCGCCACCTGCGCCCGCGCCGCATCGAGCATCGCCGCGACATCCAGCGACTCATCTCGCGAGATGCCGTTCCAGTCACCGCCATTCACGAGGTCAGCGAACGACTCGGCTTCCGCACGGAAGCCATTCATGCCGGGCACTTCGATCGTCTCCATCGGCGCCAGCCGATCGACCCCACGGCGGATTCGGATACGGGGGCGACCTCTGTGGTGTGATTGGCATACGTGGTCTCGATCACACCAGCATCACCTGCAATCACGGCCTGCCGGTGAATCACCGTCTCGAAGCTGCACGCCGCCTGCGCGAGCATGCCACCGGCGAAGGACAGCGACACGATCGCCGCCCGGTCAACACCAAGCGGATCCCAGATGCCCATCGCCTGCAGCGTGACGGGTGCACCGCCTGAAAGCAATCGGATCAGGCTCAACGGATAGCTGCCAAGATCCATCAGCGCGCCGCCTGCCAGAGAAGAATCAAAGCGAATGTTGCTGCGATCGCTGAGCGTGAAGCCGAATGCGGCATGCACGGTTCGCACCCGACCGATCGCCCCCTCGCTAATCAATCGCTGCATCGTCAACGTCTGGGGTTGCGATCGGTACGGATACGCTTCGACCAGCTGCACGCCGCAGCGTTGCGCGGTTGCAAACATCGTCACCGCCTCGGCATGCGACGCCGCCAGTGGCTTCTCGCACAACACGTGTTTTCCGCACTCCATTGCCCGTACCGACCACTCGCCATGCAATCCGTTGGGCAACGGATTGTAGACCGCGTCGATCTCGGTGGATTCCAGCATCGCCTCATAGCTGCCGAACGCGCTCGGCACACCGGTCTCACGCGCAAAATGACTGGCGCGTTCAGCGTCACGGCTTGCGATCGCCGCGGCGACGACGCGAGCCGAGCCGGCGAGCCCCGCAACGAAGTTTCGGGCGATTCGTGCCGTGCCCAGAATGCCGAGCCGCATCGGGGAGAATGGAGTCAGCGCCGAGGTCATTGGGACGTGGGTGAGATCAATCATGGACGCGAGCAGATGCGCCGTCGCGTATCTTCAGTGTCATGAACCGGATTGAACAGTACACCAGACTCGAGCAGCTACCGAATGTTGGCAAGGCCACGGCGGGCGACCTGCGGTTGCTCGGGATTGCCACACCGTCTGAACTCATCGGACGCGATCCGTACGAGCTCCATCATCGCCTCTGCGAGATCACCGGGCAGCGCCATGATCCCTGCATGATCGACGTCTTCATCGCAGCCGTGCGATACATGGAAGGTGCCGAGTCCACGCCGTGGTGGCACTATACCGCGGAGCGCAAACGCCACCTGCGCGCGCTCGAAGACGCCGCGGCGGGAACTCGTCGCGTCAACACTACCTTGGCCGGGTTGCCGGAAAAACCAGCACCGCTCCGAGCGCCATGAAGATCGCGATTGCGTAGAGCCCGAAGGTGGCCTGCCCGGTCACGTCTCGCGCAAGCCCGATCAGATACGGACTGAGGAAGCCGGCCAGATTGCCAACCGAATTGATCGCGGCAATCCCGGCCGCCGCTGACGCCCCTCGCAGAAACGCGGTCGGTAGTGTCCAGAAGAGCGGCGCCGCGGACAGCACACCAACCGTGGCGAGGGTCATCGCCGACAGCCCGATCGACAGCGTCGTGCTGAACATGCCGGCCACCACAAGTCCCGTCACCCCGGCCAGCGCACCACCCACCAGATGCCAGCGACGCTCACCACGCGCATCGGAGCTCCGCCCCACCAGCACCATCACCACCGCAGCAACGCCGTAGGGTATCGCACTGAGGAGGCCGATGCGTCCCGCATCCTCGACACCCATCGTCCGGATCAGCTGCGGCAGCCAGAACGCAATGCCATACAGTCCCATCACCAGGCAGAAGTAGAGCGCAGCCAGCAGCACCACCCGCGGATTCCGCAGCGTCGCGAGCGCGCTGGCGTGCTCCTCTCCGCCTGACTCGGCCTGCAGGTTCGCGACCAGTAGCGATCGTTCATCTGCGGGCAGCCACTGCGCATGCGCGATCGAATCGTCGAGGTAGAAGTACACCGCGACACCCATCAGCAGCGAGGGTATCCCTTCCAGCAGAAA
>JBBQRH010000059.1:0-25265 GCA_038215035.1 Gemmatimonadales bacterium | reverse complement strand
GGTGGCTGGCACCTGATCGGTCGATCGGCCGCAAGCCGTCGTGAGTGCGGCGAGCAGGGTCAGCACCCAGACAGCGGATGGTCGGTCGAGAGAGGTGTACATGAATGCTGCCAGAGTCAGGGGGAATGGGCGCCGATCGGGGGAACTTACGACGGCGCAACTGGGTGCGCCGGATAGGGGCCGGCCAGTGGCGAGTCATCCAGTACCTTCAGCCACAGGCGTTTCAGCTGTCTTCGTGTGTTGCTGGCGCGCGACCCGCGCGACTGGGCCGATGCACGCAATTCGGCGCGATGCTTCGAGTCGCCAGCACGTTTCACACGACCCCTCCACGCTCTCTGGGCAACACAATGATCGAGCAGATCCGATTCGACGACGGCGCCGCCTACGCGCGCTATATGGGGCAGTGGAGCCAACTCGTTGGTGATGCATTTCTGGAATGGCTGGCGCTCCCAATCGGCTTCCGGTGGCTGGACGTTGGCTGCGGAAGCGGGGCGTTCACCGAACAGCTCTGTGCGACGTGCGCTCCCGCGTCGGTGGCCGGGATCGATCCGTCGCAAGCGCAGCTCGAGCATGCGCGTGCACGACCTGCCTTGCGCACGGCGGAGCTTCATCAGGGCTCCGCTATGGCACTACCGTTTGCCGACAGCACCTTCGACGCAGCGGTCATGCCGCTCGTGATCTGCTTCGTTCCCGAACCTGCGACTGGCGTGGCCGAGATGGCCCGCGTGGTGCGGCCAGGCGGCACTGTTGCTGCGTACATCTGGGAGCTGGAGGGCGCCGGCTTCCCGTACGAATCGCTGCACGAGGCGATTCGCGCCCGCGGGTTTGTGGTGCCGGACCCGCCGCGCCCGGAGTCGACCAGCCTGAATGCCCTGGTCGCCTTGTGGAGTACCGCGGGGCTGCAGCTGGTCGAGACGCTGGTGATCTCCGTGCAGCGGACGTTTCACGATTTCGACGACTTCTGGACGACCGTGCTCGGCGGAGCGAGCGTTGCGGTGTTGCTGGCCAATATGGCGAACGACGAACGTGCGCTGATCAGGGAGCAGATGCAACGCACGCTGCATGCAGATGCGAGCGGCCGTATCACAGTGTCCGCACGGGCCAATGCCGTCCGCGGACAGGTGCCGCAAACACCACACGAAGCGGCCACTCGGTAGTCGCGGGGGCCGCACGAGAACGGTCGTGCCTGCAAACCCATCGCGCACGCCTGAGCTTCGTCCGCACTGCCGTACCGTTTCGTCTCGTGGCGATGCCGTCACCAATCAGGGCACACGACTCATGCGCATCCCTTCCAGGCGTACTGCGCGGGCTGCACCACGATCAGGAAACTCGAACTCCGCCACATAGCCTGACCCAGCCAATTCAATTCGTATCGATCGCTTCGCCGCATCAAAGACTTCCACCTCGCCTTGCAACACCCCCCACTGCCACAGCAGTCGCGCATCCGTGACGTGGAACGTGATTGCTCCAAGTCCATCGTGACAATAGGTGCCGGCGAAGTCGACAATCGATCAATCCATCGGTTGCTGTCGCGACGCCCGCACTGAATCGGCCTGCTTCACCATCCGTGGTGCGCGCGCCACCTGGGCGATCAGCGTGTCGAGCCGCGCCCGTGCGCGGTCGTGCGCGTCTGGACGGCCGGCTTCGAGATCGTATGCGAATGCGGCGACGATGTCGGTGGCCAACGATGCGGCTCGGCCCGTGGTCATCGCCACCACGCCGATATGACGTCCCGGGAGCATCGACAGATGCGAACGTGTCGATGAGTAGCTGCCAAAGCGGCTCACCATCCGTTCGCCCTCGTACGTCCCGATATCCCACCCCGCGCTCCAGCCGGCTCGCTCGAAGAAGGTGAACCGGACTTGCAGCGATTCCCAATTGTTGCCGCGTTGCTCGAGCGGACAAAGAATTCGACGAAGCGCTAACTGATTGACGCAAAGGCGCAAAGGTCGCAAAGTCGCAAGGGACCGCCTGCTGGATCCAGACACTTCGGCGCGACATGATGGTCAGCAGCGACTTCAGTACGGAGATATAGCGACAGCAACGTCAGCAGCGTTGCATTTCTGCTGTTCCCATGCCTCTGCAGTCCTTTGCGCCTTTGCGCCTTTGCGTTAAGCAGTTGCTGTTAAGCCGTTGCTGTTAAGCCGTTGCTGTTGAGCCGTTGCTATCGTGGCGTTGCCGCTCCGCCGTTGGGATCGTGTCGCCGCCCGCGCTCGCGCGACAGGACACAAGCACACCCCTACCCGCGCGCACTCCCGTCCCGGCGCCGCTTCGGCGTCAGCGGCCGCACTTCCACGATGTACTGCAGCACATGTGGCGGGGTCTCGACCAGATGCCGCACCGCCGTCGCCACGTCCTCCGGCATGCACATCCAGCTCGTGTCCGTGCCAGCTGGAAAGAGTTCGGTCTCGACACTCCCCGGCATCACGACGCTCACCTTCACGCCAGCGTCGCGCACTTCCAGCATCAGCGACTCGCTGAAGCCCATCACGAAGTGTTTGGTGCCCGCATAACACGAGCCCCCGACGAAGGTATTGCGACCTGCCGTGGAGCCAATAATGATGACATGCCCCCGCTGGCGCTCGACCATACCCGGCAACACGGCGCGCGTCACATGGAAAAGCGCGTTCACGTTCACGTCGATCATCGACTGCCATTCGGCCGGCGTGAGCGACAGGAACGGTTTGATGCTCGCGACGCCGGCGTTGTTGATCAAGACGTCGCACTGCACGGCAGCAAGCGCCGCCTGAACTGCAGTGGGGTCGGCAAGATCGCACGGGATGCCCTGCACCGTGGCGCCGAGCGCGGTGGCGTCCTCCGCGACTGACGCGAGCGCCGCAGCAGTGCGCGCGGTGAGGATCAGGTCGTGCGTGGGCGCCAAGGCGAGTGCGATGGCGCGACCAATGCCACGGGAGGCACCGGTCACGAGGGCGGTTGGGCGAAAAGTCATGCTGGATCTTACACTAAACAGGACGGGTTGGCGCTGGCTTTGCTCGCAATGGCAGACCTGGCCACGTAAACATCCAACTGCTCGCCGCACACGGATTCACTCTGCCCAGTCGATCCGATCAAAGAGCTGCTGCAGTCGCTCGGCTTTCAGCGGATTGACTGATCGGACCCAGCCGATCCGCCCCATCAGGTAGGCCCTGAAGTCCGGGCGACGCTCGTGGTTCTGCGACGCCGCGCCATGCCGCACGGAGTTCGTCAGGATCGCCCGGAGCGTGTCAGTGTCGCGCCGCGCACAGTTCACACGCGTGTTCACCACCAGTCCCGTCAGACGCTGCTGCACGCTTCGTGGCATCACACGAGTTTTGTGGTGTTGCACGTGCCACCCCTCGTCGCTGGCAATCGCGCCAATCTGCGCGGCATATCGATCAATCCGTCGCGCCACATCGGCACCACCGGAGAACGCCAGATCATCGGCGTATCGGGAATACGCAGCGCCCGCCCAGTCCGCGAGACCGGTTAGGCGACAGTCAAGTCGAAACGCGCAGAGATTGGCCAGTGACGGCGATGTCGGCGCACCCTGCGGAAGGTGCGGGCGGGCGCACAGCCGCTGTGCATCGCGCAGGTCGTCCGCGTGGATCGAGGGCCAGCGTTTTCTGGCGAACACCCCTGCCGGTGTGGTGTTGGTGCAGAGACCACCCAATACGTCCGCCACCGACTCCGGATACCCCAGCGTGCGGAAGAGCGCTTGGACACGTGCGCCGCTGACACTCGGAAAGAAGTCTGCCAGATCCATCCGCAGCAATACGTCCTGCCCAACATGCTCGGCCGCGAACGATCGCACCGAGCGACCCTTCACGAAGCCGTGTGCCGCAGTGTACCAGGGTGGGATGCGATCCAGAATGCCTGCGAGAATGCGCCGCTGCAATCCCTTGAGCCGGGCCTGTGGCGCTTCGAGCACTCGGACGCCGCCATGCGGTTTGGCACGCAGCACGTAGTGATAGTGGTGCCGCGCCGCCATGACGTCCTGATGCCCGATCGCTGCACAATTGCTGAACCATGCCAACGATGCGACGTCGAGCTCGAGCCATTCGGCCAGTGCAGCGATCGTCGTAATCGACGGCAAGGCCCACCGCCGAGCCGCCGCGACTGGCGACATGACCGACACTGCGGTCAGCGACGCGGGCACCAGGCGCAGCTGACCGGGGCGTGTGAACGAGAGCTGGCGCCTCACCCACAGCCAATCCTGATTGAGGAGCGCGACGATGTCGCGCACGCGCGGGCGTGTACTGCCATCGAATTGCGCGGCGACTTTCTCTGCGAGCGGGAGCACTGCGCGCACGGTCTCGCCGGTGGCCGAGGTGCCCCGTTCCACCAGCGATGCAACGTCGAGCGACCCGATCGAGAAGGCGCGCGCAATGGTCGCAATGCGGGCGCTGGGGGGTGACGTCATGACGGCGCAGCGACGGCGGAGTGTTCCAACGAGTCTGACCCTGCGTGAGCATATCTGCGCCATGGCGCAGTGCTGCTCCCGCGACGAATTCCCAGCTTCATAACGATCCCTGGGGTAAGCCCAGAGTGACAGTCCGCACTGCGACGCACTGCAGTCCGTTCCATCGGCTTGGAACACTCGCACCGTTTGCTACCATATCCCACACGATCATAGAACCCAACCGGCGGCCTGTAAAGCCGACCACCGGTTGACCCGGCGATGGCACTCGCGTCAACGATGGGTTACACCAGCGCGCCCTCGGCGCGCTGGCAGGGGCAGGGGCAGGGGCGCGCGCACAGACGTTGGGTTGCGGTGCGCTCACTCGGAAGAGCCACGCGGAAGACCCACGCGGAAGAGCCACGCGGAGCGCCCTCTGTCATGGCGATCTGCGTCTTCGCGATGCGTACTTCCTCCCGTGACAGCCCAAACCGGGAATTGGTGTTCCGCTCTGCGGCCGGTTCTTTTGACCCTGTTCGCGAACGAGGTACAAGATCGGTATCAAACTCATGTATTCGCAAGCCGACACACAACTCCCCGCACGGATCGCGCACCACTACCCTTCCCCCCCATGAGCGACTCCAACGACCGCGACCTCGGCATGTTCCGCGACATCAGCCGCCGCGACTTCCTCGGCACCGTCGCAGTGGGCATCGGCGCCGCATCGGGGCTCGGGGCTGGTGAGCTGGGCGCGCAACCCTCGGCTCACGCAGGGGCGGTTGCCGACGCACCGTACCCGCCCGCCCTCCTCGGACTGCGCGGTGATCACATTGGTTCCTTCGAGCCAGCGCACCGTATGCGCGACGAGGGATGGGCACTCAGTGACGCCATCGATACCAGAGAGACCTACGACCTGATCGTGGTCGGCGGCGGCATCAGTGGGCTCGCCGCGGCGCACTACTTCCGCCAACAGGCCGGCGCCGATGCGCGCGTGCTGGTGCTCGACAACCACGACGACTTCGGCGGCCACGCCAAGCGGAATGAGTTCACGCATGACGGTCGCACCTGGATCGGGTACGGCGGCACGCAGTCCATCGACAGTCCACGCCCGTATTCCGCGAACGCCAGAGCGCTGATCACCGATCTTGGCATCGATGTCTCGCGCTACGCCACGGTCCTCGACCGGGACCTTTACTCGTCGCTTGGCCTTGGGCCCGCGACCTTCTTCGATCGCGAGACCTTCGGCGAGGATCGACTGGTCACCGGGTCAACGCGTGTCCCCTCGGCCGAATTCCTTTTGCGCACACCGCTGCCCGCCGAGGTTCAGGCGCAGATCATTCAGCTGCACTCGGAACAACGCGATCTGCTGCCCGGTCTCGACTCGGCGGCGAAGAAGGCGCAGTTGGCGCGCATGAGTTACACCGACTTCGTGACGAAGGTCTGGGGACTCGACCCGCGCGTACTCAGCCTCGATCAGACGCGCACGCACGGGCTGTTTGGCTTCGGCGTGGATGCCGTGCCGGCGCAGGACGCCTTTGGCCTCGGGCTGCCGGGTTTTCAGGGCATGGCGCTCGACCAGACCAACGGGCCCGGGCAGAACCATGATTCGATGCACAGCGCTGAAGCAGATGGATTTTACTTCCACTTCCCCGATGGCAACGCGTCAGTTGCGCGACTGCTGATGCGCAGCCTCATTCCGACCGCAGTTCCGGGCGCCACCGCCGACGACATCGTGACCGCGCGTCTCGACTATGCGAAGCTCGACGAGTCATCGTCTCGCACGCGTGTCCGGCTTGGCAGCACCGTGGTCCGTGTCGCGCACAACGGGCCGGTGGAATCGGCGAACGATGTCACGGTCCACTACGTCCGCGACGGGAAACTACATCGCGTCCGTGGCCGAAACACGGTGCTCGCCTGCTGGCATCACGTCATTCCGTATCTCTGCCCCGACTTGCCTGCGCCGCAACTGACCGCGCTGCACTATGCCAAGAAGGTGCCGATGGTCTACACCAACGTGTTCATCCGGCAATGGACCGCGCTTCAGGCGCTGCAGGTCAGTAACGTCTCGAGCCCAGGAATGTGGCACGGGTCCACGAATCTCGACTTCCCAGTGAGCATCGGCGACTACGCGCACACAAAATCGCCGAGCGAGCCGGTGGTGCTGCACATGAACAAGGCGGCGTGCAAACCGGGGCTGCCAGGCCCGGATCAGCACAAGGTGGGGCGCGCGGAGCTCATGGCAACGCCGTTCGAAACGATCGAACGGGGCATTCGCGATCAGCTCGGACGCATGTTCGGGGGCGGCGGATTCGATCCAGCAACGGACATTCTCGGCATCACGGTCAATCGTTGGCCGCACGGGTATGCGTATCAGTACAATTCGCTGGCGGACCCCTTCTGGATCGACGGCGGCGAGGAGCCCTGTGTGGCAGCACGGCGCTCGTACGGTCGCATCGCGATCGCGAATGCCGATGCGGCCGCGTATTCGTACACCGATGCAGCGATCGACCAGGCGCGGCGCGCGGTGAACGAACTGCAGGCCTAGCACGACGAGGACTGGCGCAAACATTTCTGTCACCACATCCACAATTCATTCGGCCAGCCCGAGACCTCCGTGCTCTGCTCCAATCGACTCGCATTCACCGCACTACTCCTCGCTGCCGTCCTCCCGGTTGTCGGCGCCCCACGAACGGCACAGGCGCAATCGACCTTCCCCGCCGGCGCCATTCAGGGCCCACGATGGCGCCATATCGGCCCATTCCGTGCCGGCCGCACCAAGAGCGCCGTCGGCGTACCGAGCCAGCCGAACGTGTTCTACATGGCCGCGACCAACGGCGGCGTCTGGAAAACGAATGACGCGGGACGAACCTGGAAACCGATCACCGACGCGCTGGCCACTGGATCGATCGGCGCAGTGGAAGTTGCACCGTCCGATCCGAACATCATCTACATCGGCAGTGGCGAAGGGTTGCAGCGCCCCGATCTCTCGACCGGCGACGGCATGTACCGCTCGAGTGACGCCGGCCGGACGTGGACGCATCTCGGCCTGCGCGATGGACAGCAGATTCCGCGCATCGCGATCGATCCCCGGAATCCCGAGCGGTTGTTCGTGGCCGTGCTCGGACACCCATATGGGCCCAACACCGAACGTGGCATCTATCGCAGCGTAAATGGCGGCCAGACCTGGGAGAAGGTCCTCTACACGGATGAGAACACCGGCGGTGCGGACGTGGTGCTCTCACCTGATGACCCGAACACCGTGTATGCCGTGCTGTGGGAAGCGCGCCAGGGCCCGTGGGAAAATGCCGCCTGGAGCGGTCCCAATTCGGGGCTCTTCAAGAGCACCGACGGTGGCAGCACCTGGACGCAGCTCGCCGGTGGATTGCCAACGACCGCCGACGGACTTGGCCGCCTCGGCATCGGCATCAGTCCGAGCGACCCGAAGCGCATCTACGTCACCGCCACCGCCGGTGACAAGAGCGGCATCTACATGAGTACCGATGCGGGCGCCACATGGACGCGCACCACCACTGACCAGCGGTACTTCGGGCGCGGCGACGATTTCGCGGCGATCACGGTGCACCCCACGGATCCAAACACGATCTTCTCGAGCAATGTGGTGGCGTGGAAGAGCACCGATGCCGGACGCACGTGGAAGTCGCTCCGCGGTGCGCCTGGTGGTGATGACTATCAGCGCCTCTGGATCAACCCGCTGCACACCGACATCATGTTGCTGGTGGCGGATCAGGGCGCGGTGGTCACCGTGAATGGCGGTGAGACCTGGAGTTCATGGTACAATCAGGGCACGGCGCAGTTCTACCATGTGACGGCAGACAACGCGTTCCCGTACCGGTTGTGCGGCGGTCAACAGGAGTCGGGGTCGGCTTGCGTCGCCAGCCGCGGTGACGACGGCAGCATCACCTATCGCGATTGGCGACCGGTGGGTGCCAGCGAGTACAGCTACGTGGCGCCTGATCCGCTGAACCCGGACATCGTGTATGGCGGAACGGTGACTCGCTTCGACCGACGTACAGGACAAACGCAGAACGTGAGCCCGAATGCGGGACGTGTGCGCAGCTTCGGGCCCGCCGCAACCACCGCCGGCCCGGAGTATTTCCGCGGCATCCGCACCATGCCGATTCTCTTCTCGCCGATCAATCCGCGCAAGCTGTACTACGGAACGAATGTGGTGTGGCAGACGGTGAATGGTGGCACATCATGGACGCGTCTGAGCGACGATCTCTCCCGCGAGACGTGGGCGGTGCCAGCAAGCGTTGGAAAGTACGTGGACACGCCTGCTGCGCGCGTTACCCGTCGCGGTGTGGTGTACACGATCGCGCCGAGCTACGTCGACTCGAATACCATCTGGGCCGGAACCGACGACGGGCTGATTCACGTCACGCGTAATGGCGGCAAGACATGGACCAATGTGACGCCGCCACAGCTCGGCCCCTGGTGGAAAGTGTCGCTGATGGACGCATCACACTCCGACGCCGGCACCGCCTACGCCGCGGTCAATACCCTGCGCCTCGATGATTTGCGGCCGCACATCTATCGCACGCGTGACGGCGGCCGAACCTGGACCGAGATCGTGAACGGCATTGCGACCAACGCGCCCGTAAACGTGGTACGCGAGGACCCGAAGCGTCGCGGACTCTTGTATGCCGGAACGGAGAATCAGGTCTGGTTCTCGCTCGACGACGGCGATCATTGGCACTCGTTACGCGCCAACATGCCCGCGATTTCGATCCGCGACCTGATCGTCAAGGACGATGACATCGCAGTCGGCACACACGGACGTGGGTTCTGGATTCTCGATGGCGTCGCTGCACTTCGCCAGTGGACCCCCGCCACAGCGTCCGCACCGGTGACGTTGTTCAAGCCATCCCAGGCGACGCGAGTGACATACTCGATGTACACCGACACGCCGGTACCGCCCGATGAACCGCGCGCGGAGAACCCGCCCGACGGCGCAATCATCGACTATCACCTTGCCAGCGACGCGCGCCTGGTGACGCTCGAGATTCTCAACAGCGCGGGACGCGTGTTGCGGAAGTACTCGAGCGAGGACGCCACAGCGGCGCCTGCCGATCAGGGCAACTGGCCATGGTACTGGTTCAGGCCACCGGTGAATCCGTCCACGAAAGCCGGGCTGCAGCGGTACGTGTGGGACCTGCACTACGCGCGACCATCGACCGAGTGTTCATTGCCCATCTCCGCCACACCCTTCAACACCAAGTGTGAACCCGAGGGGCCGTGGGTGATGCCGGGCACGTACACCGCGCGGCTGACGGTTGATGGTGTGGCGCAGTCGCAGTCGTTCACGGTACGAATGGACCCGCGCATTCGGACACCAGCCGCACGGCTGCAGCAGCAGCACGATCTCTCGGTTGCGCTCTATGATGCCATGATCGAAGCCGCAAAGTTCGCCACCGAGGCGCGCGCCGCAGGGTTGACGGAATTCGCCGGCCAGAGTGGCTTCGGCGGCGTCGCCTCAAGTCACGCCGCGCTGATCGATGTCCTGCAGAGCAGCGATGCGCCGGCAACGGACGTCGTGGTTCGAAATGCCACCGAGCGGCTGGCCGCGTACGCCGCACTCAAAGGGCGCTGGACAGCGAGGCGATGAGCAGGCGATTCCGCATGAACCGTGGCGCAGCCGAGCGAAGGGTGCGGCGCGTCAGCGGCGCGGCGGCAGGTTGGTCACGTTCGGCGTATTCTCATCCGCCGTGAGTGAGACCGGCGCGCTCGGGACAAACCACGTCATGGCCTCTATCGCCATGCGCCCCGTGAACGAGATGGCCGGCCCGGCCGCCCCGAAACCAATCAACGCCACATTGGCGGCGAGTACGCGTCCGGTCCACCGGTTCACCAGCGTCCGATCGCGTGTCATCACGGCAGCGGCGAGGGCTGCGATGTCGATGACGACCAGTGTGGCCATGGACCAGATGAAGACGGTCCAACCAACGCTGTTGAGCCACGTCACGAATGCGTCCAAGGAGGACCTCCCGAGGGGCGGGGGCGAACTGCGCGAACCGGGCGGCGCAGAGGAACTGCCGCGACCGCTGCCTGACGCTGCCGCGGGGACCGCACCGGCGCAAGTGCAGCCACATGCCACGCCCAACGAGAAACGGGTGGCGCCCCAGCTTTCGCCGAAACGCCACCCGTCTCACCGGCCCTGCAACGCCCGCTAGAACTCAGGCGATCTCAAACCGATCCGCATTCATCACCTTGTTCCACGCCCGCACGAACGCTGTCACGAACGCGGCCTTCGAATCATCCTGCGCGTACGCTTCGGCCAATGCCCGCAGTTGCGAATGCGACCCGAAGATCAGGTCGACGCGTGTCGCGGTCCACTTCACATCACCCGTCACACGATCGCGCCCTTCGAAGACGTCAGTCCCGCCAGCGACGGGCGTCCACATCGTTCCCATGTCCAGCAGGTTCACGAAGAAATCATTCGTGAGCGTTTCCGGCCGGTTGGTGAACACCCCATTCCGGGACTGTCCGTAGTTCGCATTCAACACGCGCAGGCCACCCACCAGTGCCGTCATTTCCGGCGCCGTCAGGCCGAGCAGCTGCGCCTTGTCGACGAGGAGCTCTTCCGACGTGAGAGTGTAGGCGCCCTTCTGGTAGTTTCGGAAACCGTCGGCAATCGGCTCCATCACCGAGAACGAGTCGACGTCGGTCTGCGCCTGACTGGCGTCCATCCGACCTGGCGTGAACGGCACCTGCACCTCATGCCCGGCGTTCTTCGCCGCCGCCTCGATCGCCGCGCAGCCACCAAGCACGATCAGGTCGGCCATCGACACGCGCTTGGCCGATGTCTGCGCGCTGTTGAACTCCGTCTGGATCGTCTCGAAGATGTCGAGCGCACGAGTCAGCTTCGCCGGCTGATTCACCTCCCAGCTCTTCTGCGGGGCAAGACGCAGCCGTGCGCCGTTGGCACCACCCCGCTTGTCGGAGCCGCGGAACGTCGATGCCGAGGCCCAGGCGGTGGACACGAGCTGCCCGATCGACAGCCCCGACGCGAGGATTTTTCCCTTGAGTGCCGCAATGTCATTCGCATCGAGCAGCGCATGATCCACCGCCGGAATCGGATCCTGCCAGATCAGTTCTTCCTGTGGCACCAGCGCGCCGAGATAACGCGCGCGCGGGCCCATGTCACGATGCGTGAGCTTGAACCAGGCGCGTGCGAACGCATCGGCAAACTGGTCCGGGTTCTTGTGAAAGCGCTTGGAGACTTCCAGGTACGCCGGATCCATTCGTAACGACAGGTCGGTGGTCGCCATCATCGGCAGATGACGCTGTGACGGATCATGCGCATCCACCACCGTCGTCGCCGACTTGTCGGTCGGCGTCCACTGATGGGCGCCGGCCGGGCTCTTGGTGAGCTCCCACTCGTAGCCGAACAGCGTGTCGAAATAGCCATTGTCCCACTGCGTCGGATTCGGCTTCCACGCGCCTTCGAGCCCGCTGGTGATGGTGTCGTCACCCTTGCCAGTACCGAAGCTGTTCTGCCAGCCAAGGCCCTGCAGCTCGATGCTCGCCCCTTCGGGCTCGGGGCCGACGTGCGACGTCTCGGCCGCGCCGTGAGTCTTGCCGAACGTGTGACCACCGGCGATCAGCGCCACGGTCTCTTCGTCGTTCATCGCCATCCGCGCGAATGTTTCGCGAATGTCGTGGGCTGCAGCGACCGGATCGGGCGTCCCGTTCGGGCCCTCGGGATTCACGTAGATGAGCCCCATTTGCACCGCCGCCAGCGGATTCTCGAGTTCACGCGCGCCGGCATATCGCTTATCGCCCAGCCACTCGGCCTCCGGGCCCCAGTAGATGTCGCCCTCGGCCTCCCACACATCGGCGCGACCACCACCGAAACCGAAGGTCTTGAAGCCCATCGACTCCAGCGCGACGTTGCCGGTGAAGACGAACAGATCGGCCCACGACAACTTGTTGCCATACTTCTGCTTGATCGGCCAGAGCAGGCGGCGTGCCTTGTCGAGGTTCCCGTTGTCGGGCCAGCTGTTGAGCGGCGCGAAGCGCTGGGTGCCGGCAGATGCACCACCGCGACCGTCACCGGTGCGATAGGTACCGGCGGCGTGCCACGCCATGCGAATGAAGAAAGGACCGTAGTGCCCGTAATCGGCGGGCCACCAGTCTTGCGAGGTCGTCATCAGCGTCGTGAGATCCTTCGCAACGGCATCCAAGTCGAGCTTGCGGAATTCCGCCGAGTAATCGAAACCCTCGCCCATCGGATTCGAGAGCGCCGAGTGCTGGTGGAGAATGCTGAGGTCCAGCTGATTCGGCCACCAGTCGCGATTCGAGCGACCGCCGACAATGGCGCTCATGCGCGGACTCTGCGGCGCCGCCTGCGTTCCACCGTGATTGACGGGGCACTTGCCGCCGGTACCGCCTGCCTGTCCTTCCATCTGTCGCTCCGCGTGGCAACGGGTCGTGGATAATTCGGTCGGGGACCGAGGTCGTGGTCGAGCGGGGAGGTCACGATCTCTACAGGATACGCATTACCGCCATAGCCGGCAATGAGTCTGATGCTATACAAACCATAACCGTTACCTATACTTCGGCATGGACACCTCTTTGCTCCGAGCCTTCATCCAGACCGCCGACGCCGGCTCCCTCAGCCGGGCCGCCCGGCAGCTCGACCTGTCGCAGCCGTCGCTCACCGGCCAGATCCAGCGCCTGGAGCAGCACCTCGGCACGCCTCTGTTCGATCGGCATGGCCGCGGCGTGACCCTGACCGAGGCGGGAAAGGCGCTGTATCCGCGCGCGCGGCGCATTCTGGAGGATGTGCGCAGCACCGAAGACGCGATTCGCCGGGAGGGCGCGGATGGAGCCGGCACGTTGAGTGTCGGCGCGATACCGACGGTCGCGCCATACATCCTGCCAGCCGCGTTGCAGCGGATGCGCGCGCGGCATGCGGAGCTTCGCGTGGAGCTGCGCGAAGATTTCAGCGCTGTGCTGGCGAAGTTGCTGCTCGATGGTGCGCTCGACGTGGTGATCGCCGCGCTCCCGTACCCCTTTGAACATCTCGAAACGGAAGTGATCGGACCTGACGCACTCGTGGTGGCCGTGCCCGCGCAGCATCCGGCAGCACGCGTCGGACGGATCACACTCGCGCAGCTGCGCGAGGTGCCGGCGGTGACACTCGATCCGGCACACTGCCTGGGTGAGCAGGTGGCGGAGTTCTGCAACAGCCGGCAGGCGTCGCCCTCAGTGGTGTGTCGCAGCGCACAGTTGACGACGGTGTTCGAACTGGTGGGTGCGGGTGTGGGCGTGTCGATCGTGCCGGCGATGGCGGCCTCGCGACACAATACGCCTCACGTGGCATATGTACCGCTGGCGGAGCACGCCTTGCAGCGCGAGATCGTGGCGGTGTGGCGGAGGGGCGCAGTGAAGTCGGTGCAGGCGCGGGCGTTCGTGGAGTGTGTGAGAGAGGTGGTGAGGGGGCGGTAAGACTGGCGATTTTCGATATCGACGCATCATACGAATTACCAACACTGCGCTGCACGTCGAGTATTGCACCACTCGGGATCTGACACCGTCAGACTTGCGCGCCATTCTCACAGTGGGCGACGCGGCATACGAGGAGGACCTGACGCCATTCCTGCGCGACTGTGGGCCTGGCCATCATGCACTGGGACGAGTGCACGGCACGCTCGTGACGCATGCGCTGATCGTGGCGCGCGAGCTGCAGGTCACCGGCAGCGCACCACTGCGCACCGCCTACATCGAGCTGGTGGCGACCGATCCGCCGCATCAGCGCAACGGATATGCAAGCGCGTTGCTGCGCGCGATGGTGTCGCAGATGACGGAATACGACATCGCCGCATTGTCTCCGTCCGAGGTGTCGTTCTACGCTCGACTCGGCTGGGAACGGTGGCGCGGCCCGCTCATGGTGCGGGCTGGTAACCGAGCGTCAACGTGCCGTCGTCGCCTCGCCAAGGCTCAGGCGACCCGACGCCAGCTCAGCCAGCAGCGCGACATGTACATCGAGCGCGTCGATCACTCGGTAGCCCGGATCACGCGTCCCGTCGAAGGCGATGTTGAGATCCGTCCCCGCCAGCACGATCGCCTCGGCGCCCTGCTCCTCCACCAGGCGCCGGCCAGCCGAAAAGAACGCGTCGCGCTGCGCCTCGCTGCAGACGCCGTTCGCCGCAATCTCGTCGTACAGCTGACTGAGCCGATCGATGTCATCGTCGAGCGCAACGGCCACGGTTCGCTGCAGTTGGCCATACAGTCGCGTGCGCATCACGACACGGGTGCCAAGCAATCCGACACGCGTGAGGCCTTCGCCGGCGAAGAAACCATCGAGTGGCGCGACGGCGGAAACCAGCGGCAGCGACGCGATCCGAGCGGTCTCGTCGAAACAGAAATGTCCGCCCAGCGAGGTGATGCCGACACACTCCGCCCCGGCCGCTCGAAGTCGGTCGATCAGGGCCGCATAAATCGATGCCTGCTCCTCGCGACGATCCGCAAGGTTGTTTCTGATCAGCGTGGTGACGTCCGCGTGCACGATGGTGAGCTCCAGCGGCACTTCGAGCTGCCGCATCCGTGCGCAGAGACGCCGATAGTACGACACGGTCGCCGCCGGTCCGATGCCGCCGATCAAGCCGATATGCATTTCATCACTCCGCCGCGCCTGAGCGCGTGTCTCACTCGGTGAAGGCCCCTGTGTCGCGCATCTGCGTCACGACTGCCGGGTGGCTGCCGCCGAGGCCGGCATCACGGCCGGCTTCCGCACCAGCAGATAAACTAGCGGGCCAAACGATCCGGCAGCGAGCGTGAGCGCGATCCAGGGCCATGGGTTCCGCCCCAGTCGCTTTGCGTCGTGCGCCATCCAGATCATGGCAAGGGTCAGCGAGATGACGAGGTCTGCGAAGACCTGACCAGCGCCGGTGCTGCGGAAGTGCGGCGCGATGATCCCCCAGACTCCGTGTTGCGCGACCGCGATCGCGCTCAGTGCGCCAAACAGGACGAGTGTGACCGACAGCAGAATCCGTTGCATGTCTTGCTCCGGTGAAGGGTGATGCGCGCAATCTCCCGGGCTTGCGTAACCGAAGCAATTACCTCACAGGTCATTGAATCGGTACCGTCATCGAGTTCAATTCCGGCGTGGACACACCGGCCGATTCCCTTCCCGACATCCTCCGCCAGGCGCGCAAGGCGACGCGGCTGAGTCAGCACACGCTCTCGCTCCGCGTCGGCGTATCGCAGCGTCACATGAGCTTTGTCGAAAGCGGTCGCGCCAGGCCGAGCCGTGAGTTGCTGATGGCGTGGCTGCATGAGCTGAACGCCCCGCTGGTGTTGCGGAACGCAGCGATGCTGCGCGCGGGGTATGCTCCGATCTACAGCGCGGCGCCACTCAGCGACCGGGCACTGACGCTGGCGAATGATGCAATTTCCCAGTTGCTGCAATCGCACGATCCGATGCCTGCGCTGGTGCTCGACGCGCACTGGAACCTGGTGCGCAGCAATGCCGGCGGCCGCTGGCTGGCGCGGACACTGATGCCGTGGGCCGCTGCGCTGCCGGAGGATGCGCCGGTCAACATGCTCGACCTGCTGGCGCATCCGGAGGGATTCTGCCGCAGGATCACCAACCTCCGCGACGTGGGGCCTGAACTCCTGGCGCATTTGCGGAGCGACGCTGCGGTGATTCCGGCGCTGGTACCGAAAGTGGATGCGGTGGCGGCCATGCTCCGCGACCGGATCGGCTTGCACGGCCCGCAGAGTGCGGCGCCCCGTCCGACGGCACCAATGCTGACGACACGATTCGCCACCGAACACGGCGAGCTGTCATTCTTCAGCATGTACACCACCTTCGGCACGCCGCACGACATCACGCTCGCCTCGCTGCGCATCGAGCACTTGTTCCCGGCGAACGAGGCAACGCGGGCCGTGCTGACGGCGCAGGTGTCGTAGGCCTCCGCACTGCCCGGACGCGGCGCACGCTGCGTGGCGCCCTGCTAACGACTCGCGGCAGTCGGGCGCGTCGGTCGACGCGAGTTGGCGGTGCAACGCTTCGGGATACGTGCTGCCTTCCTCCAGCACAATTTTATCAGCCGCTGAGCTACAAAGAGCGTACTGCCTGACGCAAAGGCGCAAGGGCCGCAAAGGCGCAAGGGCCGACTGCGGGGTCCAGAGACCTCGGCGCGGTGCAATGGTCAGCAGCGTCTGCAGCACGGATTTTTTGTAAACAGCAACGGCAGCCGCGCGGTGTTGCTGCTGTTCCCATGCATTTGCTGTCCTTTGCGCCTTCGCGCCCTCTGCGTCTTTGCGTCAAGCAGTTGCCCTTTGGCAGTTGCGCTCACGCAGTCGCCCTTCCACGGCCGTTGGGTTCGTGCCGCGACGACGATGCGCGGCAGGTGCGTCGGGGCCCACTGCCCCCGCGCACGCGAGCGCCCTCGGTTCCTGACGGCAGTGTGCGTCCGCCGCTATTTTCCAGCCGGCACGTGCTCCGCCCGCAGACGGTCAGCGAGTGCCGCACCTCCCCACCCCGCATCATGTCGAACGCTTTCTGGAGACTTTACGTGATTGCTCCTCGAACCCGTATGGCCGCCGTCACACTTCTCCTGCTTGGCGTTGCTCCCGGGCTCACCGCCCAAGGGTCATCCAAGCCAAAGCCGGCCAGCGCGATGCCCGCCGGAGCGCCTTCCGACAGCGCAGCGCCGGGCGGCCCGTTCGACCGCCTGCATTTCCGCTCCATCGGCCCTGCCACGATGTCGGGACGCATCGATGACATCGCCGTGTCGGAGCGGGATCCGCGCATCTTCTACATCGCCGCCGCTACCGGTGGGCTCTGGAAGACGACCAACAACGGCATCTCGCTCCGGCCAGTGTTCGATTCTGCCGGGACCGGATCGATTGGCGCGGTGACGATTCCCGCCGACGACCCGAATCTCGTCTGGGTGGGCACCGGCGAGAACAACAACCGGCAGAGCTCGAGCTGGGGGGACGGCGTCTACAAGTCGACCGACGGCGGCGTACACTGGGCGAACATGGGCCTGCGCGACTCGAAACAGGTCGCACGCATCATCATCGACCCGATCGATCACGACGTGGTGTACGTGGCGGCGCTCGGCGATCTGTGGAAGTCGGGAGGTGAGCGTGGCATCTACAAGAGCACCGACGGCGGCGTGAGCTGGACGCGTGTCCTCGACGCCGGCCCCGATGCCGGTGGGACGGCGCTGGTGATGGACCCGACCAACAACAAGACGCTCTATGCCGCCACCTATCAGCGCCGGCGCTCCAGCTGGGGCATGAACGGTGGCGGTCCGGCCAGCGGCCTCTGGAAATCGACCGATGCCGGGCGCACCTGGACACGACTCACCAACGGGCTGCCCGAGGGCGCACTGGGTCGCATCGGCATCGACATCTTCCGCCGCAACACGAGCATCATCTACGCGCGCGTGGAACACCCGAAACAGGGCGGCGTGTACCGCAGCGAGGACGCGGGGCAGTCGTGGAAGAAGATGGGCAGCACCAACTCGCGCCCGATGTACTTCGGCATCATCCGCGTCGATCCTGAGAACGACCTGCGCGTCTACTCGCCGGCCACGCCACTGCAAGTAAGCGATGACGGTGGCAAGACGTTTCGTTCAGACGGCGCCAAGACGATCCACGTGGACTTCCACGCGATGTGGATCAACCCGAAGGATGCCAGCCACATGATCATCGGCGGCGATGGTGGCGTGGGGCTCACCTACGACAAGGGACTGTCGTGGATGTGGCTGTCACATCTGCCCGTCGGGCAGTTCTATCACGTGGGATACGACATGTCACAGCCCTACAACGTCTGCGGCGGGCTGCAGGACAACAACGCCTGGTGCGGGCCGAGTGCGACGCGTTCGCAGCACGGCATCGGGAATGACAGCTGGCAGACGGTTCAGGGTGGCGACGGCTTCGTGAGCCTGACCGATCCGATGAATCCGCGCATCGTGTTCTCGGAGTCGCAGGATGGGTTCATGAACCGCATCGACCGGGTGACGCTCGAGGCAAAAAGCATCCGGCCCGAGGCACCATCAACCGAGAAGCCGTATCGCTGGAACTGGGATACGCCGATGATGATGTCGCACACCGACCCGGCCACCATCTACGTCGGCGCCAACAAGGTCTTCAAGTCGACGGATCGAGGGCACACCTGGACCGTGATCAGTGGCGATCTCACCACCGCGCTGGATCGCGACACGATGGCATTGATGGGCGTGAAGGGCAAGGAGATCAAGATCGCGAAGAACGATGGCGTAGATCAGAACTCGGCGCTGTTTACAATGGCGGAGTCGCGGAAGAAGGCAGGAGTGATCTGGACCGGCTCCGACGACGGGCAGGTGCATGTGACACGTGATGGCGGTGCAGCCTGGACCAACGTGACGGGCAGGATCCCGGGCGCGCCTCGGTTCGCGTACGTGTCGAAGGTCGAGCCGAGTCGGGTGGACGAAGGGACGGCGTATATCTCGTTCGACGCGCACCGCACCGGTGATTATGGAACATATCTCTACGTCACGACCGATTTCGGGGGCACATTCCGATCAATTGCCGCGGCACTGCCGACCGGCGAAGTGGTGCGGACGGTGACGGAAGACCAGAAGAATCCGGACGTGCTCTACATCGGTACGGAGACCGGGCTCTGGGTGAGCCAGAACCGTGGCCGCGGGTGGACGCGTCTGCGTGCCAACCTGCCGACCGTGCCTATTTACGAGATCACGCAGCACAGCCGCGACAACGCGATGATCCTCGCGACGCATGGCCGCGCCATCTGGATTCTCGACGACATGACGCCGCTGCAGACATGGAATGCGGCAAGTGCGCAGCCGGGCTCCGTGTTCGGCACTTCGGGTGCCACCCTGCGCGTTCCGGTGTCGGAGCAGGAGCGCAGTTTTCAGGGCGACATGCTGTTTCTGGGAGAGAACCCCGCCATGGCAGCGACGATATCGTACTACGCCAAGGTGAAGCCGGATAGCGTGCGCATCGAGATTGCAGATGCATCCGGTGCCGTGATCAGACAGGTCAAAGGCGACACGGCGAAAGCAAAGCGTCCAATGGCCGGCCTCAACCTCACGCGATGGGACCTGCGGATCGAGCCGCTGCCAGAGCCGAAGACTGGTGGTGCCGGTGGCGATTCGAACAACCCGTTCGGCGGTGGTTCTGGACGCGACGGTCCGTATGTGTTGCCAGGCACGTACGTCGCGAGTGTATTTGTGAATGGGAAGAAGATCGGCAGCACCGATGTCGCCGTGCGCGCTGATCCGGAATCGCAAATTTCGGCAGCCGACCGCAAGGCGAACTTCGAACTGCTGAAGGAGCTGCAGCAGTTGAATGGCCGGCTGAGCGATGCCGTGGCGTCGGCCAAGCAGATGCAGACGCAGCTTGGCGCGATCAAAAAGGAACTGGCCGATTCCGCAAAGACACCAGCTGCATTCCGTGCGACGCTCGACAGCGTCACCAAGGACTTTGCACCATTGAAGAAGAAATTCCTGATCACCGACGAGGGTGAAGAGCTCGACTTCACGGCCGAACTGTTCCGGTCAGTGCTCCCGTTCAAGGTGGGCGGGCTGTCGGGCGATCTGAGCGGCTTTCTGGCCGGACCAAGCGCGCAGAACCTGCGAACGATGGACGAGGTACGGAGCGAGGTACCGGCGGCGGTAGCGGAGACGAATGCCCTCGTGACGCGGTTCGTCGCCTTCGTGAAGCAGCTCAGCGACGCTGGCGTCTATCCGGTGATGCCGAAGGTAGTGAAGTAGCAGCGCGGGCATGGGCGATCGGCCCCAGTTTCGCACGGGGCCGATCCACATGAGGACAGTTTGTGCAATGAGTCAGCAATCAGACCTTGCCGCCGTAGTAGTGCACGTTTCCTTGGGCCACCCGCAACACTTCGCGAGCGGTCGTCACCATGGACCGTGAAAGTTCATCGATGCCGTCTCGCCGTCCGGCGAATGCATCCTGATTGTGATTCACCCGGACCCCGCCGCCCTCGGCACGATACCAGGCGCCGAGCGCGGCAGGGTAGATCTTCAGAATGCACTGTGGCCCTTTCTTGTCCTGCAGGAACGCTTTGACTTTGTCATAGTCCTGCAGCGTGGCTTCCTGATGCATGTGCACTGGAGACATGGCGGGCTTCATGCGCTGGATCCGTGCAGCGTCGGCGGCGCCAGTCACCCCGATCAGGTCCGCGTCGGCCTTGGCTCGATAGAGGGGGTGGACATCCTGCTTCCGTACGCCAGCCCCTCCCGCGACCTCGACCTCTCCAAACGTGCCGCCGGGCACCACATGCAGGATCTGTGGCTGGATGTCGTTGATCATCTGGATGATCGTGCTCTGTACAGTTGGCTTCCCCAGTGCACAGGCCGGGTAGTGATACATCCCCGCAATGCTGGTCTGTCGGTTGTCGAAGACAAACGCGTAACAGCTGAACATCGCGGTGGTGGACGCGGCGACTTGCGAAAATGGCCCTGAGATCCCTTCGCCTTCGACCAGTTCGTATTCGTGCATGGTTCGCCCGTCAGGAAGGTGACCGCTGCGCGGCTTAGGGAGATGCGCCTCGCAGATTACAGACAACGTAGGAATCTGATGAGGTGCGAAGGTGCCGCGCCACCCGTCAGGTCACGATCGAGACGTTGAATTTCGCAGCGGGCGCCTCTGAACTGCCGGCGTGCGCCAGCGCCTCGGACAGTTCCTCGACGACGCGGTCGTGATCGTTGGCGAATAAGCAGCGTCAAGCGTCTTCGAGATGGCGTCAAGCATCTTCGAGATGGCGTCAAGCGACTACGTCAGAATGCCGTTACTCGGTGCGATTGGCGGCGGTACATCCGCGTCGCCGAGCATCTGCCGCAGGTCGATCTCGATCATGCGACTCATCTGCGTGATCGGCACATCGTTTGCGCTGCCTTCGAACGGGTTCTCGGTACCCTCGCCGATCTTTTCCATCGTCGTGAAGATCCATCCCGCGAGCGCGCTGAACGGAATCGACAACCAGATCATCTGACCACCGAGCTTCTCGAACTCCTGCAACATCCCAAGCGGCACCATCACCACGAAGATCTTCACGAACCAGAGGTTCATCGTGGCGTACTGCCGTGGGTACGGGAAGTTCTTGATTCGCTCGGCCGCGCCTTGCTGTGTGAGCAACTCGCCGAGGACCCGAGTCAACTCCATGTGGCGAAAGTCTTCGATCAGGCCGCGCCGCAGCAGGCGCTCGAGGTGTGCCGACTGCAGTGCCAGGATCTGCGCGGACTTGTTCGATTGCGCCAGGACCCTCGCGTGTTCGTCCGGGGCGAGATACGGCAACAGCGCAGAAGCGACATCCCGTTGCAGCTCATCCACCTGAAACCAACGATTCCTGAACTCGGCATTGTGCGGGAGCCGAATGCTTTCCCATGCCCGCGGTTCGCGCAACGCGTATCGCAAGGCCGTGAGCCAAGCGAAATGTCGGTGATACAGCACACGATGCTCCGCATCCACCTCGGCCAGCGTCGTATCCGTCACGGCGCAACGATCGGTGACGTAGTCGCGCGCCATCACGCCCCACGTCCGGCTGGCGTTGACGATGGCGCCCCAGACCCGTCGCGCTTCCCAGAGACGGTCGTAGGAAGCGTTGTTCTTGAAGCCGGTGAGGAACGCAACTGCGGTGCCCAGCAACGCCACCGGAAGCCACGGAATCGCCAGCCAGCGCCAGCCGAGGAGTGCGTAGGCAGCCGTGATGCCTGTTGCGACACACACATGCTGGACGATGTCGCGCCGCGTCCATTGCAGCACCTGCATTGCTGGGTAGTGGTGTCCGGTCTGCATTTGTCAGCGCAGGCGTTGCATGTAATCCTCGAACAGGTCGATCGTCTCGCCAGTCTCACGGTCGCGTGCGTGTACGTGCCGCGGTTCCGCAAAGGAACCGACGTCGTGATCACCGTTGATCAGGATTGCACCGACGAGTATCACGAAGCGGCACCGGTAGGTGGTTGCATCCACCAGGGTGTTGATGCGCGCGTGCATCGCCTCGTAGATCACTTCGGTGGCTTCGCGCAGCTGGTCCTCCGCCGCGAGGATCCGCCCCTGCTGGGCCAGCAGCAGCTGCTCGATGGTGTGGATCTGGTAATCGAGCTCGGCGATGTGTCCCGGAACAATCTGGCCCGCGACGAGTTTGGCCAGCGCAGCCTTCGCCGCGCCGCAGCAACCCGACGGGCGCGACTGCCCGAGGCGCATGAGCTCTCCTACCACTCCCGCCTTTGAGACCCCGATGTGCGGCGCGTAAAACACGAACACGGCCCCATCGTCTGGAACATGTCCCGCAAAGGCCGCCATGCCAGTCAATCCGGTAAACGGAAAGCCATTGAGACCGCCCATCTTGAACGGACCGAGCATCTCGTACGCGCGCGGCGGATACTCAATCGTGTTGACGTCATCGCTGCAGATACTGTCGGCCAGCATGATCTGATGCGGTTCCAGGTCAAAGCGGCTCTCGAGCAGGTCGAAAAGCGCTTCGACACTCTCGCTGGTGGTGACTGCCTGAGGATAATACCGGCGGATGAGCGCCAGGCGGTCGCGCTTCTTCATCGAGGCCTCTTAAGTCTCTCGCCAGAGGGGATGTTGGGGCACGTCGCTGATCTGCGGCCTTCAGGGTTCGCGCACTGAAGATGCACCAGAAATCAGGCCGTGGCAGTACCACAGACGACCAACTCGGGTTGCGCACGCAATCAGCGCCGATCCGTGACCCAATACTGTTCTCACCTCGCGGAACTGCCCCCCCCGGGCACGCTCCGAGAGACACCGAAACTAGGCTTTCGCCGCCGCCACCGGCTTCCGCGCGTACAGTCCGTAAGCCGCGATCAACGCGTAGCAGATTGCCGGCAGCACCAATGCAACCTTGAGCGAACTCGCATCTGCGATCAAGCCGGTGAGCGGAGGAATGATCGCTCCGCCAACGATGGCCATCGCGATGATGCCAGAGCCTTCCGCCGCACGCTTGCCGAGGCCTTCACTTCCCAAGGTGAAGATGGTGGGGAACATGATCGAGTTCATCAGGCCGATCGCCAGCAGTGACCAGCCTGAGAGCCATCCGGTGGTGAGCGCCGAGACGAGAATCAGGGTGATCGAGCCGGTGGCCACCGACGCCAGCACCTTGCCGGGCGAGACGAGGCGCAGGACGGCCGCACCGATGAAGCGGCCGATCATCGCGCCGCCCCAGTAGAACGCGACGTGCTTGCCCGCCGCCTCAGCACCAAGGCCAAGTACATCGGCCTGCATCAGGTAGTTGACGATCAGCGAGCCGATCGCGACTTCCGCTCCGACGTAGAGAAAGATGCACGCCGCCCCGAAGCGAAAACGCGGCCGCTGCAGCAGCTCGAATGACTTCAGGATGCTCCCGCTCTCCTCGACCACATTGGGCAGGCGATTGCGACGCGTCCAGACGACGGCGGCCACGATCACCAGCGACAGCGCCAGCGCCAGATAGGTATTCACCACCACCTGCGTTTCGGTGGTCCGATACGCATCCAGTGCCGCGCCGGACAGTGTGGCCGGATCGATGCGGGCCAGGCTGCCGAGGATCACGATCGATCCGACGATCGGGAAGACCGTCGTACCCAGCGAGTTGAACGCCTGCGCGAAGGTCAGCCGACTCGATGCCGTGCGTGGATGTCCAAGCATCGAGATCAGCGGATTGGCGACGACCTGCACCATCGTGATTCCTGCCGCGAGGACGAACAGCGCGAACAGGAAGACACCGAACTGTCCCGACTTCGACGCCGGGATGAACATCAGGCACCCTGCCGTCATGATCAGCAGTCCGATCGCCGCCGACCGCATGTAGCCCGCCTTGCGGACGATGGAGGCCATCGGAACGGAGAAGATGAAATACGCCGCAAAGAACGCCGACTGGACCAGCAGCGCCTGGAAGTAATTGAGCGTGAAGAGGTCTTTCAGCTTCGGGATGATGACATCGTTCAGGCTGGTGATGCCGCCGAAGATGAAGAACAACGCGAAGACGAAGATCTGCAGATCGGGCGCATCAACGCCCTCCCCCGCATCGGCTGACGTGGTTGTCGATTGCGCGGGGGCGAGCGCCATGGAAGGTCCTTGAAGTTGGGGAAATCATCTCGAGCGCGAACTCGTTGCCGGCCCGACACGTCGTCTGGCTGCTCGGGCCGCGCGCCTGTCGTTCGTCGTGACCGGAGAACGCTGCACTTCACATCGCCTGCCGCTGCGGGGCGAACCGGACTCACCGGCCCTCGGGGAGACAATAGACACGGTGCCGCTCGAGCGGGAGTGTCAGCGACCATTCCGCAGGCAGGTGGCGCACCCCCACGCGGACGGGTTGAATCGGTCGACACCCGCGCCGCGACGCCCACCAGCCTATCGCGGCGTCATCCCATGGCGCTGGTGCGACTCCGCAAACGCGAGCGTAGCCGCCAGCACCCGCCGCAGCACCCCCTGCAACGGCGCCGCGCGAACCGCGTCCCACTCAGGTGGCCATGCCGCCCCTTCATCCAGATACCCGCGCATCGCCAGCTCCATCTGGATGGCGTGGACGCCGTTGGCCGGATCGCCGTACTGTCGCGTGATCCAGCCCCCCTTGAAACGCCCGTTGATCACCTGCGAGTCACCAGCACACGCCGCTGCCACCGCCGCGGTCAGCGTCGGATCGCAGCTGGCGCCATCAAACGTCCCGATGTTGAACTGCGGCAGCTCGCCGTCGAACAGTCGCGGGACCTGGCTCAGGATCGAGTGTGCGTCATAGACCACGATGGTCTCATGGAGCGCGCGCAATCGTGAAATCTCCGCGCGGATCGCGGCATGGTACGGATCGAACCAGGCCATCCGACGACGATTGATCTCGGCGGCATCCGGGCCGGCACCGGGCAGGTAGAGTGGCACACCGGCGAAGGTC
>JBBQRH010000058.1:0-25811 GCA_038215035.1 Gemmatimonadales bacterium | reverse complement strand
CCGAACGTCGAGGTGACGGAATACCGGCCGTACCGTCAGGGCGATGATCCCCGACGGCTCGACTGGAAGCTGCTGGCGCGCACCGATCGCGCCTACGTCCGGCTCGCGCCTGACATCGCCACCTCACCCACGCTGATCCTGCTGGATGGTTCCGCGTCGATGGGCGCCGGCCTTGGCGGTGCGTCCAAGTGGCGACAGGCCCGCATGCTTTGCGTCGGGTTGGCTGCCGTCGGTCGTGGCGCCGGTGATCCGGTCGGTCTGCTGATTGCCCTCGGCACTGGAGCGCGCCGGCTCGCACCGCGTGCGCGTGGTGACGTCGTGCGCGAGATGATTCGGGTCGTCGACGACCTCGCCATCGATGGATCGCCGCCGTTGGCGCCGTTGCTGGAAGGAATGCGCGGTGTGGAACGTGTCGTGATCATCTCCGACCTGCTGGGCGATGCCGACGCGCTGCTTCGTCGCGGCGCATCGCTGGTCGCGCGCGGTGTGGAAGTGGTTGTGGTGCATCTCGTATCACGTGCAGAGCTGTCGCTGGGTGTCGAGCGGGCGGTGGCGGTGGATCCCGAAGACGATTCGCTTCGGCGCCCGCTCTCACGCGCCGCGCACCGCGCGTATGACGCGAGCTTCGGCGAGTTCCGCCGAACGATGCGCAACCGCTGGCTGGCGACAGGTGCGCGATACGTCGAGATCACGGACGATCAGCCGCCTGCAGATGCGGTCAGGACCCTTGTCCGTGCTGCCACCGGCACCGGTGCGGTCGCATGACGTGGCTGGCACCATGGGCCCTTGCTGCGGGCGGCGTCGGGCTGCTCGGAGTCGTTGCGGCGCACCTGCTGTCGCGGCAGCGGCCACGTGCGCTGTCGCTCGCCACCGCGCGGTTTCTGCCGGCCGGTATGCTCGAAGCCACCACGCTGCAAACGATCCCGATCGATCGCTGGTGGATGCTGCTGCGCCTCTGCATCGTGGCGCTGCTGGCGCTCGGTGTCGCGCAGCCCGTCCTGACCGGAACCAAGGTGCCAACTCGAACGGTGCTGCTGCTGGATCGAACCCTGCCGCTCGAGGCGCAGCGCGCGGCACTGGCAGCGCTGATACCGACCGACGTCGTGATTCCGTATGACACGCTGGCTGCGCTGCAGGCAGCGCTCGCCGCGACGCCGGCCATTTCGACGCCCGCATCATTGAGTGCCGCGCTCAGTCGGCTGCTTCGGGTACGCGATTCACTGGCCCAACGATCGGGCACTCTGCGGATCGCCATCGCGTCGCGCTTCGGGTTGCGGAGCATTGATCCGGCCACTCCGATGATTCGTGCGCTGATTCCCGATTCGATCGCGGTGCTACCGGTCGTGGTCGCGCCCGCCGTTCCGCTGGCGCGCGGGCCACTCGTAGTGCATGCCGTCGGTGATGATCCAGTCGCAGCCACGGCGCATCTGCTTGGCG
The DNA here is from genome assembly GCA_038215035.1 of Gemmatimonadales bacterium. GTDB lineage: Bacteria > Gemmatimonadota > Gemmatimonadetes > Gemmatimonadales > Gemmatimonadaceae > JACMLX01. The sequence continues at coordinate 24,374 of JBBQRH010000058.1, read as the reverse complement.
ACAGCGTGGCACCGCTGGGAGCGGTGGTGCAGCGCGGGGCCAGCCTGACGGCCAGCGACTCCCTTGCCGCGCGCAGCGGAGCGACGGTGGTGTGGTGGCCAGCTCGCGTGTTGGCGGGCGAACCGATCCTGCAGGCAATCACGGTTGGGTCGCGCACCTGGATCGCACCACTCGGTCGTGACAGTAGTCGCAGCACAGTAGCGCCGGACCGCGCGGTTGGCTGGTGGGCCGATGGGGCACCTGCGGTCGCGATGCATTCGCTCGGGCGCGGATGTGTACTCTCACTCGGTGTGTCGCTGCCGGCCGCGGGAGATCAGACACTCTCGCTCGGTGCGCAGGCATGGCTGGCAGCACTGGTCACCGCCTGTGATCGCGACGTCGGTGGCGTTGCTCCGGCGCCGGCGTGGCTCAGTGCACCGCCGCGCGACGATGCCGTTGCTCCTGCAGTCGCGTCGATGACGTCTGGTGCGGCACCGTGGCTGGTTGCAGCTGCGCTCGTGCTGGCACTGTCGGAACTTGCTCTTCGACGCAGGCGAACGGCATGACGCCGCTGCAACTCTTCGCCCGCCTCGATCAGCTACGCGGCGCACTGCGATCAATCGCCGTGGGAACGATCGGGCTCTGGTCGCTCGGTGCCGCGGCGGTCGTGCTGGTAATCGGTGCGCTGTGTCGCGCGATGTTCGGCGTTCCCGATATTCGTGCGCTCTGGGTGCTGGCCGCCACCGCAGCAACAGTGGTGGGCACCTGGCGCTGGCGCGTCGTGCGCCCGGTTGCTTTGCGGCGTCTGGATGCCGCGTTGTGGGCCGAGTCACAGGCCCCTGCGCTTCGATACGCGCTGGTGACGCTGGCGGAGCAGCGGAGCGGGGACGATGCTGATCCCGTCCAGCGCCGGCTGGCAGAGTATGCGAACGTCACGGCGTGGCTGCCCTCGGTCGATCGCGCGCTGTCGCAGCATCGCTACCGCCTCCTGTCGCGAGGCGCGCTCCTTCTCGCGGTTGCACTGATCGCGGCATACCCGTGGCGCACACGTTCGCTCGACGCGCGCTCACCGGCGCGGGTGGCAGCGGCAGCGGCCAGTACGACGAGTCGAGGTCGTGTGGCGGCCGAAGCCGTGTTGATCCCGCCAGTGTACACCGGGCGTCCCGAACGTTCGGTGCAGTTCGGTGAGACCGTCGCAGCCCTCGCCGGCAGCGTGATTCGCATCGACGCACGCGACGCATCGCACGAGGCCACGCTGCGGGTGCAGGAGTCGTCGGACAGCGGTGCCGGTGCGCCGCGTGAGGTTGTCACGCTGCCGCGGGATGCGGGTTGGCGGGGCCTGATCCGCGTGGGGAGCGTGCCGTTCGCCATCCGAGTGAGTGATCCTGCCGGCGAGCGATGGCTGCTCGTGACGCCGGTCGTCGACTCGGCCCCGGTGGCCACGCTGGTGCTGCCCGCCGCCGACACGCTGATCTCCGACACCACGGCCACGGTCCGTTTCACCGGCACGATTCACGATGATCTGGGCCTGCGCGATGCACGCGTGGAGTACATCATCTCGAGTGGTGGCGGCGAGCAGTTCACCTTCAGGTCGGGCGCGCTGAATGAACGGCGTGGTCCGCTGGGCCGGAATGTTGCAATCGACGCCACGCTGAATCTCGGAACACTCGGCCTCAAGCCAGGTGATCTGATGCACGTCCGTTTCACTGCGCACGACGGCAATACGCTCACCGGCCCATCGCTTGGGGCGAGTGAGACGCGCACGATCCGGATTCCTCGACTCGATGAGCGTGATTCGGTTTCCGTGGAGCAATTGCCCCCGTCACCGGTCGACAAGAGCGTCCTCAGCCAACGCCAACTGCTGCTGCTCACCGAACGACTGGTGGCGCGCATGCCGCGGATCGATCGCGCCGCCATGCTGGCGGAATCACAACGGATCGGCGCTGATCAGGCCCGATTGCGGAAGCAGGTCTCCGATATCGTGTTTGCGCGACTCGGTGACACGCCGACTGGCGAGCACGCACACTATCCCGGCGATGGACATGATCACAACGCGGCTGAGTTGGCGAGTGCGTCGACACCGGAGGCCATCCTGAAGGCAGCCGATCGCGCGACCGGCGGGTTGGGCGGCATGCTGGATTCGCATGGCGACGAAACACCGGTGGTAGCCGTCAATCGTCCGCTGCTCGAGGCCTACAACGCCATGTGGGACGCCACGCGCGCGCTGCAGGGGGGCGTTCCGCGGGACGCGCTCGATCCGATGCGGCGCGCGCTGGCGGCAATTCAGCGGGCGCGTTCGGCGGAGCGCGTCTATCTGCGCGGCACGCCGCCGGCGGCCGTCGTGGATCTGGCCAAAATCCGACTGATCGGTACCGACTCGGCGAAGTTCGATCAACGGCGTGCGCTCGACGCGCTGCCGCCGACGGAGCGACGTCTGGCCGAGCGTACACTGCGCGGACTGGCGCTCCTCATGGTGCGTGATGCAGCGGCGCAGGACACGCTGCGATTGTTGCGACTTGACGCACTGGGAGCCGCTCCGCCATTGGCTGCTGCGCTGGGTGCCGTCATCGACGCAGTGGAAGGTCACCGGGATGCGACCGCCGCCATTCTGCGCGCACGTCGACTCGCGCTCTCGCCGTGGCGGCGCCCCAGCACGACCGGGCTCTGGCTCGGCGGTGCGCCATGAAATTCACCTTCGCCACGGTGCAGTACGAATCCGGTGACTGGGACTCCGCGCCGTTGCTGGCGGCGAACGTGATTGATGCTGTGGCGCGGTACACCAGCATCGACGTGGCACCAGCGGGCGCCATCGTCCCGCTCTCGTCCGAGGCGTTGCTCCGGTACCCGTTTGCCTTCCTGACTGGCCATCTGCCAGTGCGGTTCACCGCCGCCGAACGAGCCATGCTGCGCAAGTACTGCGACCGCGGCGGACTGCTGTTCGTGGATGATCACAACCACGACGTCGATGGTGTCTTCCACAAGACCTGCACCGAGGAGCTGGCGCGAACACTCGGACCGTTGAAGCCGATCCCCAACACGCATCCGCTGTATCGTGCTTTCTTCACCTTTGTTGACGGACCGCCCACCACGTCACATGAACTGAATGGCTGGGGCGACAACCTCGTGCATGATCATCTGCAGGGGATCGAACGCAACGGACGCTTGGCTGTGATCTACAGCAGCAAGGACTACAGCTCGGAGTGGTCGTTTCATCCGGAGAACAAGCGATTTCTGTCGGTGGACAACACGCGCTTCGGTGTGAATCTGGTGGTGTATGCCCTCACGCGCTGAGTCTTCGAGACCGATGGATTCGTTGGCTGGTTTCTCTGTGGAACGCGCGCTGCCCGCCCTGCAGGCGACGTTGCACGCCGTTGCGATCGTCTGCATCGCGCTCGTGCTGTGGGTCGTCATGGCTCCGGCTCCGCGCGGCACGATGCGGCTTGCCATTGCGCCGAATGGCTCCAGTGATCGGCCACCGTCGCAGCTGCTGAAGAGCGCGGCCGAGACGCTCGACGTTGCGCTCGCCGGCGTGCCCGATGCGCGTCTGCGTGCGACGCTTCGCGCGCTGCGTGGCAGCGGCCATGTGGTGCGCCTGTTCGCGCCGCGTCCCCTGCCGGCGTTGGCAGCGGCCGCCGAAGAGGAGTGGCGCGCCACCAGCGGCACCAGAATCCAGCTGGTCTCGAGCGACTCGGCGATGGCATCGCTCAGTGACCTGGCGGGGGGGATCGATTCGGTCTACGTCGGTGCAGCCGGCCTTCAACCCAGATCGGGGCCGCTGCAGGGCGCGTTCGCAATCGACGCTGGTGCGGCACGAGCCTCGGTGGCCCCCATCGTGGCCGGTGCACCCGTCACGGCCCGCGTCCTGGTCCTTGGCGATGCCACGTGGGAATCACGGTTCCTCATTGCGTCGCTCGAAGAAGCGGGGTGGCCGGTGGATGTCGGGCTTTCACTTTCGCCGCGTGTCACGATCACGCAGGGTGTGCCGCAGCTGCCCTCGCGTGCGCGCCACGCACTGGTGGTCCTTCTGCCGGGCGCGTCACCGCTCGTCGTGTCGCGGCTGCCGGCCTTCGTGCGCGATGGCGGTGGGCTGGTGATCGTCGGTGAGGCATCGCGTATTCCGGCGCTGGCGCCGCTCCGCGCAGGATCTCCGGGCGAATCGACGGCCGGTGAGCTCGGTGCCGAGGCATCCGGGACGCCGCGGGATGGATTGGAACTGGTGCCGATTGCATCACTGGCCGCCGGCAGCGTCGTGCTCGAGGCGCGCGATGGTGTTGCGGCGGTCGCCGCACGGCGTCTTGGTGCCGGTCGGGTGGTGCAAGTTGGATACGCGAACTCGTGGCTCTGGCGCATGGCGGGCGGCGATGACGCGCCAATCGCGCACCGTCGCTGGTGGACTTCGCTGCTTTCGAGCGTCGTGCCGCTCAGCGCGCCTGTCTCGCGCGTGGCGACCGCCGCCGAATCCGACACACTGACGGCTGCACCGGTCGCAGCGCTGGCGAGCGCGCTGGAGCTACCCACCATGCGCGACGCCGTTGTCACCTCATCACGCCGCGACTTCCGCACATCGCTCGATCTGCGATGGTTGCTGTGTGCGGCGCTGGTTTCGCTGGGTGCGTCCTGGATCCTTCGTCGCTGGAGAGGATTTGTATGAAGTGCCGCCGATGACCGTGGCGTATGTGTCGCACTCCGACTGCGGAACGCATGACACGGGGTGGAACCATCCAGAGCATGTGGGGCGATTGCGGGCGATACCGCGCGCGCTGCGTTACGACTTCGATCTGTTCGATACCATCGAACATCGTGAGGGGCGGCACGCCACGCCTGATGAGCTGGCACTCGCACATGACCCGGCGTACGTGGAGCGTGTTCGTGCCTTGGCCGACGCGGGTGGCGGGCGCATTGATGGTGACACGGTGGTGAGCCCAGGCAGCTGGAATGCCGCGACGGCTGGAGCGGGCTGCGTGCTCGACGCCATCGACTGGGCGTTTGACGGCTCGGTCACGCGAAGCTTCTGCGCCGTTCGCCCACCGGGGCATCATGCACTGCGCACGACGGGCATGGGGTTCTGTCTCTTCGGGAATGTCGGCGTCGGGGCGCACTACGCGAGGACGAAGCATGGCGCCGAGCGCGTCCTGATCGTCGACTGGGACGTACATCATGGCAACGGCACGCAGGACCTGGTGCAGGACGACGCCGGAATTCGGTTCGTCAGCATGCATCAGTGGCCGTGGTACCCCGGCACTGGCGCCAGGGAGGATCGAGGACCACACGCCAACGTGTGGAACGTGCCGATGGCGCCGGCGCTGCCGCCGTCCGCCTACGTCGATGCGCTGACACTGGCGATCGATGAAGCGACCGATGCGTGGCGCCCGGATCTGCTCCTCATCTCGGCTGGGTTCGACTGTCTGGCCGGTGACCCCCTCGGTGGCTTCACCCTCGAGATGGAGCACATCGAGCACCTCACGCGGCTCCTTGTGAAGGGTGCCGAGCGCTGGTGCAATGGACGACTGGTGAGTGCACTCGAGGGCGGCTATGTGCCGGAGCGACTCGGCGAGGCCTGTGTCACGCACCTTCGGGCGTTGCGGTAGGGCAGGGCCCTCCCGGTATCTTGCGGGCAATGCGACCCACCCCACTCCATACCGTGACGGCGCCGTGAGCCGGAAGAGCCGTCGTATGCGCCCCTTGCCGCCGCGGCTCAGGCGTGGCGACGATACGCGGACCATGAGCACGCAGGCGCTCGACGCCGTCGAGGCGAAGGAACGTGGCGAGGCGCCGCGGCCGACGGTCGCGCCCAGCAGCATTCCACGCATCGCGTACATGATGGGCGGCGGCGCGGTGCGCACCGATCTGCATCCGGTGGAACTGCGCGATCTGGTGGCCAGCGGGAACATCACCGGTACGCTCTGGGTGGATATCGACAACGAGAGCCGCCACCAGGTGGCATTGCTCGAGAAGGTCTTCGACTTCCATCCACTGGCCGTGGAGGATGCGCTCAATCCCCAGAGTCGTGTCAAGATCGACGAGTACCGAAACTCGCTGTTCGTCATCGTGCGCGGCTTGCGCTTCTGCGACACGACTGACGATCCGTACGACGTCGAGACGTACAATCTCTGTTTCTTTCTGGCCAAGAATCTGCTTGTGACGGTGCATTCCGGCCCAAGTGCGCCGGTCGATATCGTGTACCAGCGGATGATTGCCAACCCCGACCAGCTGGAGCGCGGCGTCGAACGCGTGGCGCATGCGCTGATGGACATCACCGTCGACGAATACTTTCCGGTGCTCGACAAGATCGACGAATTCGTCGACGGCCTGGAGGAGCGTGTCTATCAGCGCTTTGACGGTGACGTGATGCGCGATGTGTTCTCGGTGAAGCGGCTGGTGCTCTCGCTCCGACGCCACCTGATGCCGCAGCGAGAAGTCTTCAACATCATGACCAACCGGCCGACACCATTTCTGCCGCCGGAGTCGCAGGTCTGGTTCCGGGACATCTACGATCATGTGCTCCGCATCAACGATTCGGTCGACACCTATCGCGAACTGCTTGCCAACGTGATGGACAGTTATCTGTCGCAGGTGTCAAACCGGTTGGGGCAGGTCACCAAGGGACTGAGTGTGATCGCCACGCTGAGTGTGCCGTTCGTGGTGGTCAGCGGCATGTGGGGCATGAATTTTCAGAATATTCCGCTCTCACATCACGAGCATGGCTTCTGGATCATGCTCGCGGTGCAGTTGGGACTCGGTGCCTTCCTGGTCTGGCTGCTGCGCAAGTGGTCACTGGTCTGATGCCCACTCCAAGTGCCGGCCTCGGCACCGTGCCATCGGCGCGCGGTACCGCCTTCCGGCTGATTGGTGTGGTGCGCGCCGACGCCAGCGGCGATGTGGCGCGTCTGGCGGGCAGTGGAGCGGATCGGATCGTCTTCAACGAGGTCTCGGCGATCGTCCGGCCCTGCGCCGTTCGGGCTGAACCGGTCTCCGATGGGGCGTTGCTCGAGCACCATGCGCTGATTGCGGGGCTCTCGCGGGCCTCGACCATCATCCCGGCGCCGCCGCTGACGAACTTCCGCTCCGGCGCCAGTGTGCTGCAGTGGCTCGAGCTGCACGCAGTGGCGTTGACCGACGGGCTGGCCTACATCGACGGGCGCTGCGGCGGGCGAGTCACGGCCGAGCGCGATCTGGCGGGGGCGACCTCCGATCCATCCGTTCTGCCGCCGTCGGCCGCCGCCATCGAGTCGTTTCGGTGCCTCAGGCGTTACGCGGCCGCCACCGTGCCTGTCTCTTCCGAGACTGTCGGCGACGGGATGACGATTGCCACCGAGGCCTTCCTGGTGGATCGGGCCTCGTGGGAGCGGTTCGCGGCGGAGGTGACCGCCGAGGATGTCCGTTCGCCCGGTCTCTCGCTCCGCCTGACCGGTCCGTGGCCGGTGTACGACTTTGTCCGACTTCAGTTTTAGCCCGAGCCCCGTCCTGCATGTTCTGCCCCGAATGTGGCACCTGGAATCGATCCGCCGCTCCCAACTGCGTGCGCTGCGGACAGCTGTTGCCCAACATTGCGGCACCACCGGTCGACGTGCCCGATGCCGAGATCACGGCATTGCGACGCGCCACCGGCGGCCGGTTTGCAATTGTCCGTCGGATCGCCAGTGGCGGCATGGCGCACGTCTACGAAGCGTCGCACTCCGTCCTGGGACGCCGGGTGGTGATCAAGGTGCTCTATTCGCATCTGTCCCGCGATCCGGAGATGCGTGAGCGGTTCCGGCGTGAAGCCGAAGCGGCCAGCCGTTTGAGCCACCCGAACGTCTGCACTATTCTCGATGCCGGCGTGACGCGTGACAGTACGTTCGTGGTGATGCCATTTCTGCCGGGTGGTTCATTGGCGGATCGTCTGGCGCGGCACCGCACCGTGCCGCCGACGGAAAGTGCAGCCATCGTGGCGCAGATCGCCACTGGCCTCGATCACGCCCATCGCCATGGCATCGTGCACCGTGACGTGAAGCCCGACAATGTGCTCTTCGACACGGATGGGACGGCCTTGATCACCGATTTCGGCATCGCCACCGCCGGTTTCCACAAAGGGCTCACTGGCACCGGACGGGCGATGGGTACCCCGCACTACATGTCGCCGGAGCAGGCGATGGGCAAACCGGTGGACGGCCGAAGTGATGTCTATGCCGCCGGTGTGATGCTGTACGAAATGCTGGCAGGCGTGCCGCCGTTTGACGGCGAAGACTCGTACGCGGTTGGGTACAAGCATGTACACGAACTGCCGACGCCTCTCGATGTCACGGCGCCGGCAGTGTCACCGACCCTCTCGCAGATCACCATGCGCTGCCTCAACAAGGCGGCGGGCGAGCGGTATCAGCGTGGCACCGATCTCGCCGACGCGCTGATTCGCGCCATCGATGGCGCGGCGCTCGACACCCCCGCCGTCCGCGCGGCGCGTCTCGGTCGTCTGACGCCATCGCTCGTGCCATGATTCGGTTCGAAACGGAAGTCATCACGGTCCACACGACACACCCGTTCGTCATTGCCCGTGGCGGTTCGAGCGAGTGGCGGGTGGTCTGGGTGCGGCTGATCGACGAGGATGGCGCCGAAGGCTGGGGCGAGGCGGCACCGAGCCGCTTCTACGGCGAAACCGCCGAGACGGTGCTGGCGGCGCTGGAACGTCTGCGCCCGATCATCGAAGCGGGCAATGCCTCCGACATCGAAGCGCTGGAACTCGCAATGGTGAGCGCGCTGCGCTTCAACGCTGCCGCACGTTGCGCCGTGAGTGCCGCCTTGCACGATCTGCAGGGCAAGCGGCTCGGTGTGCCACTCTGGAAGCTCTGGGGCCTGACGCCGTCATCCAGCCCACCCAGCAGCTTCACCATTGCCATCGCGGCGGATGACGACACGCTGCGTGCACGAGTGCGTGACGCAGTCGCGGCGGGATACCCCATTCTGAAGGTGAAGCTGGGCAGCGACCGGGACCGGCGCATCATCCGGCTCGTGCGCGACGAGGCACCCACTGCCATCCTGCGCGTGGACGCGAACGCCGCCTGGACGCCAAAGCAGACACTGGCGATCGCCCCGCTGCTGCGCGAGCTCTGCGTCGAGTTCATCGAGCAACCGTTGCCGCCGCACGATCTCGAGGGGCTACGGTTCGTGCGCGATCACTGTGACCTGCCGATCGTTGCCGATGAGAGTTGTCTGGTCGCAACCGATGTCGCCAAGCTCGTCGGCGTCGTGGACGGAGTAAACTTGAAGCTCGCCAAATGTGGATCGCTGCGCGAGGCGCTGCGGATCATTCACACCGCCAGAGCGCATGGCATGATGGTGATGGCCGGCTGCATGATCGAGACGTCGCTCGGTATCACGGCGGCGGCTCATCTCGCGCCGCTGCTCGATGCGGTCGATCTCGACGGCGCGGCACTGCTCCGCGATGACCCGTTCGTCGGTGCAACCATCGTCAATGGTGTGGTGGCGTTGCCAACGACACCTGGGCTCGGCGTCACGCGACGGTAGCCGGGCGAGGGTGGTAACTTTCCACCGTGACCTCCCTGCTTGCCGCCGTCGCATTGCCCGTCGCAGTGCCGCGCGCCTACGTCTACTCGGTGCCGAGTGACCTGCGTGAACGCGTCACCCCCGGTGCGCGCGTCGTGGTGCCGCTGGGTGGTCGAAAGCTGATTGGCATCGTCACGGCGATCGATGTTCCAGCACCGGCAAAGGGCACGCTACGCGATGTTCTCGCGGCGCCGGATCCCGATGCCGCATTGACGCCAGGCCTGCTCGCGCTCGGCCGCTGGATCGCCCGGTACTACGCCGCGCCGCCGGGCATCGTCCTTCGATCGATGCTGCCCGTCGCGCTCACTGGCGCGGCGGCACCGGTCGCGCCGCTCAAGCGGCATCGGGTTGCACGCATCACCTCCGCGCTCGAGAGCTTGCTCGAGCGTGATGCGCTTTTCAAGCGATCACCGAAACAGCGGCTGCTGTACGAACTGCTGGAGTCGCTGGGTGGGACTCATCCCGCACGTGCGCTTCTGGAACAGGGCGGCGTGACGACGGTGGTCCTCGATGGGCTGGTATCGCGTGGACTGATCGCCGTCGAATCGACAGCGGTGGTTCGCGATCCATTCACGACGCGGGCAATTGCCGCGCCGCACCGACTCACGCCGACGGATGCGCAGCGAAGCGCGATAGCGGCACTGGTGGCGCTGCCTCCCGGCACTGGGGCATTGCTGCGCGGTGTGACCGGGAGCGGCAAGACCCTCGTCTACATCGAGTATCTCCGAGACGTGATCGAGCGACGCGGCGAAGGCGCCATCGTGCTCGTGCCTGAGATTGCACTCACACCACAGACCGTCGACCGCTTCCGAAGTGCCTTCGGCGATCAAGTCGCCGTGCTGCATTCCGCGCTGTCCGACGGTGAACGCTACGATGCCTGGGCCGCCATCCGGCGCGGTGAAAAGCGCATCGTGGTGGGAGCCCGCTCGGCGGTCTTCGCGCCCGTACACCGGCTCGGTGCCATCGTCGTCGATGAGGAGCATGAGGCCACGTACAAGCAGGGTGAGTCGCCGAGATACCACGCACGCGACCTTGCACGGGTGCGCGCCGGGATCGAAGGAGCAACCTTTGTGCTCGGCAGCGCCAGCCCCAGCCTCGAGAGCTGGACGCAGGCGCAACGCGGTGACCTCACGCTGCTGGAACTGCCGGAACGTGCCGGCGGCGCGCAGTTGCCGACGGTGCACGTCATCGACCGGCGCAAGGAAGCCCCGATCCCGCGTGCGCCGATGCACGGATCTGCCGGCATCAGCCAAGGCTCACAGTTCGGGCATGCCATTACGCCAGCGCTCGAGCGGGCACTGACGGCGCGATTGCAGAAACGCGAGCAATCGATCCTGCTGCTCAACCGCCGCGGGTATGCGCACTTCATGCAGTGTGGTGATTGCGGGGCGGTGTCACAATGTCCGAATTGCGCGATTGCGCTGACGTATCATCGTATGCCGGAACGACTGGCCTGCCACTACTGCGGGCATCGCGAGGCCCCACCCGCTCACTGCGCCAATTGCAACGGGCCGCCGTTACGTGAACGCGGGCTTGGCACGCAGCAGCTCGAACGGCTGCTGGCGGAACGCTGGCCCGAGGCCCGAATTGCCAGGATGGACATGGATACCACCGGCGCCAAGTGGGCGCACGCCACCATCCTCGATCGGGTGTCATCCGGCGAAGTCGACATTCTGCTTGGTACGCAGATGATCGCAAAGGGACTCGACTTCCCGAATGTCACGCTGGTTGGAGTGATCGATGCGGATGTCGGCATCAACCTACCCGACTTTCGCGCCAGTGAGCGATGCTTCCAGTTGCTCAGTCAGGTAGCCGGACGTGCCGGTCGCGGCGCGAAGGGTGGTGAAGTCTTCATCCAGACGCGTGAACCCACGCACCATGCCGTGACCTGTGCCGTGACGCACGACTATCTGCGCTTTGCGGCCGAGGAGCTGGAGGGGCGCACACGGCCACCATATCCACCGACGTTGTTTCTCGCCAACGCTGTGGTCAGCGGCACGGAGGAAGTGATGACGGCCGACGCGGCACGCGCACTGGCCGAGTGGACGCGCCGCTTGATCGAGACGCGGATGCCTGGGGCGGTCGAAATCGTTGGTGCCGCACCATGTCCAGTGGAGCGGATCAAGCAGCGCTGGCGCTGGCATTTTCTGGTGAAAAGCCAGGATGCCGAGGCGCTGGGACGGATTGGCCGCTACGTGGTGGAGCATGGGCCGCTCCCCTCGTCGGCGGGGATGCGGTTGGCATGGGATCGGGATCCGGTGACGTTGCTGTAGTGTCGTGTCGCCGAAGTGCCATCACCAAGGCTCGCTCTGATGTTCACGACGCCGAGATGGGACGCCGAGGGCGTCCTTTCCTTTCGCGGCCTTTGCAGAGCGTGGTGCGAGTACCGTCCTCGAAGTTGTGGTCGGCGCGCCAGGGGGTGCGGTCGTTCCGCATGCCGGCTGATCTGTCGGCTATAGCCGCAAGGAAGCGAATTGTGCCGTCTCGTGTTTCGCGCCGGACGAAACGGTACTGCTGAGCGAGGCATTCCTCGGCACACACTGCTTCGACACCCGTAAGCGAGACGCCGATCCGGCACTCGCAGAGTTGCTCCGAGGTTGGTGGTACGATCACTCCCGTCTGGAACACGCGCCCTTCGGCGGCCGCGACACTAACTGTGACGCCGGTCCGGCAGTCGCCACGCCAGCAACGCAGAAATCGGCGCACACACCGCGAGCAACAGAATCATCGCGTGCATTCCACGCATGTCAGCGACCCGCCCGAGCAGCGGTGCCGCCAGACCACCAAACGTCACCGCCAGCCCAACCGTCACGCCCGAGGCCGTACCGACATGGCGTGGCAGGTACGCCTGCCCAAGCACCACCATCACGCCGCCTGGTGCGAACAACCCGAACGCCAGCAACGGCAGCGCGAGCCACGCGGCCATCAGCGTGTCGGCGTGCGCCAGCAACCAGAACGCCGGCCCCAGCCCCACGAAACTCCAGAGAATGACACATTTTGCGCCGAAGCGATCGGCCAGCCTGCCGCCAAGAAACACCCCCATCAGGCCGATCGCCAGCAACATCGACAGAGCGAAGGCGCCGCTCTGCAGCGTGACATGGAACGTCCGCGACCAGTACGTCGGCAGGAAGGTGTTCATCGCCACGAACATCATGCTGCGGATGCCGATTGCGACGCCGAGCAGCGCGAACGCGCCCCATGCATCGGCCGGCAACTCATCGCGTCGCGCGACAGATCGTGCGGCTGGACCACGGTCGTGTGGTAGCGCGCCCATCGCATGGCTCAGGATCCACGCCGACGGAATGCTCAAGAGGCACAGCGCCGCCAGTACACCTCGACTGGACGCAGTGGCCAGTGGCACAACGACGATCGGGGCCAGCGCGAAGCCGATGTTACCGCCGATGGTGAAGAAGCTCATTCCCGCACCTTTCCGTTCACCCGAGAACGTGCTGACCGCGCGTGTCGCTTCGGGATGGAATGCGGCGACACCGATACCCGCGGCCGCGCAGGCGGCCAGCGCCAGATTGAACGTCGGCGCCATCACCGCCAACGCCACGCCGCCTGCCGCGAGAATCAATCCGTAGGTGGAAAGCCACGGCGTCGCGCGCCGATCGGCCAGCCATCCGAAGAACGGCTGTAACACGGCGGACAGGATCGTGGCGGCAAAGACGGCGCTGGCGCCACGCGCCAGGGTCAGATGGAATGTCGCGATGAAATACGGCACCAGCGCGGGCACTGCCGCCTGATAGAAATCTGTGGCTCCGTGGCCGAGCATCAGTCGCAGCACCGACGGACGATCGAAACTGCGCGCGACGATCTCACGACTGAGCGGTGCGGTTGCAGCGGTCATGCTGAGGCCTCCGCTGGTGCGACCGCTTGTCTCAGGTGCCGACCGAGTCGCATCAGCGACGTCACGGCGTCGGCTGCGGCGGATGGGTTGCCTGCCGCGATCGCAACCAGCAGCGCCTCATGCTCCGCCGTCGCGTCGACGTCCTCGAATGCACTGGCGCGTTTATGCATCGTAAGCGACTGTACCAGCGCGTCGCTCAGCACCCGATAGAGATCAACCAGCATGGTGTTCCGCGTCGCGGTCACGATGCGTCGATGGAAGGCCACATCGGCCGCGGCGAACGCCTCCGGATCCCGCGCCGCCCTCGCCGCGGCGCGTGCATCGAGCAGCTGCCGCAGCTCGGCCAGATCCTGATCGGAGCGCCGTTCCGCGGCGAGGCGCGCCGCTTGCAGTTCAAGGGCCTCACGGACGTCATGGATCTCATGCAACTGCGCGCGCTGGCAGCGGGTGAGGAGACTCTCGTTCTCGACCGGCTGAGCGGTGACGTACGTGCCGTCACCCTGGCGCACCTGCACAAGCCCAACCCGCGTTAGCGTCCGGATCGCTTCCCGCACCGTGGAACGTCCGACGCCGAGCTGGGTCATGAGTTCAGGTTCGGCCGGGAGCCGGGTACCGAGGGCCCATTCGCCGTCTGCGATGCGGGCCTCGAGCTGGGCGGCAGCGGCGTCGGCGAGTGAGAGTCTGGCGATGGTGCTCATGAACAAAACATCTGATGATCAGACGAATAAAGCAAGCCGACTCGCCGGGCTTGACCGACCCTCGTTCCCGGTCGAACTCATCCGGTGCATTGAACCCGCACGTTCTTCCAGGCAAATTGATTCGTGGCCACCTACTCCCCACCCGACTTCAGCACAGCTGTGCTCGCCGTCGCACCCGACGCCACGTTTCTGGTGGCACCGGCCGACGGCGTTTTGCCCGAGGGGTTCTTCCCGACCACGAATTTGCCGACGTTTGCCCGGATCGCGGGCCGCTGGCGGCTGCCGCGCGAGCCCCGGATGGACGGCGTGCTGGTTCTCGACGACACCGACACGCTCTGGGTGCGCGAAGGGCGACGGGTGCGGCGTGGCGAACGGGTCGCGGTCGGGCAGCACGAGGATGGTCGTGACGGACTCTTCGTCCACGCCCGCGCCTTTCGTCCCGAGGTCGACAACGACGAGTTCCAGTTCATGTCGTCCGAGGTCAGCCGTGAGAAGCCGATCGACTACCAGCAACTCGCCAAGTTGCTGGTGGACGAGCGTGAGCAGGCCGGCTACGTGATCTGGGTCACCGGCCCGGCGCTCGTCCACAGCCGCGCGCGAGCGGACATGACCTGGTTTGTCGAGCACGGTTTTGTCGGGGCGCTGCTGGCGGGCAACGCGGTGGCGGTGCACGACATCGAAGCCGCGATCTTCGGCACCACGCTGGGCATGAATGCGCAGGGTACGCCGACACAGGGCGGTCACGCACAGCACGTGCGCGCGATCAACAAGGTGCGGGCCGCCGGGTCGATCCGTGCGGCGGTGGAGCAGGGGATCGTCACGACCGGCATCATGCACGCGATCGTCACGCGCAACGTGCCATTCGTGCTCACTGGCAGCATTCGCGATGATGGACCATTGCCCGACGTGTACACCGACATGTTGCAGGGGCAGGATGCCATGCGCGTGCACACGGTGAAGGCCACGATGGCCATTCTGGTGGCAACGGCACTGCACTCCATCGCTACCGGCAACATGCTGCCGGCATATGTGCAGCACTCCGAAACCGACATCCGCGAGTTGCCGACGATCTGTGTCGACTCGAGTGAGTTCGTGGTCAGCAAGCTGAAGGACCGTGGCACGCACCAGGCGTATGGTGTGGTCACCAACGCGCAGGATTTCATGCACATCCTTCGCCTCTTTGTCGAGCGTGAGCTCGATGCGCGTCGCGGCGCCGTCGCCGTCACCCCTGGATCTCACTGATGACCGAAACGCAGGAACGCTTCCTCCGCACCGTGCTCTCCCGAGTGCCACTGGACTCGGTGGTCGAGTTGCATCTCTTCCCGCCGATCCGTCGCGGGACGCTCGAGACGGGCGTGGCGGTGATCGCCACCGTGCTGCCGCCGGCGCCAGTGGCAATGCTGATGGAGGAAGAAATCTCGGCCGACACTCCCGCCGAGATGAGCTCGGCCGAGGACGGCGACGACGGTGACAGCGCAGTGCTCGATTCCGATGCTGCGTGCGCCAACGATGAAGGCGCAGTGCTCGATTCCGATGCTGCGGAAATCGAAATGACGGATGACGCCATCGACGAACCGCGCACGGCGAGCGCTGTCCAGTCCGAGCCAGCCGTAGATGACGACTCACCGTATCTCGACGAACCGGAGGCCGCTGCCGCCTCTGCTGCGCACGACGCGGACGCCGCCAATGAGGCGGATATGACGGAGGCAGCGGACGACGTGGACGACGCGGTCGACACCGTCGCGCCCTTGGCGATTCCCTCGCCACGCATGCGCATCCTCACGGCCGCTTATCGCCACACCATCAAGGGAATCGATCGCGGGAAGTGGTCGGTCGACGTGCAGGAAGAGGCGGACGCGCCGCTCGACGCGGTCGAAGCGGTACTGCGTGGTGTGCGGCATCGCAGCACGGAACCGGCTGATCCCGAGCAGGTGAGCCACGAGGCATTGACCGCTTTGGTGGCGCCACCGCTTGTGGCGCCAGTCGCGGCGTAGGCGAGAGCACCAACCGAGACCGTATGGAGGTGCGCAACGATCTGGAGCTGTTTCGTACCTATCTCCGGCAGCACAACCTGCCGGTGACACAACAGCGCCTTGCCATCGCAAACGTGGTGTTCGCCTCCGACCGGCACCTCTCGGTCGAGGAAGTGGCGCACCATGTCGCGGCCGAGGGTGAGAACGCTGGCACCGCGACCATCTATCGGACGCTCGATCTGCTCGTCAGGAGCGGCCTCGTGGTCGAGCGCGATTTTGGCGAAGGATTCCGGCGCTTCGAGCCATCACGCGGCATTCCGCATCACGAGCATATGCTCTGCACGGTGTGCGGCCGCGTCGACGAGTTCCGCGATGAGCGCCTCGAGCGGATGACGACCATCATTGCCGAATCGCATGGCTACAGTCGGCAGCGTCATCGGCTCGTGATTTACGGTGTGTGTGCCGAGTGTCAGCGCAGTGGCGGTCCTCGGCGCGGCTGACGGTGGCAGCAGCAGCGTATCGATCTGTCGACTAGACCGCCACGGCGTCCAGCTCATCACTCATCTGCTGGCGGCGCAGAAGCTGCCAATACCGCCCGCGTGATGAGACCAGCGTATCGTGCGTGCCCTGTTCGACCAGCCGCCCCTCTTCCAGCACGATGATCCACGACGCATCGCGAACGGCGCTCACCCGATGCGATGCGATCAGCGCGGTGCGACCCGTGAGTTCGTCGCGAAGCCCCTGCAGGATCGCCGCTTCGGTTCCGGTATCGACGGCGCTCAGGGCGTCATCCAGCAACACGATCTGCGGGTCCCGGGCCAACGCGCGGGCAATGGCGGCCCGCTGCTTCTGACCACCACTGAGATTGATGCCGCGTTCACCGAGGATCGTATCGTAGCCAGCCGGCAGATCGATGATCGCAGCATCGAGCTGCGCGACGGCTGCCGCGTTGCGCGCCGCGTCGTCATCGTTGCCACCGTACGTCAGATTGGCGAGAATCGTGTCGCTGAAGAGCACCGTCTCCTGCGGGACGTAGCCAATGCACGAGCGCAATTCCGCCAGTGACACCTGCTCGATCGGGATCCCGTCGAGCAGAATCTGGCCTTCCTGTGCGTTCCAGAATCGGGGAATCAGGTCCATCAGCGCGCTCTTGCCGCTGCCGGTCGCGCCGACGATGCCGATGGTGGCACCGGCCGGCACCGTGAATGAGACCTGGCGCAGCACCCACCGCGCCGTGCCACCATCGGCCACGGGGTAGTGATAGCCCACATTCCGGAACTCGAGCGATCGACCGCGATTGGTCGGCGGCGGGAGTTCCACGGGGGTCGCGGGCGTCACAACCGACGGAGCGGCGAGCAGCACATCGTTGATGCGCTGCATGCTGGCCGCACCACGCTGAAAGAGGTTGATCACCCAGCCGAGCGCGATCAGCGGCCAGGTCAGCATGCCAAGATAGAGCCCGAACGCGACGAAATCGCCAATGGTAATGGTCCCGCGCAGTGTGGCGGCGCCGCCGAGGCCCAGCACCGCCACCGCGCCGATGCCGGCCAGCAGCTGGAGCCCGGGCGACATCAGACCGTAGAGCCGCGCGAGCTCCATGTTGCGATGCAGATACTCGTCATTGAGTTCGGCAAAGTGCGCCTGTTCCGCGCGTTCCTGCCGAAACGCACGGACGATCCGGGCGCCGCTGATGTTCTCCTGTGCGTGCGTCGTCATGACGCCGAAGTGCTCCTGGACGGCCTCGAAACGCTTGTGGATCAGGGAGCCGAGGACAGCCATCACCACCGGCAGCAACACCATCGGCAGCACGGCGATACCGGTCAGCGGCGGACTGATACGGAGCATGAAAACGATCGCGAAGATGCCGCCCGCGATGGTGTTGACCAGATACATGATGGCTGGGCCGGCCACCATCCGGACAGCCGAGAGGTCGTTGGTGAGGCGTGCCATCAGGTCGCCGGTGCGGTTCCGGCCGAAGAAACCCGCGTCGAGCGTCAGCAGATGCCGGAACATTGCATTCCGGATGTCGTATTCCACGTATCGGCTGATGGCGTTGAGGATGTTCCTCATCTGGAATCGGAGCACCGCGGTGACGAGCGCGATTCCCACCATGGCGGCCGCGAGCAGCCACAGGTCACGCGTTGGGGCTGCCATCGTCAGATCATCTACGGCCCGTCGGAGCAGCCAGGGAATGGCGCTCGCGATGGCACTCGAGCCGATCACGCAGGCCAGCCCGAGAACCATCCGGCCGCGATAGACTTGTACGAAGGGCACCAACGCGCGCAGGGCGCGGAGGCTGCTGGTACGAGGCTTGCTCATCAATCAGGTAAGCGCTGCAACGACAGGGTCAACAGATGTCGTGGCGTGACCATCTGCAAACGGAGAACACATGCGAACCAATCAACTTATGCCCCGATCGATCCTGCCGCTTGCTGCGGCTGCACTGTTCGCACTGACCGCCTGTGGCGGCGAGAATGCGAAAACCGCCGACAGCACGGCCGCTGTGGCATCCGCGATGGGTGATACGGCTGCGGGCACAGGCATGGCAGACTCCGTCGCGTCGGTAGAGGTCATTCCGCCGGCTCCCGCTGTCGCCGAGCCTGTGGCGGTCGAGCCGGTCTCCAAGCCGGCAGGCGTGAAGCCGCGGTCGGTTCCCGCGCGCCCGAGGTCTTCGCCGCAGCCTGCCGCACCCGTCGCCTCCAATCGCGCTCCGGCGGAACCGGCTCGCACCAGCGGCACAATCGCTGCCGGCACCACCATCGGGATCACGAGCGGCGCCAAGCTCTGCTCCAATACGGCGCAGGTGGGCGACGCGCTCACCGCGACGACCAATTCGGCCGTGACGGCGTCGAACGGCGTTTCGCTTCCCGCCGGAACTCGGGTCGGGTTGATCGTCACGAAGTCAAAGACGTCCGCCAACCAAGGCGACGAGGCGGAACTTACGTTCGATGTCCGCTCGGTCACCTTCGGCGGTGAGACCTACACCATGTCGGGCGAAGTCACGACCGCGGCGGTGTTGAAGGAGCGGAAGGGCGGAGACGGCAAGAAGGTCGCGATCGGTGCCGCGGCTGGTGCGGTCATCGGGAACATCATCGGCGGCGGCAGCCGCGTGCAGCGGACGGTGGTCGGTGCGGCGGCCGGCGGTGCTGCTGGCGCTGCCGCCGCAGCCATGTCGGGCGATCGCCTCGCCTGTCTCCCCGAGGGCTCGGCCTTGACGGTCCGTGTCGGCAGCCCGGTCACCATTCGAAACTAGTGTTTTCGGGGGGCCGTACGCACCACCCTGCGTACGGGCTCCGTCATTCGAGATGTCGGGAATCGTTAGAGCGCACGCCCTGGTCTGCATCCGCAGCCTGGGGCGTGTTCGTTTTTTCTTGTCCAGACATTCGCACCAACACAGGTGTCGGCGTGCCGCCGCGGTATTGTTGGTTCTGACGTTGGGTGACGCCGCGGGAGTAAACCTTCACGGGCGGTGTGGCGTCTGATGCCCATTGGAAGTCCGACCAACTCCACCCACCGTCCGTCAGACCATCGTGCGCCTTCGTCGCCTTGCGTGGTACGTCCTGGCAGTTGTCAGCGCATTCTGCGCTCCGCTGTTGGCGGCACAGCAGCTCGACGTGATCCGTGGTGTGATCACCGGTCCAGACTCGATCCCGATTTCCGGCGCGCGCGTGACGGCGACTTCGCTCTCGGGCAATGTGAACCGGAACGCCAGGACTGATACCAAGGGCCGCTTCACCATCACCTTTCCCGGCGGCGACGGCGACTACTTCCTCACCGTGACGTCGCTTGGCTTCGCCCCGAAGCGGTTCGAGGTCAAGCGCACCGCTGATCAGGAAGTGCTGCTCGCCGACGCACGACTCTCGCGTGCGGTGACGCAGCTGGATGAAGTGCGTGTCGTCGGCGACCGGCCGCGCGCAACACGCGACGATCGCACTCCCGATATCGGTGGCAGCGAACGCGCCGTCAACAATGGCAATGTTGCCGCGAATCAGGCGGGTGACCTGGCGGCGATGGCGGGATCGTTGCCCGGAGTTCAACTGGTGCCGGGTGCTGACGGGGATCCCTCCGGTTTTTCCGTTCTCGGCCTGACGCCTGATCAGAACAACAGTACGCTGAACGGGCAGAATTTCGGCGGTACGAACCTGCCGCGTGACGCTGGCGTCTCGAGTGCCCTCGTCACGTCGCCATACGATGTGTCGCGCGGCGGGTTCAGCGGTGCGCAGTTTCAGTTGCGAACGCCGAGTGGCTCGAACTTCACCTCGCGCACGTTGAGCCTCAACGTCGATGCGCCGGCGCTGCAGTTCACCGATGCCGCGGCGCGATCACTGGGGCAGGAGTTCAGCAATACGTCACTCGGTGGTCTGGTTGCGGGCCCGATCGTGCTCGACAAGGCATTCTACAATCTCTCGTATCAGTTCGGTCGTCGTAGTAACGACCTGCGAACGCTGCTCAACACAAACGCTGACGGATTGCTCACCAGCGGCATCGCGCCCGATTCGGCCACGCGGCTGCTTGGCATCCTGCAGCGGCTGGGTGTGCCGTCGGTCACCGCGGGAATCCCGCGTGAGCGCCTCAGCGATCAGGGCAGCCTGTTCGGGACGATCAATCTCGCGCCGCCCGGTTCGCGTACCGGCCAGGCGTTCACGTTTTCCGGGAATGGATCGTGGAGCCGCACCACGCCAGCCGGTGCCTCGATTGGTGAACTCCCGGCGCACAGCGGAGAACGAATCAACTGGAACGGTGGCTTCGCTGGTCGCCATTCGGCGTACTTCGCCAGTGGGATTCTCACCGAAACGAATGTGAACGTGAACGGGTCGCGGAACTACGGCACGCCATTTCTGCGTCTCCCAAGTGGCACGGTGCGGGTGAACTCGACGCTCGCCGACGGAACGATGGCATTGCGGAATGTGTCGTTCGGCGGCAATCCGTTTCTCGAGACGTCAGCCGACAATTTCAGCGGTGGTATTCTCAATACGTTGTCGCTCTTTTCACGCAACAGCAAACATCGCGTGAAACTGACCAGTGAGCTGCGTCGCGACATCTTCACGATCGATCAGACCACCAACCGGCAAGGGTCATTCGCGTTCAACTCACTCGGCGATCTCGAGTCTGGACGCGCGGTGTCATATACGCGGCAGCTCGAACCACGCAAGATCAGCGGCAGTCAGTACGTTGCGGCAGTGTCGCTGGGTGATGCGTGGCGCAAGAGCAACGACCTGCAGATCCAGTACGGCGTGCGGGTGGACGCCAACCGGTTCGCCAATGGTCCGGCGGAGAATCCGGAGATCGCACGGCTGTTCGGCACCGCGAACACTGCGGTGCCAAATCGTGTCTACGTCAGTCCGCGCGTGGGTTTCTCGTGGACGTTGGGCACGGCACCACAGATTGCGGGATTTGACGGCGCGGTGCGTGGCCCACGTTCCGTGATTCGCGGTGGCCTTGGAGTCTTTCAGAATACGCCGCAGGCGACTCTACTCGGCGGTGCACTGAACAACACCGGCCTGGCGACGGCCGTGCAGCAACTCGGCTGTTTTGGTGCGGGGGCGCCGCAACCGCAGTGGAGTGCCTGGCTGGCCGACCCGTCGGGGATTCCGCCGGTCTGCGCCGATGGCAATCTGAACTCACCGTTCACCAACCTCGCGCCTGATGTGTTGCTCTTTCCGGAGAACTGGGCTGCGACACGGAGCCTCCGGTCCAACCTGCAGTGGAACGGCCCGATGCTCCGCAATCGCTTCGCGGGGAGCGTCGATGTCACGTACTCGCGGAATATGAATCAGCCGGGTACCGTCGACCTGAATTTCGCCGGTGTGCCCCGTTTTGCACTCGCGGATGAGGGTGCGCGTCCGGTCTTTGTTCCGGTGGCGAGTATCGATCCCTTCACCGGCGCTCTGGCCCCGCGCGACTCCAGAGTGTCGCGCCAGTTCAATGCGGTCAATGCCAACCAATCCGACCTGATCAGTGAATCACGTCAAGTGAGCGTTCGCGTGTCGCCGGCCACGTTCAGTTCATCGCTGCAGTGGAGCCTGAATTACGTGTATGGCAATGTGCGCGAGCAGTTTCGGGGGTTCCAGAGCACGGTGGGTGATCCCCGCGCCATCGAGTGGTCGCGCTCGTCGTTCGATTCACGGCACCAGTTCCAGTACACACTCAACTACAACTTCTTCGACGCGGTGCGCGTGAGCTGGTTCGGCAATATTCGTTCGGGGAGCCCATACACGCCGCTGGTCGGCGGCGATGTGAATGGTGACGGGCTGGCGAATGACCGGGCGTTCGTTGTCGATCCGGTGCGGACCGCCGATGCTGCGACAGCCACTGGGATGCAGCAACTGCTCACCAGTGCTGGGCCCGACGCACGAGAGTGTCTGCAGCGACAGATCGGCACTCTCGCGGGTCGCAACAGCTGCAAAGGTGCCTGGACACAGACTGCATTCCTCGGTGTGTCGTTCAATCCGCTCAAGCTACGCCTGCCGCAGCGCGCGACGCTCTCCTTGCAGGTGAACAATCCACTCGGAGCGGCCGACCTGTTGCTGCATGGCTCGCAGAACCTGCGTGGCTGGGGCCAGCCGGCGACGCCTGATGCGACGCTGCTCTATGTGCGTGGTTTCGACGCCGCCACGCAGCGCTTCCGGTATGAGGTGAACCAGCGCTTCGGCGCCACACGTCCGGCCTTCACTACCATTCGCGCACCCGTGACCGTGACGGCGCTGCTGCGCTTCGATCTTGGTGCAGCCCGCGAGCGTCAGGTGCTCACACAGCAGCTAAATCGCGGCCGCCGTTCGCCGGGCCAGAAACTGCCGGAACCGTCGTTGAACGCGATGTATGGCACAGGCAACGTCACCATCAATCCGCTGGCACAGATTCTCCGGCAGCAGGACTCGCTGGCACTGACCAGCGCGCAGGCTGACAGTATCGCGACCATGAATCGCCTGTACACCATCCGGCAGAGCGCGATCTGGGCGCCGGTGGTGAGAGAATTCGCCAAACTCGATGATCGCTACGATCGGGACATTGCGTACAACCGCTACAAGAAAGCGCGTGAGGCGTCGATCGACGTGCTGCGCAGCATGGCGCCGGCGATCCGCGGACTACTGACGCCCGAGCAGCGTCGCAAACTGCCGGCCATCGTCGCCAGTCATCTCGATCTTCGCTATCTGGCGTCGATCCGTTCGGGGACGATCGGAGGTGGACAGTTTGGCGGCGGCCAGTTCGGCGGCCTGGCCGGTGGCGGTCTGAGTCTTCCGCAAGGTGGTAACGCCACCATCATCGTTCGATGAATCAACATTTCCATGGGTTTGCCATGACGATACTGATGGTTCGATCCATCATGCTTTATGCCGCGTCCCTGACGCTGGGCACCGCGTTGAGCGCGCAGTCGATGCCGGCGGTGCGACCGCTCGGTCCGGTCACACGCGTCTCGCCGTCCGACCTGTTGGGCAGCGTGTCATCGGTACGACCACTTCCCGGCGGCCGGATCCTCGTCAACGATCTGGTGCGCCGGCAGGTCGTCCTGCTCGATTCGATGTTCGCGCGCGAAATGATCGTCGCCGACACCACCGCTGCCACGGCGAATGCCTATGGTGCCCGCGCCGGTGGACTGATCGCATTCCGCGGCGACTCGTCGTTGTTCATCGACCCTGCGTCGCTGTCGATGCTGGTGCTCGACGCCGCTGGCAAGGTTGCTCGTGTCATGGCTGTTCCGCGGCCGGCGGATGCACAGTTCATGGTCGGCGGACCGTTCGGCACGCCGGGCTTCGACAGCCAGGGGCGGATCGTCTACCGCGGGTTCACTCGCCCGAACCTGCCGCCGCCGACGGCCGACCGGACCACTGGCTTCCAGGTGCCGGAGCAGCCGGATTCGGCACCGATTCTGCGTGTGGCGCTGAGCACGCGTGCGCTCGATACCGCATCGTTCTTCAAAATTCCGAAGACGAAGGCGAGTGTCACGCAGAACGATCGCGGACAGATGTCGATCAGCATGGTGATGAATCCGATGCCGGTGGTGGACGACTGGACGCTACTGCCGGATGGCACACTGGCTGTAGTTCGGGGAGCCGATTATCACGTTGATTGGCTTGCGCCCGATGGTGCGCGGACCAGCACACCGAAGATTCCATTCGAGTGGCAGCGGATGTCGGACGAGGCGAAGGTCACGTTCCTCGACTCGGCAAAGACGGCGATGGAGGCGGCGCGCGCGCGAGCCGTCACCACCACTGGAGCGGGTGGCACGGTCGTGACGTCCGCTGGACCGCCGAGTGGCGCGGCCGGGATGACGGGTGGCGCAGTCGTAATGCGGTTCGACGGCGGCCCCGCCGGCGGTGGGCCTCCGACAGGCGG
>JBBQRH010000057.1:0-26123 GCA_038215035.1 Gemmatimonadales bacterium | reverse complement strand
GGCGCGTGCCTGCAGCGCCTTGGTCAGATTCGCGGTGCGGCCAGGGACGAGGCGTCGCTTGCCGCCGAACGCCTTCGCGAGTTTCCCGGCCACCGAGTCTTCGGCGCAGTTGAGCGGGATCGCTGGCTGGTACTGCCCGTCCGGCAGGGAGGCGATCCCATCGCGATTGCCGGAAATGCCGGCAAACGTCTCGACATAGTCATACCATGGCGCGATGTCGGCGTACCGGATCGGCCAGTCGACGGCGATGCCTTCCTTGGCGTTCGCCGTGAAATCCAGATCGCCGTGGCGGTAACTCTGTCGACCCCACAACAGGGACCGACCACCGACCTGATACCCACGATACCAATCGAACTTCCGCGTCTCGGTGTACGGCGAATCCTTGTCGCTCGCCCACCAGTCGAGATTTTTTTCGTTCAGCGGATAGTCGCGCTTGAGGACCGGATAGTCGGCTTCCATCGCCTTGGTGCGACCACCGCGATGGGGATACGCCCAGGGTGGCTTGGTGGCATTCACATAGTCCTTGATGTGCTCGACGTTCTTGCCACGCTCGAGCATCAGGACCTTGAGCCCCTTTTCCGACAGTTCCTTGGCGGCCCATCCGCCCGAGATGCCGGAACCCACCACGATCGCATCATACTGCGGCTCTTGCACTACAGCCTCCCTGGTCGGTGACACACTGGGTTGCACGACGCTCGCGGCCCGGGGCGGAATCGCCCGGGTCAACCAGACAGGAATATGTCGCGGTGCGCGGGCAAGGGGACCCGTCAGGATCCCATGAACCGTACGCGTCAGGCCGGCTGTTCGTTCACCAGATGGCGGAACTCCGTCGCCTTCGCCGACATCGCGAGGAACGCCTCGGCCACATGCGGGTCGAGCTCCACGCCGGCCAGTTTCCGAATCAGGTCGAGCGCCTTCTCCCGAGGGAACGGGTTGTGATAGGGTCGCTTGGAGCTGATGGCGTCGTAGATGTCCGAGACGTGGACGATCCGGCTGGCGTAGTGGGTGCCTCGCGGATAGCTCAGCTTCGGGTAGCCGCCAAGCCCGCTGAACCAGATGTGGTGCTCATACGCCACCGTCGCCGCGAGGCTGTGACCGAGGCCGCGAGCGGTCAGGATTTTCGCCCCTTCGACGGGGTGCGCCTGCATCGCCAGCCGCTCCTCGGGCGAGAGCGCGCCCGGCTTGGTGAGCAGTCCCTTGGGGAGCCTGGTCTTGCCGATGTCGTGCAGGAGTGCCGCGGTGCCAATGGCCCGGGAGTCTGCATCCGACAGGCCCAGCTGGTCGGCGATCCCCATCGAGAGCATGGCGACGTTGCAGCAGTGCGAGGTGGTGTACTCGTCGAAGTTCCTGATGTCGAGCAGCGGCAGCAGGCAACCCTGTTCGCGTCGGATGGTCGTCGCCAGTGCCCGCACGATGCCGTCCACTTCCGCCATCGGCACCTGCCGGCCGGCTTCGACTTCAGTATGGATGTAGTCCACCGCATCCACCTCCGCGCCGAGCCCACTGAGCGCGAGCGCGTCGATCAGCGAGGTTACGTGCTGCTCTGCATCGTCTCGCTCATCGGCGCCAATCACCGTCAACGGGCCCAGTCGGATTCCACGATGCGCCCACCGCTCCGCGCCGTCGCCGGTATCTGCCAACCGGCGGCGGATCTCGCCAAGCATTGCCTCGATATCGGCGGCCGTCGGTTCAGGCGCGGTTGCAATCTCCAAGCGCTGCACGCCGACGGTCGAGAGCCGGCTGCCCCATTCCCAGCCGCGCAGTTCTGCCAGCGGCCGGGAGCCGACGATCACGTCGGTGTCCAGAAAGGACAGGCGCAGCGGTCCGCTGGCCAGTACGCGCTGCAGCGCCATGAGCAGGCGCGCCGCGGCGGTCTGACGCATCGGGTGGTCATCGCTGTAGAGCGATTGCGCCGAGAACGCCTGACCGAGCGCCGTCAGAAAGGTCACGATCGGGTTCACGTCGCGCGATCCTCGCTGGCGCCGGCGTCGCGCAGTTGCCATCGGGCGTCGCTGACGGCGCGGCGTACCAACGCCAGCGTGGGTGCCGCAGCGGGATCGTCACTACCGTTTCGGGTCAACACATGCAATGCGCTCACCGCGGTCTGCGTGGGCTCGGCCAGCGACAGGCGTCGCAGGAACCGCGTCCGCCGCGTGATCAGCTGGATAAGCCAGTCGCGAACTGCAGCGATGGGCGCAAACGCCAGTGTCCGAACCGCGCGGGCTCGTACCGGCTCACTCAGCGTTCCAGCGTCCACCATCGTCATCAGCTGTGTCACGATATGCATCGGAAGCCTCAGCCCGCGCTCGCCCGCATCAGCCAGCGTCTGCAGCGCGAGCACGACGACGCGTTCATTCTCGTCGCGGAGGGCGCGACGGATGGCCATGTCGCGCGTGGTGACGTCGGTGAGCAGCAACACGCGCAACGCCTCGACGCGCACCTGCACCTGCGGGTGCTCGAGCAGACGCACGACCTGGTCGTGCGACGCGCCGTCGCCGGTGTCCTGTGCAGCGGCGTCGTGCAGCAGCGTCAGGATGTTGCGAAGCAGAAACCAATGTGCCGTATCCAGTCGCGCCAGCAACTGCGGAGTGATCGCGGCGCCGAACTCCGCCAACCGTTGCCGGACGAGCAGACGTGTGCCGCGGGTGCTCGATTCGGCCATCACATCGAGCAGGGTATCGGCCGATGACGCATCAACGGCTTCGAGCAGCGCACGCGCCTCGAGACGGTCCACCGGTTCGGTGAGCAGCAGTTGCCGCACTGCTTTCTCGCTGGTCGCGACACGTCGCAGCCACTGCGCCGTCTGCGAATCGCCGGCGGCGGCGAGCCATCGCATGAGCTCACGACCTTCGCTGGCGGCGATCAACGCCTCCACCGCCGCGACTGTGTCCTCACCGCCGAAATCAAGTTCGAGCGCCATCTGCACGATGCGAGTCGACTCCACGATCGAGCTGGCGCTGGCCACATCAGCCGAGAATCGACTGCCGGCGGCGCGCTCGAAGTTCGCGATCCGGTCAAGCAGCATCACGTGATGTTCGGGGTTCGGATCGGCGAGCGACCAGCCATTCACCAGATCATGCGCGGCACCACGAAAGGTCAGCTCCATGTCCTCAGTGCCACTGGAGCCGGCCAGCGTGGACAGCTTCGTCATCAGGCGAAGCATCTGATGCGACAACTGCTGCTCGCTGGCTGCGGCAGCCGTGTGCAACCAGTCCACGATCGCTGTGACCGGCAACACGTCCACCACTTCGGACACAAATCGCTGCTGCACCGCGCGATCGGCGAGACTCTGCAGGATCGGCGCGATGGACGAGGAGCCGAGGTGGCTGAGCATCACCTGGAGCTGCTGGCCGATCAGTGCACGACCGTCCGGGTGTGCGCTGGCGCCATAGGTGGTGAGCTCCAGCAGAGCGGCGGCGGTGCGACGCGCAATCGCGGGATGGTGAAGCGATTCCTGCAACGTGTGCACGATCGCGGTGGTATCGTAACTGGCGGTCTCCTCGGCGGCGTGACCGGCGCCTGACCTGAGGTTCACGTCGTCGCGCGGGGCTCCATGCGTCTCGTCGCGGACCATTTCGAGCCCGAATTCCGCCAGCTCGGCCAGTGTTCGCCAGAGCGACGCCACCGCCGACTCGGCATCGCGGAGTGCCTCATCGAGCACGAGATGGTCGTACGCGATACGGCTGATGTGAACACTGCCACCATCAGGTACGATCTCGTCGGCGCCGCCCGGTTCGCGCGCCAGCCAGGTCAGTGCGGCGCGCAGATCCTCGGTCCGCAGTCCGTGATCGAACGTGAGCGAGCCGACACCGCGCCGGTGGAGGCGCACGCCTAGCTCGCGGGCGTACGAGGCTCTGGTCTCATACGGTTGCCCATCGATCAGGAGTTCGGTTTTTGCGATCCCGATCACCAGGGCCTGACGTCCGGCAAGGACTTCGTTGCACAGGTCCATTAGCTGTGCCTCGGCCGAAAGCACCATCGGGTGGCTGCCAGCGTAGGCGCGCCGCCGGCTGAGGGTGCCGGCGAACTGCATCAGCAGGCGCTGGAGCAGCGTGGCGGCTCCGGCGGGTGCGGCCCGTCCAGACGGCCGCGGGCGTTCCGTATCCGACGCAGGCGCGTCGCATGGCAGATTGGTAGTGCTCACCCCCCACGACGACCCGCAAACGCCTGAGTAACCGGGCGGGGGAGCCTACGCCGCGTCGTCAGCACGGCCGTCGCCGGCTCGTGCAACGGCGCTGCGGCCGCCTGCACCATCGGATGAATTGAAGCATCGGCGACTCGGTGATTCAGTGCGCTGCCGAACCGCACATGCAACTGTTGGACGACGGGGTCGACGGCGACCGCGCGCACGGTGCTTTCGGGTGCCGTCAACGCCGGCGCGACACCGCCCCGACGACCGTTCCGGCGTTCCAGAAAACGTTCGCGAGGCGAGGATGTTGACCGTGCGACCAGTTCATCTGTCCGTGGCATCGACACGTCGTGCAGTGGGCTCCACTCCGCGGTTGCACACGGTTCCGTGCGCTGCCGGGCATTAGCTTCGACTCGGACTGGTACACCCCGGACCGTTCGCGCGCGTCGGTCCGCTGGCTTTTCCTCCTTCGCTCGCTTCCGCCACGCGCTCCGCCCAACTCCATGGCTCCGATCCTTCCGATCCGTCGTGTCATCATCGGCCAGAATGCGCACGTGCCCATGGCCGCGCAGCTCGCCGCCGCCCGGCCTGACCTCGAGATTCGGGGCAAGCCTTTTACGGAAGTGACCGACGACGATCTGGCCTGGGCTGATGCCTATCTGGGCTTCAAGCGTCCTGCGTTGCCAACGATGGGGAACGTCCGCTGGGTACAGAGCACGGGCGCTGGAGTGGACTCGTGGTTGCAGCCGGTGGAACTGCCCCGCGAGATCGTGCTGACGCGCACACCGGAGTCGTTTGGTCCGATGATCGCCGAATGGGCGCTTGCTCGGGCCCTGGCTTCCGTCACCAAGCTCGGCGAACTGGCCACGGCGCAGCGCGAGCATCGCTGGGCCCCGAGCGACATCGCCACGCTCCGCGGCACACACGCGGTGGTGGTGGGCACCGGTGACGTTGGTACACACGTCGGCCGCCTCTTCGCGGCGCTCGGCTGTCGCGTGACCGGCGTTTCGCGCACCGGTCGCGGTGATTCGGCGGTGTTCGCCAGTGTCTACTCGACCGAGTCACTGGCGCACGTCGCTGGCGAAGCGGACTGGCTGATCCTGACGCTGCCGCTGACACCGGCCACGCGTGGGCTGGTCGGTGAGGCGGTGCTGAGCGCGTGCCGTGGCACATTCCTGATGAACGCCGGTCGTGGGGCCGTCGTCGACGAAGCAGTGTTGCCGCGTGCTCTTGATGCCGGGTGGCTGCGCGGTGCCGCGCTCGATGTATTCGAGATCGAACCGTTGCCGGCCACGTCGCCGTTGTGGGACGATCCGCGGGTGATGATCTCGCCACATGTCTCGGGGCTGACGACGATCGAGGGAGCCGTGCATGGCTTCGTCGAATGTCTGGCGATGTTCGAACGCGGCGAGACACCACGCTGGATCGTGGATCGCGAGCGCGGCTACTGATCATCTGACGGTCTCGCACGCCGCGGTGTGAGCGCGGCCGCGTCCGTGTCAGCCTCGCGCCGCTCCGATCGCGTCACCAACCGCGTTGCAGGCCAGCACGGTAAGGAAGATCATCGCACCCGGAAAGATGGCGAGCCACGGCTCGCTGGTCATCGTGGTTTGTGCCTGGTACAACATGTTGCCCCAGCTTGCGGTTGGTGGCTGCACACCGACGCCGAAGAAGCTCAGCGCACTCTCGAGCAGAATTCCTCGACCGACGGCGAGCGTCGTGGCGACGGCGGCGGCGGGGATGACGCCTGGCAGCACGTGACGCAGCACCACGCGGAACGGCGAGGCACCCATCGCGCGCGCGGCAGCAACGAAGTCCCGTGCGGCGAGCGACAACACCTCGGCCCGGACGACACGCGCGGTCTCCATCCACCCGGCCAGGCCCACCAGCAGCACCAGTACGGGCACGCTTGGTTGTAGCACAGCGGCGGTGATCATCAGCAGCGGGAGCCGCGGGATCGCCAGCATCGCGTCGGTGATGCGCATCAGTATGTCGTCGATCACACGGCCGGCGTAGCCTGCGGTAGCGCCGACGGCGGCCCCGATCGCCGCGCTGACCAGCGCCGAGACGAGCCCGATTGCCAGCGAGACTCGTGCACCAAAGAGGACGCGCGTCATCACGTCGCGGCCCAGTTCATCAGTCCCGAACCAGTGCAGCGATGACGGGGCGGCCCGGCGATTTGCGAGATCCAGCGCGTCCACGGCAAAGGGAGCCAACGCGGGCGCCAGCATGGCACCGAGCAACAGCGCACCAAGCAGGTAGGCCGCGACGCGCGGGGCACGATTCGTCTGCACCGTCGAGCGCCCGCTCGCACTCGTGCTTGTGCTCACGCGGCATCCCGCGTGCGCGGATCGAGGGTGTGCACCGCCAGATCGGCCACCAGGTTGAGCACCATGACCGCCACCGAGCCGCACATCAGGAAGGCCATCAGCACGGCGTAGTCACGCTTACCGAGTGCTTCCGTAAAGAGGCTGCCGATGCCGGGCCAGGCGAAAATGCTCTCGGTGACGACTGCACCGGACGCCATCATCGAGATGTCGAGTAGCACGACGGTCACGAACGTCGGCAGCGCGTTGGGCAGTGCATGATGGAGCAGGAGCGTGCGCTCGCTCAGTCCGCGCGAACGCGCGGCGCGAATGAACGGGCGTGCCACCGTGTCGCGCATCGCGCGGCGAAGGTAGCGCGACCACGCCGCTGAGAGCGCGGCCGCCAGCACTGTTGCTGGAAGGATGAGATGCACCACGCGATCAACGAAGTCACCGCCATCGAACGACGCGCGACCCGATGACGGCAACCACCCCAGCGCACCCGCGAAGACCAGCTGGAGCAACAGTCCGAACCAGAACACCGGCAGCGAGATGCCGGCAACGGCGAACACCGAGCTGACGCGATCAAACCGACGATTCACCGCCGCCAGAATTCCGGCCGGGAGCGCGGCAATGAGGGCCATCACACACGCCACACCGATCAGCTCGAGTGTGGCGGGAATCCGCTCGACGAGGCGATCGAGGACGGGCCGCCCATCGGCGTAGCTGAAGCCCCAGTCACCTCGCACAAACGCCCAGAGCCAGGACAGGTACTGCAGGCCGAGTGGGCGATCGAGACCCATCGCCTTGCGCAGCCGTTCGATGTCCTCGGGCCGCACATTGGGATTCTCGAGGTAGGTGGAGAGCGGCCCGCCGGGTGCGGCATGGATCAGCGCGAAGATCAGCAGCGAGATCACCAGCAGCAGTGGCACGCTCTGAACCAGTCGTCGCACGACGAACCGAATCATCGCGAAGCCTCACGCACGCAACGCTCCGCCTCTCGGACGGAGCCTAGCGCGCAGTCAGCTGCCACTGGTACACATTCCAGAACGGACCGGCGTTGGTGGGATTGCCGGTGAATCCCTGCAGCCGCGTCGGCACGGCGTCGACCTTCGCCGTGTTGTACAGCGGCAGTTCCGGAATGAGGACTGAGAGGCGCTGTTGTGCGGCCTTCAGAAGGGCGATCCGTTTCCCCTCGTCGGCGGTGCGATCGGATGCGTACAGCATCGCCGTCAGCGAATCATCCTTGAAGTAGTTGATGTTCCGGCCGGCCGGCGGCATCCGATCGGACGCGAAGAAGAGCGTCATCTCCGGATCGGCGCCCTGCTGCCACCAGTGGA
Source organism: Gemmatimonadales bacterium (assembly GCA_038215035.1). GTDB lineage: Bacteria > Gemmatimonadota > Gemmatimonadetes > Gemmatimonadales > Gemmatimonadaceae > JACMLX01. The sequence goes on along the minus strand of JBBQRH010000057.1, from coordinate 18,348 downwards.
GCATGGCGTCAAAGTCTCCCTTGAACCAGACGCTGCTGATCGAGGTGCCGTCGATCAGGCGGACGCTGGCGTCGATACCGACGTCGCGGAACTGCTTCTGCAGCGCCTGCGACACATTCTCGCGGATCGCGAAGCCGGACTGCGTGATCAACGTGAACGCGAGGCGCTTGCCACCTTTCGCGCGAATCCCATCGGCAGCAGTGATCCAGCCGGCCGAGTCGAGCATCGCGCGCGCCCGCGATGGATCGTACGGATAGGTCGTGACGTTCTTTTCGTACGCGCTCGAGAGCGGCTGGATCGGGCCATTCACCACGGTGACGAGGCTGTCCAGCAGGGTATTCACGATCAGATCACGATCAATGGCATGGGCCATCGCCCGTCGCACGGTGACGTCCGCGAACGGGGTGAATCGCTTCTGATTGAGCGTCACATGCTCATACCCGTTGCCCACCACCTGGTTGAGCCGGACATTCGGCAGCCCGCGCAGCTCGCGCACCTTGTCCCATGGCACCAGCGCCACCAGCTGCACCTCACCGGACTTGAGCTGGTTGATGCGCGTCGTCGTATTCGGCAGGAACTTGAACAGCAGGCGTCTGATCTTCGGAAACTCCGCGCCGCGCCAGTAGTTCGGCACGCCTTCCAGCAGGATATACTCACCCGTTTTCCACTCGACGACGCGGTACGGCCCGGTGCCGAGTGGCTTGCGGTTGTAGTCGGAGGCGGCGTCGATGTTCTTGCCGTCGAGGACATGTTTCGGCAACGTCCCGCGGACGAACTGCAAGCGATACGGTGCGTACACTTCTCGATAGTGAACCACCGCCGTCAGTGAGTCTGGAGTGTCCACCGATGCGATGCGGTCGAATCCGTCGACACTCTCCGGCTTCCAGTCACCCTTGTTGATGGCGTCGACGGTGAACTTCACATCGGCTGAGGTGTGCGGCACGCCGTCGTGCCACGTCACACCGGGACGCAGTTTCCAGGTGACGTCCATACCGCCGTCGGGGCGGAGCGTCACACCACCGTTCTCGGTGGTCGGAACTTCGAGCGCCAGGACCGGGATGATGTTCATCTTCTCGTCGTTCACGACGAGGCCTTCCACCACGCACGACTCGATGTCCTCGAGGATGTGCGTCGCGTAGCGATTCATCGTGTCGGGTTCGCGATCATAGCCGATCGTGAGCAGGTCGCCGCCAGTGTTCGGCGAACGGGCCTTGTCGCGACCGCCACAGGCGGAGAGCACGAGCGCGAGGGGAAGGGTACTGAGCGACGACCACTTCACGCTGGCGTCTCCGTCATCAGGGTGGCAACCAACGGTACCGGAATTGCACCGCGGGACAGGAGTGCATCGTGAAACCCGCGCAGCGAGAAATGGTCACCGCCCGACGCCTTCATGCGCTCGCGGAGCGCAAGGATGCGACTCGTGCCAAGCCAGTACATGATTGCCGTGCACGGAAACATCGAGTTCTTGGTGGTCTCCGCTGTGGCCACCTCGATTGGCATTCCGACGATGTCCTGATAGTACTGTACCGCGTCACTGAAGGTGAAGTGACCGAGGTGCAGCCGGATGTCGACGATCGCCCGCGCCAGCATGCGCACGCGCGTGTGCTGCTCCGACAGTTGCTCGAGCGGTGTGAGCATCCCCAGCTCCTCCATCAGCTGCGTCGCATAACAGGCCCAGCCCTCTGCCATCGAGCCGCCGAGGAACATCGCAATCCGGCTGGCGCAATCGGTCGCGGCGATGCTGCCGACGCGTGACGTGGACCGGTGCCGAGCGTGCCAGTTCTGCACGTGGTGCCCAACGGCGCCGTGGTGCACCACATGATTGAGCGTGATCGTGCTGTGGTTCCACGCCCGGAGCTTCTTCTCCTGCTCCTCAGCCGGCAGCGACGCATCGATTGGCGTGACGACGTAGTCGTAGACGCTGTAGGGGTCGAACGGCGCGGGGGAGCGATAGAAGAGCCAGTACAGTTGAGGAGCCCATGCACGCGCCCACTCCGGAATGGGTACGTAGCGGATCGGCCACGGCTCCCAGGTGACGGCGTCGGCCTCGCGCGCAATTCGGTGACAGTCATTCCATCGGCGTTCGAACGTGGCGTAGTACTCGTCGATTGCCGGATGGTCAGCCGCCATGGCGGTTTGTGCTGCCTCCCACGAGCCGGCGGTGGCGGCTGCCATGTCGGCGAGTCGCGCCTGCTCGAGTGGGAGTTGCGCCAGTGCCTGTTCCAGGAGCTGGTCTGGCGTCTCGGTGCAGAAGTGGCCACGATGCAGCAGCGTGGCGAACAGCGCCTCACCAGCGGCGTACCCCCGATCCGACGACGGCAGTGCCGCGAGTGATGCCGCAGCGACGACAAATGCGGCACGGGCGCGCTCCGCAGCTTCGTGTACCTGGCAGACGCTATCCGCATCCAGCTGGTGCAGCTCCATCCACATCTGCAGCCCGTGATCGAACAGTCCGTCGGCCGCCGCGCACTCGCGCGCCGCCCGTCCGATCCACTGCGTCGGCACCGGCGCCGTGATCGCATCCTGCATCGCCGCCAGGAACCGGGGGATGGCGTTAAGACGCGCGATGAGCGAAGACAGGCGATCCGTCACTGGGGCGAAATCGCGGATCATCAGGCTCACCACGCCGAAAATCGCCTCGCCCGTCCAGAGTGCGGGATTGCGTGCGTGGAAGAAGCCACTTTCATACTCCGCCAGACGGATGTCGAGATTGGCGCGCGCCAGCTCCGCGTCCAGCGTTGGGGCGTGCTGCCGCCACGAGTCGACCGTTGTCGGCGCTGCAGGCTCGAGCGCCGCACGCACACGCCGCATCTCCGCCGCGTCCGCCGCACGCGCCGGCGCCGACCAGTCGGGCAATCGGTCGTCGAGCGCATGCACGCCGGTGAACGTCGCATTCACCGGATGTTGCGCGTAGTACTGCGCGAAGTACTGCTCGAGTGCCTGGCTCAGGAGTCCGCTCCGGGCGCCAGCGGGATTGCAACCCAGCGCCGCTGCCGGAAAGAGAGTTCGACGGCGTTGATCAGCTCCTGGACGTGGGCACCATCCACGAAGCTGCCTTCATTCTCCGGGCCGTCGCTCAAGATCTCGGAGATGAATGAGCTCACGAGATTGGCGTAGAACAGCGACCGCCACGACTCCTCCCGGTTCCCGCCCGGCGGGTAGAAGCGCTCAGGGATCTCCAGTTCGCGGAACTCCACCTGATCGCCCGTGGCCGCCTTGAGCGTCTCACAGATCCCGTTTTCCTCGACCAGGCGACAGATCAGCGCACCCTTGCTGCCGTAGACCCGCGCCTCGATGCCCGGGTAGTTGCCAACCGTCACGAAGCTGGTCTGGATGGACCCGATGGCGCCGCTGGCGAACTCGCCGATGAAGATGTCGCCATCGTCGATGTTCATGCGCATCATGGTGCCGGTCTGCCGCACCATCCGCTCGGGAATGAAATTCTTCATGGTGCCCACCACCTGCTCGAAGCGACTGCCCATGAAGAGGTGCCCGATATCCATGATCGGTGCGCCGTAGCCCTCGAGTGACGAGACCTGAATCACCGACTGGTCGGCCTCGACATCCACCTGTCGCAATGGATTCTGCGGATCGAGCCACTGGGAGTTCTGCTCGAAGCCGTTGAAAATGAACGGTGTGCCGACGAACCCGTCATCGATGAGCTCCTTCATGTAGCGCATCGCGGGGCTGTAGCGGAACGTGAAACCCAGCTTGGTCTTCAGCCCCTTCGATTTGGCGAATGCGGCGGCGCGAAGTGTTTCGGTGTAGTCGTACGCCACCGGCTTTTCGCAGAGGACATGCTTGCCCGCTTCGAGTGCAGCCCAGCTGAGATCGAAGTGCGTCGCACTCGGTGTGCACACGTCGACCAGGTGAATGTCCTCGCGCGCGATCAACTCTTCGTGCGATCCATACACCGACGGGATCCCGAACTCGGCCGCGAACTCTCGTGCGCGTTCGATCATCGGATCGGCGATGGCCACCAGTTCGCAGCGCGGATCACGCTTGTATCCCGGAATGTGGGCGAACTTGGCCCACGCACCGGCACCCAGCACTCCGACACGGACCTTCTCGATGCGCGCCACTATTGAATGACCTGCGCGGTGTCACCCGGCAGGAAGAGTTGGCGATGGGCCCAGATGGGGGCGATACCGTTGGTCATGAAGCGCTCGTGAAAGGCCCGAAGGTTGAACTGCGCGCCGAGTTGTGCGGCGACATCACGGCGCAGGGTGAGGAGTCCGCGCTTGCCGAGAAAGTAGCCACCGTAAGTCGGATCGTAGGTGGCACGTTGCGCCTCACGCTTGGCGGCGGACGCTGGCACATATGCCCGCTCCTCGAAGCAGGCTTGTGCTTGTTCGAGCGTCCAGTCGCCCGAGTGGACGCGGATTCCGGACAGGAGCCGGCAGACACGTGTCAACGCATCACTCAACTGCGCCATCTCGATCCGCGGGTCACCGCCGCCGAATTTCTCCTCGATCATCAGCTGCTCGCTGTAGTGTGCCCAGCCATCCTGCCCCGATGACGGCTGCGGAAACGGATTGAGTCCGATCCAGATCCGACGCACCTTGCCGGGCGTCTTCCGCATGTACGTGGAGTGCAGCCAGTGCCCCGGCATGGCTTCGTGCACCGAGGTGTTGATCAGCGACGCATAGTTGTATCGCTCCAGCCATGCTTCCTGCTCGGCTGGCGGCATTTCGGCACGGGCGTCGGTGATGTAGTAGAAGCTCTTCACCGGTGGGTTCTCCAGTGGCGGTGACGCATGCATCGATGCGAACCCGAGATCGAACGGTTGTGCTGGAGCCACCACCACCCGCTCACCATCCGGAACGACTGCCAGCCCCTTCTCGATCACGAATGCCGTCAGCGAGTCCACCAGCTTCTGCGTGGCCGCGACCACCTCGCCACGCTTCGGGTGATTTCGCCGGATCTCGCGCCAGACCTCCTGCGCATCGCGACCCGGCGCCAGCCGCTCTGCTGCCGCGCGGAATTGCGTCTGATAGATCGTCAGTTCGCGCTCACCGATGGCAATCAGCTCGGGCAGGGGCACGTCGATCAGTTCCTCGCCACGATAGCGGCGCGCGACCGCCCGGGCGCCGATGCGGAATTCACCGGTGGCCTTGGGCAGCACTTCTTTTTCGAGGCGGTCGGCATACCGCGTGATGAGCGGCTGCGCAGTGGCCGCCGCGCGCATCAGCGAATCCATCAGCGGGGTGCCCTTTTCACTGGCAAAGGCCAGCGCCAGGTCCTCGCCGAGCATGGCCGCGGCGCCGCGCATCATGCCGAGGCCGCGCTCCGCAAACAGTCGTGGCGGGTTGTCGATATTCATCCAGGCCGCGTCGAGCAGTTTCGGCACGCTGGAGAGCTTGGAGATGACGCGTCGCATGCGCACCGGCGCCGGTGCGTTCTCCATCGTCATCAGGTTGTGCACGCCATCGGAGAGCGCCGACGCATAGAGCATCGGATTGCGCTTCCAGTTCTGCAGCGTCTCCTGCTCCAGCAGCCAGCCGTCGATGATGCCGTCGAGGATTTTCTGATCGACGCGTTCGTCTGGGGTCAGCTTCTCCGGTGCAAAGGCTCGAAGGCGATCGCGGTCACGCTTGAGCATCGCGATCTCCGTCATGATTCCACCGAGGCTGAAGTCATCCAGCTGATCGTCGTGCTGGTGCAGCCCGTTACCGCCGGCGATGGAGGGATGCCGCGAGGCGAAGTCGTCGAGGTACTGATCGACGAACTGCGCGAAGGTGACCTCTGGCGGAGCCGGCGTGCAGGCCACCGGTGCGAGGCAGAGCGCCGTGAAGGCCAGAAGAACCGTTCGGAATCGCATGGTGGGCAAGGTGCGAGCGTGTCGGACGAGTCGCAACCGGCGCGACGAGGGAGGAACGGCGACGAGCCGCGGTGGTCATCACTGACCGCGTCGCTTTACGCGTGACCGGCCTCGGGCGTTCGTCCGCCATTTCGGGGGTGGTCGGGCGCGAACGGTGCTCGCCACATGCTGCGACCCGCGCCCGCTGCCATCTTGTGTCCCTCAGCGCGAGAACGCTCCCGCCGCGGACTCCGCCAGGGTGCGCAGCAGCGTCTCGGCGTCGACCGGCTTGTCGAGGAGCGCGACCACACCGAGTGCCTGCGCGCGCGCGGTCGTGGCCACGTCGAGGTAGCCGCTGGTCATCACCACCGGTGGCGCTCCGCCGACGGCACGGAGCTGCTCGATCAGCTCGAGGCCATTCATCTCCGGCATGGTGAGATCGGTCAGGACCACATCAGCGCGCGTTGGATCGACCCGTAACGCGGCCAGCGCCGCGTGCGCTGCCGCGAACGACTCAACCCGGTGCCCGGCACGCTCCAGCAGCCGTGTCGTCGCGTTGCGAACCTGCGGATCGTCATCGACGATGAGCACACGGAACGAGAGCGGCGTCTGGGCCGCACTGGCGCGCCCGGGCGGCGGGTCGGCGACCGCCGGCGCGCGAGGCAGGGCAACGGAGACGCAGGTGCCGACGCCCGGCGTCGAGTCGATGCTGAGCGTCCCGCCGAGCGACGTGACCACGCCGTGCGCGACGGCCAGGCCCATCCCGGTCCCGTCTCCAATGTCTCGTGTCGTAAAGAACGGTTCGATCGCCCGCTCCAAGACTGACGGGGGCATTCCGCAACCGTCGTCGGTGATGACGACGCTGATGTACTGCGCGCTCGCGCTGACACTCATGCCAAGCCGGGTGCCGCGTTCGCGCATGGCATGAATGGCATTCGCCGCGATGTTCACCACCACCTGATGCAGTTCGGTTGGATCGCCGAGGACCAGGCTCTCACTGTCCGGCACCGTCAGTTCGAGACGGACGCGTGGCGGAAGTTGCGGGCGAAGCAGTTGCACCACTTCGTGCACCAGTTCCGCGATTTCCACCTGTTGCTTGAGCGCGGGGCGTTGCCGTGCGAACTGAAGAATGCGCCGCACCAGCGAGGCGCCGCGATCGGATGCCGAGGAAATGGCCGCCAGATCGGGCTGTGCCGGATGGTCTGAGGTCAGCTCATGCTGCAGCAGCTGCGTATACCCGGAAACAGCCGCCAGCACGTTGTTGAGGTCATGGGCCACGCCACCGGCGAGTGTCCCCACCGCCTCCATCCGGCGGCCCTGCGCCAGCGCACGTTCGGCTTGAGTGCGACGGGTGACATCAACTGCAAGCCCCCGAAATCCGGCATGCTGACCGTCACCGGACCGCAACGGCTGCGCACTGATGGCGAGCCATCGTGCACCGCCATCCGGGCGCAGAATTCGCAACTCGAGGTCACGGATTGGCGCCCGTCCCAGCACGGCGTCCGCGGCGGCCTTCAGCGCAGCCCCCCGGTCGGCCGCCTGCACGAATTGCAATACACGGCGGCCGTTCACCTGCGGGCCATCGACGCCGAGCAGCTCAAACCCCGATCGCGACAGGAATCGCACCCGTCCCGTCGGTCCCAGTTCCCACACGATACCTACTGATTGATCGGCAACGTCCTGCCAGCGTTGTTCTGCGTGCATCCGTCGCTGCCAGCTGCGGCGGAACAGCTCGGCGAGGGCGATCGCCGACAGGAGCAGGATCAATCTGGCAGCCAACAACCACTGTGAGGCACGCGTCGATCGCTGGCTGCGCAGGGCAAGTCCCGCGGCTCCGACACGCATCGAATCCTGAGCCTGGCGTGCCTCCGCGATCATCCCCTGAAACAGCGGCTCTCGCGCTCGGAACTGACCCAGCGCGCCACTTCCGGTGCCGCTCGAAAGGCTGCGGTCCTGGATGTGCAGCTCACGATACGCAGACCAGCGCTTCCGAAGATCGAGCGTCGAACTCGAGCCCGTCGCCATTGCGTCCAGTCGACTCAGCACGCTCAGCGCGCTGTCGTTTCGCAGCCGAAGCGAATCGAGGATCCCGACATGTGCTGCATGCTCCGCGCCTGGAATGCTGAGCGCGTACAACGCTTCGTGACGCCGAAACTCGCGAACGCCGTCTTCGAACGTGGCCAGTGTGGCCGATCGGGTGATCCAGGTCTCGACGATCGCGCGGGCGTCCTGCTCGATCGTCAGCAGCTGACGCGCAAGCAGGATATTGAGCGCCGCTGCGGCCACGCCAATACCAAGCGCAAGCAGCAGCGACGGGCTGAGACGACGGAGGCGCGCGACGAACGGCAACGGCAGCGGAGTTGAGAGGCGAGATCTGACAGCGGTAGCTGCCGGAACTGAGTGACAGAAGCCAGGACCGACCGGTCAGGCTTGCGATACGAGGCCGTCGGCCCTGAACCGAGCGCTCCCAAAGAGCGGCCGTCGGGCCTGCGGCCTGCGACATCCAGAGTGTCGACCGATGGCAACATACTCGCATCCATACACGGCTTCGCCGCCGCGCCACGATTGGAAGCACCAGCAGGTTCTTGCGAACGCCCCTATTTTCATCCATCCGGCTGCCCCGTTCGTCGCGGGTGGCTCCGAACCCTCACACACCACGTCGCATGCCAACCACCGCTCTTGGTGAATTTGTCGGCACCGCAGTCCTGATCCTGCTTGGCAACGGCGTCGTGGCAGGCGTGCTGCTGGAGCAGTCGAAATCGAAGGATGCCGGCTGGATCGTGATTACAGCTGGGTGGGCGATTGCCGTTCTGGCCGGCGTGCTGGTGGCCGTCGGACTCGGCGCCCCAGGAGAGCTCAACCCGGCGGGAACGATTGCGAACGTCCTGGTCGGAACGCGATCGGTCTCCGATGCCATGGCGCACATCGCGGCGCAGATGGCAGGAGCGATCGTCGGAGCGACGCTGGTCTGGCTCCACTACTTCAAGCACTGGGGTGTGACGCGGGACGTCGATGCGATTCGCTCCTGCTTCTGCACGACGCCGGCGGTTCGGAGCACGCTGCCAAACCTGATCAGTGAAGTGATCGGCACCGGAGTGCTGGTCTTCGTCGCGAGCGCGATCGGCAGCTCTGGCGCCGCCGGCGGCTCGCCAGCCACCAATCTCGGGCCGGTGCTGGTTGGTGCGCTCGTCTGGGGTATCGGCCTCAGCCTTGGTGGTCCGACGGGGTACGCAATCAATCCCGCCCGCGACCTTGGCCCGCGGATCGCGCACGCGATTCTGCCGATTGCCAACAAGGGTGGGAGCGACTGGGGCTACAGCTGGATCCCGGTGGTCGGCCCGATCGTTGGCGGGAGTCTGGCCGCGCTACTCTGGAAGATGCTCGCGGCGTAGCGATCGGCCCGTCGCGGCAAACATCCGGCTCAGTTTTCCGGGCTGGCGTCCGAGAATAGAGGGTGAACCTCTCATTTCCAGACGTGATTGCCATGACTTGCACTTCAGCCCGGACGCGCGCCGTCGCGGGTGTCGCCGCCCTGCTGTTGCTCGCCACCGCCGGTTGCAAGAAGACGGTCGAACCCGAGACCGTCGAAACGCTCACCATCGTCTCCGGCAATGTCCAGACGCGGCAGGCGGGTCGTGTGCTGCGCTCGCCGCTGGTATTCCGTGCCACCAGCGCTTCCGGTGCCGGTGTGAAGGGGGCCGCGATCACGATCGTGATCGTGCAGGGAGGCGGTGCGGTTGACTCGGCATCGATCAGGACCGATGCGAACGGGGAGGCCCGGGTGAAGTGGACGCTCGGCCCCGAGGCCACGCACGCGCTGCTTGCCACGATTCCAGGCATCGAACCGCTTCGTGTGACCGCCAGCGGAATCCTGCCGAGCGATGTCGTCATTGCACAAGGCAACAATCAGAGCGCACGGGTCTCGGTGGCGCTGCTGAACAGCGTGGTGGTGCGAGTGCTCGGTGCGAACAACACCCCGATGGACAGTGTCAACGTCACGTTCCAGATCACATCCGGCGGTGGTGCGATCGCGCCCCAAAGCATTTTGACCAATGCCTCAGGCGAGGCCACGGTGCGGTGGACGATGGGTCCCGTCGCCGGCACCAATACAGCACTGGTACGCGCGTCGACGATCGATCCGGTCACGATCACCGCCACCGCGACACCGTAGCTCGCGGCGTGTGCGCCATGCGTTGACGCCGCGTGGACGTTGCCGCATCGTTGGCGGATCATGGCCAACTCCTTTGACGTCATCGTGGTCGGACTTGGCGCAATGGGTAGCGCCACGCTGCACCAGTTGTCGCGCCGCGGCGTGCGGGTCCTTGGACTCGAGCAGTTCACGCCAGCCCATGCGCGTGGCTCGTCGCACGGGAAGTCGCGGATCATACGCGAAGCGTATTTCGAGGATCCGCGGTACGTGCCGCTGGTGCAGCACGCGTACACCCTCTGGTCTGATCTCGAAGCCGAAAGCGGTGTGACCGTGTTTCATCAGACGGGCGGCCTGATGATTGGTGCGCCCGACAGTGAGGTCGTGACCGGCGCGCGATTGAGTGCCGAACTCCACGGCCTGCCGCACGAGATGTTGTCGGCGGATGACCTCCGGCAGCGCTTCCCGCTCTTTCACGTGCGCGACATCGACGTGGCCGTCCACGAGCCGCGCGCGGGCATGCTGGCGCCGGAGAAAGCCATCACCGCATTCGTGGATCTTGCGCTCCGGCATGGCGCCGAGGTTCGCAGTGAGGAAGCGATGCTCTCCTGGCGGTCAGCTGGCGACGGCGTCGAGGTGATCACCACCAAGGGCGCATATCAGGCCGGCCGGCTCATCCTCACGGTCGGTGCGTGGGCCGGAAAGGTTTTCAGCGAGTTGGAGCTGCCGTTCGTCGTCCAGCGAAATGTGCTGTACTGGTTCGATCCGTTGGCGCGGGCCGAACAGTTCACGCCGGAGCGGTTCCCAGTCTTCATTCAGGCTCTAGAGCCAGGGCTGGCCTGGTACGGTTTCCCCGATTCCGGTGACGGGGTGAAGCTGGCGCTGCATCACGTCGGTGAATCGACCGACCCCGATGCGCTGAGGCGCACGGTGTCCGAGGCCGAGGTGGCGTTCATGCGTGACGTGATCGACAGGCACCTACCTGACGCCAACGGCGCATTGCGCGAGAGTGTCGCGTGTATGTACACCAATCTCCCGGACGACCATTTCGTGATCGACGTGCATCCCCATCACCCGGCCGTGATCGTCGCGTCGCCGTGTTCGGGCCATGGGTTCAAGTTCTCGAGTGCGCTGGGCGCGATCCTGGCCGACATGGCGATGGGGATGCCCGTCGGCTTTGATACGTCGTTGTTCTCGCTGGATCGCTTTGCGACGCGCTAGCATTTTCTCCCTTGGCTGGAGCACGACATGCATGAATGGCTGTGCGAAACCGCATCTGGTGTGGATGACCTGCGCTGGGTCGAGCGGCCCACGCCCGTCCCCGGTGATGGTGAGGTGCTGGTCGAGATCCGCGCTGCAAGCCTGAACTTCCCCGACCTGTTGATCGTGCAGGGCAAGTATCAGATGAAGCCCGCTCTGCCGTTCGTGCCGGGTTCCGAGTTCGCCGGCACCGTGGTTGCCGTTGGTGCGGGGGTGCGGCATCTCACGGTCGGGCAGGGCGTGGCGTGCCTCTCGAGCATCGGCGCATTTGCAACGCACGCGGTGGTGAACGCGCTGCTCTGCGTGCCGCTGCCGCCCGGCTTCCCGATGCTGGATGCGGCGGCCTTCATCGTGACCTATGCCACGTCGCATCATGCGCTGATCGATCGCGCGAAGCTGGTGGCCGGCGAGACGGTGCTGGTCCTTGGTGCCGCCGGAGGCGTCGGCACCGCCGCCATTCAGATTGCCAAGGCGTCCGGAGCGCGAGTGATCGCGGCGGCGTCGTCGTCGGCGAAATGCGCGCTTTGCACGAAGATCGGCGCCGATGCGACGATCGATACCTCGTCGCAGCCGCTGAGGGAGGCGATCAAGGAACTCACCAAGGCCAAGGGGCCGGATGTGATCTACGATCCCGTTGGCGGTGACCAGACCGAGACGGCATTCCGGTCGATTGCGTGGCGCGGTCGCCATCTGGTGATCGGCTTCGCTTCCGGTCCGATCCCAGCGCTACCGCTCAATCTGGCGCTGCTCAAAGGCGCTTCGATCGTGGGCGTGTTCTGGGGCGAATACACCAAGCGTGAACCGCGGGCCGCCGCCGACATGATGCTGGAGTTGATGACCTGGTATGGCCAGGGTAAGATCAAGCCGGTGATCGATGCGACCATGCCGATGACTGAGCTCAAGGCGGCATTCGCGCGGATGGCGTCGAGAGAGGTACGGGGGAAGCTGGTGCTGATGAATTCGTAGGCAGCTCGTGAATTCTCATGGTCGCCGGCCGGTGCCTCGATGTGCTCGATCAGACGGCTCAACCGGCAGAAACTTCACTCGATGCCGCGGGTAGGATGGGCAGGTCATATCTTCTCTCCTCCCCACGTACGCATGTACATCGGCCAAGCCGCGCGACTCACCGGTGCCACGCCAAAGGCGATCCGCCTCTACGAACAGATCGGAATTCTCCGCACGCCGTCACGGCGCGGCAAGTATCGCGTGTACTCGCCGGCCGACATCGCACTCATCCAGCTGCTCAAGGAAGCGCAGCACCTCGGATTCTCGCTGGCTGAGATTCGCTGGGTCCTCGCCGGTGATGTCTCGTGCGACCGGATCCCGTGGGACCGCGTGCACGCGCTCATCGAGAACAAGCTTCAGCGCATCGACAATGAGTTGCTGCAACTGACGCAGCAACGCGCCGCACTCCGGACCTTTGCTGCGACGACGCGTCCATCTGGGGAGGGGTGCCCCGCCTGACCCCGACGCTTGACTCTGTCCCATGGGACAGACGGTAGATCACCCGGTATCACTCATCTGGAGATACCGTGGCAGACATACTGGTCATCGATGGCAACCCCAAGCCCAACAGCTTCTGCGAGGCGCTCGCGACGTCTTACCTGCTCGGCGCGACCAACGCGGGAGCAACGGTGCAACTCCTGCGCCTGTCGCACCTGCGCTTCGATGCGAATCTCGCGTTCGGCTACGATGAGCGTCAGCCGCTCGAGCCGGACTTGGTCGACGTGCAGATCCAACTGGCGGCCGCGACGCATATCGTTGTCCTCACACCGGTCTGGTGGGGAGGCCTGCCTGCGCGGCTGAAAGGGTTGTTCGACCGGGTGCTGCTGCCGGGCTTTGCGTTCAGGTACGAGAAAGGCAACGCATTGCCGTCCCGCCTTCTGGCCGGTCGTACCGCGCGACTGATCGTCACGATGGATTCACCCGTCTGGTACTATCGGCTCGTGACCGGCGATCCGATCACGCGCACGTTGGTCCGCGCCACGCTTGGATTCTGCGGAATTGCGGTCCAGACCGTCACTCGCCTTGGACCGGTGATCAAGTCGTCAGAGACGCAACGCAAGCGATGGATCGATGACGCATACCGCGATGGCTTGCGCGATGCCCGTCGGGCTATGGCGTCGGGCCGGAGGACGGACCGCGAGACATCGTCGCCTGTCGCACCGCCAGTCGCACTCGTGGATACGTACCACACCGACAGAGATTCCCGCTCATCGCCGCATCGATCTCCAGATCCGTCGGTTCAGCATTCGCACGAATCAGTGCCCACGCACTCATGAGCTGCCCCGGCTGACAGTACCCACACTGCACCACATCGAGATTGGTCCACGCCCCGTGCAGTGCGTCGGCATCGGGGCCGCTCAGCCCCTCGATCGTCGTCACTGCACGTGTACCGACCGCCGACAGCGGTGTCACGCACGATCGCACCGCCTGCCCGTCCAGATGGATGGTACAGGCTCCGCACGCGGCGATGCCACACCCGAACTTGGTGCCGGTCAGATGCAGTTCGCCGCGCAGCACCCACAGCAACGGCGTGTCCGCTTCGGCCGACACGTCGACCGGGCGCCCGTTCAGTTGAATGGTCGTCATCAGCGCTCTGAGAGTCGGAGGGGAAGGGAGCGGAGTCGGGTACCGGTTGCCGCGAAGATCGCGTTCGCCACCGCCGGTGCGATCGGAGGCAACGGCGGCTCGCCGACTCCCTCGGGATGCTCCACGCTCGGAATGATATCCACCACGATCGCCGGGCACTCCGACATCCGAAGCGGACGATAGTCGTTGAAGTTGCCCTGTGTCACACGACCGTCCGTGATCGTGATCTCCCCGTGCAGCGCCGCGCTCAGGCCGAAGACGACGGCACTCTCCACCTGCTGCTGAATCATGTTCGGATTGACGGGGAATCCGCAGTCGATGACGCACACCACCCGATCCACTCGCAGCGTGTTGTCGGCCGCGATCGTCACCTCCGCCACCTGCGCCACCACCGAGCCAAACGATTCGTGCAGTGCCACGCCACGCCCACGTCGTGTGCCCTCGACACCGGCATCGAGCGGCGACGCCCAGCCGGCGAGTTCGGCGACGCGTGTCAGCACCCGCGCGTGGCGCGGATGCTTGGCCAGCAACGCCAATCGGAACGCGATGGGATCAGACTTCGCCGCCACCGCCACTTCGTCCATGAAGCTCTCGGTGAAGAACCCGTGGTGCGAATGGCCAACCGCGCGCCAGAATCCCGTGGGTACCAGCAGCTCAACGATCGCGTGGCCCACGCGCACCGCTGGGTACTCGTACGGCTGATCGAATGACCCTTCGCTGGTCGTCTTGTCGATCGGTCCGGCCGGCAGCCCGAAGTAGCGGCCGATCGTCGCTGCCACAACCGACTGACCCGCCGACACGTTTCGCCACGCCAGCAGCTTGCCCGAGGCGTCGAGTCCCGCCGAAAAACGCGAGACACACGCAGGTCGATAGAAGTCGTGGCGGATGTCCTCCTCGCGGGACCAGATGGTCTGCACCGGCTCGCCCTGGGCGGCCTGCGCGATGGCCGCGGCCTGCGCGATGTAATCGATATCGAGGCGCCGTCCGAAACCGCCACCGAGCAGCTGTACGTGCATCGTGACCTGATCCGAGGCAATTCCAAGGACTTTCGCAACCGCCCGTCGCGCCAGGCCCGGCACCTGGGTCGACGCCCAGACGGTCGCGCGGCCATCGGCGAACTGCACCGTGCAGTTGATCGGCTCCATCGTGGCGTGCGCCAGGAACGGCGCACGATACTCGGCCGTCACCTGCTTCGCTGCCGCGGCTAGCGCGTCGTCCACGTTGCCGCGCGTGAGATAGGCGTGGCCACGTTCGGTGTCGAGTGTCGATGCGAGCGTCCGCATCACCGACTCGCTGGACACCGTCGCCATTGCGCCGTTGCTCCACGCGACTTTCACCGATTTCGCTGCCTTCATCGCGTGCCACGGAGTATCGGCGATGACGGCGACACCGCCAGTTCCCCCGTTGTGTCCATCGATCGCGACGACCTGCTTCACACCCGGAAGCAGCCTCGCGGCCGCAGTGTCCATGCTCGCCACCGTGCCACCGAGCACCGGGCACATCACCACACTCGCGTACTGCATGCCCGGCAGCACCACATCGATGCCGAACGTGGCGGTGCCACGCTGTTTGGCGGCGCTCTCCAGCCGTCGCATCGGCTTGCCGATCAGCGTGAACTGCGCCGCCGACTTGAGTGGCGCGTCGCTGCGCAATGTCAGCGTCGACGCCTCAGTGATCAGCTGCCCGAACGTCGCGCGGAGCCCGTTGGCGTGAGACAGAACGCCACCCGCCACAGTGATCGTCGACTCCGGAACCTTCCACGTCGCAGCGGCGGCGCTCACCAGCAGCGCACGGGTGGACGCACCGGCTTGTCGCATCGGAAGCCAGAGATCCTTCACGCTCGACGAACCGCCGGTGATCATCACTCCCGCCTCGCGCATCGTCTTGGCGGTCAGCCACGCGGTCGTGCGCTGAATCAGACCGTGATCATCGGGATGAAAGGGCAGGCCGTCGACGACCGTGGCGATGTTGTTGTAGATGGGGTCACCCACTGGCGCCATTTCGACGCGCACCTGCGACCAGTCCGCATCCAGCTCGTCGGCCAGCAACATCGCCAGCGTCGTATGAATCCCCTGTCCCATCTCGGACTTCGACATGATCACCGTCACGGTGTTGTCGGTGCCGATCTTCACCCAGCCGTTGAGTGCGGTCTCGCCGGGCCCTTCTGATATCCGCGACCCGTCACCCATACGGCGACGCGGAGGGAAGAACGTCCACCCAACGGCCAGTGCACCCGTGGCCGCGACCAACCGCAGCACAAACGTGCGCCGTTTCACGCGGTGACGAGTTCGCGGTAGTCGTCAGGCGTGTCCACGTCGCGCAATGCACTCTCCGGCCAGTCGATGATTGTTGCCTCCGGCTGATGTCGCTTCACCACGGCCTTGCCGCATCCTTCGCCATGCCATGCCAGCAGCTCGTCCCACAACACGCGCTGGAAGAGCAGGGGAGGCGCGAGCACGTCACCGTAGCGCGACACCGCCAGCGGTGCACCACGCTCGCGTGCCGCATCAGTGAGTGCGCGGAGCATGGCCGTCGTCACACGCACCATGTCGCCAAGCAGGATCACGACCGCCGTCACGTCTGCGTCGAGCGCGAGGAGTCCGGCATGGAGCGATGTGCTGGTTGGACCAGTGTATTCAGCATTCACCGCGAACAGACAGTCGAGACCATCGAGCGCCGCCCGCACCAGCGGCTCTTCATGGCCGACCACCACCACCACTGGCGCGAGTCCGGCATCGGTTGCCTGCTGCACCGCGCGGCGCACCATCGGAACGCCATCCACCTGCAGCAGCATCTTGTTGCGACCCATCCGGCTGGAGGCGCCAGCCGCGAGCACGATGCCTGCGATGCGCGGCTTACTCACCGACGGCGTGGATCGGCGCCAGACGTTCGCGCAACGATCGCGGCTGCCGTGCCGCACGCACCGCCAGCAATTCGGCCACCACCGCCAGCGCCACCTGTTCGGCGCCGTCAGTGCCGATGTCCAACCCGACCGGGCCGTACACACGTGACACGTCTACGTCGCCGTCGCGGCGCAGTATGGACAGGATCCGCTCGGTGCGCTGCCGCGGGCCCAGCACACCGAGATATCGCACCGGTGTCTGCAACAAGGCGCGCAGATAGTTCGTGTCGTCGGCGAAGTCGTGCGTCATCACCACCGCGAAGCACGATTCGTCGAGCACCAGCTGTTCATTCAATCGTGCGGCGTCGGACTCCACCAGCGTGATCGCGGCCGGGAATCGATCGCGCAGCAGGAGTCCGGGCCTGCGATCCACGGTGACGACCCTGAACCCGACGTCGCTGGCCAATCTCGCGAGCACGCGCGCGTCGTCTCCGGCGCTGACCACCACCAGTCGCGGCGGCGGTGTGAGTACGTCGAGCAGCAGCCGCGTCTCGCCAATCAGCTCCTGACGCGACACGCCTTCGACAATCCAGCGCGCAGCATGCTCGCGTACGTACGCGTCGAGCACGGCATTGCCAAGTGTTCCAGCGCTCCCTGCGTCGGAAACCACGATCCGTGCCGCCTCGCCGTACTCGCGCGGCACGCGCAGTTCTGTGACTGCCACGTACGGGCGCTCCGCACTGATCGCATCCCGCTCTGCGACGCGCGCCGTCGATACCGGTTCGATCAGAATCTCCACCTCACCGTCACACCCGACGCCGAGATCCCACGCCGCAATCTCCTCGGCGCCACCACAATAGGTGCGCAGCTGTGCCATGCCGGTGGTGAGCACCTGATGCGCCACTTCACGCACGTCGGCTTCGAGGCACCCGCCACTCACGTTGCCGATACCGCCACCACCCTCCGTCACCAGCAGCTTGGCGCCTTCGTGCCGGTAGGCCGAGCCATTCACACGCACGACGGTGGCAAGTGCCGCGCGAAGGCCGGCCGCGTGTGCGGCGGCCAGCTGCTCGAGCACCTGCCGCGACTCCAGCCACTGCTTCACGCCCGCCGCCTCACACCCAGCTGAGGTTCTGCTTCGACAATGGCAACGACCGGATGCGCTTGCCCGTGGCCGCAAAAATTGCGTTGCAGAGCGCCGGAACGACCGGCGGCAACGCCGGCTCACCCATGCCGGTTGGCGGATACTCGGTGGTGCGGAAGTGCACCTCGACCACCGGCGACTGCGTCAACCTGATCAACGGGAAGTCGGCGAAGCTGCTCTGCCTGGTCTTGCCGGCGTCGATCGTGATCTCCTGCGCCAACGCTTCACTGATGCCATCGAGCACCGAGCCTTGTACCTGATTGATCGCGCCGAACGGGTTGATGATCTGGCTACCGACGTCACCCGCCACCCACACCTTGTTCACCGTCAGTTTGCCGACTTTCGTCACGCTCGCTTCCACCACTTCGGCGAAGTAACCGCGATGCGAGAAGTGGAAGGCGACGCCCATGCCCGTGCCCTTCGGCAGCTTGCGTGTGCCCCAGCCGGACTTCTGCGCAACCAGTTCCAGCACACCTTTCATCCGCGACGCAATCATCACGCCGCGCGGCGACTCGGTCGGCATCGCAGCCAGCAGGTCGAGGCGGAACTGCACCGGATCCTTC
>JBBQRH010000056.1:0-26127 GCA_038215035.1 Gemmatimonadales bacterium | reverse complement strand
ACGGATCCGCTGGCGCAGCTGCTGGTCGTGGAAGCGTCTCGAGCGGCATTCACGCAACAGATCGTCGTCAACATGAGTACGCCGCTCGGTCTCGGTGAACTCTGGTCGGTGCACTGGCGATGGCGGAACGCCGACCCGCGGGTCGCGCTCCGGCTCGACATCCCGGCGCGCCTCTTCGCGCCAACCATCGTGCGATTCGAACGTAGCTGGGAGACCTATCGATTCTCCGATGCGATTCCGACCGAGCGTCGGCGCACGTCGGAGGCAAGCATCGGCGGCTGGGCACGCAAGGACCTCGAACTTCGAACAGGCGCGCGTTTCGAGCGCTGGTCCGCGTCGGGCGACTTCGTCGCGTTACGCACTGGCGCTGCCGTCCATCGCGCCGACGATCGCCTGTCCGTGATGGCGGAAGCCGAACACGCGATTCCAGTCTCGGGCAACGCATCATATGGCAGAATTTCGAGCCTCGCAGCATGGACGCTCCCGGCTGACCGCTGGCGAAACACCTGGTCGATGCGTGTGGGCGGCGACTGGAACACCGCGTCGACTCCGCGCGGACTGTGGCCGCTCGCTGGCGGTGGGCTGATGCGCGCCATTCCGCTTCGCGCTCACCCGCTGATCATCGAGAATCTTCTTCCGGCCGCACGCACCGGCCACACGATGTTGCACGGTGGCGTTGCCGGCGACCGACCAGTGGCGACACTCGGCCAGCTTGCACTCGGCGTCGGCGTCTTCGTCGATGGCGCGCACATTCCCTCTCCCGGTGACGGCTCGGGCACATCGCGGTCGTATCTCGATGGCGGTGCCGGACTGCGCGCGAACGTCGTCGGCTTGCCTTGGTCGGCGGTTCGGGTGGATGTGGCACGCGGACTTGTCACCGACCGCCGATGGGGCGTGACTGCGGCATTCTTGCAGACGTTGCCGGTTCGACTCACACGACCGCGGTAACCGCGTCGGTGGTGAGGGCGGCGGTGAGCGTATGGACGATGTGCGAATGAACGGCGCGCCGGCAACGATGAATGCATCGCCGACGCGCCGCGCCATCACACACGCAACACTGCCGCGGCCCATTCCGTTGGAGCGGTGTCGATTGCGAACACCTGATCGACGGCAACCACAACCCGAGCCCTCTGCTGGCGGAGCGCATACCGGTCCAGATCTGGTGTCCGGCGCCCGCTCGCGTGCCGTCCATCGGCACTGAAGCGTGCCTTGTGCTTCGAACAGTAGAAGCGGTTCTCGGCATCGACCCATTCCAGCATGCGCCCCTTGTGCGGGCATTCGAGCGAGAAGGCAAACACCTGCCGGTCCACGCGCACCAGTGCCAGGCGGTTATCAGCGTCTACCCAGACACCGTTGGCGGCAGGGAGTGCGTAGGCGCATTCCTTCACAGCAGACGCATTCGGCAGCGCGGTGATCTCGCGGATGCCGTCCGCCCAGGCGCGTGACGGGATGAAGCCACCAGCCACGAGGGCCGCGCCGATCGCGACCGACGCGTCGCGCAGGAAGCTTCGACGATCGACCACCCGCCCGCAGCTGTGCGGTGCGTCAGCAGACTCACCGACCACCGGCTGCGTCGTGTTGAACTCGCGATTCGTGTCGTCTGACATTTCTGGCCTCGCTGAGAAGGAAGGGACTGATGACGTGCTCCCTCACAGCATCGATCACGCGGGCCTGCACCACCATCCGACATCTGTCGCGGTTCGCGACGACTGCACAACTGTGAGTCAGCGTCAGTCGCGCTGCAGCGCTGTCGAGTCGGCGTCAACGCTCGGCGAGGGCAGCATCAGGCCGCCCAGAAAGAAGGCGGCCAGTTCGCTCCGTCCCTGCTGCCCGGACTTCCCGTACACGGCCACGGCATGCTGACGCACGGTGCTCTCGCTGCGGTTGGTGCGGGCGGCGATCTGTTTGTGGCCGAGCCCCTTGAGCAGCAGCAGAGCCACCTCACGCTCGCTTGGCGTGAGCGCCCAGTCGTCGAACTGCTCGTTGATGGCGCCGGCCAGACCGGTGAGGGCCCGCTCAGCACGCTGCTGCCAGGCGGTGCGTTCGGCCTGAGCCACCGCCAGCGAGCGCGACGTGGTGTCGAGCTGTTGCGACGTCTGGCGCCAGGCGCGCCACAGCAGCACGCCCGTCGTCGCGCTCACCAGCATGAGCGTCGCTTCCACCACCACGTGTGCCGACCGCCAATCGGCAGGGCCGTCCAGATACAGGTCGATCGCGCCGCCGACCACGATGACCGCCAGCACGGCCAGCACCAGCAGTCGCAGGCGTCGATCGTCCTCAAACTCCGGTGTCTCGTCAATCATGAGGTGAAACGTGCCACAATCACCCGGTGGCGGAACCCCGACATCTGTCGGATACCCCGACATACGCACAGAAAGCTGCGTTCACGACACTTGTCGGATAGGCACGGCGCTCGGCAACAGCCATGGTGCGGGTACGGCGGGACGATCCCGCACACCGTACTCTCTGGAGGGTCTCATGGCTGGTTCACTCGCAGCACTCATTCCCACGCCACTCCATCCGGCAATCGTCCACCTGCCGATGGCGCTGGCCGTTCTTCTTCCTGTCTTTGCCGTGGTCGGGTTCCTGGCGGTGAAGCGCGGGGCACGTCCGATGCGCACCTGGGCCGTCGCGCTGGCCATGTTCGGCGCCCTGACGGCAAGCGGCTGGGCTTCGATGCAGACCGGTGAACAGGAAGAGGATCGCGTCGAATCAGTGGTCCCGCGCGCCGCCTTTCATGCCCACGAGGAAGCCGCTGAACTCTTCGTGTGGTTGTCAGCCGGCGTCTTCGGCATCGCCGCCATCGGATTGTTGTCGACTGGTATCGGTTCGGCGGCTCGTGGGGTGGCCACCATCGGCTCGCTGGTGCTGTTGGTGGCCGGCTACCGCGTCGGGCACTCGGGCGGCGCCCTGGTCTACACGCACGGTGCAGCGAGTGCGTACGCGACAGGCGCAACCGCAGGAGCCGGAGGCGCAGCCGGTGACGGCAGCTCGCTGATTGGAAGGAGTACGAAATCCGCCGAGTCGGGTGGAGGGCGTGCGGAGGGCGATGATGATGACGATGACGACGCCGGGGGCAGCGGAAGCGCGGAAGCGTCGCCAGCCGGTGCCGCTTCGGATGGTGCTACGGCTGGTGTAGCACGTGCAGGAGGTAGCCCGCTGAGTTCACACCGGGCGGTGCCGCTGGACGGCAGCGTTCCGCGGCCGTAAAACTCCTGTGGGTACAGATCACACGGCGACGCTTACAACGCACTTGTGGGCCGCGCATCGGATACTCCGCGGGCCCAGCTGGCAGCGCGCCGTCCGCCAGAGCGCCGGATCAGGCCGCACGACGGAACAGTGTGATGCGAAGTGCCCGCCGCCATCTCAGACAGCGGTGCTCGCCTTGCACACGAAGGCGCGGCATACTTCTCAGACCTCGGTCAAGCTTCCTGTCCCGACCACGTGAGTCAGGTCTTCTTCGAAGCTCGTCCGTCTGATCGTTCCGGTCGGTACAAAGTCGAATCCGCGCGCCTGTCGGGGCGCCAACCGCTGACGCCTCCAATCGCAACCGAGAATCTTCCTGATGCCAGACTTAGGCCAGCTGTTCGGAGAACTCCAGAAGCAGGCCAATGCCATGGGGCCGCAAGTTGGCTGGCGTGTTCGCCGATGGCTGAGCAGCCCAACGAATGGGGTATTCTTTCTGTCGCTCAAGCAACAGGTCAGTGCCACACCCAGTCTGACGGACCGGGACAGGGCAGACATGACCTGGGGGCTGAAACAACTGCTGGGTAACACCGGCGACGATTCCGCTCGGCTGAACTTTCAGATGGAGGGCGGACTCACACTGTTCAGCAACGGTATCTGGTCGTACGGATTCGCCGACAAGTATGACGGGAACATCGTGGCCGGCGCCTTGATGGCGAAAAAGCTCCTTTCGAACGCAACCAAGGACCTCGCGGCGCTGCTCATCAATGTGAATCTCCCTGACATCGGCGGTACGCGCGAGACATCCTTGGTCCCGGAGCTGGTGAGAAGATATTTTGGCTATCGCACACAAGAGTACTATGCCTACCTTTTGGAGTGCTTCAACAAGTTACTGATGGTCGCAGAGGGCGCGCTCATCAACGGGAAGTGCATCATGTTGTATTCCTGGCCTGGAGGCAGCGATCAAGCTCGAACCTTTGGCGGGGTCCTGCCGAGCGACAATACACGCCTCGGCTGGGCATTAGAAGCCAAGTTCAAATGTATATACCTGACGGAGTACGCCCTGAGTGGTGATGATCGTAACCAGATCAGGATCCAGCCGGACGCATTTCTCGCGACGACGATCGTCCACGAACTGACCCATTGCCGGCTCAAGACGGATGACTGCAGAACCAATGGCGGTGCATTCGCGTACGGTCGCCAAAACTGCGCGGTGCTCACGGAGCAGTTTCGGCGTTCCAAAGATCAAGGCATGAATCCGCTGAAGAATGCGGATTCGCTGGCCTACTTTGCACTCGACCTTTGGCTGCTGCGGAAGAATCTCGTCTCGATCGAGGCGCTCAGGGAGGCGTTGTTGGACTACGATATCTGACGGTCGTCACCGCGCTGTCGGACCTTTCAACAGCGTGATGTCGGAGTTGGGGCCGACGCCGTGGTCAGCGGCACCGTGTGCGGCGCAGATCGTCCACGATGTCGTTGCGTATCCCTCCCCGTCGAGCACACAGGTGAAGGGGAGACAGTTGCTCTACCGGAACCCTGGGGCGAGTAAGCAACGTTCAGAAACAGAGGCGTTGCAACGCGATACGTCGTAGTGGCGCTTCTGCTCGTTGGTGTACTTCTATGCGGTCACCAGCCCGCACGCCAAGGCAGAGCGCATTGTACATCGCCAGGCTGCGGCATCATCGAATGGGTATATGCCGCCCTATCACATCGCGATGTCCGGCGCAGGTGAGGGAAGGGTCGACACCGCGTTCCTCTGGCTCGAACGGGGATACGCCGAACGTGCGGCCTTCATGGGTGGCGTAAAGGTCGAACCGGCGTCCGTCGTATTGCATCGCGACCCGCGATGGGGCGCATTGCTCAGGCGAATAGGGCTCACGCCCTGATGTGCACGACGGGCTCGCGCCGCTCGAGCCAGCCGCGCTTCGGCTGGCTCACGAACGGAAAGAGACGAGTATCCGGGACGAAGTGGAATTCCGGATGACAGGCGAAGTCGAGCAACTCTATCGGTACCGCTGCATAACCGCTGCCGCATCGCGACTGCAGCGCACGCGCCGGTGCTGCCTACAGGTCAGCCCACTTGCCGTCCTGCGTCGGCTTGATGTCAAGCATGCCTTGCGCCTCCTTGACCTCATGTACGTAGAACTTCCAGATGCCAGCGCCACGCATCCGACCCCAGACAAAGCCTTCGCCGTGATATTGGTGAGCAGGGCCGTACTCGCAGTAGGCGTAGTTGGCATGGGGCGGGATACCGGCAAGAAGGCCCGCGTCTTGAATCATGGCCCGCTTCGTCGCTCTGTTGGCGTTGTCCACGCCGCCTGCTCCAGAGACGTTGGCATGAAAAAAGTAGATACCGTTAGGACGACGCACCACGGCGAGTGTGCAACCTTGTAGCGGACCCGTGATCGCGAAGTCTGCCGCGCCGTCCAGTACCATGAACGTGACGTTGGCAGCGCTCCAGGGAAGGATCCGGAGATTTGCGAATGCACCGCCTGGGCGAGGCGAGTACTGGGCACTTCGTTTGTCCATGAGACCCATTCGCCCCAACGCCATTGCTGCGCCATTCTTGGGGCCGGCATTGGCAGTCGTCACCATCTCGACGTTCGACACGTGCGTGAACTGGATCGACATTCCCTGCGCAGCGTTCGCAACCGGCACCGCGCGGGTCATGGCAGTGCCACCCAGGGTCCAGAGGCCAGAACCTTCGCCAGCCAGTTGCATGCGATGCACCTTGAGGTACGACTTCGGATCGCTGAGGAAGGCTTGGAACGACATCGGTTCTCCTTTGTCAGTAGAGTGGCCCTCAGGCTGTGAGCTGCGCCCGACAAGGGTAACACCGTGCGCACGGGTGCAGTTTTCGTCGCACGGCGCAGCGCCCCGAGACGCCGGATTCACGCAGGCACTGTGCGCCGGCGAGCACGGTTGCAGCCCCTGACGTACGCCCCGAAGAGTTGGAAGGCTGAAAACAGGGAATTGGGCGATAGCGTTGACGGTCCACCTCTCCCTGACGAGTGCAAGAGCTGGATCGGTGAAGACGTCGAAGTTCAGTGAAGCTCAGAACGCGCACGCCCTGCGCGAGGCCGAGACCGGCACGGCCGTCGCCGATCGCGTAGCCTTCATCCGGACAGCAGGCACAACGAACGTACGCAGCCGATGACAGACCGGGAGAGGGCAATGCCGTCGAAGACCATCTTTACTCCGTCGGCCGATCTGAAGGTCGGCGATCTCGTCAGACGCAGGGGCGACGTCACGCAACTCAATTACGTGCTGAATGCGGCGCCGGGAGAACTCGAGGCTCGCCTGGGCTATGAGAGGGGACGATTGCGCCTCGGCTGGTACCTGCTGCTGCTCCAGCAAAGTGTGGCATCGGGCGAGTTCGGCTGGGGCGCATGGACGGATTCTTCCGGCGGAACCGATCCAAGACGAACGGAAACGTTCCGGGGAAATGAATACCGGGTCCCGGTGCAGGACCTCAAACGTTTCGACCTCTTCGAACAGGCAGGATTTGATGAGGGCAGATCCGAGAAGGCGCTCGACACGATGTTAGCGCGAGAACTGCAGTGGCTCAATGACCGCGCGAGCCACAATCGAATTGCCAAGGTCGTGCCGGTGATCGGGCACGACGACGAAAACTTCTGGCTGACGCAATATCCCGACGCTGCGCGAGGCCGCGGCGTGAAGCAGTGGACGTTGCGGACGGCCAAAACATTCCGTGTCGCAGCAAAAGTGCCAGCAGGGAACGCATATCTCGGCGGCGGCCGCGTGTAAGCGATACAGCAGCAACGATCGGCGACGGAGCCATGTGACCAGTTGTGCGCATCCGCAAGGTCACGCGTCCGTCAGACACGCTTCGTGTGCTGCTTCCACTCGCTCATGACTCTGTCGCCGACCAAGGTGAACACCACCGTCGAATGCGCCATTCGATCGATTTCACTGCCCGTACCCGTCTCGTCTCGCGAGAGCTTCGAGATCACAGTCCTGACGATCACGCCACTTTTCGTCCGATCCTCTCTTTTTCGCACGAGCTGAGGGTACACGTTGGCGTGGATCTCAAGCCCACGCTGACCGAGGGCCTTGCAGAGCTGGCCCGCGAAGCCATTCACGGAGTTCTGTAACTGTACATCCAGCGCGCCAAGTTCCGGCGAGCCACGTCCGGCGCGACAGGCCAGCACACGAATCCGTGACGCTTGCACCTTCCCGAGCAGCGCCGCTACGTCGTCGGCGCGCCACCCGCCGATCGTGTGATGGATGTGATCGCCGTGTCCGTGCAGATAGAGCCTCGTTTTGCCAGTTGTTTCCTCAGCGAGATGCTCGAGGAGAAGCTCGACCTCCAATTTCGCCCTGTCGGCGGCCTTGCCCGATGCTCCCCTCACGGTCGCCACCATGGTGCGACAGTTCAAACCGGCACGATCGCTCAGCCACGTGGTTGTGGTGACAACTTCGTCATCCCTCGCCTTCTCGCCCGTGAGAAAGCAGATGAACCCCTGCACCGTCGGCTTCAGATTCCCCATGTCCCGTCCCGGTGTGAGTTCCGCCAGCGCACAACGAAGCCTGTCATGTCGAAGCTGCGCGTGAAACTGGCGTCTCGCCAGCGGGCGGCGGAGGCGACGCGAGAGTCTATCTGGGGTCTAGGCCTGCCCCCTGCGACACGGACTCGCGGTTCACGCCAGCCCGTGCGAGCCGAGCGGAATCTGACGTGGAAGTGAAACGGCGGCCGCATTCAGCATTCCGGCTCGGAACCCCGCAGGAACCCAAGAGGACCACCACACCGCACGCGACCGCTCCAACGCAACAAACCCCGAAACGATGTAACTCGTTACGGGGCTTGCACATGGTGGAGGAAGGATTCGAACCTTCGAAGACCGGAGTCGACAGATTTACAGTCTGTTGCCGTTGACCGCTTGGCTACTCCACCCGCGTTCCCTACCCATCACTCGGCCGACACCCTCCAGCAACTGCCAAGAGCTGACGGCGAGAATCGAACTCGCAACCGCCTGATTACAAATCAGGTGCTCTGCCAATTGAGCTACGTCAGCCTGCTACACAGGCCACTTGCTACAACGACTACCCAGAGCCTCACAACCTACCCCACCCAGCCAGTCACTTCAACCGGTCTCAGCACCGAGACCGAGAGTCAACCGGCCGGCCCCTCAGAAGCCCGACCGCAACACCGATTCACCCCCCAACCCGCTTCCAGATCGTCCCGCCAGGACCATCCTCCAGCACGATCCCCTCCCCCAGCAACTCCGCACGGATCCGGTCCGACTCCGCAAAGTCGCGACCAGCACGCGCCGCCGCCCGCGCCTCGATCGCCGCCTCGATCCGGGCCGCCAAAGCTTCGTCCGTCGCCACCGCCGACGGAATCAGGTCCAGCACCCCGTTCATTACCGCAAACGCGGCCCGCGCCCGCTCGAGCGCTGCCACATCCGCCCCACCCTGATCCAGCAACGCGTTCGCACGATTCACGAACGTGTGCAACGTCCCCAGCGCCTGCGGCGCGTTCAGGTCGCGCGCCAGGTGCCCGCGGAAGTCCGCCTCCGCCTCCACCGCCACACCAGCCAGATCCGACGGGGCACCCTTCGCCGACGCCAGACGCTCCGCCAAGTCACCGATGCGACGAACCGCACGACGCGCGCCCTCGAGCGCTTCCGAACTCAGGTTGAGCTGCTGCCGATAATGCGTGCTGAACATGAAATGACGCGCCGCCGCACCATCCAACCCCTCCTCCTGCAACTCCGTCACCCCCCACACATTGCCAACACGCTTGGCCATCTTCGCACTGTCGACCAGCAGGAACTCGCCGTGACACCAGCACCGCGCAAAGACCTTGCCCGTGGCGGCCTCACTCTGCGCAATCTCATCCTCGTGGTGCGGAAAAATCAGATCCACGCCACCGGCGTGCAGATCGATCGTCTCGCCAAGAATGTCCATCGCCATCGCTGAGCACTCGAGATGCCACCCGGGACGCCCACGCCCCCACGGCGAATCCCACGCCGCCTCGACACGCTCGTCCTCCTCCTTCGCCGCTTTCCACAACGCAAAATCCTGCGCGTTTTCCTTGGTGTACTCGTCCTGACTCACCCGCGCACCACTCTTGATCTCACGCGTGTCCAACCGCGACAAACGCCCATACCCCGGGAACTTGGCGATCGCGAAGTACACCGAGCCATCCTCGGCCTGATACGCCACACCCTTCGCAATCAGGCGTTCCACCAGCGTGATCATCTGCGGGATGTAATCCGTCGCCCGCGGATAATGCTCCGCCGGCTGAATGCGCAGATAGTCACGATGCGCATGAAAAATCTCGACCACCGGATCCGTCACCGCTCGGATCGTCAGCCCTCGCTCGTTGGCTCGCTTGATGATCTTGTCATCCACATCGGTCAGGTTCATCACCTGCTCGACAGCCCAACCGCGCAACGCCAGCGACCGCCGCAACAGGTCCTCGAACAGGAACGTGCGGAAGTTGCCCAGATGCGCCGGGTTGTAGACCGTCGGGCCGCAGGTGTACATGCGCACACGCACGCCATCCGCAGGCGCAAATGGCTCCACCTCGCGGGACAGCGTGTTGTAGAGGGTAAACTCGCTCATCGACTCACAAGGGTTGCGCGCTGCGCCCCGCAGCGGGACGCGATGCCGCCGACCGGGCAGCGATTGCCCTCGTCGAACGACGCAAGTGGAAGCTATTGATCCGGCCCACCCCCCGCCAAACGATCAAACCCTGCCCCCAGCGCACCCTCAGCGACCATCCGAGCCGGTGCGCTCCACGACGGCGTCGCCCGGGACTCACCCGCGTGCAACGGTCGCAACTGTCCGCCCGCCAGCTCCAGAATCGACCACGGCCAGTCCGAGGGCGTCACGGGCGCCGCCACCAACGCCGCTCCACCAGCACGCAGCCACGGATCGAGAAGCTGCACCAAGGCACGTACGTCCGGAACTGGCGCTCGCTCAACCAACGCGGCGTCGAGAATGACCAGGCCAGCCGACGCACCATCTCTCCGCTGTACGGCGCGCGGCGCATCACCGGCCGGGGCATACCGCACACCCGTCAAGCCGCGCGGCCCCCATCGCACACTTCCGGAATCAACACGCGCAACCCCTGCTGCAATCGCACACAACATCGAACGAGCCAGCGGTAACGCCCCCGTGATCGCGAGTGCCTCACCCGGGAAAAGCTGCAGCGAGACACCACCAAGCACCGTGACCCGCACTCGGCAGTTCCCAGCGCCCGCGGTGATCACCTTCCTGACGTTCCTGAGTACAAGCTGCGGGACCATGACGGCGTGCGGCATCGGATGCTCCGGTGGCTGAAGACACCACCACAATGCCACTGCCACGCCCACCACGCGCACCGGATTCACGCGCTCGGTGCGATTCCAATGCGGTCGCCCGGTATGCGCGTCAGTCGCACGGTTCGGGCTATGTCGCCTGCATGCGCTGGACGTGCGCCTTGCAGATCGCGTCTGCAATCGGCCCCGGATCGAAACGCACCGGATCGGTCGTCGGCAACCGCGTCTCCGCCATCCCGCGCTCGATCGCGTCACGCGCTGCGTTGTCATCCAGGTCGAAGGTGTTCATCGCAATCGCAATCGTCGGCGCGTGCCGAAGCGGCTTCGTCACCGCGTCATGCAGCGCGATCAACTCGCTCAGCGACGGAATCTTGACCCACTCGTTGTTCCGAATGGCGGTGCGCGATGGTTGAGTACACAGCACCAGCGCGTGTGGCAGCGAGCCGTGAATCAGGCCCAGTGTCACCCCGGAGAAACCAGGGTGCAGCAGTGAACCCTGCCCTTCCACCAGCACGATGTCCGACGTGTGCGCTGCATCGAGCACCATCTGCTCAGCCGCGCCACCCACGAAGTCCGCAACCACGGCATCGACCGACGTACCCTTGCCATCGATGAAGATGCCGGTCTGCCCCGTCCCCACGAAACCAACCGCGTATCCCCTTGCCTTGATCGCATCACGCACCGCCAGCTGCGTCGTCATCTTGCCGATGTTGCAGTCGCTGCCCACCGTCAGGATCACCGTCGCATCGGTCAGCTCGCGCACACGACCCGACGACACCGGCAGGTCCGTCGGCGGCTTGCGAACATCGCGAATCTCCACCCCGTGCTGCTGCGCGAGCTCACGGAACTCCGGATCATCACCGATGAAGACGTGCAGGCCGCTCCAGACGTGCAGTCCCGATTCAAGCGCCGCGCGCAGGATGGGGCGCCAGGCGTCGGGCAACTGTCCACCCGTTGGTGCGATGCCGATCAGCAGGATGTTCGGCTGCAGCGGGATGCCCGCCGCCACCGACGCCACGACCGGAATTGCACCGCCAAAACCGAGCACCTCCTGCACCGTCCGGCCGGCCGTCACGGTGTCGAGGACACCCACCACCTGCTCGGGAGTGAACCGGATGCAGCCAACGGCCGTCTTGGCCGAGTGAACGCCGAAGGCGCCGTCGGCGAGGATGAGGTAGCGGGGGGTGATGGACATGCTGTAAAGATAAGAATGCCGGTCAACCGCGCGCCTTCAGCCCAGCGCCACCCGCTCTGCCATCGCGATCAGGTCCGGCAGCGCGCCCGCGGGAAGCGTGACGCCACCTTCCGGCGCCGGGACACGCAATACCATCGTGCGATCCACCGGCAGCGGACGCTCGGCTGCGCCCTGATAGATCCGGTTCACCAGCACGCGTCGCACGATCACCGTCAGTACCACCAGAATCGGCACCGCCACGATCAGCCCCACCGGGCCGAGCAGCTGCCCGAAGATCAGCACCGACATGATGCTCAGCACCGGCGGTAGCTTCACCTGATTCTGCGTGATCAGCGGCAACACCAGGTTGCTCTCGATCAGGTGAATCACCGTACCAAGGATGATCACGCTGATCACGCGTATCGGATCGCCATCGCTGGCGATCACGAACAGTGCCGGCAGCACGGTGCTGACCAGTGTGCCGAAGAACGGCACGATCGCCACCGCACCTGTGAAGAGGCCGAAGGTGAGCCAGTACGGTACCTGCAACGCCGCCAAGCCGATCGCCGTCAGCACGGCCAGAATCACCATTCCCAGCAACTGCCCGGTGATCCACGACCGCAGATCGCGTGCGATTTCGAGCAGCACGTCACGCACCAGCTCGCGTTGCGTTGGCGGGAAGAGTGCAATCAGCCATTCGCGATAGTCGGCCGGCCGGCGCGCCAGGTACAGCGACATCACCATCAGCGCAAAGCCGTCGATGGCCAGATGCAGCAGGCCGAAGACTCTCGGCAGCAATCCTTCCAGTTGTGCGCTCGCCTGCTCGTACAGGACCGTGACGGCGCTGTTCTTGTTGGCCGCCAGATACTCCTTCAGCGGCGGAATCCGGTCGCCAAGTTTCTGGATCTGTGCTTCGAGCCCGGAGATGTAGCGCGGCAACTCCAGCGCCAGCGCGCGTGTCTGTTCAGCGAACGGCGGCACCAGCAGTGTCACCAGCCCTGCCAGCGCTGCAAGCGAGATCACCACCGCGCCAAACAACGCGAGCGGCGCCGGTAGTCGAAGGCGTGCTTCGAATACATCGGCCACCGCTCGCAGGAACAGCGACATCAACACCGCAATGAAGAGCAACAGAAAGACGTTGGACGCCTTCACCACCAGCCAGAGCAGCACCCCGGTGACGATCGTGCCGATCAGCAGCGGCGCAAAACGCAGCCGGGGTACCGCCTTGGATCCGTTCACAGCCGAGCACTCCTCACGTCAGCGCACTCACGACGCCGGCGACGTGTCGTCGAGGTGTTCGAAGTCCGCTTCGGTGATCTCGGAGCCACTGGAGGCACCCTTCGGCAACTGCTTCGCCGCCGGCGCCGTGCTGGAGGGCAAGACACCCATCTTCTGCTTCAGTTCGAGCAGGCGCGCCTCGGCACTCAGGCCACCGGCCGCCTTTTCGAGCTTTTTGAAATCCGACTGCAACCGGTCACCGCTGAACTCTTCCTCGATCTCGGCGCTGGCCGTCAGGCGACGTTCGTTCTGCTCAATCTTCTCTTCCATCCGGGCAAACGCTTCGAAGGCGCTCTTCTCGCTGAGCCCCGACATCGTCTGCTGAATCTGCTGTTGCGCCTGAGCGCGACGGGCGCGGGCGAGCAGAAGATTCTTCTTGCGCTTGGCTTCCTCGATCTTGTCGTTCAAGTCACGGAGCAGCGACTTGAGCTTCTCCGTTTCCGCCTGATGCGTTTCCCATGTGCGCTGCAGCGATGAGGCGTGCTCCGCATGCTCACTCTGCCGCGTGAGCGCCTGCCGGGCCAGGTCGTCGCGGTTCTGCTGGATGGCCAGCATGGCGCGCTGCTCCCACTCCCCTGCCTGCTTGAACTCCGAATCGGCCTGATCGCGCAGACGCTTCTCGTCGGCAATTGCCGCCGCCACCTGCTGCTTGGCCTTGGCCAGCTGCGAGCGCATGTCGAGGATCGACTGCTCGAGGAGTTTTTCCGGCTCCTCAGCTTTCGAGATCAGGTCGTTCAGGTTCGCTTTGATCAGCGATGAAAGTCGGTCGAAGAGTCCCATGTGATCAGTGACCCTCGCGGAACGGGGCGAGCTCGCGCACGTGTGATGCGAGGGCGAGCGTCATGCTCTCGTAGGCCGCCAGGAATTCGGAGAAATCGAGGTTGTTCAACTCGAGCGCCTCGGTCAGGATGATGTCGTCGCCGCTGATGCCATACGCACCGTGCACCAGGTCGGTCGCGTTCAATTCGAGGAGCCGACGCGACAATTTGGCGGAGGTATCGCCATCGGTGGGCACCGGCATCACGTTCATGCGCATCAGGAGGACAGGCGGCGTGAGATGCACCACCACCTGTGCGTCGGGTGTACCGCCCGGACGGATGACGAACATGCCGGGTTGGACTTCAGAATAGCTGGCACCTTCTGCGCCCAGTCGGACGAGAAAGCTCTCCAGATCATCGCGATTGACCATGTGGTGCCTCGGGTTGGGGGCCTCGTCACCCTACGCAGGGCGCGTCAGCGTGTTTCGGTACGACACGCGAAGCTACGCCGGAAGCGCGAGAGTCGGCAACCGAGGCGCCCAGGGCACTGCCATCCCGACCCGCCCTACTGATCCGAGCGCACGATGATCGACGTGATCCGCGCGCCGTCGGTGACGACCCGCACCAGATGTCCCGTGACGACGAAGACATACGTATCGGCGTCCCTGTCGACCACACGCCCCAGTCGTGACAGCACGCTGACTGGCTGCCCAGGAGTCACGCCGGCCAGTGACCAGCCGCCCGACGAGACGATCCCCACGACCTTCTGCCCGCCAGCTGGATCGGGCTGGACCAGAAAGGCGACACCGTCCACGTCGCTCTGCAGCGTCTCGCCCGCCGCTCCGGCGGTACGCCCTTCGGTCACGCTGGGCAGTGCGCTACGCGCGTCCCGCGGTCGCATCCCTGTCCCCACGCGACGCAGGCCATCGGGGGAGACGAGCTGGATCGACCGGAATCCCAGATTCCCGATCTTGCTGCTGGCGCCCGCTGAGGGCGCCTTGGGTCGCGGCGTGTCCGTGCGCGTTTCCGCAGGTGCCGAACCGGTCGGCACGGTGACGGCGCCGCCCGATCGTGCAATTGAAACGATACGGCCCGCCTCCTGACCCCACGGCTGCTGCCCATAGATGTCGCGATAGGCGGCGAGCAACGTGACGCCGAGCACCTTGTCGCGCTCGAAGACGGCGCGCGCGTAGTTGAAGCAGACACGGATACTGATCGGCTTCGGGGAGTCGCCGAGACAGTTCGTGCGCCACGACGCTTCGCTCAACGGTGAGGAGCCGCCGGCGATGATCCGGCCGAAGACCGCACGGGCCGAGTCGGGCTGATCGGCGCGATAGTAGACCACGCCCAGTGTGTTGAGGATCGCGGCGTCGCCACTGGCGAGTTGCACGGCGCGACGCGCGCGCGGCAGTGCCCGTGCTGCATTCCCGGAGTACGCATCGAGCAACGCGATGTTGGAGAGGCTGGCGGGACGATTCTCGAGATTCGTGATGCCTTCGAGGACGGTACGCGCTCGGGTCAGCAGTGCTGCGTCACCGGTATTGTCCCCTCGCAGCCCTTCCACAAAACGCGTCCGAACGACACCGACCGTCGGGCGCACTGCAAGCGCCCCGACCGGCACCGTGGACAGCCACTGCGTCAGCAACGCGGCGCCCATGGCATCGTCGAGAAAGGGCGCCGCTGGCAAGGCGCGCCGCACCGAGTCGAGCATGGCAATGGCCCGGTCGACTTCGATGTTGGCGCTGATCAATCCGATCGCGCTGTCATAGCGGTCCTGCTCCTCGAGCATGCTGGCCCAGAGCCGCATGTACAACGCCGCGCGGCGAACGGCAGACGGGTGCGTACTCATCACCCGTTCGCCCCAGAAGGCGTTTTCGCCCGACTCGCGTTCTTCCGCCGCGTCGAGCTCCCACAGGCGCACCAGCTCACCGGCGTCACTGAAGACGTTCGTCTTCCGCGTGGCGAACATGATGAAGGCCGCGACCGAGTCGGCCGCCAGCTCCTTGCCCTGTGAGTACTGCTTGCACGCCACGACGCCGGGAGCAAAACCACGAGTACCTTCCGCACTGGAGCCCGTCGCGTCTGCGCCTGCGTTGAGATTGTCAGAGCCGCGGCAGGTCTTGTCCTGTGCATGTCGCAGAATCAGATGCGACATTTCGTGTGCCATCACCGTCGATAGAAACACATCGCTCAACTCGGTCGCACTGCGTCCCGAGCGGCTCGCCGCCAATGCCGCACGACGGTCGAGGGTTTCGATCATGCCCGTGTACACGACGATCAGGTGATAGCCATTCTCCGGCCACCCTGTCGCGAACGCATTCTCCTCGTTCTTGTTCAGCACCAGGAATCGCGTCGATGATCCGATGTCGCGTGCAGCCGCAGCGATTGGCCGCAGCAGGCGCGCGACACGCAGCGCGCGTGGCGTGCTGATCTCACAGTTCGGCTTCTGGAAGTCTTCCTTGCCGCGAAGCATCTGTTTCACCTGCGCCTCGAACTCGCTCTTGACGGCGTTCTCCGGTAGCACGGGCGTCGGGTCGCACGGAACCTGCCCCGCGGCCGGGGTGATCATCGCGCTGGCAGACGCGATCGCGACCATGGCGATCGTGGTGCGGAACCGTGAGATGCGGAGCGTGGGCATGTGGGGAGTCCGGAAGTGGAGCACTGCTGGCAGTCGGTGCACGCGTGCGAAACAGATGGTGCACAGACCGATGTCGAGGCACCCGACAGGAGGCGTTTTCAACATACCGCGCAGTGGTTCTCAGGCATGATCACCCGAACGGGTGAATCACCGGCAGGACCCCAGCGTCATACTTCCTCGTGCAATCTCCCGGCCCTCCACGCGGCGACCGACCTGTCCTCGGAGCGCCTGCACACCCTTTGCACCAAACCACTTCCGTGATGCGCCAGGCGCGCCAGTCATCTCGAGCCCGTGTATCGATGCCGTCTGTGCCGCGCGCCAGCCTACGACACACGTTGCGCGTTGCAGCCACATTGCTTCTTGTTACCTGCACGGGAGCGGGTCACCTGTCAGCACAGATGCGCCGCGCGCTGATCGTGGGTGTGAACGACTACGCGGTGTTCGTTCCGAACACGACCGAACGTTCAGCCGCCGCGAGCCCCACGCGTCCCGCGGGAAGCGATCCGGCAGGCAGCGCCAACGTCCGCGGCATCATCAGCAATCTCGAAGGATCGACCAACGACGCCTTCGCGATCGCGCAGGTGCTGCAGGCGCGCTATGGCTTCAGGTCGGCCGACGTCCGGGTGCTGACCGACCGTGCCGCCACCCGCCGCGCAATCATCGACTCTCTCACGGCACTGCTTGCGACCTCGAAGCCGGGCGACGTCGCATTTTTCTCCTTCGCTGGGCACGGCGCATTGCGTCGCAATTCGCTCACGCCGGGCAAGCAACTGGATCAGACGCTGGTGCCGGTTGACGCCAACGCCGGCGCCGAAGACATCCGCGACAAGGAACTCGCAGGCCTGATCGCACCGGCCGCCGCGCGTGGTGTGCTCGTCACGGTGGTGATCGACGCCTGCAATTCGGGCTCGATCACGCGTGGCGGCGTGCCACAACTGCTGACGGAACGCTGGGCATCGATCGATGAGCGCGACAAGGCCGAGCGCTACACCGGGCAGTTCCCGGCCGACGTGGGTGCGCTGGTCATCTCGGCCGCCGAGGACACCCGGCCGGCCAAGGAAGGCCTCGACGAGAACAATGTCAGGCACGGGCTCTTCACCGCGGCGCTGCTGCACGCGCTGATGGCAAACTCCACCACCGCGTCGGCGCGGCAGATCTTCCAGAGCACGAAGGCGATCATGCAGGGACGCGCACCGGATCAGGTGCCGTCGATCGATGCCGGTCAGGCGCGGCTCAGCCAACCCTTCTTCGGCGGCGCGAAGGGGAGCACCCTCACCCGAACCACGGTGGCATTGACTGCGCTGCGCGGCGAGAAGGCCGAGCTGGATGGCGGAGTGGCGCTTGGACTACGGCCGGGCACGGAGCTCGCACGGCTGGTGAATGGCAAGCTTGATACGACGATGGTGGTGCGCATCGAACGCAACACCAGCATCGCGCGCAGCCTGGCAACCATCGTCAGCGGCAGCGAAGATTCTTTCAGAATCGGGGACCTGTATGCCATCACGCGCTGGGTTGCCGCCGATGAACCGCTGCTGCGCGTGTGGGTGCCATCACCGCTGCCGTCCGACGCCGCGCGAGAGGCAGCAATCGTCGAGGCCCGTCTGCTCAGGGTTGCGCCATCGATCGAGTGGATCGATGATCCGACACGACTGCCGGCGTCGACGCAGTCGCTGATAACGATCGCATACGAAACTGGCGTCTGGATGCTTCGCGCGTCGCGAACAACGCCCGTGCAACTCGGTACGACACTCACTGCGCAGCGAGTGCTGGCTGCGATCGCGCAGCTCGGGCTGACCCATCCTGCCGTGTCGCTTTCGATGCCACCCACGCGAGCGCTCGATGCCGCCCTCGCAATCGGCGGGACGACGCAGGCTGCCGGCATTGCGCGAGAGAAGGTGCCGGACGGCGCATTCTACGTGCTCTCGGGCCAGGTGACCGACGCTGCCGTCAGTTATGCGTGGGTGCGTGCCAACGCGAGTGCTGCGGACACCGCGACCAGCGCGTTCCCACCGCGTACCAACTGGTTCGTAGTTGCGAGCAGTGCTTCTGCCTCCGCCGCCGGTGATTCGTTGCGCCTGCACGCTGAAGCGCTTGGACGGATGAGGACGTGGCTCACGATCATGCCCCCGCCCGACGAGGGGCAGTTCCCATACCGGCTGGTGGTGGTCGACAGCGTGTCGGGTACAGCGCTCACCAGCGATTCACTGGCAGCGGGCACCGTCATCCAGCTGCGGCTCGCCTCCGACTCGGCCCGGATGAGCGCTGCCCCCGCGCGTCAGCCGCGTTTCGTGTATGTGTTCAACATCGACAGCAAGGGCAAGGCCACCCTGCTCTTTCCAGCCGACGGCACCAATGCCTCCAACCGCGTGCCATACTTCATCGGCAACAAGGAAGTGTGGCCAGAGCTGATCCCGGTCACGGATGGCAGCGGCCGGATTGCCTCGTTCGGTGCCACCGACGTCGGCATCGAGTCGCTGCTGCTGGTGACGTCGGAGCAGGAATTGCCGCGCGATGTGTTCGAGTGGGATGCCGTGGTGTCGTCCGAGATGCAGCGTGGTGGCGCCGAGTCGGCAATCGGTGGGCTGTTGCGCGGAAGGATGGGAACGCGTGGTCTGGGCGCCCGTCCTGGCTCCGCGCCGGCCAGCTGGTCGGTGCAGCGCGTGCAAATACGCGTCGTGGCAGGCCGATGATCCAGCCGGATGAGAGACTCGCAGCGCAGTCGATCGTCGTTCGGAGGCGGGGCGGACGAGGCGGCGCGCGCATCGAGGGTGCTACAGTTGCAGTACGTACGGCCACGTCACGTTCCGGATACCCATCGCATCACCAAGGCCAGCGATATGCGTGAGACTTCGCTTCCGACCAGCACGCCGACGTTCAGCCGACTGGCAGTGTTGACGCTGCTCGCCGCCCTCTGCCTGCGGTCCGCTGAAGCACAGGGCGTGCGCCGTGGGCTGGAGCAGCGAGCACCGGCCGCGCAGAACGGCGGATTCGGCACCTATCACGCCATCATCTTCGCCGTTGGTGAACAGCAGCCGAGCAGCGGGCTGCCGTCGCTGCGGTTTCCGATCAAGGAAGCGGACAGCCTGCGGGCGGTGATCACACGCGAATACACGTTCGATCCCAGGAATGTGCAGGTGGTGAAGAACCCCACGCGCGAGGCGATTCTCGACTCCCTCGAAGCCGTGGCGCGTCGCCTTGGCCCCGACGACAATCTGCTGGTGGTGTACAGCGGTCACGGCGGCTTCGACGA
This sequence comes from Gemmatimonadales bacterium, assembly GCA_038215035.1. Taxonomy (GTDB): domain Bacteria; phylum Gemmatimonadota; class Gemmatimonadetes; order Gemmatimonadales; family Gemmatimonadaceae; genus JACMLX01. The sequence continues at coordinate 6,554 of JBBQRH010000056.1, read as the reverse complement.
GGCCGGTCGCGAGGGGTACTGGCTGGCCGCCGATGCCGCCAATGCGCGCAAGAGCACCTGGATTCCAAACGAGTCGATCCGCACCTGGCTGCGCACCTTGAAGGCGCGCTCCGTCCTGCTGATCACCGATGCCTGCTTCAGCGGGTCGCTCAATCGCAGCAACGATGAACGCGTGGTACTTCCCGCCGACAACCAGCGTGCGATCGCCGGCGCACTGCTCTACGCCCGACGCTCGAGCCGGCAGGCAATGACGGCCGGAACCTCCAAGGAGACGGTGCCGCAGGTGAGCATCTTTTCGATGGAGATCATCGCTGCACTCAAGGCCCGCCGCGCCCCGGTCTTCATGGCGCAGCAGCTGGCGGGTGAGATCAATCCACGGGTGGCTGCCGTCGCCCATACCACGCCGACGTTCAGCGCGGTACCGGGTATCGAGAGCGATCAGGGCGACTTCGTCTTCGTGCGGCGCGATCGCGTCAGCGACATCGCCGCCGCCGAGGCCAAGCCCGCCGCCACACAGGATGTACCGACGGCGACCGGTGTTCAGCGCGGCGGTCGATCGTTCGCCGATCCGCAACGTTCGACCGCCGGCAGCGCGCCAGTCACGCAAGCATCGACCGGCTCATCCACTACGTCATCCAACGTTTCTTCCAAGTTGGGCAACCTCGGCACGACCCCACCGGTCACCATGGCGAGTGCCAGCACCCTTGCCGCGCAGACGTCGGCCGCGCGTGCCTCGACATCGCGCGCTGCTCCAGGATGTGACGGCGGCGTGGCGGCAGGCTGCGTGGCACAGGGGCTCAACTTCGAGTATGGCCGCAACAGCGCCGCCAAGAGCGTTCCGCGTGCGATCGGGCTGTACAAAGTTGCCTGCGACGTGCAGGACCCTGATGGATGCATGAACCTCGGCCGGATGTACGACTCGCGTCACGAGGGCCTCTCGATGGATCGAGGCAAGGCACGCCAGCTCTTCACACGCGCCTGCGACGATGGTTCAGCGGCCGCCTGCACCTACATCGGCCTCGCAACCGCAAAAGGCGAAGGTGGCCCGGCAGATGATACCAAGGCCGCGGTGCTCTACGCCAAGGCATGCGACGGCGGTCATCTCGAAGGGTGCGCGATGCTCGGCGCGGCAACGGCGGCTGGCAACGGCACCGCCCAGAACGATGCTCGCGCTGCAACGCTGCTCGAGCGCGCCTGCAGTGGTGGTGACGCGGTCGGATGCAACGTGCTCGGCATCCTCACCGCCAACGGTCGCGGCGGCCTGACGCGTGATTCGGTCAAGGCTATCGGCTTCTGGCGACAGGCGTGCACGGCAGCCAGCAGCAGCGCGGAGTCGTGTGCCTACCTCGGTGCAGGCTATCTGCGCGGAGCAGGCGTGATGCGTGACGATGTTCGCGCAGGCCAGTACCTGAGCCAGGGCTGCGAAGCTGGCTTTGCGCCGAGTTGCTCGTGGCTGGCGAGTATGTACGAGAGCGGCTCTTCCGTCACTGCCAAGAGCGTCACGCGCGCCGCCGAGTTCTACAAGCGTGGTTGCGACGGTGGTGATCAGAAGGCGTGTGCATGGATCAGGGCAAACCCGCAGCCGGTACCGGCGAAGAAGTAGACGCGCCGCTGCCGCGCCTGAGAGCGGACCACAGCGCCACGGGTCGCTTGTGCCAGGTTGCCGGTGAGGATGGTGACGCGGTGCGAAACATCCCGCACCGATGTGCCGTAACTTTCGTGGCACCACATTTCGTCACCCTCCAACGACCACGAATGCTGTCACCTCGTGAGCGGTATGCGGCCATGCTTCGGTGGTCGCCCGTCATGGTACGCATGGCCGCGATCAGTGCAATACTGCTTGGTGTGGCACTGATCGGCCTTCTGGTGGATGATCGGGTGATCACCGGCGCACCAGCGTGGCTCAAGCCGGCCAAGTTCGGCCTCTCGGGCGCAGTGTATCTGGTCACGATGGCCTGGATGGTGCGCGATCTGCAGAAGTCGCGGTTGCTGCGTATCGCGACGACGCTGATCGGATGGATCCTCGCGCTCGAGACCGGCCTCATCGCCCTGCAGGCGATGCGCGGGACCACCAGTCATTTCAATATCGACACCCCGCTCAACGCCGTGATTTACAGTTCGATGGGGGTCGGTATCGCCACCGTCTGGGTCATGTCCGCGATTCTGCTCTGGCTGCATCTCCGAACGCCGGCCACCGATCGTACCATGGCGCTCGCGCTTCGAATCGGTCTGGCCCTCAACATTGCCGGAGCCGGCGTGGGCTGGACGATGACGCAGCCACGCGAGGACCAGTTGGCGGCGATGAAGCGGGGCGAGCGGCCATGGTTGGCAGGAACACACACCATCGGCGCACCGGATGGTGGTCCTGGCCTGCCACTCACCACGTGGAGCCGCTCGCATGGTGATCTGCGCATTCCACATTTTCTCGGCATGCACGCGTGGCAGCTGCTGCCGCTGCTCCTGCTTGGGCTGCGGCGCATCCGTTCCGCGACCGACGACAACACCGAACGCACGGCAATAGTCTTCGCCTCGCTGGCCTGTGGCGGACTCTTTCTCGCGGCGCTGGCACAGGCGCTCGCTGGCCACCCGCTGCTTCCATTCCCGACGAGTTGATCATGTCCGATGCACAGCTGTTCCAGTATGCGAACACCACCGCGCTGTTGAGTTGGATCGTGCTGGTGTTCCAGCCGAAACGCACCGCACCGATCCTCCGCTTCGTCGTGCCACTGGCCATGGCGGTGCTTTACATCTGGGCACTCTCCACTGCACCCACCAATCCGGATGGTGGCTTCGGATCGCTGGCGCAGGTGAAAGCGTTGTTCACCCAGGATCGCGCGATCCTGGCGGGCTGGGTGCATTATCTCGCCTTCGATTTCTTCATCGGCTGCTGGATGGTAATGGACGCTGCTGAGCGTGGCATCAAGCATCTGCTGGTGGTGCCCTGCCTGTTCCTGACGTTCATGTTCGGCCCCGCGGGCCTGTTGCTCTACGTCGGACTGCGCGCCGCGACGAGCGCGTCACACGCGAAAGCCGTCGCCGGCTGAAGTGCCGAGCTGAACTGCAGGGCAACCATTTGAGCCCGGCTGACGACACAACTGAGCGGCCAGTCGCGTACGGGTGTCCGAGGCGCGCCTCTTGCTGCCTCAGCTCCTTCGACTGGCCTTCGGCCTCCCGATTCGACGGCGTCCCGCACTCCGCACTGCCATGCGCATCACGAAACGACGTGCCCTGGTGCTGCTCGGCCTGACTACGGTCATGCCGCTGGTCGTTTTCTACCCGTTCTACGGTCATGCGCCGTGCGGTGTCGGCGCTCGGGTGACAGCCCTCAAGAATGGAACCGAGTTGCTGGACGCCAGCGGCAAGCGGATGGGCTATCTTGACCCGACGCGTGATCGCTACGTGCCGATTGCATCGCTGCCCAAACATGTGCCGCTGGCCTTCACTGCGGTGGAAGATCGCCGGCTCAACTCGTGGTACCATCGCGGTGTTGATCCGATCGGCACGGTGGCCGCCGCCGTCGGGAACCTGACGCCGGGCGACAACGCGCGCCGCGGTGCCAGCACCATTCCGATGCAGCTGGCACGCGCGCTCTGCGCCGACCGCATGCCACTGGACCACCGATGGACCGGCAAGCTCGCCGAAGCAGGGCTCGGCACGTACCTGACCGCTCGCTTCGGAAAGCAGGCCCTGGTCGAGCTGTACCTCAACAGCGTGTACCTCGGTCGCAATCGCAACGGTATCGACGCCGCCGCACGTTCGTACTATGGCAAGTCCGCCACTGCACTGTCGCCCGCTGACGCTGCGGAGCTCGCCTATCTGGTGGCGAACCCGCGCGACCGTGATCCGGCGGTGAATGAACTGCCGGCACGCCGCACGGCGATCACCAACGTGTTCCAGAAGATGCACCGACTCGACACCAGCTTCACGATCACGAAGAAGCGTCTCGCACCGTCGCGTGCGCGACTGGCCGCCGCCGCACCGCCGATGTACCGCGGGTACGTCTCCCGTGTTCGCGACGGCTTCGCCACCTGTGAACCCTCGGTGAACTGCCCGTCGAGCGTGCGCACCTTTCTCGACGCCGGCCTGCAGCGTGCCGCCGAGAAGCAGCTCACGTCACTGGTACGCCGACTGCAGGGTCCCGATCGTCCCCGTCGCGCCAACGACAGCACGCCGAAACGTGAGGTTGCCGGCATCTTCGTCGCGATGCGTGTGTCGACTGGCGAGATCGTGAGCTACACCGGTCGTCACGGCCGCACCGCCGCCGGTGCTGATCTGCTGCGTATCGGGCGCATTCAGCCCGCCAGCGCGATCAAGCCACTGCTGCTCGCTGCGGCGCTCGATGACGGCAACATGTACACCGACGAAACGCTCGGTGAGCTGATGGGAAGTCACTGCCCCGATCCAAAGGTGCACCAGTACCTCGCGACGCTCAGTGGCGCCGAAGCTCCCGACCGAACCATTGCCGAGGCCCTGTTCCGCAGCGACAACCTGCTCGGCGCATGTCTCATGTCGGGACTCAGCCTGCCGGCGAAACAGCGACTGGTGAATGCCGGAATTCTGCGAAACGTGAACACCACTCCTGCCGACGGCCTCGGCATTCAGACCGTCGCACCGCTCGATCTGCTGACCGCCTACGCCGCGCTGAGGACACGCGACCGCACGCTGCTACCGCGCTTCAGCGGCTACGATGCCAGCGGGCTGGCCGCGCCGCTGATGTCGCCGATGTCGGCCAACGAGACCTATTCGTTGCTGCAGGGCGTCGCCCGTCAGGGCACCGCCTGGCGCGCCGCCAGTGTGCTGAGCGACGACTATGCGCTGGCCGGCAAGACCGGAACGGCCGGCCGCGGCCGCGAGCTGGTGTTCGTCGGTTTTGCGCGCGATCTGGTGGCGTTGCTGTGGGTCGGCGTCGTGTCGGGCAACGGCGCCGTGTCGCCGCAGCACGCCTCGGATGTCGTCGTGGAACCGTGGGCGCGCATTCTGAGCGCCTACGCGCCGAGAGAAGCGATGGAGTTCGAGTCGGACGACGTGCGCCGATCGGACCGCGGTGCGGATGGGTTGAATGCGGTACAGATCGATGCCGAGGAACTGCGGCGCTGGATCGGTCGACTGCAGCGGGTGGTGCAGCGGCAGACGCTGTGAAGGGGTGATCGATGTCTCCTTTGGGTCAGCCCGCGGCGCGTGAGTTGACTGTGTGATGGGAATGACCGGCATCGCATGCGCGGAACCGTGATTCACAAACGCGCAGCAGGAGTGGCGCCTCGCAAGGCGCGAATGAAGTGTGGCGATGCCGATGCGCGGCACACTACGATGTTGCCCCTGTTCAGGTGGGCGGCAGCGGAGCGCGATACCGGGTTCTGGACGAAGTCACAGGCCGGACCATCCAGGCTGGCGGTGTTGGCAATCCTCGCAATACCGGTTGCCGTTGAACGCATCGGCCAGCGCGCAGTTCACGGCTAGGCAGCCTTCCGCGTGACCTTGCCGGTCGCCAGGTCGAGCACGAAGGCCGTGCCGTTGTCGGCATATTGCCTGACGATCAGGTCGACGAACTGTGTGCCGTTGAACGTGACGATGGCCCTGCGGGTCGCGAACGTGGTGCCGGCGGCATCGATGCGGCTCAGCGCAAAGTCGCGGGTTATCGCACCGCTGGTCGGCCAAGCGTCAGGCAGGCGAATCCCCGGAGTCGTCGCCCTGATTTCGGACGTCGATTCCAGAATGTAGGTGCGGGTCAGGCTGTTCGGGCCGGCGCTGTCACCGAGAAAGTTCGCCCGCAGCTTTTCGGCAACACTGGAACTGGATCCTCCGTTGCCGAAGATCGTGATGGTGCCGTTCGACCCGAGCAGGTCGGAGACGTAGAGGAAACGATCGCGGGTGACATAGCCGGACCACCTGTCGCGCGTTATGGAGCCTTTGAGCGACCAAACGAAGTAGGCCGCAGCGGTGGTTCTCGCGTCGTAGGCCGGCTGAAGCGACGCTGAACCGTCTTCATCGGCGTTGTCTGTGAAGTACGCGTAGCTCCGGGTTGTCGTGAACGAGCCGCGCACCTGTGCAGCACAGAAGAACACCGACTCGGCGGCGTCGTAAGGGCAGGCGCTCCAGCGTTCGAAGCGGTCAGAGTCGGTGTCTTTGACGATGCCGAAGGCGCCAAGGTTCACTTTGAACACTGCGACATCTTCCGCGGCGGCGTCGGCAGCGATGGCGGCGATATCGAGGGTCGTACCGGCGGCGACGTCGGCGGCGGAGATGGTCGGGCCAGTGGTCGGGTCGGTGGACGAGTTGGCCGAGTCGCCGCAAGCGCTGATCACAGCGGCGAGGGTCACCACAGTGGCGGCGTGAATGACGGTATTCAGCAGCAGCGTAGGCTTGATCATGGCGCGACACCTGTTTGCGGCGGTTTGTTGACGTCGGACGGCGAGCGGTTTCAGTGACGACGGCGCACGCAGGCGTCGCAGGTATTGTTCACGGTGGGTTGAGCGGCGGCCGCCTCATGGTCGAAACGCGGGGCTGTGGCCGTTGGCGATCAGCACGCCCTCGCCGGTGCCATCGAGCCGGACGAA
>JBBQRH010000055.1:0-26928 GCA_038215035.1 Gemmatimonadales bacterium | reverse complement strand
GCAAGTAGAGATTGATCAAGCTCTGATAGGGCAGCTCCAACTCTGCAGCCAACTCGCGGAAATACTCGACGGTGGACTCATCAAGCCGAATCGTCACCGACCGCTTGAGCCGCTTGGCGTAAGGATTCTTCGTCGCCGCAGCAAAATCGTAACGTGCTTTCATCGGGCTCTCCGCGAGAGGTACGCCGCGCGCTCGGTACGTTCCGCCTTGCGCGCAGAGATGAGACGAACGACGTCGGGACCACGCTCACAGTGAATCACGACCAAGAGACGTGATGCCCCGCTGAGCCCCAGGAGCACAAAGCGCTCTTCGCCCACCGAGTGGTCAGGATCGGGGATCATCAGCGCCTCCTCATCCTCGAAGGCCGAGCGCGCCTCTTCAAAGCTCACGCCATGCTTCTTGAGGTTCGACGCGGCCTTGGCCGGACTCCACTCAAACTTGAGGTGGCTCATCCACCAAATGTACGTACACTGTACAGAATCACAAGGTCAGCACCACCGCCAGCCGTGCCATCTAACGCTTTGCGCTCAGCTGCGGGCGAACAGAATAAAGTGCGAGCGTAGCGAGCTTCCATAGCTCGCCCGTCTGCTGCAGCGCCTCGTTAGACCTTAGTCGCTGCCGGCAGGCGTTACTGCCTACGAGAGATACCGCGATACGTGAGGTAGAAGGACGTCGATACAGCAACTGCCGAGGCGCTTAGGAGCACGATGAGCAGGCCATCGCTCGCCTTCACGGAAAGTGCACCAAGGATTGCAAGCGTTCCGATCGCTGACGCTACACCACCTGCAGCAAAATCCGCTCTCCGGCCCCTACGGCGATCTCGTATGAATCCCACGACACCGAGCACAAGGCCTATTGCCGCGAGAGCGATGGCAACTCTAAGCATACTATTGCGAGTTAAAGGTCTAACGAGGCTGTAGGAAAAGTCGAGAAGCAGGCCAATGTGGAAACGGAACTTGAGGCGATGCCACGGGTTTGTCGTGCATCGAATGTGGTGTTGTTTCGCCCCGCTGTCGAGCGCTCGCCATGGCCCGCTACAAGTACATCGATACCCAGCCGAAGTTGATCCCCGTAGATCTGTCCCGCCAGCTCTTGCCTGGGACCTTCGAGCACGCGTTGAATCATCTGCTCGACCACGAAATCGATCTGTCGCACTTCGACGCCCGCTTCCGCAACGATGCGACCGGCGCGCCGGCGTACCCGCCCGCGCTGCTGTTAAAGGTGGTGCTGTTCGCCTACTCGCAGGGGATCGTGAGCAGCCGACAGATCGAGCGCGTCTGCCAGGAACACGTGACGTTCATCGCGCTCTGCGGAGACCGCGCGCCGCACTTCACGACGATCGCGAAGTTCGTCAGCACGCTGGGCGAGGACATCGCGCGTGTCTTTGCCGCGGTCCTCGCCGTGTGTGACCAGCAGGGATTGATCGGCCGCGAGATGTTTGCGATTGACGGCGTGAAGCTGCCGAGCAATGCGTCGAAGCATCGGAGTGGGACGCGCGCCGATTTCGCGCGACAGGCCGAGAAGCTGGAGGCCGCGGCGACCACGATGCTGCAGCGGCATCGCGTCGCCGACACCGCGCCCACCGAGCCCGATCCGGATACGAAAGCCACCAAACGGATCGAGCAGCTCGAACACGATGCCGCGCAGCTGCGCACTTGGCTGGCGCGCAATCCGGATGAGCGTCGTGGCGCGAAAGGCGCGATCCGCAAGAGCAATCGTACGGATAACGAGAGCGCGAAGATGGCGACGAGCAAAGGCGTGCTGCAGGGCTACACGGGCGTCGCGGCGGTCGACGCGAAACACCAGATCATCGTCGACGCGCAGGCGCATGGCACCGGATCCGAGCAGGAGCTCCTGATCCCGGTGGTGTCGGCGGTGCAGTCGCTGCGTACGCCCGACACGCTGATCACCGCGGACGCCGGCTATCACAGCGAGGCGAACCTCGCGCAGCTTGCGGCGCTGCGGGTACCCGCCCTCGTCGCGGACAAGGACCTGCGGCGGCGCGATGAACGGTTTGCGACGCAGGCGCGCTATCTCGCTCTACCGAATCCGCTGCATGACAAGTCGGGCCGTCCGACCTCGCCGCGCGTGTTCACGCCGGAGGATTTTGCCTTTGATCCTGATGCGCGCACGTGCGTGTGTCCCGCGGGGCACGCCCTGTGTCGACGCGGCATTGCGCGCGTCACCGGGGGCTTCATCGGTGCGCACTTCCAAGGGGCGAAGCACCAGTGCGGACCGTGCACGCTCCGCGCGCAGTGTTTGCGCACGCCGGAGACCACGCCCGTGCGAAACGTCGCCTTCTTTCGCGACCGCGAGCGTGCGGATTCAGTAAACCACACCGCGCGCATGCAAGCGCGGATCGATACGCCCGAAGGACGTGCGCAGTACGGGATGCGCTTCGCCACCGTGGAGCCGGTGTTTGCCAATCTGCGGCACAACAAACGCCTCGATCGCTTCACGCTGCGCGGCCGCACCAAGGTGAATGGCCAATGGCAACTCTACTGTCTCGTGCACAACATCGAGAAGCTGGCGCACGCGGGCTACGCGGCGTAAAACGGCACCGAGATCGCGCACGATCTCACGCAATCAGCGTGAAAATCGCTCCGAATCAATATGGGGTGCGACCATACTGAAGAAATTCCTCCGAACGCTCAGTTTCAAGCGCGACGCGTCCGCAAAATCGCCTTATCCTACAGCCTCAACGAGTATTGAACTGCCCAGCCTATCGCGCCAGACGCCGCATAACGCCTGCTCCGGATGAACGCCTCGCCCAACCGAGCCGTACGCAACCCAAACGGAATCCAGAACCTGCGAGACTTCCCGCCAGCGTCGGAATGTGATTGACCGCCAGTATAACACGCCGTCGAGACGAATTGCCCGGCGGGCAACGCCGCGCGAATCACTGCCCAGCTTAACGCGCGACGATGGTGACGTGCTGACCCAAAAATCGGCCGAGCACCGACCCGTGACGCGCTCAACGACCACAGACCCGCCACCACCACTCGCAGATCACCCCGCTTCCGCTCTCCACGGGCCACGTCGTTCCCCCCCGTGGTGCTGTCAGCCCGACCGCCCCGCCCCTCGCGCGCTCCATAGCCCGCTCTGCTCCGCCAGCCCACGCCGTCGCGAGACCCCGCTGCCCCACAGCCGAGGACTCCATGCGGCTGCGCCGCCACCAACCTCACGGATCACTCGCATCACCCCTCACCGAGCACGCCCGCACCGCCAAACCGCTACCCCTGGCCCAACCCACGTTCACCCCCAACTCCCACGGCACCACTCGGCGCATCCAACGGGCTCCGCACCCCGAAGCCACCGCGGTTCAGCACATGCGTGTACAACATCGTCGTCCGCACATCGGAATGCCCCAATAGCTCCTGCACGGTCCGAATGTCATACCCGGTTTCGAGCAAGTGCGTCGCAAACGAATGCCGCAGCGTGTGACAACTGACACGCTGATTCACTCGCGCCAGACCAGCCGCCGTCTTCACTGCTCGCTGCAGCACGGTCGGGTCGACATGATGCCGTCGCCGTTCCTGGCATTCTCGCGACAGGTACGTGCTGCTTGCCGGAAAGACCCACTGCCACGCCCAACTCCGGGCGGCCGACGCCCCCAGCTTCAGGCGCAGTGCACCGGGCAGTTCCACCGCACCGGCGCCAGCCGCCAGATCACGCTCGTGCCTGGACATCATCGCCTGCAGATGTGCACGTAACGCCGGTAGCAACCCCGCCGGCAGCATCGTCACACGATCCTTCTGCCCCTTGCCAGCCCGAACACGGAGCTCGCGCCGCGCAAAGTCCAGATCCTTCACCCGCAGGCAGCAGCACTCAAGCAACCGCAACCCACTCCCGAACAACAACGATGCCATCAACCGTGGCACCCCATGCATCTGCTCCAGCACGCGCACCACGTCACCCTGCGCCAGAACGTTCGGCAATCGACGCGGCCGCTTGGCGTGCATGTGGTGCATCGAGGCCGACATCGGTACCCGCAACACCTCCCGGTACAAAAAGAGCAATGCCGCCAGCGCCTGGTTCTGCGTGCTTGCACTCACCCCGACGTCACGCGCCAGATGTGTCAAAAAGCCCTGCACATCGCTCGGCCCCAGTTCGCGGGGGTGCCGCATACCGTGATGCCGGATGAATCGACGCACCCAGTGACGATACGCTTCCTCAGTTCGCACACTGTAGTGCTTTGCCACGATACGGTCATGCAAGACCATCAGCAGGGTTCGGGGTGCCGGCATGAGACATACCCTGTGACGCGAAATCAGCTCGACGCGCACCCGATCGGTGCGGCCATCATCAATCCGGCGCCAGCTACCGCGAGCCATCGTAAGCAGCCGAGAGTCGCTCGCCCTGTGAGCACACCGGCATGCGCAGGACGACGCCCGCCAACAATGGCCACATCATTGCGTCACCATCATGAGACTACCATGAAATCCTCACCTGCATCACAATGATTGACACATCATCACGAATCCTTAAGCCAGCAGCAATCCAACCAGACATGGTCGCGTAATGCGCCGAGTGAATGATAGCAGGGTCAACGCTCGACCCTCATCCGACGCTCAGGAGACGGTGTATGCTGAATCAGCTGCTGGAAACGAACCAGGTCACGCAACGGAAGACTCGCGGGACGCTGCTGTCGGTGGTACTGCATGTCGTGATGATTGGTGCTGCGGTTCAGCTGACCCAGCGTACGGTCGTGGCGCTGGAATCGCCGGTACAAGTCGAAGTACGACGGATCCCGCTCGAGCCGAAGCCGGACGCCCCCCATGCACAGCGCCCGCCGCACACCGAGGCATCGACGCGCCCAGTCTTCGGACATCAGGTGCTGATTGCGCCGATCGATGTCCCGATCGACATCCCGACGGTGGACCTGTCAGCTGCGCCGACCGACCCTGCCGATTGGATGCGGCGTGGCGCTCCAGGCGGCCGCGGCAATGGCGACAGCACCGTGACCGCGCCGATCGCTGGTAACCAGCCGATGTTCGTCTTCGAGGTCGAGAAGCCCGCCGCGGCACTCCCGGGATCAGCGAGTCCGGCCTATCCGGAGATGCTCAAGTCCTCGGGCGTCGAAGGCAGCGCGCTGGTCCAGTTCGTTGTCGACACCCTTGGCCGGGCCGAGCCTGGGTCGTTCAAGGTGCTCTCCACTACACACGACGCCTTTGGCACTGCGGTGAGGGTGACGCTGCCGCGGATGCGATTCCTTCCAGCAGAAGCGGGTGGGAAGAAGGTGAGGATGCTGGTCCAGCAGGAGTACGCGTTCGCGCTGAACCGGTAGCCAGCGCAGAAGCCGAAACCGGCACGGGGCGAAGGTCGTAGTGCCACCGTCGCTCCTTGCCTGTGGAGGCACCCTATGCGCCGTTCGATCCCGTTCGCTCTCGCCGCTGCCATCCTGGTGTCGGCACCGCTCGCCAACGCGCAGGCACGATCAGCCGCGCCGGCGAACTCCGTCAGCCCGATCGCACCACGCGCGATGCCGGCCGGTCGGTACGAATTCACGAGTACCGACGATGATGGCGACGTGACGTCGGGCGCGGTGGCCTGGACCGGCCAACAGCTGCGCATCGATCTCGATCGCGACCGAAATCGCGCGCGCCGGAGCAACGGCAACGCCGTCAAGGTCACCACCGGAAATCGTCGTGGTGAGTACATGCTGGTCGATTTTGCGACCAACACCGTGCGCACGGTCAAGCCGGCAGAGCACGAAATCAGTGAGATGCCGCTGGCGACCTTCGAGCAGATCATCGGCAAGGCGCTTGGCATGGTCGGGAGCGTGGTGCAGATGCAGGTGCGCGACGCCGGCATCATTGCGAAGGACGTTGGCCCCGGTGGCGAAGTGGCCGGCGTGCCGACGCAGCAGTTCCGGATGGTCGAGGAGTACAACGTGCGCATCGGCGTGTTCGGCATGAACGCCGAAGAAAAGCATCACCGCGTGGTAACCGACTACTGGGTACCGACGCAGGCGAGTATGCCGCGCAATCCGCTGTTCGAACTGTTGATGCGTGGGGCCAGCGCGACGGCACAGCAGGATGCGACGCACCAGGCGAATGTGTCGCGGGCCCGGATGGCGCTGTTTCGTGGCTTCCCGATGAAGGCCGTGGTGACGGTCACCGAAGCGGGCGAGTCGCCGAAGCGTGCGATGGTCGAGATCACGTCGCTGTCGTCAGCGCAACCTGACGCGGCACTGTTCACGGCGCCGTCGGGCTATCGCGTCAAGAAGAACGATCTTTCGTTTTCGCTGTAGTTCGCCGTTTCGCGATTTCGGAAGCGGACGTTGAACCAACTGCTTTGATTTTAGGCGTGACGCGGAACTTGAACCAACTGGTTTGATGAAAGGCGCAGAGACGCAGAGCCACCGAGACGGCAACAGATTGTGGTTGCGAGTCCATCATCGAATAGCGAGCCGCGAGGGAAGAAGTGAAATGCAAAAAGGCATCCGCTCACTCCATCGGCTCGGTGCACGAAGGCCTCTGTGCCTCTGCGGCTCCAAATCAAAGCAGCTGGTATTCAGTTACTCGATGCCCTGCGTTGAAAACCGGATCAGTAAAAACCTCGTCTAGCGCGCCTTTTCGAGCGCGTCCGAGAGCGTCCGATCGTGACCGTACACGTCGTTGAAGTAGCGCAGCGATCCATCGGCGTCAGCCACAGCGGTCTGATACACGATCAACACCGGAATCGGTCGTGGCACGCGGACGTACTTTTCGATGCCGGCGTTCATGGCCTCGGTGATCTTGGAGTCGGTCCACGCCGGCTGGCTACCGAGGACGTAGCGCGCCATCGCCATCGGATTGCCGAGTCGGACGCAGCCGTGACTGAAGTCGCGGCGGTTGCGCGAGAACAGGCTGCGTGATGGCGTATCGTGCAGGTAGATGTCATATGGATTCGGCAGCAGGAACTTCACTTTGCCGAGTGAGTTGTCATCACCAGATCGCTGACGCACCCACACCGAGGTGCCGATTCTGGCGATGTTCTGACTGCTGCTTGCGAGCACCTTGCCGCGAGGCGTGACGAGTTCGTAGTTGTGCTTCTCGAGATAGCCCGTGTCGCGTGTTGCGGCGGGAAGGATCTCGCCGAGCATGATCGACTTCGGCACATGCCACAGCGGGCTGAACACGACCTGCGTCATGTTGGCCGCGAACACCGGCGTGGCGTTGGAATCGGCACGACCGATCACGACGTTCATGCTCAGCGGGTCGGCGGAGTCGCCCTGGAACCGCGAGTAGGCATGCAAGCGGTACTCCGGAAGGTTCACGACGAGGGGATCATTGGAGAAGCTGCGGGGCAGCCAGCGCCAGCGCTCCATCGCCATCGCGATCCGGTCACCGCGACTCTGATACTCTGCAAGCAGCGTCCTGTGCACCGAGGCGCTCAGCGTGCCCTTGACGCTTCCCTTCTTGATCTTGCGATTCTGCCAGCGCGCGATCGCATCCGACAGCGGTTTGGTGTATGTCGTGTGAACTGAAGCGAGTGCGAACGATTGTGGCAGCTCGCCGAGGCGCATGAGGACGCGAGCGAGTGCCCGGGCATCGGAGTAACGCCCGCCGACACTGACTGGCCGCGTCGGTGCCGTTGGAAGCTGTTCGCTGGTATCGCTCTCCTGCCGCCGCACCTCCGCCAGCGCTGCAACCAGCATCGCATAGGCGCGCGTTTGCGGCTCGAGGGTGCTGAAGACCTCAGTTGGTGCTGTTCCGGCGATGAGTGACGTCCGCACCGCAGTCAGATCGACTTCGGCCGCTGCGAGCGACCACTCGGCGTGCACCCGCGATGGGTCGATCCGACCCTGACGGTGCACGAACGCATGCCTGGCAATCGCAATGTCCATCCCGACGTCGAACAGCCCACGTTCAGGAGCGGAGGCCCGGCGTGTCTCGAAGCGCGCGGCAGCTGAGTCCAGAATGGCGACGTCAGCCAGTTCGGCGCGCGACGATTGAGTATCCTGCGCCAGATGGGCGAGGACAGCGCGCGCAACTCCCGTTGGGGCACCGGAGCCCGCGGTCCACCGGAGATCGCCGTCGGCATCGCTGGCGCGCGCATCGCGGACGACCCGCTGCACGTCGCCAAATCGCCCACCGTCGCTGAGCCAGGGGTGCGACGCCCGGAGCAGTGTGCTGTTGACGGTGTCAGGAAGCGCCTGGGCGCCGAGCGGTGCCGTCGTGACGAGTGCCACAGCGACAAGCGCCGCGGCGCCGCGGCGTGACGAAAACGCGGCGACAGAAAGCACGGCTGAGAGACGGGTGTCTGGGAAGAGTTGGAACACGTTCACGGAAAGATGACGGGCGGAGTGCTACAGCAGTAGCACTCCGCCCGTATCAGACGCGCTTCATCCCCTCAGGGTCATGCTTCAGACCGGGAAAAGAATCTCGCGGTACTTCGGGAGTGGCCACATGGAGTCGGACACAACGAGCTCGAGTGCATCGCAGCGCTCCCGGACGGCCAGCGCCGTGTCGGAGCCCTCGGCCGTGAGCAGCTTGGCCTGCGCGGTGGGGTCGTGATGCAGCCCCTCGGCGCGGTCGATCACGCTCGAGAGCGCATCGCGCCGGGTCTGCAGTTCCTGAATCAGGGTGCCGATGTGGTTCGCCTGCGCCACCTGCGGGATCACCGTGATACCGGCTGTCACGGCATTGGCAGCCGCCTCGGAGAGCATGCCGTAGTAGGCGAAGGCAGCAGGCAGGATCAGCGTATCGACGATCTCCTTCAGCGTGCTCACCTCGATCATCACATCCTTCACGTAGCGCTCCATACGCACGTGGAACCGGCTCTCCAGTTCCGCCTCCGACAGAATGCCGAGGTCCGTCAGCGTCTTGCGTGACTGCGGCGTGATGAGCTGTTCGAGAGCTTCCGGTGTCTTGCGGAAGTTCGGTAGGCCGCGTCGCGCCGCTTCCTCCACCCACTCGGCCGAATAGCCATTGCCTTCGAATCGAACGGCCTTGGTTTCGCGGAACGCCTCACTCACAACCGCGAGCACTGCGTCATCGACCGGAACGCCCTCGGCGATCTGCTGGCGAAGCTTGTCGGTCATCTCCGAGATCGCTTCGGCGGCGGCGGCGTTGAGCAGCATGACCGGGAAGGCGATGGATTGCGACGAGCCGACCGCGCGGAATTCGAACTTCATGCCAGTGAAGGCAAACGGAGACGTGCGGTTGCGATCGGTGTTGTCCTGAGCGACTTCCGGCAGCTTGTTGACGCCAAGGTCGAGCATGCGCTGTGCGGCGGTCTTGCCACCAGTGCGGCCTTCGGCGATCTCATCGATCACCTTGGTGAGCGTCTCGCCCATGAAGATGGAGATGATCGCAGGCGGTGCTTCGTTGGCGCCGAGTCGGTGTTCGTTGCCGCTGGTGGCGATGCCGGCGCGGAGCAGACCGGAGTGCTTGAAGACGGCTTTCTGCACCGCGGCAAGGAAGAGCAGGAAGCGGACGTTCTGATGCGGCGTCTTGCCTGGCTTGAGCAGGTTGAAGCCGTTGAGCTCCGGGTTGCTGGCGGCAATCGCAAGCGACCAGTTGCAATGCTTGCCGGAGCCGTTGATCCCGGCGAATGGCTTCTCGTGCAGCAGTGCCTGAAGGCCGTGACGCAACGCGACCTTCCGCAACACGGACATCACCATCTGGTTGTGATCGACGGCAACGTCGGTTTCTTCGTAGTGCGGTGCCATCTCGAACTGGCAGGGCGCAACTTCGTTGTGACGTGTGGTGATCGGCACACCGAGCTTGTACAACTCGTGTTCGACTTCCGCAATACAGGCCTGCACCCGCTCGGGAATGCCACCGAAGTAGTGATCCTCGAGCTGCTGCCCGCGCGGTGGCGGCGCGCCAAGGAGCGTACGGCCACCCATGACCAGGTCGGGGCGCATCGCGAAGAAGGCACGATCGATGAGGAAGTATTCCTGCTCGGTGCCCATGGTGGTGAACACACGCTGCACACCCTTGTCACCCAGTACCTCGAGGAGCTCGATGGCCTTCTGCGAGAGGATGTCGGTACTGCGGAGCAGCGGCGTCATTTCATCCAGCGCTTCACCGTTGTAGCCGATGAAAACGGACGGAACGCAGAGCGTCTTGACGCCGGCAGTCTCGATGATGAACACCGGGCTGGCCGGATTCCAGGCGGTGTAGCCGCGGGCTTCCCAGGTGGCACGGAGTCCGCCGGAGGGAAAGCTGGACGCATCGGGTTCGGACTGAATGAGCTGCGCGGCGCTGAACGTCTCGAGCGGCGTCATCGAGTCATCGAAGCTCAGGAACGCATCGTGCTTTTCGGCGGTGAGGCCGGTCTGCGGCTGGAACCAGTGCGTGAAGTGCGTCACGCCAAGCGCCATCGCCCACTCCTTGATGGTCTGCGCGACGACGGGTGCAATATCGGTGTCGAGCTTTTTGCCGAGCCGGATGGACGCCGAGAGCTTGGCATACACGTCGGGCGGCAGCTTGGCGCGCATCTGCTTGGCGCCGAATGCGAGGCTGCCGAAGTACTCAGAGGTGCGTGGCGGGAGACCGGCGTTTTCAGTCTGCGTCGGTCGCGTGGCGATCGCCCGCAGGGCTGACGTGCGCGGAGTATTCGACGAGGGCATGATGCTAACGGGGCAGGAAGGATTAAATGACGTTTTCGCGGCAGTGAACACCGTTTCGTGCAAGAACTGCAAAACTAACTGCACATTGCTGCAATTTCCGCCCCTGAAATGCTGGAATGTCGATCGGGACGTGCGGTGCGCGAACAAAAGTCGTATCGTTGAGTTCGTTATGCAAGTCGTCGAACCGGGCGCGCCGTCCCGCTCGCTGGATCAGGAGGCGAAGCCACCGGGCCAGAGCTCGGTCTGCGGGATCTCGGGCTCGAGCCGTCGGCGGACGTTCATTGCGATCTCATCAATGGCCGCCGGATCGCGAAGGAGGTCGTAGTCGCAGATGTCCAGCTGCAGCACCGGGCATCGCCGGAACTGTCCAATCCAGGTGGCGTAGCGAGCGTGCAGGGCCTTCCAGTAACTGGGCGGCATGTCGCGCTCCGCCTCGCGGCCCCGCTGTCCGATTCGAGCGACGACGTCGTCGAGTGATCCGGCCAGGTAGATCAGCAGCCGCGGAGGACGCGCGGCGGGTCCCGTCAGCAGCTCGGCGTAGAGCCGGGAGTACAACTCGAACTCGTGCTGTGACATAACCCCGGTCTCGAACAGGCCGCGAGCGAAGATCTCCGCATCCTCGTACCAGGTCCGGTCGAGAATCCACCCACCGCCCTGCGCACGCATCCGGCGCATGGAGTTGAAGCGTGTGGCGAGAAAATGCAGCTGCAAACGGAGGGCATACTCCTGCTGTGCGGCAGGATCCGCACCGTAGTAGGCGGTCAGCCACGGGTTTTCGTCGTCCACCGACTCCAGCGCCATCTGCAGTCCAAACCGTCGGGCCAGCGCACGGGTGAGCGTGGTTTTACCGGTGCCGACCATGCCGGCGACGGCGAGGAGCATGCTCTTCGGCGGCATGAAGTTCCGGACGGCACGGTGGAAGGGACGGGAAGCGGACTGTCAGAACAATATCGGTGCAATTGGACGACGGTGCCCTTGTCGCGCAGGCCGGGGAGGACCAGCTTTCCGTTCCTCCGAACGGCTGGTGGACGACATGGCGCGGTAGCCAAGTGGTAAGGCAGCGGTCTGCAAAACCGCTAATCGCGGGTTCGATTCCCGCCCGCGCCTCTGATGCAGGTGACATACGCGAAGCACCCGGCGGCCTTGGCCCCCGGGTGCTTTCTGCTAGGCAGCGTCGGTGCGACACCAACCCTGCATCTGCGCCGGCCGGTGCTACGGGGTTCGCGGCCGACCGGCGGGGATCACGGCGAGTGCCTCGACCTCGAACAGCACGGCAGGATCGAACAGCGCCTGTGCGACGATCAGTGTGTTCGCGGGCGCGGGCCGGTTGGCGAACCGCGTCGCACGAAACTCGCGCAATGCCGCGATATCGGTTGGCCGGGTCAGAATCATCGTCGTCTTGAGGACGTCGCTCCAGGATGCACCCGCCAGTTGCAGCGCTCGTTCGAGGTTGTCGAAGGCCGCGCGCATCTGTTCCGTCGGGTCGGTCGACACGATTCTTCCCGTGGAGTCCGCGCCCACCTGCCCGGCGATGATGACGAGGCGGCTGCCGGGCGGCAGCTCTGCAGTCACGATGTGCGCGTAGCGACCGCCGGTGGGTGGGAGCGAGGGTGGTGATGTACGACTCAGTTGCGCGCTGAGGGGAGCAGCGAACAGCGTCATCGCGGCGACGATCAGCCGTGCGCGCTTGCGCGCGGGCAATGTCAGGGCAGTCATGAGATGGGCGATGTTGTTGTCGGTGGACGGGATGTAGGGACCCACGCGGTTGACCTGCGTGCTGCCGAAGTGAACTTCTCCGGCGGAGCTGGCCGGGCCAAACCGGCGGTCGAGCGGCCGACCGCGACCTGAGACGCGCCTTACGTCGAACGACTATTGTACGCAACACACAGGCGTAATCTGCACCACACGAACGTCATCCTCATGACCGATCAATCAGACATGCCGTTCTCCCTCGCCGGAAAGACCGCACTCATCACCGGCGCGTCGCGTGGCATCGGCCTCGCCATTGCGAGGATGTACGCACGCGCCGGAGCCAACGTCGTGCTCAATGCGCGGAAGGTGGACGTGCTGGCTGGTGCAGTCGACGAGATCACCGCTCTCGGACACAGCGCCAGGGCGCTGGCCATGAACGCAGGCAAGGTGGAGGACGCGCCACGGCTGATCGAGGCGGCGGCGGCCCTGTTCGGCGGGCTGGACATTCTGGTGAACAACGCGGCGGCCAATCCGATTTACGGACCGGTGGAGCTGGCGACGCCGGAGATCTTTTCCAAGATCATGAACGTGAACCTGCACGCACCGTTTGAACTGGCGAAGGCGGCTCGCCCACACCTGCAGGCGCGCGGTGGCGGCAGCATCATCAACATGTCGAGCATCGGCGGCCGGACGCCGGAGCCGGGTCTCGGCATCTACAGCGTCAGCAAGGCTGCACTGCTGAGCCTGACCCGCGTGCTGGCGAAGGAGTGGGGGCCTGACGGCATCACCGTCAATGCGATTTGCCCGGGACTGATCAAGACTGACTTCAGCGCCGCGCTCTGGTCTGATGAGAAGACAATGCAGCACATGCTGCGCCAGCAACCGGTGCGGCGCATCGGTGAAGGCGACGACATCGCGGCCATGGCACTGTATCTCGCCAGCGATGCCGCCCGCTTTACGACGGGCGCCACGTTCACCGTCGACGGCGGGTATCTGGCATGACGACGTCAGTGGCACGAGCGGCCAACGTTGACGCACTGGTCGCGACGCTGCGTGCACTTCTGGATGGCCCGGGCCTGGTTGCCGAAGCACTGATGCTGCGCGATGGCTGGCGGGCCGCATTGCCACAACTCCATGAACTCCGCGACGAGGTCAAGCGGATTGGCGCCTGGGTGCCACATCTACCGCCGGCGCACGGTGGCCTGGGGCTGACGCTGGTCGAGTTTGCGCGGATCAGCGAAGTGCTGGGCCGCTCACCGATCGGGCACTGGCTCTGCAACGCGCAGGCGCCGGATATCGGCAACATGGAGCTGATGCACACGCACGCCGACGCAACACTGCAGGCGCGTTGGCTGGCGCCGTTGATGCGTGGCGAGATTCGAAGCTGCTTCGCCATGACCGAGCCGGAACACGCGGGCTCGAATCCGGTCTTCATGTCGACGCGCGCGGTGCGCGATGGCGACAACTATGTGATCGACGGCCACAAGTGGTTCACGACCGGCGCCGACGGCGCAGCGTTCACGATCGTGATGGCCGTGACCGATCCGGATGCAGCGCCCCACAAGCGGGCGACGATGATTCTGGTGCCGCTGGATACGCCAGGGTTTTCGATCGTGCAGAACATCATGGTAATGGGCGAGCGAGGCGGGGATCATCACTCGCACGCCGAGGTGCGGTTCGATGGGGTTCGGGTGCCGATGGCGTTTCGTATCGGTGGCGAAGGGCAGGGGTTCGAGTTGGCGCAAACGCGACTTGGACCGGGACGCGTGCATCATTGCATGCGATGGATCGGGATCTGCGAGCGCGCATTCGATCTGATGTGCACGCGTGCAGTTCGCCGTGAGCTCGCGCCGGGTGAGCCGCTGGCCAGGCGTGAAACGATTCAGCATTGGGTGGCCGAGTCGCGCGCCGAAATCGACTCGGCGCGACTGCTGGTATTGGAGGCGGCCGAGGCGCTCGAGACCACGGGGGCGCTCGGTGCTCGTGAGAAGATCTCGGCGATCAAGTTTCACACCGCCGCCGTGTTGCAACGGGTGCTCGATCGCGCCATTCAGGTGCATGGCGCGATGGGCCTGACGGACGCAACGCCGCTCGCACTCTGGTGGGCGCATGAGCGCGGCGCCCGTATCTATGACGGGCCGGATGAGGTGCACAAGCAGTCGCTCGGTCGCGCGATTCTCAAGCGGTACGCCGCAACGTGATGGCACCGACGGCGGAAGTGGATCTCGATCGATTGCGTGGATGGCTGCGGTCGGAAGTACCGGGCTTCGACATGGCACCAGACACGCCGCTCGAGGCAACGCGTGTTGGCGGTGGCTACTCCAACCTGACCTTTGCCATCACGATCGGTAGCGGCGAGTCGGCGCGCAGGGTGATCCTTCGGCGGCCGCCGGTCGGCGTCCGTGCCGATCGCGGCGCGCACGACATGCGACGTGAGTTCCGCGTGCTGTCAGCGGTGTACGGCTCGCCGGTGCCGGTGCCGACGCCGATTGCCCTGTGCGAGGACGAGTCGGTGCTTGGCGGGATGTTCTTCCTGATGTCGCTGGTGCCTGGCGTTGCAGTGCGAAAGCTTGATGATGCGCCGGTACTGAACGATCCGGCGGTCATGCGCCGCATGAGCGAGGCATGCATCGATGGACTGGCGGCATTACATGCGCTGCCGGTAACAGGGATGCCATTCTTCGATGCGACGAAGCTCGATGGTTTTGGCGCGCGTCAGGTGACCAACTGGGCCGCGCGATGGAGTGCTGCGCGCCCTCCGGATGTGTCCGACGGTGATGCGGCGGTGGTGTTCGCATGGTTGGCGGAGCGACTACCGGCGCCGATTTCTCCGTCATTGCTGCACAACGACTGGAAGTTCGACAACCTGCTGGTGGATGCCGCTGATTCCGGGGTCATTCGTGGCGTGCTGGATTGGGAAATGGCGACGATCGGCGATCCGCGTTTCGATCTGGCGACGTCACTGGGCTACTGGGTACAGGCAGACGATGCGCCGATGCTGCAGGCGCTCGCACTTGGGGTGACCACGGCGCCCGGGTGCCTGACGCGCGAAGAGGTGGTGGCGCGATACGCAGAGGCGCGCGGCATCGCGGTGGACGATCCCGTCTACTGGTGGACGTTCGGACTGGCCAAGGTTGCCGTGATTGTGCTGCAGCTGTACGCACGCTACGTGGCCGGTGCGTCGCAGGATGCACGTTTCAGGAATCTGGGTGGCATGGCGGAGCTGCTGATGCAGACGGCGCGCAATGCAATCCGTCGGAACTCGCTGGCGGCGTCTTGATCGTCCGCTTGATCATCCGCGCGTGCATGACAAAGGGGCCGGGGTCACGTTGCTGTGACCCCGGCCCCTCGCTGATGCGTGCCTGCGCTGCGTAGCGCGATCCAGCTACATCTTCGGTGCCTTGGCCTCGACTTCGATCTCAATCGTGACGTCATCGGCGACGACGGCGACGCCTTCAGTCACGCGGTCCCACATCAGGCCGAATTCCTTGCGCTTGACCGTGCCGGTCATGTTGACGGCGGCCAGCCAACCCTCGGCCGTCTGTCGCGTACCTGCCAGCTCTGCGTCAAGCACGATCGGCTTCGTCACGCCACGGATCGTGAGATTGCCATTCATCTTGTACTTGTTGCCACTCACCTTCTGAATTCCGGTCGAGACGAACGTCATCTTGGGAAAGCTGTCGGCGGCGAAGAAGTCGGCCGATTTCAGGTGCCCGTTGCGACGCTCGTTGTCGGTGTTGACGCTGGCGACATCGATCGACAGCTGTGCGGCGCCGGCCTGCCCGGTTGCCGGATCGATCTGGAATGTGCCGCTGAATGTTCCGAAGCGACCTGTGACAGTACTGATACCGAGGTGACGTACCTTGAACATCACCTGGCTATGCACGGCGTCGACGGTGAACGTTGCCATGGCAACTGGTGCCGCGGCGTTGAGCGGCGTGCTGTGGCCAAGCGCGAGGGGTGACGCGAGCGCAACACCAAGAACGGATGCGGAGACGAGCGTACGGAGAAGCATGGTTGTGGCAGCTGACGTTGAGACTGGATTGGCCTGACCGCTCGGTGATGCGAAGTGGTCAGCCTTGGACTGCCTCAAAGTTAGAGCAACTGGGCGTCATCCGAGAGTCCCGCTGGCTGGGTTACCGGACTGGACTGAGAACGTGGCAGCCAGCTGCGCTGCCATCGACGGCACCGGCAACCCGATCTTGTACAGCGAACGCGAACCCGTCGCCGAATTCTCGAGACTGAGGGTGCAGCCAATCATTTCGCAGATGGCCCGTGTCAGGGCAACGCCAACGCCTGCGCCCGGCTGGCGGCCCGTATCGATGCGATGCAGTGCGTGTTCAAACGGAGTGAAGAGCTTCCTGGGTCGTTGCGTATCGGCAGAGCTGTCCAGGTACTCGACGTTGATGGCCACCGGCGAGTGTCGCTCGCCACTCACGCTCAGCGTGACGTTGATTGTTCCGTCCTGCGTGACGGCGAGCGCGTGGGCAACCAGCTGCGTCAGCGCCTGCCGGAGCCGGAGTCGATCAGTGAGCAGGGGGGCAGCGGCCTCGGGCAGATGCACCCGCAGCGGAGTGTCGACGATGCCGGGGTGGTCAGCGAACGCCGCGATGGTTTCATGGATCAGCGCGCGCACGTCGACCAGTGTTTGGTCCACCAGAACGTCACCCGATTCGATCGCTGAAAAGTCGTGGAGATCGGATACCGTCTCCAGCAGACGCTGGCCGTGGTCAACGGCGCGGTCGAGGTGTGCGAGATCGCGCGCGGTCAGCCGTCGGTCGCGATCCAGCCGTACCTCGCTGGTATAGCCGACAATGGCGTGCAGCGCCGTCCGAAATTCATCGGTCATGCGCGCGACGAATTCGCCGCGTGTGCGACTTGCCAGTTCGGCGGCGTCGCGCTCTGCCGTCAGGCGAAGCTCGGCCTTCTTGCGCGTGCTGACGTCGGTGGCCACGCCGAGCAGCAACAGTGGCGCGCCGGTTTCACGACGACTGAAGACACTGGCGCGCGTGTGAATCCAGCGCCAGCTGACGCCCGGGGATCGCATCCGGACTTCGGTCGTGAGCGTGTCACTGTCGCCATAGGCCGACGCCATCCTGGTGGCACTGGCGTACAGCCGTGCGCGATCGTCACGATGCACCAGGCGATGCATTTCGCCGCGATTCAGCGTTCGGGCATCGCGCTCGTCGCCGCCGAGAAAGGCGTGGGGGCAACGATTCATCCACACGATTCGCTCTTCGTCCGGATCATAGAGATAGAGCAGATCCGGGGAACTGCGCGCGATCATCTCGAACAGCCGCTGACTCTCGCCAAGCCGCGCGGCGGCGAGCCGTTCGATGCTCACATTGCGAACCACGATCGTGAACGTCGCTGGCATCGTGCCACTCGGTGGCGTCGCGATCACCGTCTGCTGTGCCGGGAAGACGCGCCCATCGACCGTCTGCAACGCGGTGTCGCCGGTGGCGCTGCCATCACGCAGCGCGAGCGGCAGTATTTCGTCCAGCAACAGCTCTCGCGCGGCCAGAGTGTGCGTTGGAAAGAGACACCCCACCAACGCCGAGTCGTCGCCGACATGGCCGAGCAGGTCGCGTCCGGCCCGATTGAGAAAGCGGAGTGTGCCATCCAGGGTCGTGACGCAGATCACGTCCGTCAACGCGTCGAAGACCGCGTATGGCTCCAGGACTTCATGTTTCGGGTACTCGACGACGACAGCATCCGCCGCTGACGCCACGGTTGAAGCGGCGCCGGTATGCCTGGCGGCGTGAGTCGGGGGGGTGAGTTGGGTCACTATCCGTACAGTTTCGGCCGCCTGCGTGATGACTTGACCCGAAACCCGCGCATTCGACCACCAGGACAGATGTTTCGAACGCCATCCGGCTCGATCCATGGTGTTCGCGGGTGAGCGGGTGCGCGGGATCAGGCTTGTCCCGATGTCTGTGGTAGGTTTTCGTGCTGGTGATCGGCGATTGGGTCAGTACAACTCCTTGATCTGGCGGAAAGTGATGACAGTGAACGAAATGACGACGACGGCCTTCACGATCGAGGGCTACCGCGTGACCCGAACACTTGGCATCGTCCGGGGCATCGTGGTCAGGTCGCGGTCGATCATTGGAATGGGCCTCGGATCGTTGCAGACGATTCTGGGCGGGAACATCACGGTCTTCACCCGGCTCTGCGAGCAGACGCGAGGCGAGGCGTTCGACATGATGGTCAGCCACGCGGGACACCTCGGCGGAAACGCCGTGATCGGTGTGCGGTATGACACCACCGAACTGATGAAGGGCGTGACCGAGGTGCTGTGCTACGGAACTGCCGTCTACGTCGAGGCTGATTCCGCGGCGCCCCGGTGGCTGCCTGGCGCGTCGGATACACTGCAGAAGAGCTGACGAGTCCTGGCGAACAGTCACGACGGTGTGCTCGTGGCTGGCGCCGCGGCTCACTGCGTGATCAGATCGATAGTGGCGCCGGTGCCAGCTCCGGGCTGTTTCGACCGCGGGCGCCAACATGCCACCACGTCTCGACGATGTCGCCGCGCACGCCGAGCATGGCGTCGAACTGCTGCGTGACGATGCAGGCGTGATTGGGCACGATGCGAACCTGCTCGCCAACCTGCGGGCGCCAGAGTGAATCGCTGAGATCGAGAATTCCGTGCTCCTCGCTCATACGTGCGACCGAGACTTCGGGATGGTCGAGCACGGCACCATAACCACCCCCCTCTTTGGCACGGATTGGTTCGCGGCCCAGCGCCTTCACTCCAGCGTCGATCACCACCTGCCCGGGCACCGCGTCGCTGATGACGGTGGCGAGCACGGTCAGGGCGCAATCTTCCCACGCGCAAGCGCCCATGGAATAGGTGTCGCGATCGTTGAACACGTATGTGCCGGGCCGAATTTCGGTCAGGCCGGGAATGTGATGCATGCGGAACGCGGCTGGCGTGGAGCCACCGCTGACCACCTCCGGCCGCAGGCCGGCGTGATCGAGCGATTCCAGAACGTTCTTCAGGTCGCCACAGAGAATGTCGATCAGCCCTTCCTGTTGATCGACGGGCTGACGGATGTGCCCCGGATAGAAACAGAGGCCGCGATACCGGAGGCCGGGCTGACGACGAACGGCGCCAGCCAACCGCACCGCATCGTTGGGATCGGCGACGCCCATCCGCTTCATGCCGAAGTCGACTTCGATCAACACATCGACCGTCTGATCACGCTGGCGACAGGCGGCCCCCAGCGCCTCGATGGCAGCGTGCGAGTCGAGCGACACGCGCAGCTGCACATCTTCGGCGAAGGTCAGCACGCGGCGGATCTTGGCGCCAAGCGGGGGATGGGCGAGGAACACGTTGTCGGTGACTTCGCTCATGACCTGCAGCTCGCGCGGCGTGGCCACCGTGAGGCCGACGGCGCCGAGCCGCATCTGTTCGGCAGCGATACGTGACGACTTGTGGGTCTTGACGTGCGGGCGCAGGTCGAGCTGGTGCAGTGCGGCGTACGCGGCCATCCGATCCAGATTCACCGAGAGGCGATCAAGATCGACGAGCGGGACCGGCGTCTCGATGTCGGCGAATCGATAGGGCATATCCGTTAACGTGCGGGTGGGCGCGGCACTCGGCAAGGCGGCCGCAGCGGGTCGCGCGGCCGCCGCATTCTCGCTAGCGTTCCCACCATGACGAATCGCTCCCGATTTCCCTGGCACTTGCTGTTCGTGGCCGCACTGCCAGCCGCGCCTTCCATAGGCTGTGTCGAGGCCCCGCCGGCCACGCCCGCCGTCTCCGGCGATCCGGCATCGCTGGTCTTTGCGCCGAGCCTGAACGTGAAGCTCGACTCGACCGAACTCCGACCCAGCGGGCTCTATGTGCACGATCTGGTGGTTGGCACCGGACCGACCGCCGATTCGATGTCGACGGCGGAAGTGCACTACACCGGATGGCTGGCCGACGGCACCAAGTTCGACAGCAGCCGTGATCGCAAGGCAACATTCCGGTTCACCGTCGGAATCGGTCAGGTGATCGGCGGCTGGGACGAAGGGGTGCGAGGGATGAAGGTCGGCGGCAAGCGTCAGCTGATCGTGCCGGCCAAGCTCGGCTACGGCGACATCGGCAGTCCGCCGGTGATTCCGCGGATGGCCACGCTGGTCTTTGAAGTCGAGCTGGTTGGCGTGCCGCCAGCCTCACCAGCAGGGGTCCGCTGATGGACGCGGTGCCAATTCACTATCCGCATCAGGATGAACTCACGTTCGAACGTCCGGCCTCCGGCACGTTCGGGGCGTTCTATGCGAAGTACATCGCGCTGGTGCCGGATGGCGATCTGCGCCGATTGCTGCCCGTGATCTTCGACGCGAACTACCGCGCGATGCGCACCATCACACCGGAGCAGGAGCGCCATCGCTACGCGCCCGGCAAGTGGTCGATCCGCGAATCGGTGGGGCACATTGCTGACACCGAGCGGGTGATGAGTTACCGCGCGATGCGCATTGCGCGCGGCGACATCACGCCGCTGGCATCGTTCGATGAGAATTCCTACACTGCCGTCGCTCGATACGACGACATTCCACTGGAACAGATTCTCAGCGAACTGATGGCGGTACACGCGGCCACCATCCTGCTGTTCGAGAACATGGCAGACGAAGCGTGGGACCGGACGGGCACTGCGTCGAACCATGCAGTGAGTGTCCGGGCGCTGGCGTACATCATCGCCGGCCACGAGCTGCATCACATGAATGTTCTGCGCGATCACTACGGCGTGATGGATATCTGAGCAGCTGCACGGCCACGGCACTGGGGTGCATGCAGGGTTAAGGGTACAGCGGAACAAAGAGCAGCGGGCGTGATTCGATGTTCCGAATCACGCCCGCTGCTTCTGTCATGGTGCAGCACTGATGTGGCCGAGCGCGCCAGATGGTGACGCCGAATCAGTGCGTGACAACCTTGCCCAGTTCTTTCGCGTGAGAAATCCAGGCGGTGACCGTGGCTTCTGACGGCAGCGTGCGCGTGAGGTTCAGCTTCGCATTCACCTCGGCCATTTTCGCGGCGAGGTTGGCGGCGTTGCGCTGTGCGAGTTCCGGCACTGAGTCGACGCCCGACCGCTCGAGCAGCTCCCCGTACTCTTCACCAACACCTTTCACGCGCTGCAGATCGGCTTGATTCACCCACTTCAGCAGAACGACTTCACTGATGCCAGTGGCGGCAGCGACAGTCTCACGGCCTTTCTTGTCGGCCGCGATCTTGAGCAGGTCGTCCGTGCTCTTGATGCCGGCGGTGCCAAGTTTGTCCGCGTAGGCGTCGCCAATGCCCTCGATCTTCGTGATGTGTGCCATATGTGTCAGGGTTGGTGGCCAGAACGCCGTCCAACGTCGGTGCCGGACGGGGAGACGCGGCTAATAGGCACCCATGTCACGTGTATTGGAAGGGGCCAATCTCTCCGATACAATCACAGCCCATACTGACGGGTCTATTCACGGCCGTGGTGCAGGCCGCAAACAAACGTTTCAGAGGGAATCGAGGAGTTCGTCGATCGCCTTGGTGTCGGCCTCGTCCAGCGGGCCGCCGACGATGATCTTCTGCAGGATATCGACCGCTTCGGCGGCCAGGTCGTCGTTGTGTTTTCGGTCGCTGTCGAAGCGGACGATGTGGCCAAGGAGGACGGTCTCCATGCGGCTGCGGACGCCATCTTCATCGGCGTCCCCGAACAGCTCGGCGTCGGACTCACTGTCGTCGGTCGAGCGGGACTGCTCGTAGCTCGGGACGCTCTCCTTCCAGGGCTCGTCGGCGGAATCAGAATCCTTGAGCTTGTCAGGCGGCACCAGCGCGAACAGGCGGCACTGCAGCCCCGGATCCTCCTCGTAAGCAAAAAGACCCAGTGGCACGGGCTGCGAGAAGAGATCGAGACGGAGCAGGTGTTCGATAGCGTCGTTCGGCATGGCGCAGCGGGCCACCAGGCGTTCCCCGATGAAGGCGCCGAGGCACACGCCTTCGGGGGCGCGTTCGTCTTCCATGCGCTGCACCGTGATCGGAATCGCCGTCGTCGTCGTCACGAAGACTGCCGGGCGATCATCGTCGCCGGCGTTCTCCCCGTCGAATGAATCTGCCCCGTCGGGGCGCTGGTCTGCGTCGTCGTCGAACATGATGGAAGATAACCGCCTCTGGCTCAGGGTTGTGCTGCCGGAATGTCAGACGGTTCGAGCCGATCCAGAGCGGATCCGAGCAGTCGCGCGAGGCCCAGCCACTCGAGAATGACGATGGCCATCCCCACCGCAAGGGCAAGCACCGCGATCACAGCGAGAGGTACCCCAGTCGGCGTGAGGAGGAGCCACAGTCCCCACATTGCCCCACCAGGAGCCGCCAGCAGCAGCGAAAGCGAAGCCAGAATGCCCAGCAGCGTGATGTACACCTGACCGACCACCGACGCACCGCCGGTGGAGGCGCCGCCCTGATTCAGTGGAACCCAGGCGGGGAGCCAGAGTGCCACGGCGTTATACAGCGTGATGTGCAAGAGGTTGATACCGCCGAGGGCGACCGTTCCGCCAAGCACGCTCAGCGCGATCCCGGATCGAGTCAGCGGGCCACCGATTCCCTGCAGGAGAAAGAACGCCGGGATGCCGAAGAGCAGCGCCATGGCGACGGTCGTGATCATTGCCGCTGTCACGATCTCGGTCGCGATGATGGTGTGCGCTGGAAGTGGCGCGGTCTTGAGAAAGGCGAGATGGGTAAGGTCGTGCCTGAGGTCGAGGCGGAACCAGGCCGGCGCGGTCAGTACTGCGGCCAGGAAGACACTGCCAAAGGTCGTGACGAAGGCGGTCCGCATCGAACTGCGCGCCAGATCACCGGTGTCGCTGCGACCCGAGATGGCGGCGATGATGACGACGATCAGGATTGCAATGGCGAGCGAGCGGGGGCGAAAGGTGCGCACCGACGCCGTCACATTCTTCCAGGCGAGTGCCATGGCGGGATGTCCAACCAGGCCGAGTTGCCAACGCAGCCGGGATGGCTTGAGTCCTGTCAATGAGGCGCCGCGGCGTTGCCTCGCGACCCGATCGGCGAAGCGCGCACTCGATCCGATCGCGAGCTCCTCGAATGGCTGTGGGTCGCGCAGGATCCACAGATAGTGCAGCGCCAGCAGCAACAGTGCGCCGGGCATGGCGAGCGCCCAGGCTGCGCTGCTGCGCGCAAACGCCGGTGCCGTGGCAGCGCGAATCGGCCAGATGAGGGCGTGGACGAAGGGGTCGTTCAGCATCGACTGTACAGCGACTCGTCCTGCCATCATCCGATCCATGACCTGCGTGGTGTCGTACGACGAGAGGGCGAGATAGCTGCGCCATACCACCATCGCCGACGGTGCGGCGTGAATGCAGGCGACCACCAGCGCAATCAGAAACAGCACGGCGATCGCCTTGGCTACCGGCTTGCGACGCGGCACATCCGGCGCATGTGTGCGCGCCAGAGTCGCCCCCAGGCGATGCAGCGAGATGGTGGTGAACAACACCCACAACCCGATCGCGCGAAACACGCCGGGCAGATCACCGCTGCCGCGGCGCAGTAGCAGCGTCCAGATCAGCACTTGCATGAGCAGAAGCGCCTGCACGCTGAACAGGCGTGCCTGCACCAGTGTGCGACGTTTCACTGGTGCGGGAAACAGGAAGTACACCTCGGCAGAACTGAATGCGAGCGCGTTGTCGCTCGGCGCGGCCAGCCACCACGCACCAACGGCGAGGCTCAAGCCCACGATGGAGAGCAGCTGTCGCATGTCGAGCAGCGACGCGTCGCCAACCACTGCGGCACGAGCCGAGGGTGAGAACAGCAGCGAGGCGATGTATGCGCCCATTGCCAGCGCACCCACGATGTAGCGCGGCTGGCGCAAGCGCCGGAGTTGCTGCAAGACACGATTGCGCCAGCTTCTCGAATAGAGATACCAGAGCGCGTTCCACGGCCGCGCCGTGCTGACCGTCACGCGGCGTGCCCGGCAGGTGGCGCGTCGTCAGTGAGCGCGATGAAGACGTCTTCGAGTGATGCGGTGGAAAATTCCGGGCGCAACGCGCGCAGATCTTCGATCGTGCCGAGTGCCGCCACCGAACCGCGTCGCAGCAGCAGGACCCGTGTGCAGAGCTCTTCGACGAGGTTGAGCAGATGCGAGCTGAGAATGACCGCCGTGCCACCCTCGGCGCGCCGACGGATGGTGTCCTTCATGCGCCGGATCCCCGAGGGATCGAGTCCCGTGAGTGGCTCGTCGAGGATCAG
Source organism: Gemmatimonadales bacterium (assembly GCA_038215035.1). Lineage (GTDB taxonomy): Bacteria > Gemmatimonadota > Gemmatimonadetes > Gemmatimonadales > Gemmatimonadaceae > JACMLX01. The sequence continues at coordinate 2,445 of JBBQRH010000055.1, read as the reverse complement.
CACCGCGGGATCGTGCAGCAGGGCCGAGGCAACGGAGAGCTTCTGCTTCATGCCCCGCGACAACTCGCTGGGCAGCACGCCGCGCTTCTCGGTCAGATCCATCTCCGCCAGCAGGACCGGAATCCGCGCTGCGGCGTCGGGTACGCCGTAGAGCCGGGCCGTGAACCGGAGGTGTTCCTCGACCGTGAGATAGTCGAACAGATGCGGTTCGTCCGGAAGGAAGGCGAGGCGCCGCTTGGCCTCGACCGGCGAAATCGCGAGATCGTAGCCCGCAATGGCGAGGGTACCTTCGGTGGGGCGGAGGATCCCGGCGAGGGCACGCAACGTGGTGGTCTTGCCCGCGCCGTTGGGGCCGACGAGGCCAAGAATCTCACCGGGAGGCACCTCGAGACTCAGACCGCTGACCGCGGTGACCATCCCGTATCGCTTGCTGAAGTTCCGTACCAGGATCGCTGCCGGCGGGGGTGCGGGCGAGGTGAGGCGGGCGGTTTCGGCAGGGTCCATGACGCGAACGGTGGTCTGACCCGGTGGCGCAGGCAAGCCCGGACGGTGAGCGACCGATACTCCATGACACGCCTCTCATCTGACCTGCGGCCCCGCAGTGTCGGACGCGTTGTCCCGCCTGCCGATTCCATCATGTCCGACGCCATCGTTGCCCGCCAACCGATTTTCGACGATCGACAGAAGCTGGTTGGCTTCGAGTTGCTGTATCGACAGACCGAGGATGCAACGTCGGCGCGCGGCGCCACGCCAACGGTCATGGCATCGAGCACGGTCGTGCAAGCGGTGCTTGGCATTGGGCTCGATCGGTTGACGGAGGGTGAAAAGGTGTGGATCAACCTTTCACGCGACCTGATCGTGGAGCGCGCCTGGGAGCTGCTCGATCCGAAGGCGGTCGTGCTCGAGATTCTCGAGACGGTGGAGCCGAGTGCGGATGTCGTGGCTGCCTGCGCCGATGCGAAGAAGCGCGGCTACACCTTGGCGCTCGATGATTTCGTGTGGGATGAAAAGTGGATCCCGCTGCTCGAGTTGGCGTCGATCGTCAAGGTCGACGTCGAAGGAAGGTCGGCAGACGAGTTGAAGCCGCTGGTAGCCAAACTGAAGACGTTCAATGTGAAGTTGCTGGCTGAACGGGTGGAAACCGATGCGGTCCGCGCGGCCTGTTCGGCCATCGGATTCACGCTCTTTCAGGGGTACTTCTATTGCCAGCCTGAAACGGTGGTGAAGCGCGATCTGACAGCGGCGGAAGCGAGCGCGCTGCAGTTGCTGAACCTGGTGCGCAACGAAAAGACGCCGACCAATCAGGTCGAGCAGGGGATCAAGCGAGATCCGGCCATGACGTTCAAGCTGCTGCGCATCGTCAATAGCGCGGCGATGGGATTCACCGGCATCGAATCGATTCCGCACGCCCTTCGGCTGCTGGGACGCACGCAGCTGGAACGATGGTTGACGTTGCTCGTGATGGCGAGCTTTTCTTCCGGCGGCGCCCGGCAGCGGGAACTCTTCAAGCTGAGTCTGACCCGGGCGCGGTTGCTCGAGCTGATGAGCGATGCCGGAGACCGGGATCAACGATTCCTGGTGGGGATGTTCTCGATGCTGCATGTGCTGCTGCAGGCACCGATGAAGGACGTGATCGTCTCGCTGCAGCTGTCGGAGTCGGTGTCGCAGGCCTTGCTGGAGCGCACGGGGCCGCACGGTCCGCTGCTGGCTGGGCTGGAAGCCTATGAGGTTGGCGACTGGGATCGCGTGGAGCTGGTCACGGGGAACGACGACCGGGCACTGGTGCAGATCGCGGCCCACTACCCGGCCGCCCTGGGCTGGGCGATCGAGCAGGTCAAGACGACGGGCTGACGCGTGGCGGTGCAGTGCACCGGCAGATTGAATTCACAATTCGTTACCACATAGAGTGGCAGAACCGGAACGCTAAGAGCGAACTGCTTGACGCAAAGGCGCAAAGGCGCAAGGGCGCAAAGGCGCTACGCGGTCGGTGCCCACTACAGGATTCTTTGTGGGTGGTTGTTGGATTGCGGACTGGTTGTGACGGCCTGGGCAGAAGCCATTCGACGGCGTCGAGGACTGCCGCGTCCGGCGCAGTTCCCAACGCCTAGTGTTGTGTTGTGTACTGTGGTGCAATCACGCGTGCGTCGCGATGCTGCGCCTGAGCGCTTCGGAATTCCTTCAGTCCTTTGCGCCTTTGCGCCTTTGCATCTTTGCGTCAGACAGTTGTTGTTGCTGTTCTTCGCGTTGCCGCGTAAAGGGGGTTGACGCGATCTGATGCCTGCGCGTCGGTTCTGCGGGCGTCGGTCGTTGCTCGTTGCAAACGAACGCCGCGGAGACGGTCAGCTCTTGATGGGCGGCGGGCCGATGGCGGCGGTAGAGTCGCCGGGGGCGTTCTCGTCATCGAAGGCGCGGAACGGCAGAAAGAGCGAGATGCGCCGATTGGTG
>JBBQRH010000054.1:0-27524 GCA_038215035.1 Gemmatimonadales bacterium | reverse complement strand
GCGATCTGTCCTTCCATCCAGGCCGAAAACAGGCGCTCGGCGCCAAGGACGTCGGGGTCGGCCGCAACGTTTGCCGCGGCTGCTCGCACGGCTGGAGACTGCGCGTGCGTGGCGGTGGCCGCGAGTTCGGCCGTGGCGAGGCAGAGGGCAATGCCGCAGTTTCGCAGCGGAGATGCGGCCAACGGCCGAGCGAAAGGCGCGGGGACGACGCGGACCATCGGGGCTCCTGTTTGGGGGGAGAGCGGGAGATCCGTAGCGTCGTGCCGGAACGCCTTGGCGTCAAGCCAGCGCCTGAAAGCCGGTGGTCACAGTGTTTTCGGCAGAGGCCTCTCGACGAATACACTCGGCACCGGAATACGTGATGTGGAGGTCGTCATCGACCTTCGTTTTCAGCTGCCGACGCTCGCCCGGAGCACGCCCCACGTACTCAGCTGCGCGGTCGTCACGTTGCCGCCGCAGAGAATGGTGCCCACTCGGTCTCCGTACGCTCCGTGCGTCGCCTCGAGCAGGGCGGCGATGCCGACGGCGCCTGCAGGCTCGACGATCAGGCCGACATGCGCGATAAGCCCGCGCATCGCCGCAACGATCGCGTCGTCGTTCACCGCCACCAGATCATCCGTCAGCGCGCGCAGATCGGCGAGTGCTTGTGACACCGGCACTCTCACCGCAATCCCATCAGCAATCGTGTCAACCGGCGTCGAATGGTCCACCTGTATGCCGGTGAGCGCCCGCATCATGCTCGGCGCGCCCGCGGCTACCACTCCAACGATTCGCGTCGCCGGCGAAACGGCTTTCATCCAGGTTGCGACGCCAGCCAGCAGCGCACCGTTGCCGAGCGGCACGAGCAGCGTGTCGAGTGTGGCGGCATTGGCCAGTTCGACAGCGATGCTCCCTGCCCCTTCGGTGATGGCCAGCGCCTGCCCATCCTCGACGAACTCGATGTCGTTCGAGTATGCGTACGCGCGAGCGGCATCCTTTGCGGCATCAAAATCGTCGCCCTGCTGGATGACGGCGGCCCCAAGGGCGCGCATGCGTGCAAGCTTGAGGGGGCTGGCGTTCAGTGAGGCGAAGATCGTGCACGCCACTCCAGCAGCGCGCGACGCAAAGGCGAGCGCCTGACCGAAATTGCCGGCGGATGCCGCGCAGACTGGTGTTCGGCTGGTGCGCTGCCTCATGAACCAGTCACCACCGCGGCCTTTGAACGAGCGCAGGGGCCCGAGCGATTCTACCTTGCAACTGATGTGTGCGCCCAGCCACAGGTCGAGATCGTCGTGGTGCACCACTGGCGTATTCAGAAACACGGGGTTGATGCCCTGCGCAGCGCGCGCGATTCCGGCGGTGGTGACGCGACGCGCCTCGACGAGAGTCATCGAAAGTTGCCGAACTGCAGTTCGACGCCGAAGTCTTCCTTTTTCAGGAGCGCGATGGCGAGTTGCAGGTCGTCTCGCGACGGCGAGGTGACGCGCACCTGTTCACCCTGGATCGCAGCCTGCACCTTCTTGAACTTGGCTGCCTTGATGGCGGCGGCGACCTTCTTTGCCGTGTCGCCGTCGAGGTTCATCTTGAGGCCGATGGTGCGCATCAGTGTGTCGCCGCCCATGGGCTTGATGTCACCGACGTCGAGGTTCTTGACCGGCACGCCGCGCTTGATGAGTTTGGCATTGAGCATGTCGAGCAGTGCCTCCATGCGCATGTCGCTGTCGGTCTTCAGTTCGATCTTGGACTCGGCGCGCTTGAAGTCGATCACGACCAGTGCGCCCTTGAAATCATAGCGCTGGGCGGCCTCTTTCTGCGCCTGATTGACCGCGTTGTCCACTTCCTGCAGGTCGACGCCGGTGGTGACGTCGAACGAGTTGGTATCGGCCATGAATACGATCCGGTGACGTGGTCTGGTCGCGGCCGGGAAGCGCCGCGACCGGGAAAGTTACGTCACCCGGCGCCGGAGAGCGATCCGGCCCGGTCGGCCCGCGTCAGGAGACGTAGAAGCTCTCGAGTGCGCCCGCGTTGCTCACGTGGCGCAGCCGGCTGAGCGCCTTTTCCTTGATCTGGCGGACGCGCTCGCGGGTGATGCCCAGCTTCAGGCCGATCTCTTCGAGTGTCAGCGGTTCGAGCTCATCGAGGCCGAAGTACAGGCGAAGAATCCGCGCCTCGCGATCCTTCAGCCGATGGAGCGCACCATCGACGGTCTCGGTCATGGCCTTTTCGAACATCTGCTCCTCGGGGGAGGCGTGTTCGGTGTCGGCCAGGTAGTCGCTGAGTCGGTTGTCCTCGCCTGGCGTCACGGGGGAGTCGAGGGACACATGTCCCTGCGCGATGCCCATGGTGAGCGAGACCTCGTCGAGTGGCAACGACATATCCCTGGCGATCTCGTCGTGCGTCGCTTCACGGCCGAGTTCCTGGACCATGGCGCTCGCCCGCTTCCCGATCCGATGCAGCGCGCCCGCCCGATTGAGCGGCACACGCACGATGCGGCTCTGTTCAGCGAGGGCCTGCAGAATGGCCTGTCGGATCCACCAGACCGCGTAGGAGATGAACTTGATCTCCTTCGTTTCATCAAACTTCTGCGCGGCGCGGATCAGGCCGAGGTTCCCTTCGTTGATCAGATCGGAGAGGGAGACGCCTTGGTTCTGGTATTTCTTCGCGACGGAGACGACGAACCTGAGGTTGGAGCGCACCAGGGTGTCGAGGGCTTCGCGGTCGTCGACGCGGATGGCGCGCGCGAGTTCGGCCTCCCGTTCCCGCGTGATCAGCGGATACCGGCTGATCTCCTTCAGATACTGATCGAGTGACCCTTCATCCGACGCCAGCTTGGACCGACGCGACGACACCGACATGCGACGAACTCCTTCCAGCGATTGGGACGGGCACGGCGCGTGACAGGAGGCTGCACACGAACGTGGATCACTCACGACGGCACACTGCTGACCGCAACAAACCGATCAGCCGTGCGCCCAGCCACAGACTACCTGACCCGCTCTCCGATGCGATGCCATCGGACCCGCGACAGCCACGATCCGGGTGCGACCGAGTCCGGCACGACACTGTAGTACACCAGCAGCGGCTGGCCGAGCAGGAGCGAGTCGGGCACGAAACCCCAGTAGCGGCTATCGGAGGAATTGTCGCGATTGTCGCCAAGTACGAACAGCTGGTGTGCCGGCACGACCAGCGGCCCCCAGGTATTGCGCGTCGGGTGCGCGCCTGCCGACGCATGCGCCGCTGGAAGGAGTGCGCGTCGAAGCCAGTCGAATTCCATGGCCATCGGTTCGGCCAGCCCAGGCATGCGGCGCGTGAACCGCTCGGTCTGTGCGACCCCGTTGACCTCCAGGCGGCCATTCCGCATTGCGATCGTGTCGCCAGCCACGCCAACCAGCCGCTTCACGAACGGTTTCGCGTGATCGAGCGGCCACTTGAAGACGATCACCTCGCCGCGCTGCGGAACGTGCATTGGTGGAAGGCGCTTGGCCGTGAGTGGCACCTCAGCACCATACGCGAGCTTGTTCACGAACAGGATGTCACCAACCAGCAGCGTGCCTTCCATGCTGCTGCTCGGAATCCGGAAGATGTCGAGCAGGAAGGTGCGCACGACCAGGATCACGAGCACCGTCATGCTGAACGACTTCGCCCACTCCCATAGCCACGCCACACCGCGCCGATTCACGCGGTGCAACGCATCACGACGCTCCGTCTCGGAGATCGCGCGTTGCGGAGCCTGGCCCGGATTGGACTGATCCATGAGTGCCGGCGGGTCGTGGGTCGTACGGACGGTAACGAAGCATCGACGGAGCGAACCATTCGCGCGGACGCCGATACCTCAAAAAAAAGCAAGCGCCGGCCACTGCGCGCCGCAAGGCTTTGACGCCCTGCACGCAAAGACGTGACCGATGGTGTGACAGTAACGCAACAGCGCTTCAGGACTCGTACCCGAGCACCGCAGGGCGACGCAAAAGGCCGCAGCGCCCTGCAGACCTCGCCGTCAGTAGTTGTCGATCTGGGCGCGCTGAAGCCGTCCGGAGTAGTCGATGTACCCGACCTTCGTTTCCGAATAGAAGTTGTACACTTCCCAGCCGCCTTCGCGGTGTCCGTTCCCCGTCTGCTTCACACCACCGAACGGCATGTGTGCTTCGGCCCCGATGGTGGGGGCGTTCACATAGGTAATCCCGTTGTCCAACTCATTCAGCGCGCGGAAGGCGAGATTCACGTCGGTGGTGTACAACGACGAGGAGAGCCCGTAACGAACGCCGTTGTTGACGCGGAACGCTTCATCCGCGTCGGCCACCTTGATGACACTCAGCACCGGGCCGAAGATCTCCTCCTGTTCGAGGCGATCGCCCTGCTTCACACCGGCGAAGATGGTCGGCTGGAAGAAGTATCCCTTGTCGAGTGGACCGCCCGTCGCACGTTGGCCGCCGGTGACCAACGAATTCCCCGCCCTGGTGCCGATCTCGACGTACTGCTCCACGTTGGCGCGCGACACCTCGTGGATGACCGGGCCGACATCCGTGTCGGCGTGGCGACCGTCGCCGAGGCGAAGCTTTGACGCCGCGGACGCCAGTCGATCGAGGAACTTGTCGTGAATTCCCGCCTGCAGAATGAGTCGGGAGGTCGCGGTGCACCGCTGGCCAGTCGTCCCGAACGCGCCCCAGAGGACGCCCTCCAATGCCAGATCGAGATTGGCGTCATCGAGTACGATCTGCGCATTCTTGCCGCCCATCTCGAGCGACAAACGCTTGTGCATCCGACCGCAGGTCTCGCCGATGATCGAACCCGTCGCCGTCGAGCCGGTAAAGGAGATGACCGCCACGTCGGGGTGCGAGACAAGGGCTGCACCAACGTCTTCACCGAACCCGTGCACCAGCTGGACTGCTTCCGGGTGTACGCCGGCTTCGAGCAGGATCTCGACCAGCACGGTCACCGTGTGCGGCACGTCCTCGGCCGGCTTGAAGATCACCGAGTTGCCACAGAGCAGCGCCGGAAAACTCTTCCAGGTGGGGATGGCGAGTGGAAAGTTGAACGGTGTGATCAAGCCGCAGACGCCGATCGGACGGCGAAAACTCATTGCCCACTTGTTGCTCAGCTCACTCGGCACTGTATGACCGAACAGCTGCCGTCCCATGGTGCCGGCGTAGTACGCTGTGTCGATACCCTCCTGCACATCGCCGCGCGTTTCCGCCAGCGGCTTGCCCATCTCCCGGGTCATCAGGTCGGCCAGCTCCTCCTTGCGGGCCGTGAGCAGGTCACCCACCCGACGAAGGACGTCGCCGCGAGCGGGTGCCGGGATGGCCTTCCAAGCAGCAAAGCCTTTCGACGCACTGGCGACGGCGCGATCCACGTCGGCCGCGGTGGAGCGAGGGAAGCGGCCGATCAGATCAGCAGTATCAGCAGGATTGCGGTTCTCGAACCAGGCACCCGACGAGGGGGCGACCCACTGGCCGGCGATATAGTTCAGGAAATCGGTCATGGAAGCAGGACAGAAATGGGGCGTACGGCCGCAACCAGTCGGTGGCGGAACGAGAAGGAAGATAGCCGTCGGTCCGCTGGCGATCGCTGCCGCTGGGACACCGGCCCGGCCTGAACCACACGGGCCGTCATCGGCGTTCCCCTCACCGGCAGGCTCGACGCGATCTCGGCACACCACTGGACGGGCGCACCAGAACGTTCACGGGGACCGCGGCGGACGGTTCCGGGCAACCCGCCGCGGCGTCAGCCGACCGCGCGGAGCAGCTTCGCCGTCAACCACCGGAGCTGCACCCGCTGCGACCCATGCGCATCAAAATTGGCCGGATCGAGCCACTGCTCGAACGCCGACCGGATGGCTGGCCACTCGCCGTCGGTGACGGAGTACCAGGCGGTGTCGCGGCTCCGCCCCTTGTACACGATCGCATTGCGGAAGACACCCTCGAACGAAAAACCGAGACGTTGTGCGGCAGCTCTCGACGGGGCGTTGAGCGAGTCGCACTTCCACTCGTACCGGCGATAGCCCAGATCGAACACGTGGCGCATCATCAGGTACATCGCCTCGGTCGCAATCGGAGTCCGCTGCAACGCGGGCGAAAAATGGATGTGACCGATTTCGATGCAGCCGTGCTCGGGCACGATCCGCATGTAGCTCGCAACGCCAACGGCCACCCGCGTGGCGCGATCCACGACGGCATAACAAAGTGGATCATTGCCCATGCACGTCACGCGCATGTACTCGAGGTAGGCCTCGCGAGAGTCAGGAGCACTGGCGAAGAGATACGTCCAGTTGCTGCCGTCGCCGCGTTCATTCGCTTCGAACAGCGCGTCGCCGTGCCGATCGAGATCGAGTGGCTCGAGAGTGCAACGGTGCCCGTCGATCATCGCGCGCGCAGGCAGCGGCGGTGGACGCCAATTGAGCACCGCGTCGCCGATCGGCTGTCCAAAGCTGTTGACCCGGGACATCAGGTCGCCGCCATTCCGGCCCGCACCAGGCCATACCGCTCGATCTTCTTGTACAGATTCGATCGCGGCATATCGAGTGCGCGGGCCGTTTCGCTCACATTCCAATCGTGCTCGCGGAGCTTGACGCGCAGAAAGGCCTCTTCGGCGGCCAATTTGAAGTCTTCGAAACTCTTGCACTGCATCAGCGCGCCGAGGCCGGCAGTATCGGCGCTGGGGCGACCGACGAGGCGGTGCACGTCGGCGACGGCGATTCCGTCACCACTGGCGAGGATCAGGAGCCGCTCGACGGTGTTGCGCAACTCGCGCACGTTGCCGCTCCAGTCGAGTTCTGCGAGGGCCTGCACGGCGTCGGGGGCAAACCGCCGTGGGGCGATGCCGTCGCGACGCGCCATCTGCTGCACGAAGAACGCAATCAGCAGCGGGATGTCCTCGCGACGTTCGCGGAGCGGCGGGACGCTGATCGGCACGACGTTCAACCGGTAAAACAGGTCTTCGCGGAAGCGGCCCTCGGCAATCTCGTGCTCGAGCTCCTTGTTGGTGGCCGCAAGCACGCGAACGTCCACTTGCACCGGCTTGTTGCCGCCGATGCGTGTCACCACGCCATCCTGCAACACCCGCAGCACCTTGGCCTGCGCGGCCAGCGACATGTCGCCGATCTCGTCGAGGAAGAGTGTACCGCCGTCGGCCTGCTCGAATTTGCCCGGACGATCCGCGACCGCGCCCGTGAAGGAGCCGCGCATATGACCGAACAGCTCACTCTCGATCAACTCGCCCGGGATCGCGGCGCAGTTCACTTCCACGAATGCCTTCTTCGAGCGACCCGAGCCGCGATGCACGGCGCGCGCGACGAGTTCCTTGCCGGTGCCGTTTTCGCCGGTGATCAGCACCCTCGCCGGTGTGGCGGCAACCTTGTCGATCCGCTCCAGCAACGAGATGATCGCATGGCTCTGTCCAACGATTTCGCGGCGGGCGTCGAGCTTCTCGAGCAGCGTTGCGTTCTCCTCCTCGAGGTCGAGATGGCGCAACGCATTGCGCAGGAGCACGAGGATGCGATCGGTGTCGAGCGGCTTCTCCATCACATCGTAGGCACCCGCCTGCGTCGCCTCGACGGCCGTTGCCAGCGTGGCGTGCCCACTGATCATGACCACCACCGCACGCGAGTCCCGCGCGCGCAAGGCCCGGAGCACGTCGAGGCCGTCCATGCCGGCCATCTTCACGTCGCTGAAGACGAGATGCGGATGAAAGGTGTCGTACGCCGCCAGGCCGTCGGCACCATTCGAGACGGTGTGCACTTCGTACCCTTCGTACTCCAGCAGCTGCCCCAGCGCGGAACGGATCGGGGCTTCATCATCGATGACGAGAATGCGTCGGTTCACGGTGTCGCACGGTAGAGCGTGACTTTTCCCTGCGACACGCGGACGTCGACGACGCCCGCCGGCAGGCGGATGGGCAGGGCGCTGGCCTCGACACCGACCGCGCCAGACTGACGCTTCAGCGCCTTCACCAATCGAGGAACGACTGGACCCGGCAGCGCAAAATCGCCGACCTTGACCCGCGTCAGCTTGAATTGCGCTACCCCGGGTACCGACGTCGGTTCGAGGGTTCCACCCAGCGTCAGACGTTCCCGGTCACCGACCATCGACGCCAGGGGCCCAAGCACCGCCCGTCCGCCGAGGTCTCCCAGCTTCACCGATCCGCGCACCTGAAACTCATTGCCCACCGCACGCACCACGACGCTTTCGGTGCTCGCTGGCAGCTGGGAGCCCAGCGAGTCGAGGACGGCGGCCGCAAACTCCGACGCCGACAGCGACACGTAGGCGGGGCCGCGCGGCTGTTGCAGCCGCGCGAGGGCACGCCGACCGCCCTCTTTTCCCGGATACGAGATCGCCGCCCAGCCGGTGTCGGACACCGCTTTCGCCGCGCTGTCGACACCTGCAGGTGCCTGCGTCTGCGAGCCGAGTGCGGCCCGGAGGCGCGGCAGCCAGATGTCACGGGTCGCGAAGGCGCCGACGGCGACAAGGCCAAGGATCACGAGACTGGCGAGACGGCGAAAGCAACCAAACACGTCGATCGGCTCCACGAATCGGAGTTACGGGCTGAACCGCGCGGACGCGCGACGCCGAAGGTTAGCGCGGCGCGCGCCGATCGGCAGCCGAGCGTGTGGCTACGCCGGCTCAGCGGCGCGGCGCGCCACAGCGGCATCGATACCGGCCAGCAGGTCCTCGGTCGCGAAGGGCTTCTGCACGAAGACCGGCAAGCGTTCACCAGCGACCGGTGATGCGAGCGACTCCGAGCTATAGCCGCTGGCCAGCACGACCGGCACCGTCTTTCCGCGCCGGCGCAGCTCTTCCAGCACGTCGGTGCCACTGAGATGTGGCATCGTGACATCGAGAATCATGGCGGTGATCTCGGCTTCGCGGTCCGCGAACAGCCGGAGCCCGTCGTCGCCATCGACGGCGCCGATGACCCGATAGCCCGTGCGTTCGAGCATTCGCGTTGCGACGTCGCGGACGAAGGGGTCGTCATCGACTAACAGGATGGTGCCGGTGCGTTGGCCGGTTGCCATCGGGACAACCGTCGACACCACGCTCGCGCGTGCCTCGGACGCAGGAAAGAGCACGCGGACGACGGTGCCCGTGCCAAGCTCACTGCGCACCTGCAGCGCGCCGTGGTGCCCTCGGACGATACCGAGTGTGGCCGCGAGTCCCAGACCGCGACCGGTGAACTTCGTCGTAAAGAACGGATCGAAGATTCGCAGCAGCGTGTCAGCCGACATACCGATGCCCGTGTCTGAAACTTCAACGAAGACAAACTCGCCCGGACCCGCATCATCCGCCGCCAGGCACTCGGACAGGAAGGCGCGGTCCGCATAGGTGCTCCCGGTGCGAAGCATGATCTCGCCAGGATGGTCTTCGAGGGCCTCCGATGCGTTCGTGAGCAGATTCATGATCACCTGCCGCAGCTGCGTTCCATCGCCGGTGATCAATGGCAATTCAGGAGCGAGGTCCAGTGTCAGGGCGGCGCGCTTCGAGATCGCCGCATGCAGCAGTGATGATGTTTCGCGCACCGCCGCCGAGAGATCGATCGGCTGCAGCGTGAATCGACCCTTGCCGGCGTAGGCGAGCAGTTGCGTCGTGAGTTCTGCCGCGCGCCGCGCCGCCAGCTCAATGTCGCCCAGCAGCTCGTGCGTCTCCGACCCGGGGGCAAGGTCAGCCAGGGCGAGGCTCACGTTGCCGAGCACCCCAACCAGCAGGTTGTTGAAATCGTGCGCGATGCCACCGGCCAGCACGCCCAGGCTTTCAAGCTTTTGCGCATGCTGCATCTGCACTTCGAGTCGGCGGCGATCTTCGTCGGCTTCCTTCTGTGCCGTGACGTCTTCCACCGTACCCACAAAGCCACTGATGCTCTCGCCGGCGTGATGCGCCGCGGTGCGCTCGCTGACCCATCGCACGTCGCCATCGGCTCGCTGCACCCGGTACTCGATGCTCAGGCCGATGCCGTCGCGCACCGCCTGCTGCCACGCAGCATGCACGCGAACACGGTCCTCCGCATGGACCGTGCGCCGGAACCCATTGCCCAGGAGCGCCTCGACTGGGGCTCCCCACAGATCACGCATGCGCGGCGTGACGAAGGTGGACAATCCCGCAGCATCGGCGAGAAACACCCCGAGCGGTGACGCCATGGTCAGCGTCCGGAACCGGTCCTCGCTGGTGTGCAGCGCGAGCTCGGCCTGCTTGCGCTCGGCGATGTCGGTGTGGGTGCCGACCATGCGGACCGGGCGGCCGTGTTGATCACGTTCGACGACCGTCCCGCGGGTGAGCACCCAGCGCCAGGCGTTGTCGACGGTACGCAGGCGGACCTCGACGGCGTACGTGTCGGCCCGGCCTTCGAAGTGATCGCGCAACAGCTTTTCACAGACCGGCAGATCCTGCGGATGGAGCAGATCGAGAAAGGTGTCGATATGCGGCGGCAACGAGTGTTCAGCGAAACCAAGCATCGAGTACCAGCGCGGGGCGTAGTAGCAATAGCCAGTTGGCACGTGCCAATCCCACAGCCCATCCCACACCGCGTTCAATGCCAGCCGCAGGCGTTCCTCGCGCGCGCGCAGCGCCACCTCGTGACCTTTCTGAGCCGTGACGTCACGTTCCACCGCGACCCACTGCATGAACTCGCCGTCACTGCTCTCGACCGGACTGACGTCGACATCGAGCCAGAGCGGCTCACCGAGCTTGGTGTAGTTCAGTAACTCTTCACGTGCGCGCTGACGGTCACGGACGGCGGCGTCGATGCGATCCGAGGCGGTGCGATCGGTGTCAGGCCCACGCAGGATTGCAGGTGATCGGCCGAGGACTTCCTCGCGCCGGTACCCGGTGGTGAGTTCGAACGCATGATTGACGTAGACGATACGCGCCTTGGCCGGATCGGCTGCGTGGCCGGCGGTGATCAGGACCACGTCGTCGACGTGCTCGAGCGCGTGCTCGAGGAGCGCCGGATCGAGAGCGCCCGGTTCGCGTGGCGCGAGCCGCTCGGGAAACGGTCGCACGCGAAGGAGAATGCCATCGACCAGGGCGTCAGCACCGTCGCTGAGCGGCACATGCGTCAGCGACAAATGCACGGTGATCCGGCCCTTGTCCCGGTGCAGGACCATCGCGGCCCCCTGCCAGTGCACCGCACCGAGCAGTGCACCGGAGCGCGCCGTGTGCTCACCAGCAGGACTCGGGTCGAGCAGCTCGGCAAGGGATTCACCGATCACCTCGTCAGCGCGTCGCCCAAGCACGGACTCGGTCGATTCGGTCCACAACAGGATCGACCCGTCGATGGACGTGACGATGACGGAGTCGCCAAGCGCGCAGAGGGTCGAGACGGTCGCCCGCAGCGACGCGCCGATCGACGGGAATATCCGTTTCTGCCCCGACTCACCGCCGGCCAGCACGCGCCGTTCCTGCGCGACCACCCCTCGCGGGTCAGTCGCGCCGACGCGCGTTGGTACAAAGGTTGGGTCGGGCATGAGCGTGGTGCGAAGGCGAAGCGGGCGACCCGCACGCTGGGGACAGTCGTCCCCGTGGTGCTCCTGACAATTTACTACTCAGGAGCACGGTCTGTGCCCGGCACGGCGGACCCCGCATGGACTACCCCGGTGCCCGTCCTGCGCTTCACGGCGGCGGAACTCTCTCACTGGGCCGGCGCCGTCCGCGCCAGCGGTACGGGCCCGCCGCTGCGCCGAAAGCGTAGCGCTTCTGCCACAGCTGTCGCCGATACTCCGCTGGCGTCAGCCAAGTCGGCAATCGTGCGTGCGACGCGCAGCGTGCGGTGCCAGGCGCGCGCCGAGAGACCAAGCCGATCGCTGGCATCGCGAAGCAGCGTGAGGGCGTCGGCGTGAAACTCTCCGGCGGCCGCGAGGCGTCGGTTGCTCACGGCCGCGTTGAGCGCGCCGAACCGGCGCAGTTGCTCCACTCTGGCTCGAACGACCCGCGCGCGGAGGGCGGATGATTCGGGCTGGCGCGGCGCGGTATCGAGCTCCGCGAGCGGCACGGCGCCAACCGGAACGTGCAGATCAATGCGGTCCGCCAGCGGGCCGGAGAGCCGGCGGCGATATCGGGTGAGCGCACGCTCATCACACTGGCACGCGATGGTGGCATGGCCGGCGAACCCGCAGGGACACGGATTCATCGCGACGACCAGCAGCACGTCCGACGGGAAACGGATGCTGCCGGCAACGCGCGCGATGGTGACGAACCGGTCCTCGAGCGGCTGACGCAGCGCTTCGAGGGTCGACGGATGCAGTTCGGGCAGTTCGTCAAGGAAGAGTACGCCACCATGCGCCAGACTCACTTCGCCGGGTCGCGGGCCTGGTCCGCCGCCGATCAGGCCCGCCGTACTGACCGTGTGATGCGGCGCGCGGAACGGCGCGATGCGACCGTGCAGCTGATGTCCACTGAGCGTTCCGGCCACGGAGTGCACCGCAACCACCTCGAGCAACGCTGCATCGGTGAGCGGTGGCATGATGCCGGGCAGGCGCCGCGCGAGCATGGTCTTGCCTGTGCCGGGCGGTCCCGTCATGGCGATGTTGTGCCCGCCGCTGGCGGCAATCAACAGGGCCCGTTTCGCGGCTGGCTGACCGACGACGTCGCAGAAATCGGGCGTCTCCTGATCGAATGACACGACGCTTGCTGCAGGAGTCGCCGTCGCGAGCGGGCCGCGCTGCAATCGCGCGACCAGGTCGCGCAGTGATGTTGCAGTCGCAATGCGCACGCCGGCGACGAGCGACGCTTCGGTGACGTTGGCCGGTGGCAGCAGCAGCGTTGCGGCTTCGGTCGCGCCGCTGAGCATACGCGCCACGGACAGTGTGCCTCGTACCGCGCGCAGCGAGCCATCGAGGCCCAATTCACCCACGGCAACGAGTTGCGCGACGGATGCTGGCGACAACTGCCCGGTGGCGACGAGGAAACCGAGGGCGATCGGCAAGTCGTAGCCATTGCCGATCTTTCGCACATCCGCCGGCGCCAGTGCCGCCAGCACCCGCAGCGACGGGATCCGGAACCCGCATTCACGGAGGGCCGCCACCACCCGTTCCTTCGACTCCCGGACGACGCTGTCGGCGAGGCCGACGATCGTCCAGAGCGGGAGGCCCTGCGACACGTTGACCTCGACCGTGATCGGCGTGGCGTCGATGCCCAGGACGGCGGCGGAGCGGAGGGTGGCGAGCACGGACGCATGCTGCGCTGCAATCACTCAGATCGAAACGCAATTCGACGCAGTCGTCATCGATTCACCGCATTCAACTCTTCAGCATCAACTGAAACCGGTCCGTCAATCCATACTCCTTGTCGTAGATCACCAGCAGCTCGAAGAACCAGGTGATTGCCAGCGGGCCAAGCAGCACACCGATCAGGCCGATGTACTCGATACCGGCAAACGCGCCCAGCAGCGTCGTCAGTGGATGCAGGTTGCCGACGCGGTTCGCAACAATCGGCCGCATGATGTTGTCGATGTTCGACACCACGACGCCACCAAACACGGCCAGCCCTACCGCCTGACCGATGTTGCCCGTCGCGAACAGGATGATCGACGCCGGCACCCAGACCAGCGCCGACCCCACCAGAGGCAGCACGGACGCAAATGCCGTGACGGTGCCCCAGACGATCGGGTTCGGCAGCTTGAGCACGGCGAATGCTCCACCGACCAGGACACCTTGCGCAACCGCCACCACCACTACGCCGAGTGCGGTCGCCATCGTCACGTCGTAAAACTTCTGCCGTAGATCCTCGCTGTCGTCATCGGTGAACGGCAGATACCGCTTGACCCTCGGCCACACATCGTCGGCCGCCAGCAACAGGTAGTACAGCCCGAGCAGCGCGATCACGAGATTGAGGGTACCGCGCGCTGCGCCGCCCACCGCACCGAGAATCTGCTGCGATACCCAGCTGCCGATGCTTCCACTCGCACGGGCCAGTTGTTCCCCGACGTTGATCGGGCCAATACGCAGCCCCTGAACACTCCGCACCAGTGGGCCCGTATCCAGACCGCGAATGGCGCTTGGAATCTCATCGATGAGGATGGTCAGCAGCGCGCTGCCAGGAATCAGGATCAGCAGCAGCACGACGAGCAGCATCCCCGTTGCGGCCAGCGAGCGCGGCACTCGACGTATCACCAGCCACCGGAAGGCCGACACCGTCAGCACATAGAACACTGCCGCACCAAGAATACCCGGCGCGAAAGGCAACATCGCCCAGAGAATGCCAACACCGAGCACGATTAGGATCGCCGCCGCACGGAACTTGCCCGTTGGCACCAGCGTGACGGGTGTCGAACTGGCTATCACGGGGGGACTGGCGGGCGCGGCCGGCGATGTATCAGGATTCATTGTCCCTTGGAAAAGCGGAGGCCTTCGGCTGGGCTCGGAAGCCGCGTGCGTCCAGCGAAACAGGAGAACCGAAGTGTACGCAGGTGCCACACTCGACCGCGACCCGGGTTGCGGACCCATCAACGCGAGCGGAGCGCTCGACGCGTGACCCTGACCAGCATCAATCCACATGGTGGCGCCGTCATCGCCACCTATGAGCAGCACGCTGCCGACGAAGTCAATCGGCGGTTGACCGCGGCGCTCGACGCGCAGCGGCAGTGGCGACAGCAGTCGGTCGCTCACCGCGCGGCGCACCTCCGGACCATTGCAGCGGCCATCCGTCGGCACGCCGACGTGCTCGCGACCATGGCAACCAGCGAAATGGGAAAGCCAATCACCGCGGCACGCGCCGAGGTCGAGAAGTGTGCCGCATGCTGCGAGTGGTACGCTTCACAGTCCGCCCTGCTCGCGGCGCAAACCGGGCCCGCCCAGGGAGATCAGATCCAGCTCGAACCACTCGGTGTCGTGCTGGCCATCATGCCGTGGAACTTCCCGTACTGGCAGGTGGTGCGCGTCCTCGCACCAGCGTTGCTGCTCGGCAACACCGTGGTGCTCAAGCATGCGGGCAACGTGACCGGATGTGCGCTCGCACTCGAGAACGCGGTGCGCGATGCGGGTGACGGCACGGCGCGGCTGTCGGCGCTCCTGTCGGTGCTGCTCATCCCGGTCGACACGGTGAGCACGGTCATCGCTGATCCGCGCATTGCGGCGGTCACCGTCACCGGCAGTGAGCGTGCCGGCGCGGCCGTCGCAACCGCCGCGGGTGCCGCACTCAAACCGGCTGTATTGGAGCTTGGCGGCAGCGATCCCTTCCTCGTCTGGCACGATGTGGATATCCCGACGGTGGCTCGAGCCGCGGCGCACGCGCGCTGCGTCAACAGCGGCCAGTCCTGCATCGCTGCCAAGCGTTTTCTGGTACACGACGCCGTGTACGATCAGTTCCTGGCGGCATTCATCAACGCGATGCGTGCATTGAAAGTGAGCGATCCGCGTGCGCTCGACACCGATGTCGGGCCATTGATCAGCGTGGCAGCCCGTGACGCCCTCCATGCACAAGTGCAGGCAACGCTCGATGCGGGGGCGACAGCGCGGCTGGGCTGCGTGAATCCCGGTGGCCCAACCGCGTGGTATCCGCCATCCATCGTGAGCGACATCCCCGACGGCTCTCCGATGGCGACTGACGAACTGTTCGGCCCAGTTGCCGGCGTCTGGCGCATTCACGATCTGGATGACGCGATCCAGCGCGCGAACAGCACCAGATTCGGCCTGGGAGCCAGCGTCTGGACGCACCACAGCGGCGTGGCCAGGCGCTGCGCCGCGGAGTTTCACGCCGGCAGCGTCATGATCAATCAACCGGTCGTTTCGGATCCCGCCCTGCCCTTCGGCGGAACGAAAGCGAGCGGCTATGGGCGCGAACTGGGAATGGCCGGGCTGACGGCATTTGCCAACATCAAGACCGTGCGCGGCGCGTTGTGATGACGCGGCAACGGGGAGTCAGTTACCGCCGAGCCAGCGCCACCACCACTGGCCGCGCTCTGCGTAATCTTGCAGCTCATCCAGGGCTGCATGCCACGCCTTGCGCATTTCACCCGCATCGCCGAACCGCGTCTCCGCCTGCGGCGCCAGCGCGCGGGCGATGAACGGAAGCAGCGACGTCGGAATGCCGTCCACGTCCATGTCGCCCCGCAGCTGTTTGGCGACGATCACGCGCGCGTCGCCGCTGCCGAAGGGTGGCCGTCCGGTCAACGCGTAGGAGATGATCGCGCCGAGCGCAAAGAGATCGACGCTGGGGCCCTGCGGCTCGCCCATGATCTGCTCCGGCGCGGCAAACTCGGGGGTCCCGGTGCCGCCGTGCCGCTCCGAACTTCCGGGACCGTGCGCGATACCGAAATCCGTCAATCGCCACCGCTCGTTCCGATCGATGAGGACGTTTTCCGGTTTCAGGTCGCGATGTACGATGCCGACCGCATGCGCGGCCTCGAGTGCATCGAGAATCCCGTCCACCTGCGTTGCAATATCAACCGCCGGCTGCGCACCACCGCGCGTGATGAGGCTTGCGACGGAACCCCCTTCGGCCAATTCCATCGTGTACCACGAAATGCCATCGCGCGTTTCCCAGTCGTAAATGGGAACGATTGCCGGGTGCGCCAACTGCGCGGCCAGTTTTGCCTCGCGACGGAATCGTGCCACCGCCGCGTCGTCATCGGCGACGCTCGGGTGCAACACCTTCATCGCCACTTCGCGCTCGAGCGAGAGGTCGCGCACGCGCCACACGCTGCCGAAGGTGCCGGCACCGAGCCGCGCCAGCACTTCGTAATCATCGCCAGTCGCCCACCGCAGCCGGACCTCTTCCTGATCCGCCGCGCGCCGCGCCGTCGGTGCCACGCGCTCGATCCCGATGATGCTGCTGCGCACACTGGCCACGCGCTCCATGGCGCGCAGCATGGTCGCCACCGTTTCGTGCCGGTCGCCGGGGTCACGCGAGAGTGCCCGGTCGAGGATCGCCGCGACCTTGGCCGGACAGTCCGGGCGCACGAGCGCCAGCGGTGGTGGCGCTTCGTCGGCCGGCGGGCGCTCGCCGGTCATCATCGAAAACGCCAACGCCGCCAGCTGCCACTGGTCGCTCAGCATGGTTGGCTGCCAGCCGTTCGCCCATTCGGGCGCATATGGCACGAATGTTTCCGGAGGAGCAGCTCCCGCGGGGCGCTGCGCGTCTGGCAACGCCCATTCCCACCCGAGCTGCCAGAGTCGCCCCGTCGGCGTGATCCAGCAGCTACCGCTCCCGATCGCCCCATGCGGCAGGCTCTGATCGTGCAGGTAAACCAGCAACGTCCCGACGGTGCGCAGCAGATTCAACATGCCCGGCGCATCATCCGGGCCAATGCGCCGTGTGCGCGTCTCGATGCTCTCGCCGGCAATCCACCGTCGCAAATACCCCGGGCCGCGCGCTACGTCAGCGGAGTCGGCCCAGTAGTGGTACGTGGTTGGAATTGCCGGATGACTCTGATGCGCCAGCTGGCGCGCTTCGGCCGCCAGCCAGACGCGATGCGACGGATCAGGCACCGTGACCAGCGACAGCGAGCGACCCAACGCGTCGATAATTTCCTGATAGTGTCGCACGGCGCTGTGCACGCCGCCGCGCCCCCATCGCCAGCCTGGCGGCAACACCCATGGCTGCAGATGCTCCGGCAGCGTGGGCAAGACGACGCGTGGCACTCCGCCAGCCGGGGTCAACATCGAGGGCCGTTCAGAACCGGTCATGATGACAACGTAGTGACATAGCCAACACTCGGAGCCTGACGGAGCACCATCGCGACGACGGTGCCGTCCGGTCCGCTCCGTTCGATCGTCAACGAGCCGCCCCAACCATCAACCAGTCGACGGCTGATTGCGAGACCGAGTCCGCTGCCGCTGGTGCGTGTCGAGAAGTGCGGCTCGAACACCTTGAAGAGGACATCGGCGGCGATGCCGGTTCCATTGTCGCGCACCTCGAGACGGACCACGTCGGGCGCACGTCGGATCTCGACGCGCACCAGCGTCGCGCCAGCCTGCCGTGCGTTCTCCAGCAGGTTGAGCAGCACATCGCGCAGTTCCGGAGCGCGCGCCATCGCGGTTGCGGTTCCCGCATCGGGAAGACTCAGCTCCCATTGCACCGCGCCCTCGGCCATGCGCTCCAGCGTCAGGACCTCTTCGACCACGGCGACGACGTCGGTCGGCTCGGCGATCGGGGCGCTCTCGGGAGACGTTCCATAGCGACTGAAGGCGCGCGCGATCTCATCCAATCGATCGATCTGCGTCAAAATCGTCCCCACGTTGCGCTCGAGAATCGCGTCGAAGTCCGGCCGACCATCATCCCGCGCCCGTCGCAGATGCTGGACGCCGAGCCGGATGGGTGTGAGCGGATTCTTGATCTCGTGGGCAACCTGTCGAGCCATCTCGCCCCAGGCCAGCACGCGCTGCGCATGCGCAAGCTGGGTGACGTCATCCAATGTCACGACGACACCACCGAGATCGAGACGCGTGAAGCGTCCTTGCACCGTCGCCTTACCCCACGTTTCCTCGAATGCCGCATCACGCTTGGTGGACGCCGCAAACGCAGCCGTCCGCTCAGCGAGCGACGACGAGACGAGCTGCAGCAGTGTGCCCGCGGGTACGGTTCCGCCGAGCAGTGCTTCAGCCCGCGGGTTGGCCAGCACGACCCGTGTCTCGGCGTCGACGGCAATCACCCCTGAGGCCACTGTGCGCAGGACCGCGTCCGTTCGCCGACGCGCCGCATCGAGCGCGCGCTCGCTGGCGCGCAGATCATCCGCCATGCTGCGGAACGCGTCGAACACGGGCACGAACTCGCTCGGAGGAGCCTGATCCAGTCGCGGCGCACGCTCACCGGCGGCCACCGCCACCGCCGCATCGCGCAATGCGCCAATGGGTCGGGCGAACTGACGGGCCGCAAGCCCGGAGAGCCAAAGCGCGGCCATGACTCCACTCAGCGCGCCGAAGAGCAGCAGCATCACCAGATCTTCGCGTCGTCGGTCGAATGTTTCCTCCTCGAGCACTGCCGGCGCTGCGACCACGATACGTTCACCGCGCGCACCACGGGTGCTGAGATAGCTGAGCAGCACATTGGTTCCTGCCACTGGCACCGTACTGGTGGCCGTCAGCGAGCCGCCGGGCGCCAGCGTCTGTGCCACCGACGGCGGGAGAAAGAGTCCGAACGGCGCCAGCGCGCCGAACAACTCGTCGCTCACATCCACCAGTCGTCCGACCGAGTACCCAAGCAGCGGCACACCGATGCGTCGACTTGCCTGTTCGAGTTCCGGCCGTTCACCAGATCGATCCACCGCACGCAAGAACTCGCGCACCAGCAGCTCGCGCTTCTCGGCGTCGTCGATGCGCAACCGCTGAAAGCTCCAGACGGTGAGCACACTGAGCGGCACCACGAAAAACAGCAGCAGCACTGCGGTCAGTCGGAGGCGATAGCTGCCACGCAGCGATCGGCGGCGCAACCGCCACCAGCGCCACGCACCGGCGCGTGTGAATCCCGCCGCCGCGGACAGGGCGAAGAGCAACGCCAGATCGGCCGCCACCAACAGCGTGCCACGCTGAATCAGCGACCATCCCGCTGGCACATCGATGCGCGCGTGCGCCTGCAGCGGGCCGAGGACGGTCGGAACGACGCGGGACCCATCAAACGCACCTCGCTCGCGCGTCCACCGCATTCCATCATTCGCCTTTCTGTCTGCCTGCACTTCACCAAGCTCGAAGCGGTACGGTGGCGCACCGGCGGTTGGTGACGCATAACCAAGCAACGCCGCCACGGCCGGCGTCGCGAGCGAGCGGGCGCGCGGTTCGACGATGACCGTGGTCACCGTGCTGTCGCTGAACGGAACGGCGAGCACCTGATAGACGCCTGGGTAGCCGACGACATCACTCATCGCTGGCCGACCCGAACGCACCGCACGTTCGAAAACGTCGCGCACGTCGAGTTCCTCCGTCTGCCCGAAGACATCGAGTGACGCGATCGGCGTGCCATCCAGCCTCCACGTTGCGGCCGTGAGCGGATATCGCGCGACCAGATCGCTGGCAGCAACCCGGTCGAGCAGATCGGCGCGCGATCGCGGCGACGGTTGCTCCACCAGCTGCGTTGCAAATCGGTCGAGCAATTGCGCCGCGTCCGGGTCAGGCGCGGTCAGGCGCGCTGTCTCGAACGCCGCCAGTTCCACGGTCCGCCGCATGACACCGCCCCATGTCAGCACGGTCGCACCCAGCGCGGCCACCACACCCACCTGCAGCAGCACCGCGCGCGTCGGTCTCGACAACGCTGTACACACGATGACGGTAATCCAGAGCAGCGTGTAGGCGTTGTTCCATGCGCCGTCGGGCTGCCAGAGTCGCGGCGCGAGCGCCGCGGCAAGCACGGCGAGCGATGGTCCCACCATTGGATCGACACCGCGATCGCCACGCAACCACGCACGACCCGCTGCCGCGCCGCCGAGCAGCACCACTGCCCCAAACAGAAAAATGCCGATTTGCCACGACAGCCAGAGTGTGGTCGGCGTTCCGGTTGCGGGGAGCTTGATGCCACTTCCGAGTGCGCGAAGGAGAAATGGTCCGATCGGCACCAGCACGATCAGCACCAGTCCGGGCACGAGGCGCGACTTGTACGCCGGGCGCGCACGACGTAACGCCAGCCCAGCCAACGTCAGCAACGCCCCCGACAGCACCAACGCCGCCAGTCCCGCAATGGTGACGTTGCCAACCCGCACGAAGAACACGCTCGGATCGAAGACCCAGGACACATTGCTCAGCGCGCCGAGCGGCACCAGGCCAACCACCAGCGCGCCGGCGGCTAGTGCCCCGAGTTGCTCGGAGAGGGAGGGGCGACGCCGCCAGGCGGCCACGATCAGCGCCAGCGCCCAGGCGGCGAGCACGCTGCCACCGAGGCCGCGTGCAGTCTCCAACTGTCGAGTGACCGCGTTGCCGCGCGTCGGTGCGGTGGCGCGATACCGGAGCAGCGCCTCACCATCAATGAGCCACGGCCGAAAGCCGTTCTCGTCGGCGGGGCCGGGCGGCGCGAATTCGATCGCGCCCACCGATGCGCGGCGCGCGAGGTCAGCGCCGAGGCCATCGACGAGGTGGCGAGCCGGCGGATCCGCATCCAGCACCATCGTCGCAACCGCCACCGCATCGCCCCGGCGCTCAGCCGCATACAAGACGAGATAGAAACGGAGCCGTTCGACACCAATCTCGCCCCGGAGGACTTCTGGCACGGCGCGCGGCTCGCCGGCCCAGCCAACCGGAAGACCATTCCGGTACAGAACGACGCTGGTGCGACGGTCGAGCCCATCCAGCGTCGCGAGATAGCGGAATCCCGCCGTTGGCGTCGGCGGTGCGTCCAGCGCCCGCAGGGCCAGCTGACGAACCCGTGATGCGGCGATCGGCAGCGCACGCGCCGCACTCGCGTCGCCACGGCGAATCGCGGCGTCGGCCCACACATCGAAGCTCGTCTCGATGCGAGTCAGCTCGAACTGCTGCCAGGCCGCGGCGGCCACGAAGAGCGCGCCAAGCGCGACGACGAATCGCGGGGAACGGCGACGCTGTGCCCAGTGCCCGAGTACCGCCGTCGCGATCGTCGCCGCCGCGACCGCCAGCAGCCATTCCAGGGACGGAGAGCGAAGCCAGAGCGCGCCACAGACGACACCCGCCGCCGCGGGAAACAGCCAGCGGCGGCGTGGTGTCAGGAGCGGTTCTGGCGAGGAGGTCAGCGACAGGAGACGGGGAGCAGAAGCGGTGGATCTGCGGCGACAAGTCGCGCGCAACGGCTGAGACAGGTCAGTTTACAGGGTGACGCGTTTCCCCCATACACCATTCTGGACCGGCGTGGCTCTCTGTCTCGGCAGCGTTCTCGTCCATGTGAGCCCCGCTGCGGCCCAGTCTGCCTCGACCGGCACGTTGCTCGACGCCCTCTCACTGACAGTGCAGCAGGACTCGACCAGCGTCGCGCGAGGGTCGATGCGGTTTCGACTGTACCGGACCGGGAATGACGTTGAATTGGTGGCGAGCGGAATCGTCGTCGGGCGCGGGGTGCGGGTCTCGGCCGAACTCCGGACGGACTCCCTCTATGGCCTGCGCCGATACTCGGCTGAGTCCCGCGACAGTTCAGGTCGCTTGGTGGACCGGATCGTCGTCACCAGCGCAGGTGGCCGCGTCACGCTGGAGCGGGTCAGTCCGCGTCGGCGCATGGTGCGGGAATACCTCGCGCAGCGCGATCTGGTGCTTATCGACTCGGCTGCGATCGTGCCGTTCGTCGCTCTGGCAGGGCTGGTACACCAGAACGCCGGCCTGAGCTTTCTCGACGTCCGCCGCGGCACGTTGATGGCGGCGACGGCGGTCCTTGGAGATCCGGTGGAACTCGCAATCGCCGAAGTGATCGTGACCGCAACCCCGGTGACGGTGTCGGGATTGCCAGTTGCGATTCGATGGTGGCGCGACGCGAAGGGGCACTTGCTGCGCGTCAGCTGGGGCGATCGGAGCCGCGTCATGCGGGACGATCCACCCACCTGACCAGTGACGCACCCCAACCGTCGTCGCGCTGAAACCGTACACCCGTAAGCCGCGTATGCGGATGAAGCCAGAGTTACCCCTACACTGCCAATGCCGATGAAAGCACTTTCCCGTGGCCTCGCCGCCGCGCTGCTGTTTCTTCCTGCCGTCGCTCGGGCGCAGACGATTCAGGCGCCGACGGCGCTCACCGTCGAGCAAGCTGTCGAACTGGCGCAGGCCAACAATCCGCAACTCAGGCAATCCCTGAACGCGCGGCGGAGCGCCGCCGCCGCCACGCGCAGCGCGTATGGGCAGTGGTTGCCCAACGTCAACTCATCGGCCGGCCTCTCCTGGCGCGAAGGTCGGCAGCAGGTCTTCAACGGCGTCGGTTTCGGCGCCAATGCCAATACGATTGGCTCGAGCGCAAGCCTGAATGCGTCGCTGAATTACGGACTCGACGTGCTGTTGCAGCCACGCGCGAACAGGATCTCGGAGCGCGCCACCGAAGCGGAAGCGGATGCGGCGTCGCAGCAGTTGCGCGCCACCGTCACGCAGCAATATCTCATCTCGCTGCAGGCGCAGGCGCGATCGGTGTTGCAGGACACGCTGCTTGAAAGCAGCCGTCTCTCGCTCGAACTGGCCCGGGCGCGGCTGGCAGCCGGCAGCGCGACCACGCTCGATGTGCAGCGCGCCGAAGTCGCGCTCGGGCAGCAGCGCGTGCAGGTCGTTCAGGCCCGCAATACGCTGGCGATCGAAACACTACGCCTCTTCGAAAACCTCGGCGTCACACCGCCGGCGACCGATGTCGCACTGACGACGACGTTCGCCGTGTCACCGGTCGGCACCACGCTGGCCGACCTGATCGAGCTGGCAAAGAAGGGCAATCCGAACGTGGTCGCGAGGCGCGAGCGCGAAGATGCCGCCGCCGTGAACCAGCGTATTGCGAAGGCGGCTTACCTGCCCCAGTTCTCGCTGTCGGCGGGCTACGGCGGGTTCACCAACTCGTTCACCGACAACAACTTCCCTGTGACGCAGGCACTCGCCAGCAAGCAGGGCAGCTGTTTCTCACGCGGGTCCGTGCTGACGATCGTCGGACAGCCGTTTGATCCGGCAACGTGCAACGCCATTGCACTGACTCCGGCAGAGATCGACCGGGCGAAGTCCACCAACAGCGCATTTCCATTCAGCCTGACGCGCAACCCATACAACGTCAGCGCGCAGTTCACGCTGCCGCTGTTCAACGGCTGGCAGCGTGAGCAGCGTGTCGCGGAAGCTGCCGTGGCGCGCGACAACGCGCGGCAGCAGGTGCGGCAGCAGGAACTGGCGGCGCAGCAGTCGGTGCGCGTGGCATACCTGAACCTTGATGCCGCACGACAGACCGTCGCAATCCAGGACGAGAATGGCAAACTGGCCCGCGAAGCACTCCTCCTCGCGGAAACCCGCTATCGTGTAGGGCAGGCGACTTTTCTCGATGTCGCCAACGCGCGCGCCGATTTCTCGCGCGCCGAGAATGACCGTATTACCGCTGTGTACGATTTCCACCGGGCTTTTGCCGCGCTCGAGCAAGCAGTCGGCCGTCGCCTGCGCTGACCCACCTGAGAGAATCACATGACGAAAGGCGTTAAGATCCTGATTGCCGTCGCAGTCGTTGCTGGGCTGGGCGGCGCGGCGTACGTCGCGAAACAAAAGGGCAACAACAAGGCCGCAACCGTCAAGGTCGAAGCGGTCGAGGCGCGCGACCTCGTGGCCAGTGTGACGGCCAGCGGACAGGTACGCCCGCGCACGAAAGTTGACGTCAGCGCGGACATCACCGGAAAGATCATTCGTCTCTCCGTCAAGGAAGGCGATCAGGTGACGCAGGGTCAGTTCCTGCTCCAGATCGATCCACAGCAGTTCGAAGCGGCGCTGCAGCGCTCGCAAGCGGCGCTCGCCTCGGCGAAGGCACAGCTGGCACAGGCCAGCGCCAACTTCATCCAGGCGAAGCGGAACTACGATCGCTCGGCGGAAATCAAGAAGTCCACGCCGACGTTGCTCAGTGACGAGCAGCTGGAGCAGCTCCGCACCCAGGTTGAAGTCAATCAGGCGTTGTCGGATGCCGCCAAATTCAGTGTCGAGCAGTCTGAAGCAGCCGTACGCGACGCCCGTTTCTCGCTGAGTCGCACCACGATCACCGCCCCGATGTCGGGCCGAATCACCCGTCTCAATGTCGAGAATGGCGAAACGGCCATTCAGGGCACGCTGAACAAGGATGCCGCCACCCTGCTGACGATCTCGGATCTCTCCGTGCTCGAGACGAAGATCAAGGTCGACGAAACCGACGTGTCGCGCATCAAGCTCGGCGACAGCGCCGTGGTGCAGATCGATGCGTTCCCCGATACGACCTTCATCGGGCGCGTGGTGCGGATCGCCAACAGCTCCGTGAAGGCAGCTGGCGCGGCGCAGGCGGCCGATCAGGCCGTCGACTACGAAGTGGTGGTGCAGCTAGTCAACGCGCCGAGCGCAACGCTCCCTGACTTCTCGGCCACCGCCAAGGTGATCACCGACGTCAGGCAACGTGTGCTGTCGATCCCGATCATCGCACTCACGGTCCGCGAAGACTCGGCACTGATGAACGGCGACACCGCACAGACGGCTGGCGGCCGGAAGCCAGCCTCCAAGCAGGTCGGCAAGCGCGACGTCGAAGGGGTGTTCGTGGTCAACGCCGGGAACACGGTCAGCTTTCGTGCCGTCAAGGTCGGAATTGCCGGTGATCGGTACTTCGAGGTCCTCGGCGGACTGAAAGCCGGCGATCGGATCGTGTCAGGCACCTATCAGGCGATCCGCGAGTTGCGTGACGGGGCAACAGTGAAGGAAGAACTTGCTGCCGATTCCACCAAGGCCAAGAAGGAGAAGAAGGCGTGAGTTCACCATCAGCGCCGGAATCGCTGACCGAAACGGCGGAGCGGCGTATCGTCTCGTCGGCGCAAGGCGCGGCGCCGGAGAAGGACTGGGTCATCGTCACGCGCGGCATCACCCGTCAGTATGAGATGGGCGGAGAAATCGTGCGTGCCCTGCGCGGCGTCGACCTTGCGGTGCGCCGCAACGAGTACGTCGCCATCATGGGACCCTCGGGCTCCGGCAAGTCGACGCTGATGAACCTCATTGGATGCCTGGACACGCCGACCAGTGGCGAATACTGGCTCAATGGGAAGCAGGTCTCCACGATGAGCGATGACGCGCTGGCGCAGGTGCGCAACAAGGAAATCGGCTTCGTGTTCCAGACGTTCAATCTGCTGCCACGTGCCACCGCGCTGCAGAATGTCGAGCTGCCGTTGGTGTACGCGGGCATTGCGAGTGGCGAACGGAAGAAGCGCGCCGCCAACGCCCTCGAGCGCGTGCAACTGGCGGAGCGGATGTCACACAAGCCCAACGAACTCTCCGGCGGTCAACGCCAGCGTGTCGCCATTGCTCGTGCGCTGGTGAATGAGCCGTCGATCCTGCTGGCCGACGAGCCGACCGGCAACCTCGACTCGCAGACCTCGGAAGAGATCATGCGGGTGTTTGAAGGTCTGGCCTCGCAGGGGCAGACTGTGATCATGGTCACGCACGAACCCGACATCGCGGCCCATGCGCGCCGCGTGGTCGTGTTGCGCGACGGGCTCATTGCCAGTGACGACAGCGGCGACGTCTACCGGACCAGCCGCATGGGTCAGGGGCACTGATCGATGCCGCTCTTCGAGGCCGTGCTGCTGGCACTGCAGACCATTCGAACGCAGAAGCTGAAAAGCTTCTTCACCATGCTGGGCGTCTGCATCGGCGTCACGTTTCTCATTGCCGTCGTGAGCATCGTCGAGGGCATGAGCCTGTACATGGAAAACGATCTCGTCGGTAAGCTTCTTGCCGTGAACACCTTCGAGGTACGCAGCCGTCCGAATGTCAACATCGGCAACACCACCGAAGAGATGTGGCGTGAGTACCAGCGTCGCCCGCGGCTGATGGAGCAGGACGTGGCGCCGATCGTCGCCACGCTGCCACCGGAGGCGCTGTGGGCGCCGATGAGCTCTGACGGCAACATCAGCGCCACGACCTTGACGGGGCGACCGAAGGCGGTGAACGCATATAACACGACGCGAACCTACTTCGAGATCAAGAAGATGGGGGTGGTGACCGGTCGCGTCTTCTCGCCGCAGGAAGATGCGATGGGATCGCTTGTTGTTGTGATCGGGAAAGACGTCAAGGATCACTTCTTTGCGAACGTCGATCCGCTCGGCAAGGAGCTGCGCCTCGGCAATCTGCCGTATACCGTCATTGGCGTCGCAGAAAGTCAGGGCAGCGCCCTCGGGCTCTCATTCGACAAGTTCGTCGTGGCACCATACACCTCGCCGCTCCGTCGCCTCACCAATCGTCAGAAGGGCGTGATCGACGCCGTGATGGTCAAGAGCCCGACCGATGCCATCATGACCGCCACCATGGCTGATGTGCAGGAAGTGATGCGCTCGGTGCGCAAGCTGCGACCAGGCGAAAAGGACAATTTCGTGCTCGAGACCTCGAGCTCGGCCCTCTCCTTCTTCGCCAAGATCAAGCAGTATCTGGTCCTCGCCGGTGTCGTGCTCCCGGCCATCGGCCTGATCGTCGGCGCCATCGTCATCATGAACATCATGCTGGTCGCGGTGGCTGAGCGGACGCGCGAAATCGGTGTCCGCAAATCGCTGGGCGCGCGCCGCCGCGACATCATGGCACAGTTTCTGGTCGAGTCCACCACGCTTTCGATCCTTGGCGCCGCGATCGGCGTTGCCCTCGGTGCGGCACTCGCCAAGATCATCGCCGCCGTCAGCCCGCTGCCGGCGAGTGTCGCGCTCTGGTCGGTGATCGTGGCCGTCATCGTCGGGGCGGGTGTCGGCATCATCGCCGGTGTCTACCCTGCCTCACGCGCCAGCCGGCTCGACCCGGTCGTCGCCCTCCGATCGGAGTAACACGATGTCACTCAAGTCCACCATCAGCGGCACCGTCGAAGGTGTCGGTATCGCCCTCGAGTCGATCCGCGCCAACAAGCTGCGTGCCGGTCTGACCATTCTCGGCGTCTCGGTCGGCGTCTTCGTGGTCGTGGCCATTGGTGCCATGATCACCGGCATCAACGGCGCGGTCACGAAGGATCTCGCCTCGGCTGGCCCGAACACCTTCT
>JBBQRH010000053.1:0-29831 GCA_038215035.1 Gemmatimonadales bacterium | reverse complement strand
GCGCAGCTCCTTCAGGAGGAGGTTCTGCATCGTCACGGCATAGCGCGCCGTCAGCGCCTCGAGGATCGCAGCCTTGTTCGGGAAGAAGTGATACAGCGAGCCCACGCTGGCGCCGGCGCGTTCGGCGATCGCATTGGTGGTGCCCGCCTCGACGCCCATGTCCCCGAAGACGGACTCTGCCGCGTCGAGGATCGCCTCCACCCGCAGCTGACCTCGCCGCTGCACCGGCGCCCGCGTCGCGCGGAACTCACCCGTCTTAAACCCTTCATCCGCAATGACTTCAGTCATGTGTCCCTCCGCTTCTCTCAAAACTAACGCACTCCCCAGCAAGCGACCGCGCCAATACTAGAGCGTTTCATCGGGTATTGACAAGTAGAGCTATACCTCTAGTTTAACGAATAACTAGAGGTTTTGCTCCACTTTCTGCTTTTCTGCTCCGGATCTCTCCATGCGACGCATCATCGCGGTACTCAGCCTGCTCGTCGCCGGCTCGCCGGCTGCAGGTCAGCAACCCAGAGGAACCCCGCTCGACGCCCTGGTCTCCGAGGGGCTCGCCAGCAACCCTGCCCTACGGGCCCGGACGCTCTCCGTGACCCGGGACGAAGCCGCGATCGCCGAGGCGCGCGGGCGCTTCCTGCCATCCCTGACGGCAAATGCCCGCGTATCGTCGCTCTACGGCGCCACGCCGAACCTCGGGGCGCTCATCAATCCGGCGTACGCTGCACTGAACCAGTTGCTCGGGCAGCCGTCATTCCCCACCAACATCAACCTCACGCTCCCGCAGCGGCAGGAAGCGACGTTCCGGCTGGCGCAGCCGCTGTTCGAGCCGCGCGTGGTTGAGGGGTACCAAATCGCCCGATCGCTGCGCGACGCCGGCGCGGCGGAACGTGATGCGCAGCGCCGGCAACTCGCGGCCGACATCCAGACGTCGTACCTGCAGTACGCACGCGCAAGCCGAGCGGCCGATCTGTTCGATCAGACGGTTCCCTTGCTCGATGAAGCGCTTCGCGTCAGCGAGCGCCTCCTCTCAGCGGGCAAGGTGACGCCAGACAACGTGCTCCGTGCGCGAGCCGAGCAGAGTGCGGTGGTGCAGCAGCGTGACGCAGCACACCAGCTGGCGGGTGCCGCCCGGCAACAGCTGAACTATCTCACCGGGCGTCAACTGGATGCCCCGCTCGCCCTGTTTGCCGACACGCTGCTTGGCCTGGACGCACGATTCGCGGTCCGCGAGAATCTCGATGCCGCGCAGTCCAGCGCGCCATCGTCACGTGAAGAGCTCACGCAGATCGATCGTTCGCTCGATGCGGTGCGGGGGCAGCAGCGCATTGCGCGGGCTGCGTTCCTGCCCAGCGTCAATCTGGCGGTCGACTACGGATTTCAGGGCAACACCATCCGTGTCAAACGGAACACCGACTTTGCGGTCGCGAGTCTGGTTCTCAGCTGGAACCTGTTCAACGGTGGCCAGGACCGCGCCCGCATCCAGCAGGCGTCAGTCGACGGAGCGCAACTGAGGGCCCGTCGCGACGATGCATCACGCAGCATCGCGCTGCAGGTCCGCGTGGCGCATGACGCCGCTGTCGTGGCGCGCACGGCAATCGTCACCGCCAGCGATCGCGAGTCGGCAGCCGCGCGCACATTCGAACTGGTGCAGCGGCGATACGGGGAAGGATTGGCCTCACAGCTCGAATTGCTGGACGCACGCACGTCGCTCACCGCGGCGCAGCTCAACCACCTGATCACAACCTACGATTTCTACCAGCGCGTCGTCGAGTTCGAACGCGCCGGCGCACTCTCGCCCAAGGAGTAATGCCATGCCCAGCCCACGTTCCAGCGCGCGCACTCTGCCGCGACGTGCCGCGCAGTTCCTCCCCTTTACCCTCGCGACCCTCTCACTCGCTGGTGTGCTGTTGTTGTCAGGGTGCAGCAAGGATGCCGACGCGCAAAAGGCGGGCGTCGTGGATACCGCAATTCCGGTTCGCGTGACACGCCTCACCGCCGACGGCGCATCCGGTGTGACCGATATCACGGTGACCGGCACACTGGCAGGAAAGGAAGAGGTGGCACTCGCATTCAAGATTGGCGGTGTCATCTCGCGCATCGTGGTCGATCCAGGTCAGTTGGTGCGCGCAGGTGAGATTCTGGCTGAACTGCGGCCAACGGAGATCGCCGCGCAGGTGGCCACAGCGCAGGAGTCGAGGCGCAAAGCCGAACGCGATCTGTCGCGCGTGACGCGGCTGTATGCCGATAGCGTCGCCACACTCGAACAGCTGCAGGACGCTCGGACCGGCCTCGAAGTCGCGAACAATGCGGCCCGGATCGCACAGTTCAATGCAGACTACGCTGTCATCCGGGCGCCGGGCGACGGAGTGGTGCTCAGCCGGATGGCAGAGCCAGGCCAGGTGATCGAACCTGGGCGCACGGTCCTGAGCGTGCGTCGGAGTGGTCGCGGCATGATTGCGCGCATCGGCCTCCCCGATCGTGATGCGGTGCGCGTGTCCCTTGGTGACACGGCCGCAGTGACCTTCGATGCCCTCCCGGGAAAGCGGTTCTCCGCACGCGTCACCCAACGCGCCGCGGCCTCCAGTGCCGGCAGCGGTGACTATGCGCTGGAGGTCACGTTGACCGACGCTGCCAATACACTGCCGTCCGGGCTGGTGGCGCGCGTCACCGTGTTTCCACGCGCCCAGTCCACCACGTCTGTCTCGTCACGGGTCTTCGTACCGCTCGATGCGCTGGTCGATGCCGACGCGGACTCCGCCGCCGTCTTCGTGCTCAGGGCTGATGGCAACTCGGTGGCCAGGCGAACGCTGAAGCTCACCGACGTCGCCGAAGCGCTGCAGACTGCCGTCGTGCCGATCGTATCCGGCCTCTCGGGTTCCGAACAGGTCGTCACCGCCGGCATGTCCCGGCTGATCCACGGCAGCAGGGTGAGGGTCATCACCACGCCCACGCAACGCGCAGCGTCCGACGCGGCGCCCAAGTGGAAGGTGGGACAGTGAAGATCATCGACTACTTCGTCCGGAACACGCAGCTCACGATCGTACTGCTGATCGCCCTGCTCGCCGCAGGCGTGCAGGCCTTTCTGACCATTCCGCGAGCGGAAGACCCTCTCATCGACTTTCCAGGCTTCAGCGTCGTGGCGGTGTACCCCGGTGCCGGCCCGGCCGATGTCGAACAGCTGGTCGTCAACCCGATCGAGAAGCGACTCAAGGAACTGTCGGATATCAAGAAGATCGCCACCCAGATCACCGACGGGCTGGGCGTGATCCAGATCGAATTTACCACTGGGTCCATTCCGCGACAGAAGAAGGACGACGTGCTGCGCGAAGTGAACCAGCTGCGCAGCACCCTGCCGGCGGAGCTGGCCCTGCTGGACGTGGTGAGCAACAACACCGGCAACGTGAACGTGCTGCAGTACGCACTCGTCTCCCCAACCGCGCCCTACTCCACCCTCGACGCACGGAGTCGTGCGCTCAAGGATCGCATCGCGGCTGTGCCGGGCGTGCGCAAGGTGGAGCGGGTCGGTGCCCCGGTGCGCGAAGTACAGGTCTCGCTCGACCTCGGCCGCCTGAGCGCGCTCCATCTCCCGCTGCCGGCCGTCCTCGGCGCCCTGGGCAGCGAGAGCGCGAACGTTCCGGGCGGGACTGTGAACGTGAGTCGCAAGCAGTTCGTCGTGAAGACCAGCGGCTCCTACGCCTCGCTCGATCAGGTGCGCAACACCGTCGTCGGCGGGTCCGGCCGCGCCGTGGTCACGCTGCGCGACGTGGCGACCGTGCAGTGGGGCTATGCCGATGCCACCCACATCGCGCGCCACGACGGCGAACGCGCGGTGTTCGTTGCCGCCAGCATGCGCGACGGCGCCAACATCACCGATGTCGAGCCGCGGGTTGCGGCGGTGGTGCGCACGTTCGAGAGTGATCTGCCAGCAGGGATCACACTCGAGCGGGCGTTCGATCAGAGCGAGAATGTGCGCACGCGACTGGGGCGCCTGGTCGAGGACTTCGGCATCGCGATCGCGCTGGTGTTGATCACGCTGCTGCCGCTGGGCTTTCGCGCCGCTGGCGTGGTGATGGTATCCATCCCGCTGTCGCTGGCCGTCGGTACGGTTCTGCTGCAGAACTTCGGCTTCACGCTCAACCAGCTCACCATCGTTGGCTTCGTCATCGCGCTTGGCCTGCTGGTGGACGATTCGATCGTCGTCGTCGAGAACATCTCCCGCTTTCTGCGCACCGGCATGACGCGGCAGGATGCCGCCATCGCAGCCACACGGCAGATCACCCCCGCCATCCTTGGCGCGACCGGCACGCTGATCTTTGCCTTCGTGCCGTTGATGCTGCTGCCGGGTGGTCCTGGTGACTACATCCGGTCACTGCCGGCGGCGGTGATCGCAACGATCCTCGCGTCACTGGTGGTGTCTTTGGCGATCATTCCATTTCTGGCCAGTGTCGTCATGCCGCGCACCAGCGACGAACATGGCAACCGGGTGCTCCGGTGGTTGCAGCACGTGATCGAACGCAGCTATACGCCGCTCTTGCATCGGGCGCTGGCATGGCCCAGGCGCACGCTGCTGGCGGCGGCGGTGCTCTTCGTCGCGTCGATCGGCCTCGTACCGCTGATCGGCTTCTCACTCTTCCCCAAAGCGGGGATACCGCAATTCCGCGTCACCGTGCAAATGCCCGATGACGCGACACTGGCACAGACAGACAGCGCGACACGTTTTGTCGAGCGAACGCTGATGGCGCGCCCCAGTGTACAGCACGTCCTGAGCAACGTCGGCCATGGCAACCCATTCCTGTATTACAACGTGCCGCCTGAGAATGATCAGGCCAACTTCGCGGAAATCATTGCCCGTGTTCCGGTATTCGACCCGAAACACACACCGCAGATGCTGGATACGTTGCGGAGCATCTTCGACGACTATGCCGACGGACGTATCGCCGTCCGCGAGTACGAAAACGGTCCACCGCTCGAGGCGCCGATCGCGATTCGTTTCATCGGGCCGAACCTCGACACGTTACGCAGTCTGGCCGGTCGCCTCGAACGTACGCTGACCGCAATTCCCGGCACCCGCGACGTGGGCAATCCGCTCAGTACACGTCGTACCAACGTCCGTGTTGGCGTCGATCGCGCACGCGCGGGGTTGCTTGGTGTGCAGG
This sequence comes from Gemmatimonadales bacterium, assembly GCA_038215035.1. GTDB lineage: Bacteria > Gemmatimonadota > Gemmatimonadetes > Gemmatimonadales > Gemmatimonadaceae > JACMLX01. The sequence continues at coordinate 24,675 of JBBQRH010000053.1, read as the reverse complement.
TGGTGGACATCGACCGTGTGGTGAGACTCGGGCTGGCAGGGCTGCCCGCGGGTCGGATTCAGGACACCGATGGTGAGGCTTACGACATCACCGCGCGACTGTCGCGTCGCGGCCGAGCCACGCCGGACGCGCTGGGCCAGCTCTACGTGCCATCGCAGACCGGCGCGCAGGTGCCGCTGGCACAGGTCTCGTCACTGACGCTCGAGAGTGCCCTGCCGCGCATTCAGCACTACGATACCGAGCGTAGTGTGACGGTGACCAGCCAGGTGCGTACCGGATTCAATACCAACAGACTGACGACGCTCGCAATGGATTCGCTGAAAACCTGGTCGCTGCCTGCTGGCTACCGCTGGGTGGCCGCGGGTGAGATCGAAAGCCGTCAGGAAAGCTTCGGTGGCTTTGGCAGTGCAATCATGCTGGCGACATTCGGGATCCTGACGGTGCTCATCCTCGAGTTCAAGACGTTCAAGAGCATGCTGATCGTCGCCTCGGTGATTCCGCTTGGCGTGATCGGTGGCATGGTCGGTCTCTTTCTCAGCGGTTATACACTGAGTTTCACGGCCATGATTGGTTTCGTGGCCCTGATCGGCATCGAGATCAAGAACTCGCTGCTCCTGGTGGACTATACCAATCAACTGCGCGAAGCAGGCGCCGATCTCGATCACGCCATCGAGGAAGCGGGACGCGTGCGATTCCTGCCGATCGTACTGACGACGGCCACCGCGATTGGCGGACTTCTGCCGCTCGCGCTGCAAGGGTCGAGTCTGTACAGCCCGCTCGCGATTGTGATCATCGGCGGTCTGGTCTCGTCGCTGCTCCTGAGCAGGCTGGTGACGCCGGTGCTGTACAAACTTCTGCCCCCGGGAATTCAGCGCGACACCAGTACACTGGTGTCGCAGAGCCAGGGGCCAGTCAGCGCTAAGCGGACTCCGAATACCCTTCAGCCGTTAGCGACTTGACGATACGTTCTCGCAACGCCGCGGAGTCTGTTGGCAGGGGCAGCGCGCTCGGGATCAACATCAGTACCTGACGCGCGAAGTCGTAGTGCGACGCACAGGTGCGGCAGGTATCGATATGCCCCTGCACTGCGCCAACGGCGCTATCTGGCAAGCGGCCGTCAAGGAAGTCGTACAACGCACTCGCCGCGGTGCGACAATCGATCAACGGCGGAGGCTCGAGCTGGGCAATGGTCATGATGCAACTCCCTGTCCTGGTGTTGCCGATGGTCGGACCACTCCCGCATCCACGGCATGGCTGTACAGCGACTTCTGCAACAGGCGACGCGCGCGAAAAAGTCGCGACCGAACCGTTCCTACCGGCACCTCGAGTACCTCAGCGGCCGATTCGTAGGACTCTCCTTCCACATCAACGAGAATGGCTGCCGTGCGATACACTTCGGGTAACGCCGCCAACGCTGCCCGAATTGCTGGCCCCACTGCGATCCGGTCGAGCAGATCGCCAAGGCCGTTCCGTGCCGCCTCACCATGCTCCACACTGGCGGCCAGCGACTCGAGTTCAGCATCCTCGCCGGACGTATCGACGACCCGCGCTTCGCGTTCCCGGTTTCGAAGAAACACATTGCGGCAGATTGTGAACAGCCACCGGCGGGCGTCATGCCCTGTCTTGAAGGTCTCCCACGACCGATAGGCGCGCAGATACGTTTCCTGCACCAGGTCATCGGCCAGCGCTTCGTCATGCGCCAACGATCGCGCAAACCTGACGACCTGCGGCAGGGCCGCAAGCACGGTTGCGTCAAATTCGGCATCACGCGGAGAGGCGTGCATGGGTGGTTGCGGCGGTGAGAGCAGGCCCGTCTGGCCCACACGGTTCGAGCCGACCTCCCGGCAGATTGCCGCTGCTAAGTCGGGTGTTCATCAACAAGTAGCTATACGCCGGTGACACCGGAAGTTCCGGCCTCACGGTCGCCCCACACACGGGGCACGGCGGTCCTCAGAATCCGACGCCGCTTCCCGGCTGCTCCCGGCGATACGCGCGCAGGTCACGCCACCACTGGACGCAGGCAGCCTCGATGGCCGACGTTGCGGCCGCGAGCCGCGCCGGTCCCGCACCGCTGATCCGGACCCAGGGCTTCCCCAGCCGGTCGAGGTGAAAGATCAGCCGATCATGGAACCAATCACGATCGCTCGACATCACCCGAACTCCATCCGCCACCCAGGCGATATCGGGATCGCAGAGGAGATACAGATCGATCGGCTGCCGTGCCGCCACTTCCCAGACATGCGCCGGAACTGGCTGGCGGAGCCATTCGGTCCAGATGGCCGTCACGATCGCTTCCGTGTCGCTCACGCACAGTCCGCGTGCCCGTCGCTGCGCGTCGCGGATGAGTACCTGCTGCCCATCGGTCACCAGCGTTGCGTCGAGCTCCGTCCAATGGTGATGCGGCACGCCGGTGGTGTATGTCCGGCCGTACTCGTCCACCCAGGCAGTGTTGTACGTATGCGCGATCTGCTCCGACAGGGTCGATTTTCCGACGCTTTCGCCGCCCACCAGTGCCACCGTCCGGACGAACCAGGGGCGCGCCGCTGGCGCGATCAGGTCCCAGTGCTGCCATGGATCCATGCGAATCCGTGTGCCGCGCACGTCATCAGCAGTGCGGTCGACGTGGACAAACTCGGCGCCCAGCCCCGCCGCGATGCCGAAGACATCAGGATCGCCGGAGAAAACGTGGCTCACTTCCGGTGCGAGGACATCCAGTGCCGCGATCCAGTCGGCCGTCGACGCCTGCTCGTCACCGGGCCGCGGCGGGAGGCTCGCCTCCGGCACTACCACCCTGGCCCACGGGCAACTCTCCACCAGCCAGCGCCACCGGACATCCCATGGGATGGGATCGTCCCAGCGTCGCTCCAGCACGATCGTCGTGCGGCTGCAGCGCTGGCGGGCCGCGTCAAACAGCGCCAGGTGACCGCGGTGCACGGGCAGAAACCTGCCAACCAGCAGGGCGTGAGACATCGGGGTGGGGCGAAGGCCGCAGGACCGCCGCCGACGAGCCGAGGGCGGAAGCACCGGGCATGGTGGACCGGTGTGCCGGAAGAATGCACCTGAGGCACCGTGTGCGGAATTGCGCCCACCGGTCGTCATGCTCCGGAGCGTTGACCCGTCGCGAACGATCCACTGGCCCCACGCACCTATTCACCTGTCCGGAGTTGCCGCCGCGCATGACCGTCGCTTCACGCTTCGCCACCAGTCCAGCAGCAGCGACCCAGCCCGACGGCGTTGGGCCAGTAGTGGCCACATCGATCCCGATCGCGGAACTGCTCGCGGCACTTTCGCACGCCCTCGACCTGACGGAGGGGGCGCCAGCGGGCCACACCCTTCGCAGCTGCATGATCGCGATGCGGATCGCCGACACGATCGGTATCAACAGCGATGATCGCACCGCGCTGTACTACGCGATGTTGCTGAAGGATGCCGGTTGCTCGAGCAACGCCGCCCGGATCACGGCACTTTTCGGCGCTGACGATCACCGCGTCAAGCCGCGGATGAAGATCGTCGACGCCAACCACAGACTCCGCCTCGCCATCGAAACATTTCGGACCACCGGCGGTGGCCAGGGTGTCGGCAGCAGGATTTCGCACTTCCTTGGGATTGCGCGCGCTGGCGGCGTCACGCGCGAACTGATTGCAATCCGTTGCGAACGTGGTGCCAACATTGCACGGCAGATGGGCTTTCCCGAAGCCACCTGTGATGCGATCCGCTCACTCGATGAACACTGGAACGGCAACGGGCACCCCACTGGACTGAAAGGGACGGCAATCCCGCTCCTGTCGCGGATCGCCAACCTCGCCCAGACCATCGACATTTTCGTTGGAGCGCAGGGTGTGCCATCGGCCATGCGAATGGTGAAGGATCGCCGCAAGACCTGGTTTGATCCGCAGCTTTCCGATCTCGTCCTCAAGTGGCAGCGAGACGCGTCGTGGTGGATCTGGCTGCGCGAGTCGTCACCGGAGGCCGAGGTGGCGTCACTCGAGCTGGCCACACCGCAGCGGATGGTCGGCGCCAGTGGGCTCGACCTGGTCGCCCAGGCGTTCGCCGACATCGTCGACGCCAAATCGCCATTTACGTATCGCCACAGCACCAATGTCTCTCGCTGGGCGCGTGCGCTCGGCGCCGGGTTCTTCACCGATGAAACGAAGCTCACCCGCCTCTCGCGTGCCGGCCTGCTCCACGACATTGGAAAACTCGGCGTCTCGAACACCATCCTCGACAAGGCCGGACCACTCGTGGACGAGGAGCGATCGCTGATGCAGGCGCACCCGGTGCACACATGGGAAATCCTGCGGCGCGTCAACGTCTTCGCCGACTTCGCGAAGCTGGCATCGCTGCACCACGAGAAGCTCGACGGGTCCGGCTACCCTTGGCAGGTGCCGGCCGAGGGGCTGGACCTGCAAGCCCGCATTCTGGTGGTGGCGGACATCTTCGAAGCCATGACGGCCGACCGACCCTACCGGGCGGGGATGCCGGTGGCCGCGGCACTCGCGCTGCTCGAGAAGGATCGCAACACCAAGCTCGATGGGCGCGTGCTCGATGTGCTCGCGCAGGTCTCAACCGAGATGCCGTTACAGCTGTGATGCCCGACAGGGTCGATTCCGGGGACTGAATGCACCATCTTGAGGATGGCCCTGCCCCGCCTCCAGACCCGTTCTTCACATGTCGCACCCTTCGACCACCGTCCACAAGTTCGGCGGTGCCGCGCTTGCCGACCTCTCCGCCTTCCGTCACGCCGCCGAGATCATCGCGTCGCACGGGGGCGCTCGCCCACTCATCGTCGTCTCGGCGATGCGTGGTGTCACCGATGCGCTGCACACCGCGGCCGCCAGTCCGGCCGCCAAGGCCCGGGCCACGCTGGCGACCCTCGAAAGGCGGCATTGCGCGGTTGCCCGGGGGCTGGCCGCGAATGCCGGGCACGGCGCGCAACTGACCGCAGTCATTCACTCCGTCTTTGCGGAGCTGACCAGGCATTGCACACACCGCCGAAAGGGACCGCTCGACGCAGCAGACCTCGACTTCGTCATCTCTCGCGGTGAAGTGTTGGCGTCGTCGCTCATGGTGTCCGCACTCGCGCAACGCGCGCTGAACGCCGTGGCGATCGACGCCACAAAGCTGATCTACACGGATGGTGTGGCCGGCAACGCCGCGCCGGACATTGCGAAGACCACGACGGCCGCCGCCCGGCTGCTCCTGCCGCGACTGAAGACGGGCATCATTCCCGTGGTGCCAGGGTTCATCGGTCGCGGCCGCAAGGGTGCGGTGGTGACGCTCGGACGTGGTGGCTCCGATGTCACGGCAACGCTGATGGCGCGTGTCCTCCATGCCGACACGGTGATGCTGTGGAAGGACGTCGCCGGCTTGATGACCGCTGATCCGCGCGTGGTGCCCGCTGCGCGACTGATTCCCTCGCTTCACGTCCGCGAGGCGTCAGAGCTGGCGTATCACGGCGCGAAGATCCTGCATCCGCGGGCGCTGATCGGATTGCCATCCGGCACGCGTCTCTATCTGCGTCCACTCGCCAATCCCGGGTCACTCGGAACCGAAATTTCATCCTTCGTCACCGCCGGTGCAAAGCAACGAGGCATGCCGGCCCTGCCAGTGAAGGCGCTGGCGGTCATCGCGGATCAGGCGCTGGTCACGCTCGTGGGCAATGGCATGGCAGGCCTGCCGGGTGTGGCGGCACGCGCATTGGGCGCGCTGGAAGAAATGGGCATCTCGGTCTCGCTCATCTCGATGGCATCGTCGGAGCATTCCCTGTGCATCGCCGTACCGGGAACAATGGCAACGGCCGTCGCGACCCGCTGGAAGGCGGTATTCGCGGCCGAGATCGCGCGCCGCGACATCGACGGCATCGAGGTGCGTCGCAGCGTGGCGACGCTGGCGATCGTGGGACTCGGCATGGCAGGGACCCCGGGCGTGTCGGCGCGCCTGTTCGACGCCCTCGCCCTCAGTCGCATCAACGTGGTCGCCATCGCACAGGGTGCCTCGGAAATGAACGTGTCGGTCGTGATCGACAACACGGCGGCGGCGACTGCGCAGCGTGCGGTGCATGCGGCATTCCGGCTGGACAAGATCGGCGGCGGTGACGCCGGCGCGCGACAGCATGCCGATGTGATCGTGCTCGGTTTCGGGCTGATCGGGCGCGAGCTGGCGCTTCAGCTTGCGCAGCGCCGCACTCCCGATGGTGGGCGCCTGACGGCACCGGTGCGCGTCGTCGCCGTCATCGATCGCAGCGGGTACGTCTTTGATCCACGCGGCCTGACGCCGAAGAAGCTTACCGCGCTGGCTGCGGCCAAGGCGGCCGGCACACCGCTGGCGCAGCTGCCGGATGGCGTGCGCGCATCGGACGAGGCGGCGCTGCGAGCGATTGCGACGCATGCGCTCGAACGGCCGATCGTGGTCGACGTCACCGCATCGGAAACGTCGCCAACGCTTGAAGTGGCCCTCGGTGCCGGCATGGACCTGGTGCTCGCCAACAAGCGGCCGCTCGTCACCAGTGGCCGCAATGGCAAGGGGCTCGCCAGGCTTGCGACGGCGCGCGGCCGTCGGATGCTGCACGAGGCCACCGTGGGCGCGGGACTGCCGGTGATCGACACGATCAACAAGCTGGTGGCGTCCGGCGATCGGATCCTGCAGATCGAAGGATGTCCGTCGGGCACCCTCGGCTTTCTCTTCAGCGAGATGTCGCGAGGCACGAAGTTTTCCGATGCGCTGCGCTCCGCGATGGGCAAGGGTTACACCGAGCCCGATCCACGCGACGACCTCTCCGGAATGGATGTAGCGCGCAAGGCGCTGATTCTCGGCCGGTTGCTCGGGTATACTGGCGAACTTCGAGACATCAAGGTCGAATCGCTGGTCCCGGTGCCGCTGCGCAAGCTGCCGCTGTCGGAGTTTCTTGCGCGCGCCGGTGAGGTGGACGCCGAGTGGGCCAACCGCGTGAGTGATGCACAGGCGCGTGGCGAAGTGCTGCGCTATCGCATCATCGTCACCGCCAGGACAGTGCGCGTCGGTGTGGTGGCGGTTGATGCCAGCAGCCCGCTTGGATCACTCGGTGGCACTGACAATCTCTTTTCGTTCACCACCACGCGATACAAGACCAATCCGCTGGTGATCACCGGCCCGGGTGCCGGTGCAGGTGTCACAGCCGCGGGCGTGTTCACCGACGTGCTGACGCTCGCCGAACAGCGATGACGACCAGTGAGCAGGTCTGCGATGCCTGTGGCGCACGGTATCCCGTGCGCGATCCGCGCGTTGAATGCGCGGCCTGTGGCGGGTTGCTGCATCTGGAGCATCCGCAGCCGCCGCAGTGCAGTACGGCGCTACGCGATTTCTTCGACGCGCGCCTGACACCCTCCCGAGATGCGTCTGGCACGGGGCCGGGCAACTCGGGTGTCTGGCGCTTTCGCGAACTCGTCATGCCCGATGCCAGCGACGCCGAAGTGGTGACGCAGGGTGAAGGCAACACACCACTGCTGGCGCGTGCACGCGTTGCAGCTTGGGCAGGGGTGGACGATCTCCTGCTCAAGCACGAAGGGCACAATCCAACGGGCTCCTTCAAGGATCGCGGTATGACCGTCGCGATCACGCAGGCGAAGCGCATCAACGCCAGCGCCGTGGCCTGCGCATCGACGGGAAACACCTCCTCGGCGCTGGCATCATATGCCTCACTTGCAGGCCTGCGTGGCCTGGTGCTGGTGCCAGCCGGAAAGGTGGCGCTCGGGAAACTGTCGCAGACCATCGCCTACGGCGCACAGACGTTGCTCGTTCGCGGAGACTTCGACGATTGCCTGCGATTGGCGCGCGAATCGTCCGAACAACTCGGCGTCTACCTTGCCAACTCCATCAATCCCTGGCGGCTCGAGGGCCAGAAGACCATCATCTTCGATCTGCTGCAGCAATTGTGCTGGGAGTCGCCGGATTGGCTGGTGCTTCCCGCCGGCAATCTTGGCAACACGGCGGCTTTCGGTGCGGCGCTGCGCGATGCGCTCCGGCTCGGCCTGATCGATCGTGTGCCACGGCTGGCGTGTGTGCAGGCCGCAGGCAGTGCGCCCTTTGCCGCCAGTTTCCGTAGCGGTTTCGCAACCCGGCACACCATTCGGGCCGAGACGATCGCGACGGCAATCCGTATCGGTGATCCTGCCAGCTACGATCGCGCCGTTCGTGCGATTCGGGAGACCGACGGTGTCGTCCTCTCGGTGACCGATGCGGAGATTCTCGAAGCGAAAGCCATCATCGACGCCAGTGGCGTTGGCTGTGAACCGGCAAGCGCGGCCAGCGTGGCGGGCACGCGTGCGCTCGTTCGCGATGGCACCATTCAGCCGGGGAAACGCGTAGTAGCGCTGTTGACGGGGCACATGCTGAAGGACCCGGAAATCATGCTGTCCTATCACCGCGACATGGTCCCTGCACCACCATTCGCCAATCGCAGTATCGAGATCGATGCCACGCTGGCCGACATGGAGCGCGTACTGCGCGCTCCTCCGGTGGTGACGTGAGCGCCACCGCTGACGCTGCGGTGCGCGTGCCAGCCAGTACGTCGAATCTCGGCGGCGGCTTTGACTGCGTTGGCATGGCGGTCGACCGCTGGCTGACCGCCTCGGTGACCGTTGGCAGCGGCATACCGCGAGTGACAGTGGATCGCGCGGGTTCACTGCAGTCACTCCGCTGTGATCCGACGGATGATCTGCTCTATGCTGGCTTTGCGGCCGCCTGCGCGCGACGCGGTCGGCCCGTCCCGACGTCGCTCGCGTTCACTGCCACCTCGGAAATTCCAGTGGCGCGCGGCCTTGGATCCTCGGCCGCCGCGCTGGTCGCCGGTGCCGCGCTGGCCGATGTCGCGCTCGACCTGCAGCTCGGCCGCGAAGGTGTTGCGATGCTGGTCTCCCAGATCGAAGGGCATCCGGACAACGCAGCACCAGCGGTGTTCGGTGGTGCGATGCTTGGAGTGTCGCGCAACGACGCGACCAGTACCACGCCCTGTTCGTTTGCCTTCTCTTCGCTCCCCATCCATTCGTCGCTCGCCTTCATCTTCGTCGTGCCACCGTACGAGGTCACCACGGCCGACGCACGAGCGGTGCTCCCCAAGCATGTGTCATTCAGCGACGCCGTCTGTGCGGTGCAACGGAGTGCCGCGCTCGTCCACGGACTGGCAACGGGCGACGACGACTTGCTCGCGCGTGCGCTGGATGACGTGCTGCATGTACCGTATCGCCGTCAGCTGATCCCCGGCTACGACACCGTCGTGGCAGCGGCGCGCGCGGCCGGCGCCTTCGGCGCGACGCTCAGCGGCAGCGGGTCGGCGATGCTGGCCATCGGACGCCCGGAATCGACGAGCGCGATCGCCAGTGCCATGACCGCAGTCTTCGCCGCGCAAGGCCACCACGCCGAGACGCTCGTGACGGCGGGTGCTGTCACCGGGCTCGAGATCGCCAGACGCCGCGACCCGGAAACTTCTCCGGCGTCGGCACCGTAGGGACGGCAACCTTCTTCATCGGTATCGCCATGCTGACCGCCTTGCTTCGCCTGTTCGCGCTTCGCCCGATTCTCGCCGGCTCGCTGCTCGGGATTCCGTTGTTGACGCTTCTGCTGCTGGGTCTGGCGACGGCCGTTTTCCTCAAGCTGCTGCTCTTTGTCGGGCTGCCGATTCTGCTCGGCCTCTGGCTGCTTCGCCTGTTGCGCAAGCAGCGCCACGAGCCGGCGCAGACTATGTAGCACGCTGCAGGGCCGACACTCCCTGGCTACGACGTTAGAGCCCGGTAGTGAATCCTTCCCGGAATGACGGGTATCGCGGCGACCAGCCAGTCGCCACCAGCGCGGCGTTGCTCACACGCTGATCATTGCGGCTGCGTTGTTCATCGTTGCCGAAGACCAGCGCCTCCGGTGCTCCGCCGGCGGCGGCGGCAAGCCACCGCGCCACCTCGGCCGCAGGTGTTGGTGCGCCATCGCTGACATTGAAGACGCGCGCGGTGGATGGCATCGCAACGACGTGCAGCACCGCGCCCACGATGTCGTCACGGTGCGCCAGATTCGTCCAGTACTCGCCCCGCTGAGGGAGCGCGCTGGCGTTGCGCATGCGCGCCCGCGGATCACGCCCCGGACCGTAGATCCCCGCCACGCGCAGGATCGTCACTGCGTCCCAGTCCGCGCCAAGCAGCACGTCTTCGGCGGCGATCAGGGCGCGGTTGCCGTCCCCCGCGCCGGCGCGCGGTGACTGCTCGTCAACCCATTCGCCGTTGCGTCCTCCATACACCCCGGTACTGGACGTATAGATCAGAGCCTTGGCGTTCGTCGCGCGAGCGAGCGCAAGGGCTGCCGAGGCCGCAGGAGGATAGGTCGCGTCATACCCGTCGAACGCGGATGACGGCGCAACCGTGAGTACGACCGCGTCCAGCGCATCCGGCATGCCGACGACCGGTTGCGACCCGATGCTGCCGCGCAACCACGTCACACCATCGGGCGTGGCTTCCACGCTGGAACGACGGACTGCCCAGGCCGCGTGTCCGCGCCGCACGACTTCGGCGGCCACGGCACTTCCGACATAGCCCGCGCCGAGGACTGCGACGCGCAAGGGAGTCACCTGTGTGGAGTCCGTCATGGCGGAAGTATACGTCACAGTCCGGCGTCGGTGCCCGTTTGCCGCGTAGCTTTCCCATCGGATGCCGACCCTGCCCATGGATCACGACACGCCTCTGTCGTCAGTCGTAACACGCGACGTGCCGCGCGCCCGCCTGCTTGCCGTGCGGCATGGCTGGAACGCCATGGCGTATCAGATTGTGAACGACGGCATCCGGCACTGGTTTTCCAGTGCTGGCGACGCCGTGGTCGGCTACGTGCAGACACATGGTGTCTGCATCGTGGCCGGCGCCCCGATCTGTGACGAGTCACGCCTGCGTGATGTCATCGCCGAGTGGGAAACGTTTGCGCGAGCACTTGGCTGCCGCAGCTGTTACTTCGGCGCCGCCGGTCGCGTATTCGAGGCGCTGCATCGTCACCGCGGCTATAGCACGGTCGTGCTCGGAGCGCAGCCGGTCTGGAATCCGGCGCACTGGGCTGAGATTCCCGCCTCCACACCTTCGGTGCGCGCGCAGATGTCGCGAGCCAGGAACAAGGGTGTTCGCGTCACGGAATGGTCGCCGGAACGGGCTTCCGGAGACGTTCGGCTTCGGGAGTGCCTCGCGATGTGGCTTCGGACACGCCGACTGCCCGTTCTGCATTTTCTTGTCGAACCACACACGCTGCACGATCTCGTCGGCCGTCGGATCTTCGTCGCAGAACGAGATGATCATGTCGTCGGATTTCTCAACGCCTCGCCGATCCCGGCCCGGCATGGCTGGCTGATCGAGCAGTTCGTACGCGGCGATCACGCACCCAATGGCACGATCGAGCTCCTGATCGACCACACGATGCGTGCGGTCGCGGCCGATGGCGCAAAGTATGTGACGATGGGCCTGGTGCCACTGCGTGCGGGGAACACCGAAGCCAGTAACGGCAACCCCGTCTGGCTCTCCACGGTGCTGTCGCTGACGCGCCTCCACGGTCGACGCTTCTACAATTTTGACGGCCTCGAACAATTCAAGACGAAGTTGCGGCCAGACGCATGGGAACCGATCTACGCGATCAGCGCGGAGCCGGTGTTTTCCGTTCGAACGCTGTACGCGATCGCGGCCGCATTCACCGTGCAATCACCGGTGCTGGCCGTCGGCAAGGGACTCTTGCGCGCAATTTCGTTGGAACTGGTCTACCTCCGGCGACTACTGCTGCGACGCTTCCGCTGACACATCAGTCTCCGGCGCTCGCCTGGGTCGCGTACTGCCGATCAGGAGCTCGGTCAGCAGCGCGTCGATATCGAGCTGGGTCGGGATGTATGTCGATGCCGCGGACACGCTCGAACGACCGACTCTGACGCCGAGGCTGTGCGGCGCGAGCGCCGCGCGAAACGCAAATTCGTCGGTGAGCTCATCGCCTACGAACACTGCCCCGGGAAGGCGGTGCGCCGAGACCAACCGCAGCATGGCGTCACCCTTGTTCGGCGCACCGCGAGGAACAAGGTTGATCAGGCCAATGCCGTGCATCAGTGTCACCTTGCGCGGCAGGCGCGGCAACAGTGATTCAATGGTGGCGATGACGCGGTCAGGATCGGTGGCAGTCCAGTGGTGCACGCACACCGACATCCCTTTGTCCTCGACTTCCGCTCCCGGCAGCAACGCAACCGCGTCGCGCACCTGCGGAAGCCACTCGGCCACCTCCCGCGCCGCCCGCTTCGCAAACGGCGACGGTTCCGCGCCATGATTGCCGATCACCGCCAGCAGCGGCACACCAGGTAGTCGAGGCGTGGCGTCCGCGACGGACCGGCCCGTGATGACCGCGACCGGCGCGGCATGCGCCAGGCTGGTGAGCAGTTCGAGCGTTTCGTCGCGCATCCGGGTGCCCATCGGGTCCGAGCTCATCGGCGCCAGTGTGCCGTCGAAGTCGAACGCGAGCAACGCACCGCTGGCGGCCGCGGCACGCAGCTGCGCGATGTTGCGCGACGCGAGGATGTTACGAGGCACTCAGAAACCCACACACATCGCGGACCCGGACGGCGTGAACATTCGGCGCGCCAGCACCCGGCGCTGCGCGACATCTCTCGTAACACATATCGGCTGCGCGATGGAACCGGAAGGCGCGCGTCGATTCACGTTAAACACCGGCTCGTAAGGTGTCGCTGAAGCACCGTGAAAAACGGGCCTCGATGAATTGTGGCGCGACACGGTGCCACCCGGAGCGATACCAGCGGCATCGCGTGGCGCTGCAATGCCGACTCGCCTCAAAAGACGCGCCCGACCGCCACGAGACTTCGGTGACACGACACGAGATCGAAAAGCGGAGCCCTATTCCGGCGGCGGAACGGCCGCTGGTGGCAGCTCGCTCGTGACCCAGGCGGTCCACCAGAGATCGCGCAGCATCGTGGCACCGGCTGCCAGTCGCTCCACGGTGAACGCCTTGTTCTCAGACGCGGTGGTTTCCGGGCCGAAGGGTGCGGCTTTGTCCAGCTGATATAGCCGCTCCACCTCACCGTGTGTCGCCAGGAAGTAGCTGAAGATCGCCGGTCGCACATCTCCGAGCGACTGCGCGGCTGACGTCACGCGCGGGGCCACGTCCTCGAGCCTGATCCGCGTCTGCACGTACGCCGACTCGAACCTGCCGTGGAATCGGGTGTCGGCGGCGTACCCGTTCGGATTGGCGCCAACCCAGCCGTTGTAGTGAATCGTGGTATGCGCCGGGTTCGACCCATCCGCAACGTAATGGCCGAGAATCCCCGCATCGTTGATGATGCGCGCCTCGATCCATGAACGCACCTGATCGTTCGGGGCCGCACGCCATTGCCGGAATCCGACACGAATTCGTTGCGTCAGCTCGAGCATCGCGAACGGCAGCATGCCGGCGGTTGCCGGATCCACCCCGTGAGCTCGCAACGTATCCGCGAAAGCGTAGCGATCCTTCGCGGCCAGCACGCCCGCGCGACTCGCGACGGGAATCATCTCGTAATCCAGAAAATGATCCGGTGCCGTGCCGCCGTCGAGCGCCGCGTCGCGGGCGCTCTCGACACGCGTACGCCAGCGATCCGGCTCAGGATTCAGATATGCCAGCTGCGGCGCTGCAGCGCGGAAGAACGGAGGCATGGCGTCCGGCAATGCCGCGGCAGCAGCTTGCGCCGTAATGCGATGGCCGGCTTCGCCCCAGAATGCCTTCCGTTCGGTGGAAACGGCCCAAAGCACCAACCCGGAGGCGACGGCCAGTGCAACAGCGTGACGTTCGGTGCGCATGATGTCTCGAACTGCAGGTCGCGAACCGTGCGGTACGCTGCAGCTAAAATTCGGGTGAATGGGGCGTGATGGCGTGACACCACAAAGTTAACCCCGACCCCGTTCGCACCGCCCGTGTCCCCCTGCGACGACATTTCAGAAGGCCCAGCCAAGCGAAGCACGCAGTTGACGCGGCTCGACCGGGTGGACATGAAACCCGTCGATACCGCCCGACGCTTCGCCAGGCAACCGGGAACCGTAGAAGTATTGAATGTCGGCCGCACGAGAGTCGAACATGTTCAGCAGGGTGGCCTGCAGCCGAATCCCGCGCGGCAAGCGAACGCCAGCGTCGGCATTGACCAGCGTCGTAGCCTGCGCGCGCGAGCTGTTGTCCTCGATGAGTGGATAGGCGCCGAAGTGCCGCACACGAACGGCGCTGTACAGCCCGCTGCGAGCCTGGCCCCACGTCACGCCAGCGGCAATCACGTTCTCCAGCGCGCCCGGTATCCGTGACTCGGCAACCGGCACACCGCGCAGCCGTGCGTGAGCGAAGGACACATCCGCATCGAACGCAAGCGACGGCACCGGCCGATAGAAGTTGGCAAGCGTCACTCCGCGTCGCCGGCTCTCGGTGGTGGGCTCAGTCGCGCCGGCATCACCAACGAAGAGTAATTCACTGTCGAGATTCAACGCCCACAGCGAGAGCGTGGTGCGCAATCCGGCCGCGGGTGACATCCGCAGTCCGAGTTCCCATCCTCGCGACCTCACCAGCGGGTCCACTCGCTCGGCTGGATCTCCGGTCGCCGGGTCGACGGTGATCGTCGTCCCGCGCGCATCGTTGCTGTGAAAACCGAATCCGCCGCTGAAGTAGAACTCTGAGGTCGCAGTCGGCGTGACGATCAGCGACGCTTTCGGGCTGATGATGCCTGCCGTGCGACGACCGGCATTCTCCGCACGGTCACCGTCCACGTCGAAAAGGTATCCATCGGCACGGGCACCGAGTACACTGCGGAACCAGGGCCGCCAGCGTGATTCACTCTCGACAAAGAGCCCGGTGCCCCATTCACGAACATCATCGGCACGCACTGTCGCATACCGAGAACGGCGCTCGGTGCGGTGCAACCCGACGTCGGCGAGATCGGTGCGCGTCTGCAGCCCGCCTTTCAGGAGATGTTGTGCACCGAAGAGCGACACTTGCTGCAAGTGCGTCACGCTCCCGCCAAGCACCGTGCGGCGATCCACCTGCTCGAACTGATCCCCCCGGACCGGATTGTCGAGGAAGTAGGTGAAGTTCGAGAACAGATCGAGCCTAGATCGGATGCCGTAGGCCTGCACTTCCTGCACCGAGCGCGCACCGACATGTCGATACGACGCCGAGAGGCTGTACCGCTCCGTGTCGCCACCGAGTGTGCTGTCGACCTGCCCGAGCCGGTTGATCACCCCGGCATCGATCAGTCGCACCGGAATCTGGTCGCTGGAGTCCCAGCGGTTTCGATAGCCGAGCGCCAGAACCGAGAGTTGCGATGCGCCGCGGTCCACGGTGTACCGCGCCATGCCGCTGAACTTTCGCAATCCTTCCGGACGGACCCAGGGTCCGTCATACGCCTTCGCTTCACCACCGACCAGCAGATCGCCCGAACCGATCTTCGCCGACCGGCCCAGCACCGCACGCACCAGACCGAACGCGCCGACATCACTGGTCGCGATTGGCCGATCAAACCGCTTCGCGAGGAAGAATTCCGCACCACCAGCGCTCCCGAAGTCACCGAGTTCGGCGTGATACACACCGAGCTTGTAGTCGAGCGAGCGGACGAACTCCGGAATCAGGAAGTTCAGATCCGTATAGCCCTGTCCGTGCGCGTGTGTCGGCTGGTTGACCGGCATGCCGTCAACTTTGATCTGGAAGTCGGTGCCATGATCGAGGTTGAAGCCGCGGACGAAGTACTGATTCGCCTTCCCGTCGCCAGAGTGCTGGGTGACGATCACGCCGGGCACCGTCTCCAGCAGTTCACCTTCGCGAGCCAACGGTCGGGCACGAAGCTCGGCCGCGCCCACATGCCCCTCGGAGGCGCTCCGGGCGGTGCCGATCAGATTGGCAACGCGTCCCGTGACACGCACCGTGTCCAGCGTGCGAGTCCTGGTGCTGTCCCGCCGTGATGACTGCGCTGAAAGCGGCGCAATCCCAGCGGCGGCGAGACCGCACAGGAGGAAAAGAGCGTTGGTGCGACTGGAGGAACACATGATTCTGGCTCGGGCGGAGGTGCGGGGTCGATGTTTCCCCTACGCCAGCCATCGCAAATCGGATGGAACACCGCCACCTTTCGCGTGCCTGCGGAACCGTGACGACCGCTCGAGGCTATCTGGTCAGACTGCAGCGCCCCGTCTCCTCCGTCGCATCCCATGTCTGTCGTACGCCCAACGTCGACGTCCGCTGTCTCGAGATTTGTGTCGCGATCCCTCATGGGCGCGGCGCTGGCGGTGGTCTCCGCATTCCAGACGAGTCTCGGTGCGCAGAGCGCGCCGCCGCGCGACCCCAGCCCGCATAGCGACGCCGTCCTGATCTCGGATGCGGCATCGGTGCAGCCCGGCGGGAAGATCACCGTCGCTGTGCGCCTCACGCTGGATGCGGGCTGGCATACGTATTGGAGTAATCCCGGCGACGCTGGCCTCCCGCTGGAAGTGAAGTGGACGCTGCCGGCTGGGGTCACCGCTGGGCCGCTCCAGTTTCCGACGCCGCGTCTCACGCCGCAGCCTCCGCTGATGAGCTACGGCTACGAGAATGAAGTGCTGGTGCTCACCGAGCTCACCGTACCGGCCAACATCACCATCGGCAGTTCGCTCGCGATCGCTGGCAAGGCGGAATGGCTGGCGTGCGCTGAGATCTGCCTTCCAGCGGCTGGGCCGCTGTCGCTGTCGTTGCCAGTCAGCAGCTCGCCGGGTAGCACGACCAAATGGGCGTCGGCGCTTGCTGCAACACGCGCGCAGCTCCCTGGCGACGAATCACCGTGGCAGACGCGTAGCTGGGCCACCGCCACCGGTTACGTGATTCAATTCGTACCCAACGCCGCCGCCGCAGTCGCGCTGACCAAGCCCTACCTGTTCGTGGACTCGGCCAGCCTCATCGAGTATCCGCTGCCGCAGCGCATGGCTCGCGCTGGCGACACGGTGGTGATCGCGCTGACTCGGGCGGCACTCAGCCCCAAGGCCGCGATGGAGTTGACCGGCGTCATCACGCCTGATGTCATCGCGCCGGATCCGAGGAGCTGGCGAGTTTCTTCACTCGTCCGCGCAGATGTTCCGCGCAGCGAGCGTGCGCGTGCCGAGGCGTTGTTCGCTGGTGCGTCTGCGGTGGACATCGGTGGCGTAGGCGCTGTGGTCGCCGCGGGCTCCACCGGCGCAGTTGCGCTTCCTGACCCGGGCGCGGACATGACCTTGATCGCCGCGATCCTGTTTGCGTTCATTGGCGGTCTGCTGCTGAATCTGATGCCGTGTGTATTCCCGGTGCTCTCGGTCAAGGTGTTGGCACTGCTGGAGCACGGTGGCATGGACGATCCCGCCCACGGTCGCAAGCATGGGCTGGCATTCGGCGCGGGGGTGTTGCTCTCATTCTGGGCGCTGGCTGGTGTTCTGATGGCGCTCCGCGCCGGCGGTGAGAGCCTTGGGTGGGGATTCCAACTGCAATCACCAGCCGTCGTTGCCCTGCTGGCGCTGCTGATGTTCGCGCTCGGCCTGAACCTGAGCGGCGTGTTCGAGATCGGGCTCACGCTGACTCGCCTTGGCGGTGCTGGATCGGGCCGCGGCTATGGTGATTCACTGTTGACGGGTGGACTGGCAGTGCTGGTTGCAGCGCCCTGCACGGCACCGTTCATGGGCGCGGCGCTTGGGTTTGCATTGGTGCAGCCGGCGATCATTGGCCTGATGGTCTTCACCGCACTGGGCGTCGGTCTGGCGCTTCCGTTCGTCGTGCTCGCATCCGCGCCGAAACTCCTGCGCTTCCTGCCACGCCCCGGGCCTTGGCTCGAAACGCTGAAGCAGCTTTTTGCCTTCCCGCTCTATGCAACGGTGGTCTGGTTGCTCTGGGTGCTCGGTCAGCAGGCAGGCATCAATGCGCTCGCGATCGTGCTCCTGACCATGATCGTCCTGGCACTCGGCGCGTGGCTCTGGGCGCGCGGTGTGCGCAGCGATCGCGGAGCGACGCGCGCCGTTGCCGCTGCCGTGATGCTCGGAGCAGTCGTCGCCGCCACGATGGCTGCCATACGTGCAGAACCACCAGCTGCAGTCGCCATCAGCGCACCGGGCTGGGAGCCGTACTCCGCCGCGCGTGTGAGTGAACTGCGCCAGCAGGGGCGACCGATCTTCATCGACTTCACGGCGGCGTGGTGCCTCTCGTGTCAGGTCAACGAACGGGTCGCGCTGCGCACCGACGCAGTCCAACGCGCCTTCAGCAATGCCAACGTCGCGTTGCTGAAGGCCGACTGGACCTCGCGCGATTCGGCGATCACGAATGTGCTGGCGGGCTTCGGACGCAGCGGCGTGCCGCTCTATGTGCTGTACCCTGCGGGCAGTGGCGCCGCGACGATTCTGCCCGCGGTATTGACCCCCGGAATGGTGGTGAGCGCCGTGCAGAAGGCGGCGCCCACGACCGTTGCGCTAGACGGTGTCCGCTGACGGACCGTAGGACCCGGGAATCGCTACGTCGAGCAGCCGCAGGTAAACGCCCAGCTGCGCACGGTGGTGCACGAGGTGGTTGATGCCCATGTGCCGCAGCAGAAAGGCGCGCTGCCCATCGACGAAAGCGTGCTCACCCATCATCATCTTCCACGATCCGTTCAGCCGCGCTGCATCGAGACCGCCGAGGGCCGTCTGCATCTTTGCGCATTCCGCATCGAACAGGGCCAGCAGCTGTTCGGTGTTCGCGATCGGCGGCGGCGTAAAGTCTTCCGGCTTGAAATGCAGCACATCGGTGGCGGCCATCACCGTCAGGAAGCTCGGCAACTGCGCGACATGACTCGCGAGCGACCCCAGCGACATCGACTTGCTGTGAGGCTTGTACGCGGCCTGCTCCCACGGCACGCGCGACAGAATGTCACGAGTCACGGCGAGTTCGGCCGCCAGTTCGGGGTAGAGCGTGGCGACGGGCGACGTCAGTACATCGAGGCCAGCGACGGCGGTCATGGCAAAACTCCTTGATGGAATATTGTGTTCGGTTTTTGTTCGGTGTCAAAATCAACGCCCCTTCGCGCGATCACACAAGCATCAGGCAGGCGTCAGCGCATCGTCCAGACGTGCAGGGTTGACCGGTGCAAGTCATCGACCGGCACCTGCGTCGCTGGCGTCGCAGCGGACGCAACAAAGGTATTGCTGATGAAGGTGCTGCCCGGCCGCATCTCCCGCTGCACCTTCTCCCACAGCGCAGGCATAGGTACTGGCGACAAATAGGCGAAGACCACGTCATATCGGCCCAGATCGCAGTTCCAGAAGCTGCCGAGGTGGACGTGACAGTTCCGGCGCCTGCCCAGCGTCAGCCGCACCCAGCTGATCAGCCAGGGCACCGGGGCTGACTCGATCCCGTGGTACTCACCGTCTGCCCTCAGCTCGGCCAAGTCAGTCAGCACGCCGCCCACGCCCGACCCGACGTCCATGAAGGTGAACGGCGTCGCCGGCAGCAGCGGCACCAGCGCCAGTCGAGCCTTCCGACTCGAGAGATACAGCGGCACCTGCGTTCGGAAGGTCGTCCAGTACACCGCCGTCAGGCCGAGGAAGAGGCCGATCCAGATTTCCGACCGCGAGGTGGTTGATGTCGCCAGCACCACGGCGGGCGTGAAAAGCAGCTGGATCACGAGCCACCAGCGATCCTGCTTCGCGAAGAAACTCAGACCGGCCGCGAATGCACCGGTCACCAAGGCGGCCGCCATCGGGGGCAACACCACACCGGCAGGCGCCAGCAGAAATGCGGCGCCGACCGCGAGCGCTGCGCCGACGGTCTGCAGCACGAGAGCGACAGCGATCGGGGGCCAGCGCCGCTGGCGAGCGGTGGAGAGTGTCGGGTCAGCCATCCCGCAAATCAGCCCGACCCACCAGTGAAGCGCCAGCGCCCACACTGCTCGTTCCGGATCTCGACGGCACAACGCATCCTGCGGGCGACGCGTAGCCTGATCAGACGGCGGTTCGCCCGCCCTTGAAGTGTTGTTCACCGGTGTTCCAGTGCCTCTCGAGCCCCAGGTCTGTGTCGCTGTTCTGCCGTGGTGTTGCCATTGCTGCACTCCTGCTGCCGATCTCCGTCTCGGCGTCAGATCCGAAGCCGGGTGACGCCGCGTCAAGCGCACGTGCGGTGCGGGCAGAACGAGCACCTGTGCTCGATGGGCGCGATGATGAGCTGGTGTGGCAAGCGGCACCACTGATCGATGGCTTCCGGCAGTTCGCACCGGCGGAGGACGCGCCGACGGCGTTCCGCACGACGACCCGTGTCATATACGACGCAAAGAACATCTACGTCTTTGTGCGCGCCTACGATCCCCGCCCGGATTCGATCGTCAGCTTCCTGTCCAGACGCGATGCGAAGACGAGTTCGGATCAGATCAAGATCATCTTCGACAGTTATCTGGACCGACGGACGGGGATCGAGCTGGCCGTCAATCCGGCAGGTGTGCGCCGCGATGCAGCGATCCATTCCGACGTGGTCGAAGACTTGTCGTGGGACGGCATCTGGGACGTCGCCACGCGTATCGACTCCCTTGGCTGGACCGCAGAATTCAGCGTACCGTTCAGTCAGTTGCGCTTCAACAACGCGGAAGAGCACACCTTCGGCTTCGGCGTCTGGCGCGACATCACACGGATCAACCAGCGCGATTCGTGGCCCGTCTATCGTGGCTCCCGCGCCACGCTCGCATCGCAACTCGGTACACTGAGCGGATTCCGCGGTATCGGCGGCGGCCCGCGCGTCGAGCTGATGCCGTACTCGGTGACGAAGAACATCACGCAGCAGACTGCCACAGGCTGGAGCCATCCACAACAGATCACCGGCGGCGCCGACCTCAAGATCGGCCTCGGCTCCGCGTTGACGGTCAGTGCGACGGTAAATCCCGACTTCGGCCAGGTGGAGGCAGACCCGGCGCTGCTGAACCTGAGTGCGTTCGAAGTCCGCTTTGATGAACGGCGACCGTTCTTCCTCGAAGGGAACAACCTGTTTCGGTGTAACGGGCCATGCGAAGGGTTGTTCTACACCCGCCGCATCGGGCGCTCGCCGCAGTTGCGCGGCGCCACCGACCCGGCCTTCACCACCATCCTCGGCGCCGCCAAGGTCACCGGCCGCGTTGGGCGGGGCGTGTCACTCGGGATCTCGGAGGCGGTCACGCGTCGCGAGGTCGGCATCAACGGCGCGACGATCGAACCACAGACGAACTACTTCGTGGCCAGATTGGTGAAGGAGATGCGCGCCGGCCGTTCGCAGTTCGGTCTGATGATCACCGATACGCGACGCAACCTCGACTCCGTCACGACTCCGCTGTTGCGCAGCGATGCGAGCGTGTTCCTGGTGCAGGGTTTTCACCGTTTCGCGAAGGACCGCTACGAGCTGTCCGGGTACACAGGCCGGGTCGGTGTGAACGGAAGCCAGCGCGCCATCGCCCTGACGCAGCGGAGCAGCGTGCACTTCTGGCAGCGCCCCGACCACGAACGCACCTACGACTCGACACGCACGTCGATGGATGGCAGCGTCGCAACCGTGCAACTGCAGAAGCTTGGTGGCTCGGTGCGCTGGTCGAGCAATTGGCGCTACGCCAGCAGCGGCATGGAAGCCAATGATCTTGGGTTCGTGATTCTGGTGAACGATATGGGGATCCGCAATCAGGTCAGCCTGCAGTCACTCAAGCCGTCCAGCGTGTATCGCCGCTTCTTCGGCTACCTGTCGAACGAAACACACTGGACGTCCGGCGGCACGCAGAGCGGCGCCAGCGTCACGGCGCACGCCAGTGGTGAGCTGAAGAACTTCTGGAGCACGGCGATGACGCTGACGACCTTCGATATCGGCGGAGCGAGGTGCGTTGCGTGCGCCCGTGGTGGGCCGGCGCTTCGGCAGTCGGCGGAACGCCTCGCCTCGCTGTACCTCGGTGGTGACGCACGCCGTGCCTTCGTGCCGAATGTCAGCGTCAGTGCCTCGACGGGTGACGCAGGCCATTCGTCCAGCCGCACGCTGGCCCTCGGCAGCGACCTCCGTATCGCCAGTCGCTACTCGATGTCACTCGGTACGTCATGGGAGCGCCGCACGGACGACCAGCAGTGGATTCGCAACTACGGCGCGTTCCTCAGCGACACCACTCACTACACGTTCGCGCGGCTGCAGCAGAGTACCATCGGCATCACCGCCCGCGCCAACTGGACCGCGACGCCGACCCTCTCACTCCAACTCTACGCGCAGCCATTCATCACCAGTGGCGATTTCGCGAACTGGCGGCAGTTGGTGGCTCCACGAGCCGCCGAGTATGAGGCGCGCTACGCACCGTACGGCGGTGGTGCCGTGCCAAGTGGGTTCAACTTCCGCCAGTTCAACTCGAACGCCGTGGTCCGCTGGGAATACCGTCCTGGCTCAACCCTATTCTTCGTCTGGCAGCAGGGCCGCGACAGTCGCGACACCTCAGGTGACTTCCGAGTGGCGCGAGACTATCGCGACCTGTTCCGGGCGCACCCGAACAACACGCTGTTGATCAAGGCGAGTTACTGGTTCAGCCTGTAGCGGCGAGACGCTCGGCACGTCGGCGGACACCGGTTGACGCGAGGGCGTGGTCGCGTGGGGTACGGAAAGGCAACGGCGGAACTGACAGTGGAACTGACAGCGCAACTAACAGCGGAACTAACAGCGCTCACACAGAGCCGCAGAGACACAGAGACGCAGAGGGGTTGAGTGCCCACTTCGGAACCGCAAATGCTTTGGAACAGCCTTTCACGAATTCGCCGCCATCCATCATCGTGCAGTTCTCTGTGCCTCTGCGTCTCTGCGGCTCTGTGTGAAGCTGTTGGTTAAGTGTTGCACTGGTGCACTCAACAAACTCTGGCACAAGTCACCGCCCTCACTCCGTGTGGAGCCGTGCGTTTGACTCTTCGCTGTTGCACCCGACAGACACCAGCACCGACAACCGAACCGCGCCGAATGAGCCTGTGAGTTTGACCGTCTCCGGAACCTCAAGGAACCGATCAGGTCAGAAACTCGTGCAGCAGTGAATGAAAGTGATGCACGCCGTTCTCACGTGACGCCGAGTACCGCCCACGATCGTACACGCGCGAGCGCAGGTTGCGTTGCACCGCTTCAACGATCGTGATGTCTTCGTCCTGAATTTCGTCGCTGAACGCCTGCAGTTTCGTGAACGCAGCCGAGGACGCCTCATCGGAGGGTGGTGTGGTGGCGTACCAGTCGAAGATCACACGGGTCCGATCATGCGAGAGCGGAATGACCACATTGGTCTGCATCTGCCCCATGTATACGTTCAGCATCACGTTGGGGAATAGCCACACGTAAACGGCTTCGCCGACGTCGGTCTTGGCCGGATCGTACCGTCGGTCCGTGTTGCCACCATGCACCGGACGCAGCGGTGCATGCTGAATGCTGAAGTACCGGTGCGGCTCGACGCGGTACTGGTCGTAGTCCAGCTCCTTGTGCAGCCCCGGATGGACCACCGGCAGGTGATAGCCCTCGAGGTAGTTGTCGACGTAGACCTTCCAATTGCAGGCAATGTCCCAGCTCTTGGTCGTCACCCACTTCATCTGCTCGCAGTCGAATGGCGCCACGCGTACCGGGATGTCTTCCAGCATGTCGAGCAGCGGCGGTGCCTTGCCATTGACGTTCACGAACACCAACGGCCCCCACTGCGCCACCTTCACCGGCATCAAGTGCATCTGCTCCGGCGTGAAGTTGCAGGTCGTTTCCATCTCCGGCGCCTTCAGCAGCGAGCCGTCGAGGCGATAGGTCCAGCCGTGATAGCGGCACTGCAGCGTGTTGCGCTTGCCACAGCCATGGGCCACCGGGCCCGCGCGATGCAGACACACATTGTGGAACCCGCGCAGCGTATCACCGTCGCGGAGTACCACGATCGAGTCGTTGCCGACGTCCGCTGTGATGTATGCACCATGCTCGGCCACCTGATCGAGACGACCCACCAGCTGCCAGGTGTTGGCAAAGATCCGCTCTCGCTCCAACTCGAGATAGACGGGATCATTGTACAGCCGGGCCGGGATGGTTGCGGCGCGGGCGATGTCGGGGTCGAACGGGAAGAACAGGGACATTGGAGGGCTGATTGGCGGCGGCGACCGACACGGCGAAGGGGCCTGACTGGTCGCGCTGCCGCAAACTCGCCTCCCGCTGCACCGGTCGCCATCCACCCGGCTTGACCTGCGTCGACAAGACTGTTATCTATCTATCCGGATAACCGGATATGACTGCCCCCAAACTCTCCATCCACGGTCGCCTGACCGAACTCGCCGACGCCACCCGCTGTCGGCTGCTGCTTGCATTGGAGGCGCACGAACTGACTGTCGGAGAGCTGTGCACTGGCCTCGCGCTGCCACAGAGCACCGTCAGCCGACATCTCCGCATCCTGTCGGATGAAGCCTGGGTCGAGTCCCGGGCCGAAGGGTCGACGCGCTGGTATCGCATGGCACCAGCGCTCGACCATGAGGCGCGCGCGCTCTGGGCCCTCGTGCGCGAGCCGGTGATGACCACACTGGCTGCGCAGCAGGATCTGTCGCGCATCGAGTCGGTGCTGATGGCACGGCGCTCGCGCTCCGAAGCCTGGATTGCGTCGGCCGCTGCCGAGTGGGATGCCAACGTAACGATGATGTTCGGTGCCCGCGCGGATCTGGGCGCGGCACTGGCGCTGCTCGATCCGACGCT
>JBBQRH010000052.1:0-29857 GCA_038215035.1 Gemmatimonadales bacterium | reverse complement strand
CCGCGGATGCCCGTGTGAACCTCACCTTCCGTGAGCGGGCCTTCTGGCTGTTCGGAACGGGGCATCGTTTTGGCGATCTTCGCCGGCTGGTTCGGCAGTATGGTCGGGCGCAGGATCAGGTCTTTCCGACAGGTACCTACCTGAAGGGGGGCACCTACGGCACCGCCGTGGTCTTCCCGTTGCCGATCGAAGAGCGGAACAACCCGAACTACACGGGCTGTACGAACCTGCTGCCGTGAGTGCGGCGGTCTTGCCCCGGTGTTCGGGGTGAGGATTTCTGACTGAGCGAGGCTGGTGACTGGGACGGCGGCGAATCGACACTCGATTCGCCGCCGTTTTGTCTGCGCCTTCCCTGTGGACATTCCGAGCAAATCGGCCGAATGCCCGTTACGAATCCGCCTCAATTGCTCACGCGGAGTGGTGCGGCCTGGTCGGGCGAAATGCAAGAATTTCGGGAATGGAACTTGTACCAGCCCCGTCACCTTGTATTGTGTCAGGTCGCGGTTGAGGTCGGCCGCTTAGTCACGCGCCGGTCCGGAAGGGTTTCCGGGCCCCGTCGCGTTCTCACCCGTAGGAGGGCCCCATGCGATTTGGAAGGTATGCGCTCGTTGCTGCGTTGCTGGCACTTGGAGTGCCGCTCGCCGCACAGCAGACGGCTGGTGGCGCGATTGTCGGTCGAGTGACTGACCGCGTCAATGGACAGCCGGTGAGTGATGTTCGCGTGCAGATCGTCGGCACACAGCGCGGTGGCCTGACGCGCACGAACGGCACCTATCGGATCGCAGGGGTGCCCAACGGCACATATACAGTGCGTGCGTCACGCATCGGATACGCCGCGTCGACCGTGGCCGCGACGGTCAGCGCCAACGGTGAAGCGACGGCGAACTTCGTACTCAACGTCGCTGAGAACGTGCTCGACAAGGTGACGGTGTCTGGTGCCACTGGTGGCACCGCGCGTGCGCGTGAAATCGGTGCCTCGGTCAGCCGCATCGATTCGACCACGTACAACGTTGCCGCAGTGACGAACCTGTCGCAGGTGCTGGCTGCACGTACACCAGGCGTGTCGGTGCAGGCGGGTGGTGGTACCATCGGCGTCAGCAATCGTATCCGGTTGCGCGGCCCGACATCGATCAACCTGTCCAACGATCCGCTGCTGGTGATCGATGGTCTGGTATCGAACAACAACACGTCGAACTTTGCCGTCGGTGTCGGTGGTGCGACCACGTCGCGCCTGGATGACATCAATCCGCAGGACATCGAAGACATTCAGGTGCTGAAGGGTGCCGCCGCCACCGCGCTCTACGGCACGGGTGCTGCCAACGGCGTGATTCAGATCACGACCAAGCGCGGCAAGGCGGGCAAGGCGCGCTGGGGCATCTACACGGAAGCGGGTTCTGATCGCACGCTGGTTCCGGAATCGAATCCGCTGACGTCCACGAACTACCGTCAGATCGGTCGCGGTCCAACTGGCCTGCGCGTCAACTGCGGCCTCGAAGCACAGGTGCTGCGAACCTGCGTCACACCAGACACGCTGTATTCGAATTCGCCGTTCGCGAACGCATCGCCGTTCCGCGTGGGCGGCAGCAACCGCATGGGTGTGAACGTCAACGGCGGCAGCGAGGCAGTGCAGTACTACCTCGGCGGTGAGTTGTACCGTCAGAGCGGCATCGTTGGCCCGAGTGGTGCGCGCCGCACCAACCTGCGCGCCAACGTTGGTGCAAATCTGCTGCCGACGCTTCGTGCCGATGTCACGATCAGCTACCTGAAGAGCGTGCTCAACCTGCCGATCAACGACAACGCCTTCGCCGGTGTGTTGAGCGCTGGCCTGCTCGGTGGTGCCTTCGATTGCACGCCTGAGTCGCGCGCGAGTATCCTCGAGTGCCGCAATGGTAATGACTCACTCTCTCGCGGCTATGTGACGGCCAACGTGCCGGTGCGCCAGTACTTTGCACAGACCCAGCAGCAGGACATTGATCGTCTGCAGACCGGCATGACGCTGCGCTACACCCCGAAGCGCTGGTTAGAGGGTACGCTGCGCGCTGGTGGTGACTTCGTCTATCGCTACGACCAGTCGCTGGTGCCGCCGAACAGGGTGTTCCTGAACGCGGCCTCGATCGAAGGGAGCCGTTTCCAGGCTCGCGCTTACACCCCGACGTACACCGTCACCGCCAACAGCTAGGCGTCGTACGATCTGGGGAGCAACATCCGCCTGTCGACGCTGGTCGGTGGCCAGTACACGAATGAGGCGGCTCGCTTCACGAGCGCGTTCGGCGCGATTCTGCTGCCGGGCACGTCCTCGCTGAGCGGTACGAATGCACGTTTCGCGGTGAACGAAGCCAACTCGCAGATTGTGACCGTCGCTGGTGTGCTCGAGCAGACCGTGGCCTTCAACGATCGCCTGTTTGTGACGGGCGCCGTGCGCCTCGACAACTCGAGCGTGTTCGGTGCCGGATCGCGCGAATTCGTGTATTACCCGTCGTTCAGCTCGTCGTACGTGATTTCGGACGAGAAGTGGTTCCCGAAGGCAGGCTTCATCGATCAGCTGCGCCTGCGCGGCTCGGTCGGCGAGGCAGGCAACCGTCCGACATTCCGTCAGTCGGAGACGTTCTTCAACTCGGTGTCGGTCAACACGACGTCGTCGGACGCAAACGTGCCGGCTGTCACGATCGGTGGCCCGGTGGGTAACGCGCTGCTGAAGCCGGAAATCACGCGAGAAGTGGAAGGCGGGTTCGACTTCAACATGTTGGGCGGTCGCATCGACGGTGAATTCACGGCGTTCCAGAAGAACACCCGTGACCTGCTCGTCGGTCGCATCCTGGCGCCATCGCTGGGCGTTGCAGCCAACCAGAACGTGAATCTCTCGAAGATGACGACGAAGGGCCTCGAGGGGACCGTCAACGTCAAGCTGATCGACCGGACACGCTTCAGCTTTGCGCAGCGCGTCACCGTTACGACCTTCAAGAACGAAATCGGAACGCTCGGCAGTGTTGACGGTCAGCCGATTGCGCCGATCATTTTCGGCAAGCAAGTTTTCCGCGCCGGCTTCCCGGCGGGGGCATACTACGACCGCAAGATCCTCAGCTACTCCGACCTGAATGGCGACGGCATCATCAGCCGCGTGAACTGCCCGGCGTATGGTGGCCTGGCCAGTCCGATCCTGGTTGGCGGCGGTCGCTGCGAAATCCAGCTCTCGGACTCGCTGGAATACCTCGGCAACCCGCAGCCGACGCGTCAGGTCTCGTTCCAGTCGCTGATCAGCGCGTTCAAGAACCTCCAGTTCAATGTGCTGGTGGACTATCGCGGTGGTGCGAAGCTCTACAACAACACGCGTGAATTCCGCAACAACGGTGGCTTCGCCAACGGCCCGGATTTCTGGGACCGCAATGCGCCGCTGTCGGATCAGGTGAAGTCGGCGGCACGTGCCATGGGCACCAGCGACGGCTACATCGAGGATGCGAGCTTTGTCCGTCTGTCTGAGGTGGGTATGACGTGGGTGGTGCCAGCGGCCGCCGCGCGGATCCTCAAGAGCGGTGGCCTGAGCCTGACGTTGGCCGCGCGTAACCTGCGCCTCTGGACCGACTACACCGGCTTCGACCCGGAAGTGATCAGCAACACGGGTGCAAACTTCACCACGACCGACTTCCTGACCAACCCGCCTGGGCGTTCATACACGCTCCGCGTGAACTTCAACTTCTGAGCACTGCCATGACATTCTCTTTTGAGACTTCGCGGCGCTCCGTCGGTCTCGTCTTTGCGGGCCTCAGCTTGTCACTCGCCGCGTGCGACATCGACAAGACGCTGACCGTACGGGACCCTGACGTCGCCAATCCAACTTCCCTGAACGACATCACTGTTCTACCGACGCTGCGTGCCAGCGCCATTTCCGACATGCAGTTGGCGTGGACTGGTGGCGGTGGTGAGACGGGCGTGGTGGTCGAGAGTGCTCTGCTCGGCGATGAACTCACCTGGGCAGAAACGTTCCCGACCCGTGGCGAGATGGATCAGCGAAACATCAATCCGATCAACGGCACGCTGAGCGTTCTCTACAACAATCTGCAGCGCGCCCGTGCCACGGCGGATCGCACGTCGGCCGTTTATTACCGGCTCCAGCCCACCAATCCGGCGCGATCCGAGGTGCAGGCTCTGGCGGCGTATGCATACATCGCGCTTGGCGAGGTGTTCTGCAACGGCGTGCCAACGTCGGACTTCGATGTCAACGCCGGTACGTTCGTCCTCGGCTCGCCGCAGACGGGTGTCCAGCTCTTCACCGTGGCGCTGGCGAAGCTGGACTCGGCGCTGGTGAACTTCGATGCCACGCTGGCGTCGAACGCTCAGGTCGCGAATCTCATTCGCGTTGGGCGTGGCCGTGCGCTGTTGAATCTGAACCGTCCGGCGGATGCCGCCGCGGCCGTTGCGGCGGTGCCGACGACCTATCGGTACACATTCTTCCACAGCGAGAACACCGGTCGGCAGAACAACAACATGTTCCTGATCTCGCTGAACTTCCCGCGTCACTCGGTGTCGGGCAGCGAGGGCGGCACAGGGCTGCGCTATCGCCTCGACAGCACCGATGTGCGCGTGTATTCCCCGCGCGGTCGTGGGCTGGCTCTCTCGCCGGCCGTTGGCGCCGACAACTCGACGCCGATGTTCCTGATCACCAAGTATCCGTCGCGGTCGGCGCCGTTCAGCTTTGCTGACGGCACCGAGGCACGCCTGATCGAAGCCGAGAATCTGGTTCGGACGGGTGGGGCGTATCTGCCGGTACTGAACGCGTTGCGAGCCGCCCTGCCGTCGCTGATCATCGGCGCCCCTGGGCCGTCGTCGCTGCTCATCAATCCCCCCGCGGTCGCCGCATTGCCGGCGCTCACCGCGCCAGCAACACAGGCCGATCAGATCAGCCAGGTGTTTCAGGAGCGAGCGTACTGGCTGTTCATGACAGGCCACCGCCTCGGGGACATGCGTCGCTTGATCAAGCACATCGGTCGCAACTCGGAAACCGTCTTTCCGACGGGGACCTACTTCAAGGGTGGCGCCTACGGCGTCGATGTGAATTTCCCGGTGCCGTTCCAGGAGACGAACAACCCGAACTTCACCCAGTGCCTGGATCGTAATCCATGAGAAACTCACTTAGGAAGAGCACCGTCGGCCTTGCGGCACTGCTCGCAGTGACCGCGATGACGGTGACGGCGTGTGGTCAGGACTTCGCGACCTTCTCGAACCTCGCCCCGGCGAAAAAGAAATTCGTGGCCGCGCTGGTCGGCACGAATGAAGTACCGGCCGTGACCACGACAGCGGCTGGCACGATGGAGCTGATTCAGGAAGACAGCGTCACCATCCTGTACACCCTGGCGACCACGTCGCAGCTCGACTCGCTGACCATGGCACATGTCCATGCCGCGGCGGCTGGTTCGAACGGTGCGATCATGGCCTGGTTCTTCCCCAGCGAGGCGGCTCGCGCGCCTGGGACGGGTGGCGGTACGTCGGCGTCCGTGAACGGCGTGATTCGCGTCGGTCGTCTTTCGCGCGCGGGCACGGCGTTCGTGGCCCCATTCACTTGGGACTCGCTCCTCGTCCGGATGAACGCGGGCACCTCCTATGTGAACGTCCATACCCGCCGCAACGGCGGCGGAGAGATCCGCGGTCAGATCACCGCCGCGCCGTAACGGCGCGTCTCGGGATCGAAAACAGCGTCCCGTCCGGCTCCTGCCGGACGGGACGCTGTGCTTTTATGGCCGATTTATCGGCTCCGGCACGGTTGGTGCTAACATGACGGTACGCTTCCTCACCGTCCCACCCTTTCAGCCTCGCCCGTGGTTCCGTCCCTCCTCATGCCTGAGTTCTCCGTGCCCCTGGGAGCAACCGTCGCCGCGACTCCGGAAGGTGTGCCTGCGGTGCGGCCCCGGATCGTGGTGGCCGAGGATCACGCAGAAATGGCCGACGTGCTTCAGACGTATCTGGAGGCGGCGGGCTACGAGGTGCATCTGGCCCGCGACGGGGTTCTTGCGGCATCGATGATCGATGCGGTGCGGCCGGCCTTGGCAGTGCTGGATGCGAACATGCCTGGCCTGAGCGGCTGGACGCTTCTGTCGCGGCTGAAGGAGCGGGGGGCGTCGGCTCCGCTGGTGGTGATGCTCACGGGAGACGATGACTTTCCTGCTGAGTCTGTCAGCGCGGATGTCATTCTGCGAAAGCCAGCCGCATTGCGCAAAGTCGCGGCGGTGCTGGCGGACCTGCTCGCGGGGCGCAGGCCGACCTGAGTGCTGGCCGGAATGCCGCGTGCCTGGCTAGCCTCTCGGCTCCCACGCGCTGAACCGCTGAAGTCCCCGCCGCGGTGCACTCAGCTGCTGGAGGGGGCCGATACCCCAGCGCCAGCGGGCAGCGGACTCAACTGCTGCGAACGGTGTGTCCAGTCCAGTCGCGAAAGGCCGCTTCTGCGGGACAAACCGGCGGGGCACCGGGACGGGTTGTATCGAGCCGGAAAATACGATAAGCTTTGACACTCAGGCGGGCTGGTGCGCGCGAAATCGCAGCGCCCGGCGGCCTGCTGTCTTGTTCCGGTTTGCAATGTCAGGTGTCGGGACCACCTGACTGATGGCTATCCGCTGCGTGTTCATCGCACACAGCAACGCGACTGCTCCGCCGACCATGTCGAGTCGTCGCGTCAACTGCACGGTGTGTTATGCCGTGGAGACAGGATTGTTCCACCCCGGGTGGTCGGCTGCCGGGGTGACGTTGCCGGAGGGTTGCGGCAACGGATTCACCAGCCGACGGATTTCCACGTGCGACCGGATCCAGGAGTCCCGTAAATGACACGTACGTCGTGGGCAGGGTTGCCGCGTGCGGCTGCCGTCCTCGCCTTGGCTGTGGGTACAGCGGCGGTGGCACAGGCGCAGAACGCAACCATTCAGGGCAAGGTGACGTCCGAACAGGGCCGTCCCATCGAAGGCGCGAACGTCTTCATTACGGAACTCGGCAGTTCAGCCGGGACCAACGCCGTCGGCAACTTCACGATCGTCGTTCCGGGCGCACGCGTCAAAGGACAGACCGTGGTGCTGCGTGCTCGCGCCATCGGTCAGAAGCCTGATTCGAAGCCAGTCGTGCTTCGTCCGGGCGTCATCACGCAGAACTTCGTGCTGGTGGCCGACGTCAACCGCCTGAATCAGGTGGTCGTGACCGGTGTGACGGGCGCCACTGAGCAGACGAAGGTGCCGTTCGCGGTGTCTCGTGTTGACGAGAAGGACATGCCGGTGGCCGGCGTCAATCCGCTCACGCAGTTGCAGGGCAAGGTGCCTGGTGCGAACATCGTGTCGAACTCCGGCCGCCCCGGTGCACAGCCGGCGGTGTTGCTGCGTGGTCCGACATCGTTGAATGCGTCGGGCCGCAGCCAGGACCCGCTCTACATCGTGGATGGCGTGATTCTCCAGGGTCCGCTGCCTGACCTGAACTCGCTCGACATCGAAAGCATCGAGGTGGTGAAGGGTGCCGCCGGTGCGTCGCTGTATGGCGCGCGGGCCGGCAATGGCGTGATCCAGATCACCACCAAGTCGGGCAAAGGCGCGGGCGACAATACCGTGCGGTTCGGCTTCCGGACCGAGGCGGGTGCCGGTGACATCGAGAACACCTTCCCGCTGGCACAGTCCACTCCGCTGCAGTTCGACGAGACCAAGTCGTTGCAGTGCGAGGCAGGCGCCAATGCCGCCAGCGGTTTCGAGACGGGATATAACCAGCCATGTCTTCGTCTGGTCGACATCTATTCTGATGCAAAGCGCATCAATCAGAGTGGCGGTGATTTCGCGACCGCCCCACGTGCCTATCGATACGATGGTGGCATTTCGGTGGGCCCGGGGCGTGACCGCCTGGTGAATCTCTACCAGCTGGACCGTTTCCCAGTGCAGTACGATCCGATTTCGAGCACAGTGACCAACGGCGCGTTCTCGAATTCGAATCTGGATGCCACTGGCCGGTTCGCGGGCGCAAACTTCTTCGCCAGCGTCAGCAACACCAATCAGCAGGGCTCGATTCAGTATCTGAATGGATTGAAGCGGAACACACTGCGCCTGAACGTGTCGCAGAGCTTCAACGACAAGTGGACCGTCGGCATCAACTCATTCTACAGCCGTCTGGATCAGGACGGCCTGAACCAGTCGGGATCGGAGGTCACTGGCGGCAACGTCACGGGCTTCTTCGGTCTGACACGCGTACCTGCGTTCGTTGATTTGAATCGGCGTGACGATCGTGGCCGGCTCTTCGTTCGTCCGAATCCTGCTTCGACCACGAACGGCAATCCGCTGTACTCGTTTGCCAACAGCACGCGCAACGACTCGCGTGACCGTTTCCTCGGGAACGTCGATGTGAAGTTCGCCCCGACGATCTGGCTCGATTTTCAGGCACAGTTCGGCTACGACCGTTCGAATGGCA
Organism: Gemmatimonadales bacterium; assembly: GCA_038215035.1. Classification (GTDB taxonomy): domain Bacteria; phylum Gemmatimonadota; class Gemmatimonadetes; order Gemmatimonadales; family Gemmatimonadaceae; genus JACMLX01. The sequence goes on along the minus strand of JBBQRH010000052.1, from coordinate 21,439 downwards.
GCGTGTTCCAGATTCAGGATCGTGGCTTCCGGACCGGCGGACCAAACGCTTCAGCCGCCAACAACGGCACGATCTTCCGGATCGGCTTCAACGACCAATCGTACAACGCCAGCTTCAACGCTACGGCGCGGAAGACCATTGGCCGGCTGAATTCAAAGGCGACACTGCGCTACCTGTTCGAACAGCAGGACTTCAATTCGCTGAGCAATGCGGGTGACAACATTCCGTTCCCGGGCGTGCAGAACTCGGGCGCACTGATTCAGAACATCGGCGCCGGTTCGTCGACCCAGACGATCGCCGGAATCGGCATCTTCGCCAACCTCGATCTCGACTATGCGGACCGCTACATCGTCAGCGGTTTGATTCGTCGCGATGGTTCATCGCTGTTCGGCAAGGACAACCGGTATGCCACCTTCGGTCGCGGTTCCGTGGCGTGGCGTGCCTCGCTCGAGCCGTGGTGGTTCGCGAAGAGCGTGAATGAATTCAAGTTGCGCGCCTCCATCGGCACCGCTGGTGGCCGCCCGAGCTTCCCGGCGCAATATGAGAGCTTCAGCATCGGCACCGGCGGCGTGATCGCGCCGACCCTGCTCGGTAACCGGAACCTCGGCCCTGAAATCAATACCGAGACCGAGTTCGGGCTCGACATGGAAGTACTGAACAAGATTGGTCTGACGGTGAATTACGCCAACTCGGTGGTGCGCAATCAGATCCTGCCGGTGCCGGTGCCGACCGTCACGGGTTTCGGGACGCAGTGGCGGAATGCTGGCACGCTCGAGAACAAGACGATCGAAGCGAGCCTCAACGTCCCGATTCTGACCCGTGCCGATCTGTCATGGTCGGTGCGATTCAACTTCGACCGCGTCCGCTCGCAGATCACGCAGCTAGGCGTTCCGGCGTTCACGGGTGGCATTGGTTTCCAAGCGGCAGATAACGTCTTCCTGTTCCGTGAAGGCGAGAAAGTCGGTACGTTCTATGGGCGCGATTGGGTCCGCAGCTGCGCTCAGCTCCCGGCGAGCTTTGCCGGTGCGGGTCAGTGTGGCGCCTACGGCTCGGGCAGCCAGTATGAGTTGAACAGCGACGGCTTCGTGGTCTGGACGGGTGGTCTTCCGCAGGCCGACGCATTCGCCCGGAATTACTGGACGGCTCGCAACCCTGGCGCCACGGCGCCGTGGGGGCAGCAGACCAGCTACGGCATGCCCATGCTGATTCGTGATTCGACAGGCACACCGGCGCAGAACCGCCTCGGTGGCACGATTCCGAATTACAACTACAGTATCGCCAACACGGTGACCTGGAAGCGCCTGAGTGTGTTCGGGCTGCTGACCGCGAGTGTCGGTCAGAGCGTCTGGAATCAGGGGTATGCCTGGGCACTCGGTGATTTCCAGACGCGCGAGACAGATCAGAACAACCGGACGCCGGAGTCGGCCAAGCCGTTGGGCTACTACTTCCGCGCTCCGGCCAACACCGTCGGCGGTCATCCGAACGGCGTCGGCGGGTTCTACGATCAGCTTGGCGCCAATGGCTACACGACCTTCAAGGCGACGTACGCCAAGCTGCGCGAAGTGGCCGTGACGTATCGCGTCGGGCGTCTCGGTGGTGTGGGGAACTGGACGGTGGGTCTGGTCGGCCGCAACCTGCTGACGATTTCGGACTACATCGGCTTTGACCCGGAAACCGGGCTCTCGGGTGGTGCGCTCGGTTCGCCAGTGCTGAATGGCGTCGATCGCTTCGCATTCCCGAACCTTCGCACGTTCACCTTCTCGGTTGGCTCGACGTTCTGAGCCGCTGCCGGGCTGAGCGCATCGCCGCACCGGCGGTGTGCTCGCTCCGCAGTCTCCACCTTTGAGTCTATCAATGCAGAACCGTTACTTCCGACTCGCGGCGCTGTGCGGCGCCGTCCTGCTCGCGGCGTGTGATGGTGCGCTGGCGGTCACCAATCCGAACGTGGTCGACGTCGACGCCGCGTTCAAGACGCCGCAGGGCATTCAGCAGGTGATTGGCAAGTCGTTCCAGGGCATCTTCCAGGGGCAGTACGCGTCGCTCGATGCGCTGATGCCTCAGGCGATGAATTCGTCCGGCGAAAGCAGCTCGTCGCTGGCCAACTCCGGTATGGGTTTGCGCACCGGCATTCCGCGTCAGATCATCGACAACCAGCTCGGGAACACGACCTTCACGGGGAATTTCCGCGATCTGAGTTTCTTCACGCGCTTCGGTCGTCAGGCGGCGAACGGCATCAAGGCATTGCGGAGCCTGGGCCGACCGGACAACGAAACCGCGAAGGCGCGGGCGCTTGGATTCTTCGTCATCGGATATGCGCAGGGCTACGTCGGGCTGATGTACGATTCGGCCGCCGTCATTCGTCCGGATACGACGGATGAGTCGGTGCTCTCCGGCAGCGGCACAGTGGTGGCGAACGCGCTGCTGATGCTGGATTCTGCAATCGCCATCGCGAGTGCGTCCGCCAACGCCTCAGCATTCCCGATTCTGGGTGCTGAGTTCATCAACGGATCGGCACTCACATCGGCGCGTTTCGTACAGGTCGCCCGTTCGCTGAAGGCTCGGTTCCGCGCCGGTGTGGCGCGGACGCCGGCTGAACGCGGACTCGTCGACTGGGCGCTGGTCGAAGCGGATGCCGCCAACGGCATCACCACCGATCTGACGGTGGCGCTCGACGGTTCGATCGGCTGGTCGATCGGTGGTACGATCGGTCAGCTGGCAACCTTTGGCGGCTGGCATCAGATGCCATTGCTCTACTACGGCATGGCCGATACCACTGGCGCGTACAATTCCTACATCGCGGTTGGTGCCTTCGTGACGGCACGCACCGGATTCCTGGTGCAGACGGCGGACACCCGTTGGCCGAGGGGAGCCACCCGTGCCGCACAGCAGGCATCGCAGTCGCCGGTGGTGCCGGCCACGGGTGTGTATTTCCGCAACCGACCCACGGGCGAAGACGTCAACGACAACGGCAACACCTGGGCGAACTCGAATTACGACAACTTCCGCTGGCGCCCGATCAACGACGCCGCCGGTATCGGCACCTGGACGCTGATGTCGTTCCGCGAGATCAGCATGCTGCGCGCTGAAGCGCTCATCCGCCTCAGCCGCACGGCCGAAGCCATTCCGCTCATCAATGCATCGCGCACGGCGAACGGGCTTCCCGCAATCCCGGTTGGCGCCACCGTCGTCCCTGGCGGGACGGCGGCCGCGCCATTGATCGGCGGTGCCTCATGTACGCCGCGGGTGCCCGTGTCGCTCACCACGACGGCCTGCGGCTCGGTGCTCGAGGCGATGAAGTACGAGAAGCGGATGGAGTCGGCCTTCACCGGCTACTCGCAGTGGTTCATCGACAATCGTGGATGGGGCGACCTGGTCGAAGGTACCCCGCTGGAGTGGCCGGTGCCGATCCAGGAGATGAATTCCCGCAACAAGACTGCGTACAACGGTCTGCGCCGACAGGCTGCGCCGACGACGTACTTCTTCTGAGCGCTCTGATGTTTCCCCTCGTGTGTGCGTTGCGTCCACGTCAGTTGGCTCGGATCGCTCCGGTGGCACTCGCCGTGCTCTGCACGGGGTGCTACGAGTACGGTCCGATGCCACAGGCGCGAGGGAATGGTCGTCAGACGGTCGAGTTGCTGTTCAATGAGCGCGGACGGGCTGATTTTGTGGATCGCATCGGCCCGGACGCGCTGTCGCTGGAAGGCGTGCTCGTCGAGCGACAGGATTCGACTGTCACGGTCAACGTTTCATCCGTACGCTACATCAATCAGTCGGTCACAAAGTGGACTGGCGAGCGGCTGGTGGTCGTCAACGGGCAACTGCGTGATATCCGCAACAAACGGCTGTCAGTCTCGAAGACAGGTTTTGTAATTGGCTCGGCCATCGGCGGCTTGGTGGCATTCATCGTGACCCGGTCCCTCCTCGGCGGCGGCGATAGTCCGCCCGGCGGTGGTGGGCTTCCAGGCGAGCAGTAACTCGCGAGCGTTCTGCTCGCTGTCCCTATTTCTCTCTTGTCCAATGACTCTCTCTCGTTACACGACGGCAATCAGCCGCACTGTGCTCGCGGCGCTGACGGTCAGCGCGCTGGTGGCTTGCGGTGGGTCGGATGGTCCGACGGTGAATGCCAAGCAGGACCTGGCGTACGTGCGCGTGGTGAACGCGATTCCGGATACCGGAATCATGATCTATCGCTTTACCGACAAGCTCGAGAACGCGCTGGACGCGAACGGGACGGCGTTCCGAACCGCATCAGCGTATCAGGGCTATGCAACGGGTGAGCGCACGTTCCGCGCCTTCATGCTCAATGCGGCGGCGTCGGTGATCATCGCAGGTGGTGCTCCGCTGATCGACCAGCCGGTCACGCTCCGGGCCAACACGTACTACACGATCGTGCACTTCGGCCGAGCCATTCCGGCGACCGCCGACAGCATTGCGGTCGTCATCGACTCGGCACCCACGCCGTCGGTGCTGGGGACGAGCATCGCCGTTCGCGCCCTGCACTTTGCCACCGGTGTCAACGGCGTTGATGTGCTGACGACGCGTCGTGCGACCGACGCACTGCCGGCAACGCCGACGTTCGCGGGGCTGGTCTACCGCGGATCGACCGGCAACACGTACACGATTCGCACCGCGGCCGATTCGATTGCGGCGCGCGTGCGAGTGGTCGCTGCACCCACCGTCATTCTGTCAGCGCAGGGACCGAACGGGGAGGCAGGCACCGCGGAGCGTAACCCGTTGAGTGGTGTGCGTGTCGGTGGAAGCGTACTCAGCGTCATTGCCTTTCCGGCGCCGACAGCCGCCACGCGTTCAGGTGCGGCTGATACGTTGCCGGTGTTGCGCTGGTTTGTGGATGGTCGTGCCTTCAACACGCAACCGATCGATCGGAACTGAGTCGCGGGCGGAGGTGACGGCTGATCGAGTTGGTGGCGCGCGACGGTGCGCGACGCGGTGCGAGGGAACAGTCTTGGTATAGCAGTGAACGCGCGTCGCCGAATGGATTCGGCGACGCGCGTTCGGCGTTCATGGCGGAACAGACGGATCACTCAGCGGCGTGCCGCGACATTCTTCGGCTCAAAGCGCACGGTCAGCTCCGCCCGCTGGCTGACCGCTCGACCTGCGCGCCTGGCCGGCACGAAACGCATCGTGTTGACGGCGTCGAGGAGGGCCGAGCCAAAGGCTGGATGCGTGCTGCCGACGAGTGTCACTTCACGCAGGAACGGTTCGCCCGTCGGCAGCACGATCAGGCGAACCGTGGCGGTCCCTGACGACTTGCTGCGACGCAATTCGTTCGGATAGAGCACGTGCAGTTCGACATCGTCATCGATGCGCGCCGCTTCATCCACATCGGCGGCATTGAAGATCGAGTCGATCATCGCCACCTGCTGCTCGAGTGGCGTATGCCGCAGGTTGTCCATCGACCGCGACCAGATGGCGACGACGCCGCAGCGCCCCTGACCCGCGACGCCCCAGAACTCCGACGGCGTCCGCGAGCCATCCGCATAGACTTCGACACCGGAGAGTGAGCGCGGGTCGATGCCATCGACGTTCAGTTCGCCCATCGTGGCCGCCATGCCATCGATGACGACGGTCGGGAAACACTTGCTGGCTGAGGCGCGCGCCGCCTCACGTGAAATCGCGCCCATCCGCACGGCAGTTCCCCGCACCAAGGCATCGGACAAGACTTCCGCCTGTCTTGCGCCGCCCCAGCCGGCCACGGTTCGCAGGAGATCGGTCAGGCGCTGCACGTTGCGCTGGTCGATTTGCGCTGCGGTAAAGAACACGCCATCGCCTCGGGCACGACGTTCCCAGAAGCCGGCCATAGGGCCGGAATACTTGCGGACGGCGTCAGCGCGGACTGTGACGGCCTCGAGGGACGTGGTAAGGACCGAGAGTTCGGCGCGGACGACCGTCGGCAAGAACTCGCATTCGCTCGCGATCATCGAACGCAGTGGACGGAACCCAACGCGTCGGACCAGCATCGGATACTGGCCGGCGCCGACCACTGCGACGATTGCACGACCGACCGAGTCCGTGACCACCGACGCGCCCGCAACGACAACCTCGGCCCCCGCGACCGCTCCGGCACCGGCCGCCACGGCCTCGACCTGCACCCGACAGGAACGCGCCTGCGCGACGAGGGTGTCAGCGTGAAGGCTGCCACCGATCGAGAGTGCGGCGAAGGTCAGGACAGAGCGACAGGGCACGGCTATCTTGAAGCAGGGTTGTCAGGAATCAAACGCATGAACATCAGCCAATCCAGCACATGAAGTGCCGCGCAGTGGTTCACCGCCTTGCCCCGTTGCTGATCGGGTGGAGCTGCACCGTATTCCCGGTCGGCCTGTCCGGTCAGCCGAGGCCCGTGGTGCCGGCAACTGCGACGATCACCGGGACGATTGTCGATGAGGGAGGCCTCCCGGTGGAGGGGGCCCGCATCGGCATTCCGGCGACGTCGCTCAGCACCGTCAGCGAAATCGGCGGCGTGTTCCGGCTGTCGGGCGTGCCTGCCGGTCGCGCGTCGGTCGAGGTGAGCAAGGAGGGGTTCAGCACGCTGGAGTTCGACTTCGAGATCGCGGCCACTGTCACGGTCTCGCTGAAACTGACGTTGGTGAGTCTGCCCCCACCACCGACGCCCGACAGCAGCGCTGTGCCGACGGACACGGCACGTGCCGCCGAACCGGAAGTGGCAGGGGGATCCGGCCCGGTGAACAGTCGGAAGGTGACTTTCCGCGGCACGATCATCGACTCCAGTGGCGCGCCGATTTTTGGCGCGATCATCGAGGAAGCGGCGACCGCGACCCGGACCATGTCAGACAGCCTTGGACGATTCCGCCTGCTGGGGCTCGATCCCGGGCTGCTGTTCGTGCGCGCGCGAAAGCTGGGCTACCTGGCCGAATACTTTCCGGTCACGGGCGTTGGCGGTCGGACCGTGACGGCGACGATCAAGCTGCGGCCGGCCGGCCAGCAACTGGCGGCGGTGACGGTGCGCGACAAGGCGCTGTCGGGTGACGGCAAGCTGCGCGGATTCTATGAGCGTGCGGCGAAAGGTACGGGCATCTTCATCGAGCGCGATGAGTTGCTGCGGCGCAATGCGTCGCAACTCAGCGACGTGCTGCGCGGGCGCAATGGCGTGACGGTGTATGGTGGTGGAGCCAATGGCAACACGATCGCGGGTCGTGGATTCCGCATGGCCGGCGGGCAGGGGCCAGGGGTGTGTCCACTGCCGCTCATTCTCGACGGCGTGTACATCAAGCTGGCGGATGGCCTGACGGTCGATCGGATCGTGAACGTGCAGGATGTGCGTGCGATCGAGGTGTACGCGACCGGGCCGCAGGTGCCGGCGGAACTGGCGAATGGTCAGACGGGTTGCGGCGCGATCGTGGTGTGGACGCGGTGAGCTCGCCGGCTCTCGCCCACGCGAGAGTATCAACACAGAGCAGAAATTTGCGCGCATTGCAGAGAGACTGAAAGCTCTCGGCATCTTTACGTCACTGCACGGGTGATTTCGGAACCCGCTTTCGCAATGGTCGGTTGCACTGTGGCCGCGTCAGTCATGCGTCATGGCTGATGCGGTGTACGCGTTACCAGAGGAACGCATACCGCCTGTGATCGACTCTGGTTGGAGACGACTACAATGCGATCGACTACTCCGACAAGCAACCGACCGTTCGCACGGGTACGGTTACTCCTACTCTGCACTGCCGCAGCGCTCGCGGCCTGTCAGAACGATCCGCTGGCGCCTGAGTCAGCGCTGCGCCCGCAGGTGCTGTCGCTGCACGGTGGATCATGCGCTGACGTGCAGCCCTCCCGGGTTCTGCCGTCATCTACGCCACCGACGCTGGGTGGTGTGCGGGTGACGGCGAGCTACACGGGCTTGCCGTGGGACATCATGCAGCAGATGCTGTTCCCGCTTTACTATGGTGCGGAGCGTGCGGCCTGCTTCAATTCGCCAGAGGTATCGTATCTCGCGGAAACCTTGTATGTCGCAGAAATCGGCGAGATCCCGGCGCCGGATGGCGTTGATGCGGAGTGGTGGGCTACGCTCTCGCCACGTGAGCAGAAGGCCCTGCTGCGCTACGCGGAGGAAATGTTGCGGCTGTATCCGGATCGATACTCCAGGCCAAGCAATGTGATCAACCAGTTCTTCAAAGACTCGATGCTCCGTTCCAAGGTCCAGGCGAAAGTCCGCGCCGCGGATTTCTTCGGGTCAGGGCAGGAGACGGAGCTCTTTGCCGGTGGCATCTACGGCTGCACCCTGTATCAGAATTTCATCAGACAGGCGGACTGGGTTCTGACCAACAAGCAGACGCTGGATCTCGTGATCGAGCTCGTCACCGCGTTTGCAGAGGCGGAATTCGTCACGCGACCATATCGCAGCCTGGCCTTCGGCCGGAACGGCGCGATAGGTGCCGCAATGGCGGCGCAGGACGCCTTCGGCAACGAATGCGGTCAGATGCTCTTCAACTCGATTCCAAGTGGACGGATCACCGTCACCGATCCCTACGCTCCGACACCACCCTTGGCGCCCGGTGGTCGCTACACGCCACCGCCACCCCCGGACAGTCCACCGTTGGACTGGCGTGACCAGTGAGATGACGGCTCCGTGACACACGTTGCGATTGTTACAGTGGGTGCGCGCCATATCGCGTGCGCCCACCGTCACAGATCAGTCAGCCCGCCATCCTCCCACCTTTTCCCCTCCTCGCTGATGCGCACGCGCACTCTCCTGTTCTCTGCAGCGACAGCGCTTTCCGGGACTCTTCATGCTCAGGCATCGACCTCACCGGTGTCGCCTCAAGCGGCGTTTGACAGCTTCCTCCGCGTCGCGGCGACGGTCGGGAAACCGGTCGCCGCGCTGGAGCCCATCTGGCCGACATCACTGAACTCTCCGTCATCGCCTCGCCGGTTCAGTGTGACGGCGGCACACACCATCGTCATTGACGTAGGTGGCGAGCCATCGGCGCGAGACTCGGCCAGTCGTGTTCGTCGAGTGCTGTGGGATGAGCGTGTCACCGACACACTCGTGCTGCGTCGTCGTGTCGGTGAGGTGATGCGGCAACTGGAGCGAATTGCTGGGCCCGTCGAGCGGTGCTCCGACCCACTTGGACCGCCAGCCTACTTGTTCGCGATACAGAGCGTTGCGCGCGGGTGGCAGCGCGGAGTCGCAGGCCAACCGACCCAACTCGTTTGGGAGGTCGGCGCCAGCGGTAGCTATGCCATCACTGTTACGGTTGGTGAATTCGCGCTCAACACCGATGCCGCGTACGCCTGCAGTGCGAAGTTTCCGTAGTCGTACGCACGGTCAGCAACTGAATCAGCGCAGCAGCGACCGTACGAGATCCGTCGCGCGGTCTGCGGCTCCGAGGCCGGCTTCAACACGCCGCCGCGCTGCCTGCCCGGCAGCGCGGCGAGCGCCCGAGTCTACGCTCGCCAGCATTGTGGTCAGCAGTGACGCGAGTTCGGTGGCAGTTTGCACTGCGAACCCGCCGCCATCCCCGATCAGCAGTTCGGCGTCCCGGCTGTTACCGTACCGCGGGCCGAATACCACTGGCGCGCCGAACGCCGCCGGCTCGAGGACCGAATGCAGTCCCGCCGCATGAAATCCGCCCCCGACGAACGCGGTATCCGCCAACGCATACAGATCGCCGAGTACGCCCACGCGATCGACCAGTACGACGTCGGCGGTGGCGTCGTGGAGCGCATCAAGTCGCGCGGAGCGTAGTCCGCTCTGCGCGGCCCACGCCTCGATCGGCGCCAGGTGCCCGGCGGTTGGCTCATGTGGTGCAATGATCAATCGCGATGCGCCCCGATGTGCGCCAACGAGTTCGCGCCAGGCGGGCAACAGCGCTGCTTCATCGGACGGCCAGGTGGAACCGGCCACCAGAGTCAGTCGTCGCTCAGTGCGGAAGCGGTCGAGCCACGGGGCTGATGTACCGACCGCTGCCGCCCGCGCCCACACCTGATCGTACCGTGTGTCGCCGGTGACCCGAATGACTGCTTCACGCACACCGATTTCGATCAGCCGACTGGCGTCGGCGTCGTCGATGGCGCCCACCGCTTCCAACGCCGCGTAGGCATCGCGAGCAAGTGCTGCGGCCAGCCCGCCGCGCCGGCCCGACCCTTCCGCGAGTGTGGCGCTGATCATGCCACGCCGCACGCCGCGCTGCACCGCCTGCTCGACGAGGACGGGCCAGACATCGAGCTTGCTGAAGATCAGCACGGTGGGTTGCAACGCGTCGAGCGCCGCCGACATCTCCGCCGCCGCGTCAAACGGCAGATAGTCGCAAAAGTCGGCGCCGGTGCGCTGCGCGAACGGCGCCGCACTTGGCGAGAAATGGGTGTAGGCCAGCTGCACGTCAGGGCGCTGCGCGCGGAGCCGATGCATGACGGGTGTGGCCTGCAACCCTTCGCCCACACTCGGGGCGTGGAACCAGACCAGCGGGCGGCTCGGGTCACGTCCGTCGTCACCGAAGGCGCGATACCGCTCGATGAGACCACGCCGTCCGGCCAGAGTCCGCGAGAGTTTTCCATTTCCTGGAACGCCGGTCCAGACAGCGGCACGAGCCACGGCGCCGGCGCCGGCGTACAGCGCGCGGAGCAGGGGATTCATTGCGCGCGCGACGTTGCGTCGATCAGCGGCGCGGGGCGGCCAACGCCGCGTCGATCGCACGCTTGAAGTACGGGAACGGATAGGCGCCGGCGAGCACACTGTCGCCGATGATGAATGCTGGTGTGCCGTTGATCCCCGCGCCTGAGGAACGCTCCGCGTCACTCGCAATCAGTGGACGGGTGGCGTGTGACGCGATGCAGGCGCCATACGCCTTCGTGTCCAGCCGAAGGGTACCGGCGAACCGGCTGAACATCGTATCGGCCTTTGCGATGGCGGCCCAGCGCTCCTGCGCGTGGAACAGCGAATCGTGCATCGACCAGAACTGCCCCTGAACAGACGCACACATCGCCGCTTCGGCCGCCGGCCAGGCGTTCTGGTGGCTGCCGAGGGGGAAGTTCACGTACGCCATGCGCGCCTTGCCGTTGTCGATGTAGGCCGCGCGCAGCGTGCTGTAGGTCGAATCGTGGAAATTCTTGCAGTACGGACACTGGAAGTCGCTGATCTCGAGAACCATCACCTTGGCATTCGAGTCGCCGGCGATTCGGCCGGCGTCCGCCTTGCGCAACAAGGCGGTGTCGAGCGCGACCGGGAGTTTGTCGGGGCCGTAGGTGGCGGCGCCAGGCACTGCGGCAGAGGCGGCGGGTGTCGCACTTTCGGCGGTCTGCGCACAGCCGAGCAACAGTGAAGCCCCGAGGGCGCCAAGAGCGAGACGAACGGACATGGTCAATGGGTGAGGATGAAGGGTGAAAACTACTCCGCCACGCGGCCGTTCCGGCACTCTGGCAGCCGTTCCACCGGTGATGGCACGTCATGCACCGCGCCGCCGCGCGCGTTGGCCGAACACGATCCGGGTGTCACGGTTGGTGGAGTGCGTGTCGCACGGTGACACTTCCGGAGCGGTGGGGCGTATTATTGAGCGTCACCTCACGCCCACTCAATGAATTTCCTCTCGGCGCTCGTCGCCGGTGTATTTGCCCTCTTTCAGGGCGCGAGCATCCCGGCGGCCCCTCTGGGGTACGTCAGCGACTTTGCCAATATCCTCCCCGCTGATCGCGTCAACCTGATGACGCGGATCGCGGAGGATGTGAAGGCCAAGAGCGGCGGCGAAATCGCCATCGTGACGCTGGCCGACATCGGCGACCGTCAGTCGTCGGAGATCGCGCTTCAGATCGGACGGCTCTGGAAGGTCGGGCAGAGTGCGGCGATCGGAAATCGCTCGAGAAACGCGGGTGTGGTGATTCTCCTGGTACCGAAGGAGACCAACAGCAGCGGCAAGGGCTCGTGCCGGATTGAAGTTGGTCAGGGCAGCGAAGGGTTCATCACCGACGGCATGTCGGGCGAAATCTGCCGCGAGGCCACCCCCTTCTTCCGCGAGCAGGACTATGCCCGCGGGTTGACGGTCGTAACCACGCTGGTGGCGCAGCGTTTTGCGCAGGAATTCGGTTTTGCGCTGGACACGACGCTGGTACCGCGGCGTCGTCCGCAGAGCGCTCCGGAGGTACAGATCAATCCGCTGGTAGTGCTGATCATCATCTTCATCATCATCTTCCTGCTGTCGCGCGCCGGACGCGGTGGACGTGGTGGGCGTGGGGGTGGAGGCGGTGGGTTCGTGCCGGTGATCCTCCCGAATCTGGGTGGTGGTGGTTGGGGCAGCGGCGGTGGCTGGGGGGGTGGTGGTGGCGGTGGCGGCGGATTCGGTGGCTTCGGCGGGGGTGGTGGTTTCAGCGGCGGCGGCGGAGGCTCGGACTGGTGACGACGGTGAAAGGAGAGAATTCGGAAGTGGCCAGTGAAATGGCCGTCGGCGAGCTTGTCACGGCCATCGAGTCGCTCTATGGCGACTCGCTGCGCGTGATCGTGCGCTTTGGCTCGGCGGTCGCCGGGGAAGTGCTGCCCGGGCAATCGGATACGAACCTGCTCATCATCGTCGAGTCCGTGTCGCTGAGTTCGCTATTGCACAAATCCCCCGCCGTTCAGAGCTGGACGAAAGCTGGCAATCCGGCGCCCTTGCTCCTGACCCTCGACGAATGGCGCTCCTCGGCGGACATCTTCGCCATGGAGTATGCTGACATTCTGCACCGGCATCAGGTGTTGGTTGGCGAGGCACCATTCGACGGGGTTCGCGTGACGCCTCATGATCTGCGGTTGCACGTCGAGCGCGAGACGATGGGCAAGCTGCTGCAGCTGCGGCGCGCCATCATGGCGGTTGGCGACGCCCCGGCGGCGCATCTGCAGTTGCTGCTGAATGGTGTGTCGACGATGATGGTGCTGTTTCGTGGCGTGTCGCGGGTTGCGGGACATGCGCCGCCAATGGACTATCTGGAATTAAGCCGTGAAGTAGCCACGATCGCCGGGTTCGATGTGCAACCCTTCGAACGGCTGGTGCAACACGCGCGGCGCGAGGTGCAGATTCCGGTTGCCGAGGTCAGGCAGGTGCTGACTGGCGTGCTGGATGCACTGGGACGCCTGGTGGCGTACCTCGATCGGGCGGGTGGGAGCGCCCGATCGGCTGGTGTCACGCCGTGATTGGTGTGACACGATTGTCCCCGGTGCTGCGACAGGCAGCGCCGTACACTTCTGAACTTCGAGAGAGCGAAACGATGCGTGCAACGACGATGGCTCGACCCGACACAGTGCGCGGCGTGCAGGCGCGTTGGCTGCGTCGCGCGGTACTGCTCCTGCCGTTGGCGCTCGGCGCCTGCGGCTACAACACCATTCAGACGCTCGATGAAACGGCGGCCAAGTCGCAGAAGGAAATCGAGGTGCAGCTGCAGCGTCGCGCCGACCTGATTCCGAATCTGGTGGCGACGGTCAAGGGCTTTGCCGCGCAGGAGTCGGCGATCTTCACCGCGGTGGCGAAAGCACAGAGCGGGCTGACTGGCGCACTGGCACGTCCTGGCGGCGCGAACCCGGCCGAACTGGCGAGCGCCAACGACGCGTTGTCGCGTGCCGTGGTGCCGATGATGACCCTCGTGACGAGTTATCCGAAGCTGAGCAGCGATGCGCAGTTCCTGAAGCTGCAGGATGAGTTGACGGGCACCGAGAATCGCATTGCGGTGAGTCGCACGGACTACAACAACTCGGTCAACGAATACAACAGCTTCATCCGCAAGTTTCCGGCGGTGATGACGGCGAAGGTGCTGGGGAGCAAGCCGCGGGAGTATTTCGAGGTGACAGATGCGGCGAAGCGTGATGTGCCAACGGTGGACTTCAATGCGGCGCCGGCCAAGCCGTAACGTCGGCCGATCTTTGGGTGAAGTGAACGAGGGCCAGGCCGGCGACACCCGGTCCTGGCCCTCGTTGCATCAAGGATGTCGCCGTCACGGAGGGCGGTGCCTGCGGCTCCTTACTTCCCCGCTGCCGCCGAGTCGAGTGCCGCACGGAGAACCGCCAATGACGCTGCCCCGGACAGTCGCCGCGCGCCAATGATGAGGGTCGGCGGCGCGCCCGCCTTCGCGGTATCGGTCCAGTCGATGTCGCGGCGGACCTGCCGCAGCATTCGATCACTGCTGGTGCAGCTCTTCAGGGTAAAGCTTTCGCTGCCGGCTGCGATCGCCAGCGAGTCGATGATCTCGTCGGCGCGTGGCGACGCACCCCATACGCGTTGTGCGCTGAAGAGCCGCGCACTCGTTTCCCAGAACTTCCCCTGCACTCCGGCGCAGAGCGACGCGCTGGCGGCGCGTACGGCTGCCGGATGCGAGCGCAACGGATAGTGCACCCACGTCAGACGCGCTTTGCCCGTCTCGATGTACTCGGCGCGCACGACCGGGAGCTTCTCTTCGAACCAGAGTCGGCAGCTGTCACACTGGTAGTCGCTGATCACCAGCACCCGGACCGGTGCCGATTTCGAGCCGAGGACGCGACTCACATCAGCCGCCTCCATCATTCGGTCGGCGAGTCCGGGCTTGCGCTCGCTCGGGAGCTTCCGGACGTCGGTATCCGGCACGTCGGCGGCCGCACTCTCTGGTGGGCGCGTGCAGCCAAGCAGGAGCAGCGCCAGCGCGACAACGCGGAATCGGAAGGACGCAGAGATTCGCATGCCGAAGAGTAGCGTCACTGTTGCGCGGGAGCCATCCGCGCTAGCCTACGTATCGATATTCGATCCGACGTTCCCCGGAGCCAACTCCATGACAGCCGTGTGCCGCACCGGCAGATTCCGCTACCACGCCGCACTGATCGCGGGCGTATTGCTCGCCATCGCTGCCTGTCATTCGCCGCCACCGCCTGCCGATCCGCAACTGGTGTCGCAGTGGATGCGAACGTCGCTGGCATTCGCCCGGAGCGAGCGTCTTGGGCCACCGGTGGCATCGCGCATTTCCGCGTATGCGGCGATTGCGCTCTACGAAGGGTATGCGTCGGGTAGTCGGTCGCCGCTGAAGACGTTGGGCGGACAACTGAACGGGTTGGGTGTGTTGCCATCGCTGCCCGACGGCGCAGCTATCGATGGAGCAACAGTCGCTGCCGAAGCGGTGCGGGTCGTGCTCGACTCCCTGATGCGTGACGGCCTGCCATCGACGCGACGTACGATCGACTCGCTTTCGCTGGCGCAGATTGCGGCCCGCAGTGCCGCGGGGGTCGACACCGCATCCCTCGAGCAATCGCGCAATCACGGTCGCGGCGTTGCCGCGACGATTCTCTCCTGGGCCGCGGCCGACAGCTTCTACGCAACCCGCGGTCGGCCCTGGGCTCCATCCGGTGCGCGTACCGAATGGATCAATACGGCGACCGTCGCGCAGTTCGTACCGCAGACGCTCTCTGGTCAATCGGATCTGGTGCAGCTCTCGAATCCCGATGTTCACGTGGATGCCGAGAACACGACTGCCAAGGGCACCTTCACCAATCGTCCCAAGGCCGAGGGGCCAACCACACTGCCGGCCTTCAACCCGACGAAGCCGACGGAGCCGTACTGGGGGCAGCTGCGCCCGTTCGTCCTGACGACGGGTGATGAGTGCGCGCCGCCACCGCCGCCGCCGTATTCGGAGCAGCCGGGCAGTGCATTCTACCAGATGGGCATGCAGTTCCATGACACCGTCAAGGCGCTCACGGCGGCGCAGCGTGAGACGGCACTCTTCTGGGCCGACAATCCCATTGCAACCGGCACGCCGGGTTTTCACTGGATCAGCGTGGTGAATCAGATGGTCGCGCGTCGCGGACTGACCGCCGACGAGGCGGTGGAGCTCTATGCGATGACGTCGATCGGCATTGCCGACGCGTTCATCAGCTGCTGGCGCGAGAAGTACAAGTCGCTGGTGGTGCGGCCCGAGACGTGGGTGAGGCGCGTGGTCGATCCGCGGTTTGCCACCGTCATTCCGTCGCCACCGTTCCCCGAGTACACGTCCGGGCATTCCGTGCAGTCGAGCGCGGCGGTCGACGTCATCATCGCTGCACTCGGCGACACCATCCCGTTCGTGGATTCGACACAGGTCGATATCGGGCAGCCACCGCGCAGGTTTGCATCATTCTCCGCCGCGTTGGCCGATGTTGCAATCTCGCGTGTGTATGCGGGCGTCCACTATTTTCCTGCAGTCACCGATGGATTGGTGCAGGGCCGATGCATTGGGCGAAGGGTGCGATCACTGGTCACGCGGCGAGCTTCGTGAAGATCGGCCGTATCGCTGCGCAACTTCGGCTCGTGATCACGATGGCAGTCTTCGGTGGCTGCGCGGCCGAGCCGGCCATCGACGCCAGCTGGCACACGGAAACGGGGTATCGCTGGCGGGCCGTTGAGGTAAACGCACGCGGACAGGCGGGCTTCCGTATGCTGACGGCCGCGCAGACAGGACTCACGCATCAGAACGACGTGAGCGAGGCGCGCGGGCTGGAGAACCGCGGGTTGCTCGACGGCGCCGGTGTTGCACTGGGCGACGTGGATGGTGACGGTCGGCCTGACCTCGTGCTGGCCTCGGTCGAGCGGCCGGCGGCGTTGTATCGTAACGACGGGGACTTCCGCTTCACTGACGTCACGAAAGCCAGCGGGCTCGATTTCACCGCCCTCGCGACCACCAGCGTGGTCCTCGCGGATGTCGATGGCGACCGTGATCTCGATCTGCTGGCCGGCACGTTTGGCGGTCCGGTTGCACTCTTCACGAACGATGGCACCGGACACTTTACCAACGCGACCGCACGCAGTGGACTAACCGGCGGCTACAACGCCACGACCATGACGCTGGCCGACGTTGACGGGAACGGTACGCTCGATCTCTACGTCGCAACCTACAAGACCCGTAACGCGCTGGATGCGTATACGCCGCAACAGCGTGCGTTCGACCAGGTACTGAGAAAGGTCGGTGACTCGGTGGAGGTCGTCGATGCGTGGAAGAAGGAGTATCGCGTCGAGTCGCGCCCGGATCTTGGTGGCTACATTCGGTCGCAGCGTGCCGAGCCCGATCTCTTCTTTCTGAACGATGGCGCCGGGCACTTCACGGCGACGCCGATCAGTGGGTCACGTTTTCGCGATGAACGCGGTGTGCCATTGACGGCAGCGCCGGATTTCTTCACGCTCGACGCCCGCTTCTACGATGTGAACGGCGACGGCGCACCGGATCTGTACGTCTGCAATGATCTGGAGGATCCGGATCAGTTCTGGCTCAACGATGGTGCCGGGAATTTTCGTCTTGCGCCACCGATGTCGCTGCGCGTCACGAGCAACACCTGCATGTCGGTGGATATGGCCGACGTGAACCGTGACGGTCAGGTGGATCTCTTCACCACCGACATGCTGGCCCCGACGCTGGCCGGTCGGCAGCGCAGCATCCCGACCCACACCCCGCTCCAGAAACCGGTGGGACTCTCGCCGGAGCGCACGCAATGGATGCAGAACATGCTGCACCTGTCGCGGGGCGATGGCACGTGGGCGCAGATCGGAGAGTTCGCTGGCGTGACCGCCACCGATTGGACGTGGGGCAGTGCTTTCCTCGACGTCGACCTCGATGGATTCGAGGATCTGCTCGCCGTAACCGGGCATCGCTATGACGTGCGTGAAGCAGATCCGTACGAACGGATCCGGAACAGTTTTCCGCGCGTTCCATGGAATCGTGAATCGGCTGAGTTTCCTGCGCTGCAGACGAGGAGCGTCGCTTTCAGGAACGGTGCCGACCTCACCTTTCACGATGCCAGCACCGCTTGGGGGTTCGGCGTCGACTCGGCAATTTCGCAGGGCATCGCGCTGGCCGACCTGAATGGTGACGGCACGCTGGATGTCGTGGTGACGCGTCTGAATGCGCCGGCAGTTGTGTATCAGAACACAAGCGGCGCTCCGCGGCTGAGCGTACGGCTGCGCGGTACCGGTGCCAATTCGCAGGGGATCGGTGCGACGGTCACGATCCGGACGGCGTCGCTCCCGTTGCAAACGCGCGAGATGACGGCTGGTGGCTACTACCTGTCGGGGAGTGACGCGCAGCTCACCTTTGCGATGGGCCGCGACTCCACGGCTACCATCGATGTGCGGTGGCGCGACGGGCGGCATAGTGTGATTCAAGACGCACGCGCGAACAGGCTGTACGAAATCGACGAGATGAGCGCCACTGCGGCTCCAGACTCGGTGACCGCGGCTTCATCGGCGTTGTTCACCGATGCCACTGCACTGCTCGGCGGCGCGTCGCATGTCGACTCACTCTACGCCGACTTCAAGCGACAGCCTCTGCTGCCATCGCGCCTCAGCCAGCTTGGCCCTGGTGTGAGCTGGATCGATGTCGACGACGATGGGCGCGAGGACCTGGTGTTCGGGAGTGGCCGCGGCGGACGGCTGACCGTGCTGCGGAATACCGGCACGCGGTTTGTGCCAGTGCCTGTCGCCGGTGCAATGCAGGCGCTCGACCTGACGACGATTCTTCCGGTCTCGCGCGCGTCCGGTGGCGTCACGCTGCTCGCCGGCCAGTCGAACTACGAGGCTCCTGATTCACTCGCGTTGGTGGTGCCGTCGGTGCTGAGTTTTGCGGCTGGCGCTAGGGTTGGTGCACCGTCGCCGGCTGTCGGCGCCGACTCTGCCAGCGTTGGCCCATTGGCGCTGGCCGACGTGAACGGGGATGGCTTCCTCGATCTCTTCGTCGGGGCGCGCGCGCGGCCTGGTGCATGGCCATTGCCCGTTCGATCGCGGCTCTGGCTGGGTAGTGCGACCGGAGCGTTCACTGAAGATGCTGGCAACACCGCGGCGCTCGGTTCGCTCGGGTTGGTGTCGTCGGCACTGTTTGCGGACCTCGATGGTGACACACGACCTGAGCTGATTGTCGCGACGGAGTTCGGCCCGATCAGGGTGCTGCACAACGATGGCGGTCGATTTCGCGATGCGACCAAGGCGCTCGGGCTCTCGGCCGTGTCCAGTCGCTGGAATGGCGTGGCGGCTGGCGACTTCGATGGCGACGGGCGTCTGGACCTGATCGCCACCAGTTGGGGGCGGAACACACCATGGCACACGTCTGCGGCGCGTCCGTACACGCTGACGGTGGCCCGAATGGATGGCGACCGGCTCGGGCTCATCTTCGCGCGCGCCGACTCGTTCACCCAACGTGAGATGCCAATGGACGGGTTCTCACGACTTGGTGCTGCGCTGCCGTCGGTGAAGGAACGCTTCGCCACATTTGCCGCATTCGCGAACGCAGACGTCGATGCCGTGTTGGGTGCGTCAGCATCGACGGCGGTTCGCGTCGGCGCCACGACATTCGATCACACCGTCTTTCTCAATCGTGGCGATCACTTCGAGGCGCGCGCACTGCCGGCTGCGGCGCAGCTGGCGCCCGCCTTCGGTGCGGTGGTGAGCGACTTCGATGGTGACGGGCGGGACGACCTGTTTCTGGCGCAGAACTTCTTCCCGACCGAGATCAACACGATGCGGTTCGACGCTGGCGCGGGACTGTTGCTGCTCGGCGACGGCTCAGGCGGTTTCCGCCCACAGTCGGTGCAGCACAGCGGAATCCGTGTTCTCGGCGACCAGCGTGGGGCGGCGGCCTCGGATTTCGATGGTGACGGTCGCGTCGATCTGGCGGTGTCGCAGAACGGCGCGCCGATGACGCTCTGGCGCAATTCCACCGGAGCGCCGGGCGTGCGTGTTCGCCTGGCTGGCCCGCCTGGCAATCCGCTTGGTATTGGTGCGCAGCTGCGGATCGTCTCGGGTGGCACGCGCGGCCCGGTGCGCGAGATCCACGCTGGCAGTGGCTACTGGTCGATGAACGCCGCGACGGTTGTGCTGGCACGTTCTGCATCGATGACGGGCGTGGCGGTACGCTGGCCAGGCGGGGTGGAGCAGGTTGTGCGACTTGCGCCAGAGCAGCGCGAGGTGCGCATCAGCGCAAATGCCGCCGGTGGCCGTTAGGGGTGCCGCGTTCGTGGGTCACGGTTTCCGCTTTTTCGGACGGGGTGGACCGACGCGCGTCCAGATGACGATGACCCCGCACCCCGCATTGGTGCCGGCGTACTCTCCGGGCACATCGGCCGGTCCGGTGTAGACCTCCAGTGCCTCGATGTCGCGGACCGGCACCGTTGGTCCGAACGTGTTGTTGACGTTGTCATCGACGATGTACTCGGGACTACACCGCATCGGCGCCCTCGCCATCCGGATCGAGCATCCTGAGCCGCCCATACTGCAATCCAGGTTGACTCCGCGCATCGTGCGAACGACGTCCTGCAGGGAATTCGAGCCAGCTTTTTCGATGTCAGCGCGGACGACATACTGGCCAGCTCCGGTTTTCCGTCGGCGCTCGAAGTTGGCGTAGCGCACGCCGAGGCTGGCCTCCTCGGCAACGAGCACTGGTGCGAGCATCTGGGCACGGTCTCCGGCGGAGCGCGGCGTCGGTACGTCGGCCACGCGCGCTGCCGGGGTCGAGTCGAGCTCGACCCGCTGCTCCATCCGCTCCCCCTCAGCCAGAGCCACAACCAAGCCCTTCTGTGGAAATCCTGGCGCTCTGATCAGGAATCGGACGATGCCGACCGGAAGCCGTTCAAACCGGAAGGCGCCTGCCGTATCGGTCGTGAAGGCCTTGCCATCATGGAGACTGACTACGGTCACGCCGACGATTGGCAGTCCGGTGGAATGATCGATGACGGCACCGAAGACGCGGCCGTCACGCCGCTGAGCCCCGAGCTCGCAGGCGGCCGCGAGGCCCAGCGAGCACATTAAAGCAACACGGGGGAGGTAGCGGACGGTCAGCATAGTCAACTCGGAAGGTGACCTTGAGTCAGAGAACGGTCAACCGTCGCAGTTGATCGCCCCTTGATTGCTGACGTTACAATGGCTCGCACTCATCCGCACCATTGCCATGGTTACACACCAGCTACATAATAGGACTTGAAGCCAGTTGTTCCGACACCACTCGGGGCCCGCGCAGCAGCGGACCTCGAAGACCATTTCTCCCCTGTCCGTTTGCACAGGAGAATCTCTCGCCACTCTCAGATCAGGAGCGAATGACGTCTCGTCTGTTCGTCCAAGGTGAACCCATCAGCGCGAGTCGGTATGTCTCGTACACGGGTCACCCACGATTTGTTTCAGTCCCCCTCCACACTCCGAGGTAACGAAATGGATGGTGTCTTGATCCGAAGGTCTCTCCGCTGTGCCGCAGCCGTAGCGGCGCTGGCTGTGGGAGCCAATGTGGCAGAAGCTCAATCGGCGGTGTTCACCGGAAAAGTGTCGTCGAACACTGGTCCTATTGGTGGCGCGAGCGTCGGCATTCCAGAAATCGGTGCCGGCACGATCACCAGCACCGATGGCCGCTACAGCTTTACCGTCGACATCTCGCGGTATAACGGCCGGGCGGTGAATCTCGTTGTACGGTTCATCGGCTATAAGCCGAAGCGCCTCCCGATCACGCTGGTCGCCGGCCGCGTCGAGAAGGATTACGTGCTCGA
>JBBQRH010000051.1:0-29930 GCA_038215035.1 Gemmatimonadales bacterium | reverse complement strand
GCTCACGTCACTCTGGCTTACGAATTCATGCGCGTCGGTCGCCGATCGCTCTTCAGGCGGGCTCACGAACTTACACGCGTGGCGCGGAGCATTGCCTTGATTGTCTCGAGCGAATCGGCGTCCGCTGGCAATTTGTCCTTGCGCCACCGGCTGATCCGTGGGAAGCGCACTGCAATTCCGCTCTTGTGACGGCTGCTCTCCTGAATACCCTCGAACGCCAGTTCAAACACCAGCCCCGGCGTGACTGTCCTCACCGGTCCGAACTTCTCCAGCGTGTGCTGACGGACATACCGATCCACCTCGCGGATCTCGGCATCGGTGAGCCCGGAGTACGCCTTTGCGAACGGGACCAGCGCCTCGCCATCCCACACGGCAAAGGTGTAGTCGGTGTAAAGCCCGGCGCGGCGCCCATGGCCGGACTGCGCATACACCAGTACCGCGTCGACGGTCAACGGCGTGACCTTCCACTTCCACCAGTCGCCAACCCGCCTGCCGACGCCGTACACCGATGCGCGTCGCTTGAGCATCAGTCCCTCCGCCAGCATCGATCGGGACTCAGATCGCGCAGTGTGCACGGCATCCCAGTTCGCCGCGCTGACGATCGGTGAGAGATGGATGGTGCCACCTGTCGGCAGGGCGCGCACGACCGCCTCGAGCGACGCGCGACGCACATCCATCGATGCGGTGCGTTGATCGAGACCACCCAGTTCGAGCAGATCGTAGGCGATCATGGCACACGGCACGTCGCTGAGCAGCTTCTTGCCGATGGTCTTTCGATTGATACGACGCTGTAGTTCGGAAAACTGCAGCGGTACGCCGTCACGCCACGCAACCAGCTCTCCATCGATCACCGTGCCATCCGGCAGGAACTCTGCCGTCTGTTCCACTTCAGGAAACCGACCGGCGAGCAGTTCCTCACCACGACTCCAGAGCAACGTCTTGCCGCGACGGCGCACCAGCTGCGCACGGATGCCATCCCACTTCCACTCCACCTGCCACTCCAGAGCCTCACCGATCGACGGCAGGTCCTGTTCCAGTGGATATGCGAGATAGAACGGATACGGCCGACTCCAGTCTGCATCGTCAGTATCCGGATCCATCAGCCGTTGATACCACTCGCCGGACGGTTCCCACTGACCCATCAACCGGTGGCTGATCGCGTCGGCGCTCACGCCGCTGACCTGCGAGAGCGCCCGTACCAGCAGCCCGTCTGAGACACCCATGCGAAACGCACCGGTGATCAACTTGTTGAACACGAACCGAGACGACCCACGCAGTGACCGCCAGATTGCGGCCAGCGCCGCGTGCTGCTGTGGCGCATCCATGCGGCCAAGAGGCAGCAGCTGCTCGGTCACCCAGTAGTGGAGTGATTGATCGTCACTCAGCTCATCGGACTCCGGCACCAGCAGCGAAATCGTCTCCGCCAGATCACCCGCCTGGGCGTACGACTCTTCGAAGAGCCAGTCGGGGACACTGGCGGCACTCGCCGCCCACGCCCGAAGGTCGGCCGACTTGATCAGCCGTTTCGGCCGACGACCGACAAGAAATGAGACGGCCCAGGCGGCATCCGCAGGCGGTGCGTCACGAAAGAAGTCGACGAGTGCCGCGACCTTGCCTTGCGTCGCGGTCGTTCGATCGATGGCGTCGTACAGTGCCGCGAACGCTCTCACTCGGGTACCTCACCCATCTCAGAGACGCTGTCTGGCCCTGCGTTTGTCGTCGAATCTTCCCCTTTCGACGCTGCGCCGGATTCCGGTGTGTCGTCACGCTCCCCCTCATATCGCGTCGACAACACGTCGGCCGACAGTCCATGCTCCCGTAACCACCGCACCACTGCACCGGTGAAGCCGTGCGTCACCAGGACACGTTCGGCGCCGGTGGCCTCGATTGCGTCGAGTAACTGGGGCCAGTCCACGTGATCGGAGAGAGTGAAGCCGCGATCCACACTCCGGCGACGTCGCGCACCTCGAACCAGCATCCAGCCGCTGGCGAATGCCGTCGATTGTGCCCCGAACTTGCGCGCCCAGGTGCTGCCATCCGCACTCGGTGGCGCAACAACGATCGCACCCCGCGTCAGCTTCGACGCGGATGACGCATGCTCCGTGTGCGGCAGCGGGACGCCGGCTTCGCGATAGAGCTGCGTCATGCGATCCACGGCGCCATGCACGAGAATCGGTCCGATGGAGGAATCCAGCCCTGCCAGGAGTCGCTGGGCCTTTCCCAGCCCGTAGCCGAACAACAACGATGTGAGCCCCGACGCGACGTTCGCGCGCCACCACGCATTCACGTCGTCGAACACCGCTTGCGACGACGGCCAGCGATAGATCGGCAGGCCGAACGTGCTCTCGGTGATGAAGGTGTGACAACGCACCGGCTCCCACGCGTCGCAGGTTGGATCGGCATCGGTCTTGTAGTCTCCCGATGCCACCCACACTTCGCCGTTCAGCTCGAGGCGTACTTGCGCCGAGCCGAGGATGTGACCGGCGGGGTGGAGTGAGACGCGCACGCCGTTGATCGTGCGTACGTCGCCGAAGGCAACGCCCTCCACCCGGTCCGCCCACTGGCCCAGTCGCTCACGTGACACCAACACTCCGCGATCAGCGACGAGGTAGCGTCCACAGCCACCGGTGAGGTGGTCGCTGTGCGCGTGGGTGACCACCGCACGAGGCACCGGCCGCCAGGGGTCAATGAAGAAATCGCCGGCGTCACAGTAGAGGCCGGAATCAGTCACACGCAGCATGCGAGAAGGCTACCCAGTCTGGCGTCGATCCGCAGCGCATCGCAGGCAGGCATGACTCCTCCCAGCAGCCAAATCCGTGAGTCCACGGTCGAGTCAGATTCGAGGCGACCTTCCACCCCAGCACTCACCGTACGAACTGCGCCGGCAAGCAGCGATGAGCCGGCCCGTCTTCTCGTCCTGCCGCGACGGCGAGCGGGGCCCAGTGCCGCGGCCCTTGTGCGGCGGCGTTGTCGGTATGAGGATGGGAGCAGTACCGAAGGCACTCCACTTCGCCGACGGGTCTCCCTCAGCCGCATCGAGTCCACTGTATGGCCGCCCCCACCCCCGCCCCCGTCCTCTCCGATATCGAAATCCAGCGCGCGCTTGGGCAACTCCCGGGGTGGAGCAAGCGCGCCGGGGTGATCTCCAAACTGTTCACCATGCCAACGTTTCCCGCTGGCATCAGCTTCGTTCAATCAATCGCAGACGCTGCCGAGGCTGCGCAACATCATCCGGACATTGACATCCGGTACACGAAGATTCTGGTCGCCCTCAGCACACACGACTCGGGCGGGTTGACGCAGAAGGACATCGACCTCGCAGTCGTCATCGAGGCCCTCGCAAAGGGCTGAAGGGTCGCCCCAGCACACGCCATACGGGCCCGGCACACACTTGGTGTGGCCGGGCCCGTGTTGTTCAGCGGATCACGTCAGGATCAGGGTGTGCTGCGCGGCCGAAGGGTGACGTCGCCGTTGGTTGTCTGAATGTCAATCGGTGAGCCCCCGCTGCCGAGCGATGCAATGATCAGTTTCGCCGTCTTGGTCGTGATGTTTGCCGGGACCCGGAGATCGAGTTCGCCGTTGGTCGTCCGCATGTTCACGGCGGCGTTCAACGTGGCGGGCAGGTCGATTTTGACATCACCATTGGTTGTTCCAACTGAAAACGCGCCGCCGACATCCTCCGGGCCGAGTACGATGTCGCCGTTGGTGGTACTGACGTTGATGGCGCCACGGGTCCCGCGAACCTCGATGTCGCCGTTCGTCGTCTGTGCGATGACCTCCGACGCGATCGCTGATACGTTGATGTCGCCGTTCGTCGATTGCGCGTCGAGCTTGACGCCGCGCGGAAGGCGAATCGTGCCGGTGACGGTGGTGCTTCCACGCATGAACGGCAGTGCGCCCTTCTTGTACGTGTTACCGCCCTTGTATTCAGTGGCCGAGCAGGAGTTGTCGTCACCGTAGAGCGCGCAGGCGAGGATGCCATCGTTCGTCTGGAGCACCTTGATGCGCGCGGACGGCGCGTACGCCGACGAACGCCGGATCACGAGTTGGATTTCGGCGCTGTCGCCGGTGGTTTCTCCGACCTCGAAATCTCCCGAAACATTCCTGAGGCGCATCCAGGAGTCAGCCTTGACCGGGCCCTTCCAGATGAACGTCTCTTCAGACGGTTTCGGGCTGTTACATGCCGCCAGCAGCACAGAGCAGAGCAACAGGGCGGCAGAGGTGGTGGAATTTCGCATTGGAACTGCTCCAGATGGGTGGGTCTGAAAGACGGTACGGCCGGTGCCCGCCGGATGTTTCGACTGGCGACGGTGACGCCCCGTTCAGGCGTGGACCACCGACACCGCATCGAGACGATCGATGAGCGCCATGATGCCCATTGGGCTTTGCACCGAGTGCGACGGAGAGAACGCCTCGAGCTCGCTGGCTGGAAACGGTCCCCATGCGGCCCAGACATCAATCATGCCTGCTGCCCGCGCGGCCAGAATGTCATTCGGCGCGTCGCCGACGTAGAGTGCCTCGCTGACGGGCACGCCCAGACGCTTAGCGCAGAGCAACAGCGGCTCCGGATCCGGCTTGTGGCGCGTAGTGGCGTCCGCACCGATGATGACATCGAAGGGCGACAGCAGGTCGACGTGATCGAGCGTCATGCGCGCCATCCAGTCGCCCTTGCCGGTGACCACCGCAACGGGATGGCCACCCTGTTGCAACGCGCCGAGCAGCTCCCGGATGCCGGCATACTCGGTGACGAACGCGGCAAGATTGGCTACCTGCCAGTCACGGTAGACAGCGATCAGCGCCTCGACCCGCTGGAGATCATTGGACTCGAAATGCATGAACTGCGAGCGGAGTGGCATACCCATGCCGCGCAGCCAATCACGGTCGAGCGGCCCATCACCGCCAACTGCCGCGTAGGCCGCACGCATCGACGCTAGCAACAGTGGGATAGTGTCAGCGAGCGTACCATCGAGATCAAACAGCACCGGGCGCGGAGCGCGTATCTGCGTAGTGGGCATCGCCTCCAATATAGCGAATCCACCCGCCAATCCTCAGGCGCCGGCCGGGATCATCTGAACGCCGCAGAGCACTCTCACCCGGAGATCGTGGTCTGATGATGCTGCGCGGCTCCGGCGTACTGGTGCCGCGCCAGACGGCCCCGGATCGGACGCGCCGTCTGCCACGAACTCCTGCAGTTCGCCGGCCGCGACGTCGTGGTCCGAATCCATCGCTGTTCTGCGATGCAGCGTGACGGCATTGGCGCGACTGGCGCGCTGTGCGCGACTTACGCAGAGCAGATGTTCGTCCGCCAGCTGTCGCGACCGCAGCCGCTGGTCGCTCGGCTTGTCGACCATCGACGACATGTCGCGATCGAATTGCCACGTAGTCAGCGCCCGTTTCAGCGCCGCGATGGCTCCGGGACGGGCGTCAGTGACTCGGCCGCAGTGGAGCGCTTGCCAGTCCTGCGTCGCGGGTGCTCGTAGTGAGCCGCCATCGAGCACGACCAGCAGTCGGTCTCGCCGCACCCGAACGATCGCCAGCGTGATCGGTGTGCGCCGCAACGGCGACCGCAGCGTGAGCCATCGCCGGTGGTCGTTGGCTCGCGGGTGCAGCGTACAAAGCTCTGCCAGCGCTGTCACCAGCGACGCATCATCACCACCGTCAACGCGACGCATGTGCCGTCGCTTCGCGACGAGCAAATCGTGAATTGCCTGCTCGGCCGGAACCGGAAGTGGTGCGGTGAGTCGCATGACTCGAACCTGGGCCACCGGCGCGCCAATTCGTGCGGCGCGGCCGACGCGCTGGTCGAGGCGAGCAGCGGTCCACGGCAAATCGAGGTGCACCACCGTGGCCACACCGGCCAGTGAAAGTCCTTCGCTCAACACGTCAGTTGTGATGAGCAGGCGTACGGCGTTGTGCCGGCTGCGATAGCGCAATGACAGAAGGCGGTCGAGCACTTCTGCACGACTGATCACGCCAGATGCGATTCGCGCGCCGGAGCCAGTGAGAAGTGCGATCCCCGTTTCGCGGTGCAGTTGTTGAAAGAGTGCCGTGGCGGTCGCACCGAACTGCGTGAATGCCACCACCGGGTGCTGGCACCAGCGGGCGAGCCGGCGCAGCACGCGACTCCGCTGCCGGTCGCCGATACCCGTCAGGAAAGGAAGCAGTTCCTGCAGCGCGCGTCGTTGGTCTCGTGCACCCGCCAGCATCGGAGCACCAAGCGTCGCGTTTGTGGGACCGAGGAGCTGCGCCATGGCCAGTTGGACTGTGCCGCTCGTGCTGTGGAAGGCGCGTCGGATGGACGGCGTGGGTTCGACGCCCGCTTCGGTCGCGTGCTCCATGGCGACGGTTGCAGCGATGCGTCGGTAGATGCGCTCCTGGGCAGCCGCGTCGCTCGAGCGCAGTGCATGGAGAAGGCCGAGCTGGAGGAGTGCGTGTCCTTCGTTGGAATCGCTGCGCACCTGTGGCAACGACAGAAGGCGGGCCGGCAGCGCGGGGTGCTGGATTGCGAGCGCTGGCGTCGCGACGGATCTCACGGTGGGGATGGCATAGCCCTCGAGTGCGCTCTGATCCGCTGCGAGCAGCTGATCCAGTGTGCGTCGGAGGGTCAGGCGTCGACGGAGATGAGCGATGGACTGTCGGCTGGGTGGAAGGTGGAAGAGGTTGGTGATGTGTGTGAGGTCGTGAAGCGCGTTCTGGATGGGCGTTGCGCTGAGAAGTAGTACTGTCGCACTGGCGCAGATGGCGGTGGTTCGGTGGTAGCGGCGCGTGGATCGCGTGCGGAGGTGGTGTGCTTCGTCAATGATGACGAGCTGGCGTGGCGCAATCTGCGGGTCGGACGGTGCACTCAGTCGTTCGGTGCTTACGAACTGTATGCGAACGCCGGTTTCATCTGCGGCCGCGTACCAGCGCTCTCGCAGAGCTGCTGGCGCGATGACGAGTGGCGTCACGTTCGAGTTGGCCGCGATGGCGAGGGCGACGTAGGTCTTGCCAATTCCTGGTGGATCGGCGAGGAGCGCGCCGCCGTAGCGTGCCAGACGAGGGTGAAGCCAGTCGATGGCGGCGATCTGATGAGGGAGCAGCGTGATACGACCGATGCGCAGCGTTCGGCATGGCGGTGCCAGACCTCTGACCTTGAGTGCGCCCAATGCCAGCCGTCGGATTACTTGGAGCGTCGTGCTCATCGCGCGCGTGATCCGCGGCGTACGCCGGCGTGGTGCAGGTGATCGCTCGTCCACTCGAGGAGCGGGGCGATCGCGGCGTGGGTTGTGCCGTAGGCTTCGAGTGTGGTGTGGTGAAGCAGTTCGACGGAGACAGGCTCGCCTCGTCTTGCGCGTGCGGCGAGCGGGGCGAGGAGTTCGCGAGTGGCGGTCCACGCTGGAATAGGAAGCGCGAGGACGGTCCATCCCATGAAGCGGTGAAAGCCGCCGCGTGCTGGTTCAGCGATGAGAGACAACCAGGCTGTGGTCGTGGGGGCATTCAGGAGCGCCGTCAGCGCGAGCGCATCGATGGGATCGTGCAGTCGGATGCCGTAGCAGCTGTTGATCGGCACGGCGGCGGTGTGCGGCGCGAGCAGCGTGGCGCGGAGTGTGCGGCCGATATCCGGCCAGATCACGCGCCAGCCTTGCGGTGCGAGGAGGTCGGTGCGGAATAGCGTCCACCAGGGTTCGCGCGGGCGGAGATCGGTGCGGGCCAGTAGCGCGCGTTCGTGGCGGGCGAAGTGTCGTGCGAGGGGCGCGGGGAGCTGTGTGAGGGCGCGGCCTGCGTCGTCGTGCGGGATGACGATGGCGGTGGTGCTGGGCGGCGTCTGCCATGCCTGCACGTGGTCGCCGCGCAGAGCGGGGCGCGTCCAGCGTCGCAGTGCGTCCGGCACATCGCGATCCGAGATGAGGAAGGCCTCGTTGTGCCCCGTCTTGATGCCGAGTGTCGGTGGTGGGAGGAGGGTATCACTCCAGCGACCGCCGGCGGAGGCGAGGCTGTTTGCCGCGTGTTGTACCTGATCAGGAACAATGCGCCACGGTGCACCACGGTCGCTTGTCGCCGGGAGCGCGTTGGCGGCGATGCGAAAGTGGTGTGCGGTACCGGACGCATCGGTGGTATGGCATTCCACATCGCCGGTTGGCATTGGCGTGGTGTCGGTTGCGGGTGATGTTCTGCGGAGGATGATGCTCGACGGGTAGACCGCAGCCGCGAAGCCTCCCGCGTCCGCGGTGTGGTCGCGGAGATGCAGCAGTGACGCGTGTTGGAAGAGGTGGTGCCGGAGGGCGCCGGCCGAAACCGAGCGCCAGAGTTTTGCGGGCAGCAGGAAGGCGAGGATGCCGCCGGGCCGCGTGAGGTCGAGGGCGCGCTGGGTGAATGGGATGGCGAGATCGGTCTGAACGCCGAATGCCACGCCACCCATGGCGTGGCGTGTGATGAGTGCGAAGCGTGTGCGGAGGTGTACGCGGGTTGCGGCGTCGATGTGATGTGATCGCACCCATGGTGGATTGCCGATGACGAGATCGAAGCCCTGGTTGGCGGCGGCGTCGGCAAAATGGGTTCTGAAATCGAAATCGAGTGCGCCGCCATCGTCGACTCGTCGCCGTGAGCGGCGCAGTTCGACCAGTTCGGTGCGCAGTGACGCCAGCCGTCGACGTTGTGTGGCAGAGAGGCCGATTCGGGCGCCGAAGAGTGAGCGTTGCCGAGCGAGGCGGAGAAGCTCTGATCGCTCATGCGTGAGGCTGGTGATGGCGCGATCGGCGAGCACGAGGGTGGACTTGCGCTCGCTCGAATCGATTCTTGCTGCGATAGTTCGTTTTCTCGCGCCTGTGCTTTGCGCGTATTGGACGCGCAGGGCGCTCAGCGTCTCTGAACGTGTCGGCGTAGCGGCCTCGAAGGCGTGCGGGCCCAATGAGTCACCGATGCGGATGTGGTGATCGAGGTTGGGGAGTGGCGTAATGGATGTGGTGTCGGTGGTGTCGTCATCGATGACCACGGAGAGCCAGAGCCGGAGTTCGCAGAGCCAGACGGCCATCGGAGCGACATCGACGCCGAAGATCGAGTGTGTAAGCACGTGGCGTCGGATGATCGAGATCGGTCGGGGGTCGCCGGTCTGTTGCCGGAGAGTCGCGAGGCGTTCGAGGGTTCTGACGAGGAGCGAGCCGGAGCCACAGGCGGGATCGAGGATTCGCAGCGTCTCGAGTGCGTCCTGCACTCGATGCGCATCGATGGGCTTGAGCGTTGCGCCGAGCATTACGCTCCGGACGGTGTCTGGCGGGAGCGGGATCAGCTGTTCGAGGGCGTCGTCGACGAGCGAGGAAACGAGCGCCGACGGTGTATAGAAGGTGCCGGAGCCGCGCCGTTGGTCGGAGTCCATCAGTGTTTCAAACGCACGACCGAGGAGATCCGGGTCGATGGCCGCTTCTTGCCAGCTTTGCGCTTCTTCCCGGGCGGTGAAACGGTAGCGCGCGAGTGTGTCGAGGAGTAACGGCGCGATCAGTTCGTCGCTGATCGACGGGCGCTTGGCGCGGCGCTCGATGGCGGAGCAGGCAAAGAGGCCGCCGTTGAGAAACGGGATGTTGCCGAAGGCGCGCGCTGCGGGGGCACGATGGCGGCGTGGGGTGTTGAGGGTGCCGAAGGTCAGCGGTGCGATCAGTCGGTGCCAGACGCGGCCACCCGACTCGAGGATCGATTCCGTCCGTTGGGCGAGGAAGGCGCGATCGTCATTGAGCCAGCCCTTTGTTTCGAGGAACTTGAGAAAGAGCAATCGGGCGACGTGGATGAGTGCCAGGGTGCGTCGTTCGTCCGGGTCGACGCGCGTGGGCCATCCGTCGGCGATCTGTGAAACGTGACTTTCGAGTGCGCGAAAGAACCGGCGTCCGATCGCGTGTCGGCCGAGCAGGTCGTGCCAGCGGAGGCAGGTCAGTGTGGGGTCGGGGTGCCAGGCAGCGGCGAGGGCAGCGATCGTTTGCGCATCGGAGTCGACGACGTACGTTGGGTCGGTGGTCAGCACTGCCATGCGAGGTCCGCGCGTTGAACCGAGCCAGCAGGCGATGGCGAGTGGACCGTTGTTCGTGCATCGTGCGATCACGAGCCATCGGCGATGATCGGTCAGCCGATCGAGCCGGGTTGCGAGGCGGTGGAGCGTCTCACGGCACCGGGCTGAATCGACCCCTTCAATGATCAGGAGCGCAATGTCGTTTGTCCGTGCGACGCGTGTCGCACGGATGCTGCTGTCCACGTCCAATCCGAGTGCGTGCAGCGGACGCGGTCCGAGGCGGGTGGGCGGGGCGAGAAAACCCAGCGCACGGGCGAGGGCCTGCAGACCGTCCGATGTGTGCGCGGCAGTGAGGAGTGTGCGGGCGGCGCGTGTGGAGAGCATGGCGCCACGGTAGCGTCGGCAGCGTGATCCCTTAGCATCCAACGGATGCAGACATCATCGAAATCGTGGTGGCCGGTGGTTCCGGGTGCTGGCGCAAGGGTCGCGCTGGTGTCGCCGTCCGGGCCGTTGCGTGGCGAATCGGATGTGGCGGGCGCGGAAGCGCGCGTTCGTGCCTTCGGGTGGGAGCCGGTGCGCGGCGCTCACGTGCTGGCGCGCTGTGGCTATCTGGCCGGGACAGACGACGACCGACTGCACGATTTGCAGTCGGCCCTGGACGATCCGACGATCGACATGATATGGTGTGCGCGCGGTGGGTACGGCATGACGCGGATCGTCGATCGGGTGTCATTTTCGGCGTTTGCTGAGCGCCCGAAGCCTGTGATCGGGTATTCGGATGTGACCGCACTGCACGCCGCGGTGGCCGCGCAGGTTGGCGTCGTCACCTTTCACGCTCACACTGCGCGTGCCGAGCTTCCTGCGATGAGTGCCGCCTCGCTGCGATCGGCTCTGTCGCAGCAGGGGCAGCCCTGTGGCGTCTGGAGCGAGGCTCGACCGGTCACGGGCGGTCGGGTCTCCGGTCGGCTGGCCGGCGGGAATCTCGCGCTGCTGGCCGCGCTGTGCGGAACGCCCAATGCTCTGCGCGCCGAAGGGGCCATTGTCATCCTCGAGGATCTGAACGAGGCCGCCTATCGCGTCGACCGGATGTTGCGCCAATTGGAGCAGTCGGGAGCGCTGCGCGGTGTCGTGGGGCTGGCGGTGGGGCAGTTCACCCTGGTGCCCGCTGACGAGAATCCGGATGCGCTGACCATAGATGAGCTGCTGTCGGATCTGGCGCATCGGTTGCGCGTCCCCTGTCTCGCCAACCTTCCCATCGGCCATATTGCCGATCAGTGGACCGTCCCACTCGGCGCGCAGGCCACGCTCGACGTCGAGGCGCGGTCGCTGTCTGTTGCTGGTCCTGAATCTCCGCGCGTTGACTCCTGAGGAATGACTGCCATGAAAAGTGCTGCCGAGCTGTTTGCTGACGCCAAGTCGCGTGTGGCGGAGGTCAGTGCATCCGAGACGATCGCGAAGCGGGCGGTGGATTCGTCGCAGGTTCTGATCGACGTGCGCGAAGACCGGGAGTGGAACGTCGGGCATGCGGCTGGCGCGCATCATATGTCACGCGGCACACTGGAGAGCAAGATCGATGCGGTGGTGCCGCGCGATGCGACGGTTGTGTTGTATTGCGCCAGCGGAAACCGATCTGCACTTGCAGCAGAGTCGCTGAAAGCGATGGGGTACACCAACGTTGCCTCGATGTCGGGAGGCTTTCGCGCTTGGGTCGATGCGAACGGTGACGTCGAGGGATGAGTGCAGGGTTACCAGCGGATTCCGCCGACCGGTGATGCAGGCGCTCG
The DNA here is from genome assembly GCA_038215035.1 of Gemmatimonadales bacterium. Classification (GTDB taxonomy): domain Bacteria; phylum Gemmatimonadota; class Gemmatimonadetes; order Gemmatimonadales; family Gemmatimonadaceae; genus JACMLX01. The sequence goes on along the minus strand of JBBQRH010000051.1, from coordinate 18,173 downwards.
CCAGCGCTCTTCAGGCGCACCTGCGGCTCGAGGAGGCAGAGGAGGACGGCCTTCGATGGGCTGCGGTCGCGCTGGTGTTTCGCGGCACGACGCTGGCCGATGCGGAGTTGCTCTTCATCCGCCGCGCAGAGCGTGACGGTGATCCATGGAGCGGACACGTCGCCTTCCCGGGCGGACGGCGCGACCGGGCCGACGAGACGCTCGACGTCACGGCTCGGCGGGAGACGCGGGAGGAGCTCGAGCTGAACCTCGATGTTGATGCGACGTTCCTCGGCGTACTCGATGATCTACGCCCGCGGTCGGCGGCATTGCCATCGATTGCCGTTCGCCCATTCGTTTTCGTGCTGACGCGTGATGTCGCACTGATCCCGAACCATGAGGTGCACTCGACATTCTGGGTGCCGGTGTCGGAATTGCGCGATCCGTCGCGTGCCACCGAACATGTGTTCGAGCGTGGTGGCGCGCGTATGCGCTTTCCGGCCTACCGAAGTGGAGACGACGTCGTCTGGGGTATGACGGAGCGGATCGTCACCCAACTCTTGGCTCTGGCCAGCGCCGTGGAGTGATGGCGTCGACTCGGCCGTGCGACACAATGAGTCTGCGAAACGAATCGCCCCCCGCATCAACGCGATGCGGGGGGCGATTCATTTTGGTTTCCGTTCTGCCACGCAACTTCGGTGAGCAGGTCGCCCCCTAAGCGAGTGGATCAGCTCGCGGTCACGACCTCGACCTTCCCGGTCGCCAGGTCGAGCCTGAACTCCTTCCCGTTCACCACCAGCTTCGCAAACTGCGTCCCGTTGAAGGTGACCACCGAGTTGCGGGTCACCACGATCGTGCCGTTCGTGGCGTCCGTGCGGGTCACCTTGTAGTTGCGGGCAATCGTTCCAGAGGCCGGCCAGGCGTCCGGCACGCGGATCGCCGGCGTGACGACATTCACGATCGCCAGCGACGACTCGAGGTCGTAGTCGCGCGTCAGGCCATTCGGGCCATCGGCGTCGCGGAGGAATTTCGTGCGCTGCCGTTCGTTCGCACCGGTGCCGTTGACCGTCACGGTCGTATTCGCGCCGAGGAGGCCGGAGATCGTGATGTCACGCTCGCGTGACATCGTGCCGCTCCAGCGTTCCTTGGTGATCGTTCCGCTCAGCGACCACTTGAAGTTGGCCGCGGCGGTGGTGGTGGCGCTGTAGGCCGACTGCGCCACGCCAGCTTGATCGATGTAGGCGTAGCTGCGTGTTGCGCTGAATGGGCCGCGGTTCTTGGAGACGCAGACGAAACGCAACGCGGTGGCGTCGTACGGGCACGATTCCCAGCGGGCAAAGCGCTCGAAGTCGATCGTCGCGAGGCCAAAGGCACCGCGGTTGATCTTGAAGGTTTCAACGTCTTCCTGGGCGGCGTCGCCGGAGACCGTCGCCACATCGAGTGTGGTGGCGGCCGAAACGGAGGCCGAGACGCCAGCGTCGGTGGGCCCGGTCGTCGAGTCACCGCAGGCGGTGAAGACGGCGGCGAGGGTCAGCGCAGTGGCGGCGCGCAGTAGCGAGGTCTTGATCATGGTCGGGTTCCTGGGTCAGCGGTCTGGGTCGGTATCTGGACAGCGATCGGAATCGCGTCGTGGTGACACATGGCAGACTCCGTGCCGATCCCGGCGTTAAGGCGCCCATGAGCGGAAGTTGGCGGGCCTGCGCCAGACCTTGCCTCGGCGCGGGTGTCTTATAATTTCGGAGGTACGAAATCACTTCTTCGGAATACCATGATTGCTCCGCGCCCTACACCGAACGACGACCGGGTCACGGACCGACCGACGCCCGCTGAGGCCGTCGCGGCCATCACTGGCGAAATTCCCGCCTGGCGCCGCACCCGCGAGGCGCCGTCCCTGGCCGAGTCGTACCGCTCCATACCGGTGAGCACCGGCAGCTGGTTCCGGAAGCTCCTCTCGTTTGCCGGACCTGGTTACCTCGTCGCGGTTGGATACATGGACCCGGGCAACTGGGCCACCGATCTCGCTGGCGGCGCGCAGTTCGGGTACTCGCTGCTCTATGTCATCCTGCTCAGCAACCTGATGGCGGTGTTGCTGCAGGGCCTGTCAGCGAAGCTTGGCATCGTCACCGGGCGCGATCTGGCACAGGCCTGCCGCGATGCCTATCAGCCGCGCATGGCCTTCGCGCTCTGGATCATCGCCGAGTTGGCCATCGCGGCCTGTGATCTGGCCGAGGTCATCGGAACGGCGATTGCCCTCCAGCTGCTCTTCGATATTCCGCTGCCGGTCGGCGTGACGATCACGGCACTCGACGTCCTGGTCGTACTCTGGTTGCAGGGGAAGGGCTTCCGGCTGCTCGAGGCGATGGTCATCGCGCTGGTCGCCGTCGTTGGTGTCTGCTTCCTGTTCGAACTGCTGCTGTCACGGCCGGACGTTGGCGGCGTGCTGCGCGGGTTCATTCCGGGCAAGGAGATCATCGGCAACAGCAACATGCTCTACATCGCCATCGGAATTCTTGGGGCGACGGTGATGCCGCACAACCTCTACCTGCACTCGAGCATCGTGCAGACGCGCAAGTACGAGGAGACCTCGGCCGGCAAGCGCGAGGCGGTGCGCTTTGCGTTCGCCGACTCGACCATCGCACTCACCTTCGCGCTCGGCATCAATGCTGCCATCCTGATTGTCGCGGCCGCGACGTTTCACAACACGGGCAACAGTGGGGTGGCCGAAATTCAGGACGCGTGGAAGCTGCTGACCCCGCTCCTCGGTGCTGGCGCGAGCACCGTTTTCGCGCTTGCATTGCTGGCATCAGGGCAGAACTCCACGCTCACCGGCACACTGGCCGGCCAGATCGTGATGGAGGGCTTCCTCAATATCCGGCTGCGTCCCTGGGTGCGGCGGCTGGTCACCCGCAGCATTGCAATTGTTCCTGCAGTCGTGGTCAGTATCTTGTACGGCGCCCGCGGTACGTCTCAGCTCCTCGTCCTCAGTCAGGTGATACTCAGCCTGCAGCTTTCCTTCGCGGTTTTCCCGCTGGTGTCGTTCACGTCGGATCGCCGCAAGATGGGCGAGTTCGTGAACGCCCGCTGGCTGACCGTGCTTGCCTGGACGGTCGCCGTGGTCATCGCGTCGCTCAACGCCTGGCTGCTGTTTCAGGTCGTGCGCGACTGGCTCCGGTGACCATGTATCGACATGTGCTGGTGGCGCTCGAGAACTCGCCGTATGACGCGGCGATCCTGCAACATGTGCGACCACTGGCGCAGCTGTGCCAGGCCAAGGTGACCCTGATTCATGTTGCTGACGGGTTCGCGGCGCGCAACATGCAGCAGCTCAAGCTGCGTGAGTCGGAGGAGATTCGAGCCGATCGCGCGTACCTCGATCGCTGCGTTGCAGATCTCGTGGCGGGCTCTCTCGACGCAGAAGCAGTGCTGGCGTCGGGCGATCCTGCCGGCGAGATCTGCGCCGCCGCCGAGCGGGAGTCCTGCGATCTGATCGCCATGGCAACGCACGGCCACGGTTTCCTCAACGACATGGTGCGCGGCAGCGTGGCCAATCAGGTGCGTCACCGGACACTGATTCCCGTGCTGATGGTTCGTGGTCTGCCTGCCAACCCGCCGGCCCGGAGTCCGCGATGACCGATGAGGGACCTGGGCTCACTGGTACGGCGGCATTGACGCTGACGGCGCCGGTCGAAGACTACCTCAAGGCGATCTACGACATCCAGCAGGGTGGTGGCGCGGCCACCACCAACGCGCTGGCCGAGCGACTGACGTTGGCGCCAGCCAGCGTCAGTGGCATGGTGCGACGCCTTGCGTCGCAGGGACTGCTCGAGCATGAACCGTATCGTGGCGCGCGACTCACCGCCGCCGGCCGCACGGCGGCCCTCCGAACGCTGCGGCGTCACCGCATTCTCGAGAGCTACCTCGCCACCGTGCTCGGTGTCCCGTGGGACGACGTGCACGCCGAGGCGGAGCGACTGGAGCATGCCGCCTCCGATACGCTGATCGATCGCATGGCACATGCGTTGGGCGATCCGCTGTTCGATCCGCACGGCGCACCAATCCCTACCCGCGATGGAATCGTCGACGAAACGTGGCACACCACGCTCGCTGAATGGCCGGTGGGCACCCGCGGCACCGTGATGAGCGTTAGCGACAAGGATGCAGTGATGCTCCGCTACCTCGGTGACCTCGAACTGCGACCTGGTGCCATGATTCAAGTCCACGCCCGCGCACCCTATGATGGGCCGATCCACGTGCTCGTCGGAACGGAGCTGCGCCAGATCGGTCCCACCGCCGCCCGCGCCGTGCGCATCGCTGCCGTCGCGTGACGCGCGGCGTTCCTTGCGCCGTACTGCTCGCGCTCTGCACACTGGTCGTTGCGACGCGGACCGCCGCACAGGTCATCGACTCGGCACCGACTCACCCCGCCGTCGTTCGCTCGATTGCGCTCGATGCCCGCCTCGCCAGCGATTTCGGCCTCCGGCTCGGCGATACAGTGCGTATTTCGGCGGCGCCCGGTGACATCGGCGCCGAGCGTGTTGCGGTCAGTGCGTTGCTGGCGCGTCGTGCCGATCCCAGCGAGATCGCTCGTTCCGAGTACCGCGCTCGCGTCCATCTCGACCAGTTGCAACGCCTGATCGGGTACGGCGATCGCGTCGATCGATTTGCAATTCGCACTGCAGGTGACTCGGCGCGAGGGACGCTGCTCGACGCCATCAATAACGCAGCATTCGGTTTCCGCGCTTGGCCGAGCGCCGAGATCGCCGTGCGCACGAGCCGCACCTTCCAGGTCGTACGACGATTCCATCGCGCCATCGGCGTGATCACCATCGTCGCCAGCGCCGCGTTTCTGTTGTGTATCCTGTTGCTCAAGATCGACGAACGTCGCCGTGACGTCGCCGCCTTGCGCATGATGGGGATCTCGGCAGGCACCATTGTCAGGTCGGTGGTGCTCGAAGCCGGGATCATCGCGCTCCTCGGGTCGCTGGCCGGCGTCGTGTTCGGCGTCGTCGTCGCGCGAATCGTCAACTGGCACTTTCAAGGTGTCCATCGCACCACGTTGGCGTTCACGCTGGTCACGCCCGAGACGATTGCGTTCGCCTGCGTCCTCTCCGTCGTGCTAGGCGTGGTGGCGGGTTGGCTGGCCGCGCGACGACTGGTTGGCGTACCGGCACTCACGTTGCTCGGCCGCTGATGCCGTTCCGGCTCGCATTTCTGGCGCTGCTGCGCCATCCCGCGCGCACGATGCTGGCGCTGCTCGGCATCGCCGTGTCCGCCGCGCTGCTGCTTGACATGGTGATGCTCTCGTCGGGCATGCGCGAGAATTTTCAGGGATTCCTGCTGATCCGCGGGTACCAGCTACGGGTTGCGCCGAAAGGCACGCTGCCGTTTGACAGCGAGGCAACGATGGATAGTGCCACTGCGCTGATCCGAAACATTCAGCGTGTTCCGGGCGTCAGCGCCGTCAGCCCGGTACTCGGTGCGCAGTCGCAGACACGCCTGCGCGACTCCACCGTCACCGCGTTCACGCTGGGTATCGACCCCGCCGTACAGGGCGACTATGAACTGCTCCGCGGCCAGGACATCACTGATTCCACCAGTCTGGTGGTGAACGACAGCTGGCTCGCGCTGACACAGCATCGCATCGGCGACAGCGTCTCATTGGCGGTCGGGTATGATCCGCAGCTTCGGACCGTCCTCGGCCAGCGCGCCTTCGTCGTCCGAGGTGCGGCCCGCTTCTACTACACCAGTGCGTCGCAGCCCACCGTCGCCATTCTCCTGCCGGTGTTGCAGGACATGGGCGGCAGCGCGCGTCGTGACCGTGTCTCGTTGCTGATGGTGAAGGCCGCGCCCGGCGCCGACGCTGAAGTCGTGCGCAGTCGGATTCAGCAGGTCAGCGCGCGAGTGTCCGCCATTTCGCTCGAAGGGGCGACGGCGCAGGTCGAACAGCGCCTGGCGTACTTTCGGCAGCTGGCGCTGGTGCTTGGCAGTATCTCGTTGGCCGTCGGCGTGCTGCTCGTCACCACACTCATCACCATCGGCGTCAACGAACGCGCTGGCGAGATCGCCGTGCTGCGCGCGATCGGGGTCGCAAAGCGAAGCATCGTGTGGCAGGTCGTCACCGAAGGCCTCGTTCTCAGCGGGCTCGGTGCACTGAGCGGACTCGCCATCGGTTTGGTGACCGCGCAATGGCTCGAACGTATCCTCGCTGACTTTCCCGGTATGCCAGCAACCTTCCGATTCTTCGTATTTCAGCCCCGGGATGCGGGCATTGCACTCGGCATGCTGGCCGCCGCTGGCGTGCTGGCTGGCATCTATCCCTCATGGCGCGCCGCGTCGCTGCCCATCGCCGGAACACTGCGCCGCGAGGCGGTCGCGTGACCGCACTGGTGCAGGTGCGCGACCTTGCGCGCGACTACACCATGGGCCGCGGTGCCGTGCACGCGCTGCGTGGCGTCAGCTTTGACGTCGCACAGGGTGAATGGGTGGCGATCGTGGGGCCGTCGGGATGTGGCAAGAGCACCTTGCTCAATCTGCTGGGAGCCGTCGACACACCAGCCGCCGGATCACTGACCATCGCCGGCGAACGAATCGATCAGCTGAGTGACGGCGCAGCAACTGCATTCCGGTTGCGACGCATCGGATTCGTCTTTCAGCGCTTCTACCTGATGCCGGCACTGAGTGCGGCGGAGAACGTCGAGCTGCCGATGGCGGAGGCGCGACTCCCGCGCGAGGAGCGGCGAGCACGCGTGCAGGAATTGCTCGGCTACGTTGGGCTGGCCGAGCGTGCCGGTCACCGTCCATCGCAGCTGAGCGGCGGTGAACAGCAACGGGTGGCCATCGCGCGCGCGCTCGCCAATCGGCCCGCGCTGCTGCTGGCCGATGAACCCACCGGCGAGCTCGATGCCGCCACCGGGCTCGAGATGATCGACCTGTTCCGTCGCCTGAATCGCGATGGAACGACGATCATCGTCGTCACGCACGACGCGCAGATGGCCGCCGCCGCCGGGCGCCGGATTCAGATGCGCGACGGGGCAATCGTGCCTGAGGCGTCCGCGTGATCTGGCGACTCGCGCTGCGCAATCTCGGCTTCCGCAAGCTGCGAACGCTGTTTCTGCTGGCGGGCTATGGGCTTGGCGTTGCAGTCATGATCGTGTTGCTCTCCGTTGGCGATGCGATGATCGCGCAGGCCAGCGACGAGAAACTCGTCGGAGGCGGTGACGTGACCGTGCTCCCGGAGGGGCTCGATGTCGAAGTGATGAAGACAGGCGGCGTTGGTGGGCTGTTCTTTTCGATTGCGAATGCCCGCTTCCTGTATCAGCAGCTGCTGGCGTCACCGCGCCATGCGCGCGAAGTGCAGGCTGTTGCACCACAGATCGAGTCGAAGCTGCTGTATGTCACGCTGCGTGACGGTCGTGAGACCACCGTGCGCGCTGCCGGCGAAATACCTGCCGCCACACGTGATGTCGGAGCACCGGCACCGTTGGCTGAAGGCAACTGGGCGAACGACGACGGCGATCGACGCTGGGTGACGCCGACACCGGTGGAACTGCGCCACGATGCCGATCACTTCCATCTGCCGCCGCCTGAGACCGCCGATCCGGAGAGCTGGGGAGAGTGGCACTATTTCAACGTGCTGTCGGCGGATGCGTCGCGATGGTTCTTCATCACTTTCATCGTCGCCGGTGACGCGCCGAACGGTCGTTGGGCTGGGCAACTGCTGGTCACCGCGCATGAAGCCGGACGCGCCGCGCGCCGCTTTTCGATGCCGGTGCCAAAGGCCGACGTGCGCTTCAGCACCCGTGATGCAAATGTCACGTTCGGCAGTACAGGGCACGTGCAGGTGCAGCCTGACGGTAGTTACGCAGTGCAGGGGACGGCGCGGGCGGAGGACGGCAGCGGCGACCTGCTGCGCCTCGATCTCAGCGTGATGCCGGCTCCGCGCGCGTACTTCCCGGGCGCCACGCTCATCGGCGGTGATGCACCGTCCGGGTACGCCGTGCTCGGACTGCGAGCGGCGGCGACCGGTTCGATCTGCGTGGCAACGCGGTGCGAGACGCTGGCGTCCGCACAGGCGTATCACGATCACAACTGGGGCACCTGGCAGGGCGTCACGTGGGACTGGGGCGCCGCGCGCGCTGGTCAATACACCATTCTGTATGGGCGCGTGCGTCCACCCGCGAGTTCGGCGTCGGCGGAGGCGCCGCTCTTTGTGTATGTCGTTGATTCACTTGGCTTTCGCGCCGTTTTCCGTCCGCGCACGATCAGCTATCAGGACACGCGACCGCTGCGTGGCCCCGGCACCGGCCCTGCGACGGCCCGTCTGTTCGATGTCCGCGGTCAGGATACGCTCGATCTTCAGCTCGTGATCGACGACGCGGTCGCCTCGGATACCCGTTCGGGCCTCGTGGATCGTGGCGAAGGGGCATATGCTCGACAACTTGCGACGCCTTGGTTCCTCCAGATGAAAGGTCGAGCTCGCCTTTCTGGCCGGATTTCGGGGAGCGTCGTCAGCGGCGAGGGGATCGGCTTCTTCGAAACGTATCGATAGTGGCTTGATGATGATGCGATCATGAAGTATTTGTCTTCCGTCTTTCACGGAGATTGAAGTGGCCCGATCCGTGCCACTTGGCCCGGCTGCCCCCGCCTGCGACCTTTGACGCATGGCAGCCACGATCCGGCTCGGCACACAGGGCTGGAATTACGACGCATGGGTCGGCGCGTTCTATCCGTCCGGTACGAAAGCGCCCGATTACCTCGGCGTGTATTCCCGCGCGTTCTCTACGGTTGAGATCGACTCAACCTTTTACGCCATTCCGTCCGTCCGCAGCGTGCGTGGCTGGGCCAACAAGGTCCCCGAGGGCTTCAAGTTCGCCCTCAAGCTCCCGCAGGAAATCACCCACGACAATCGCCTCCGCGAATCCGGCGACCTCACCAACCTGTTCCTCGATCGCGCCCGCGAACTCGAAGACAAACTCGGCATCGTCCTGATCCAGCTCGGGCCTGACTTCTCGCCGTCCGAACTGCCCGCGCTGGCCGCATTCCTTCCCACGCTGCCAACGAAGGAAATCCCGTTCGCCATCGAGTTCCGCCAGCGTGGCTGGATCAACGAAGGGGTGATCGCGCTGCTCAAGGAGTACCACGTCGCGCTCACCCTCACCGACGCGCGCTGGATTCCGCGCAAGCAGATGCTCGCACTGGCCGAAAATCCCACGTCGCCAACCGCATACCTGCGCTGGATGGGGCCCAATCGTGATTTCACCGACTACAGCCACATCCAGGTCGATCGCACCCGCGAACTGAACGCGTGGGCCACCGCCATCAAGGGCCTGCAGACGCGCGTGAAAACGATCTACGGATTCGTCAACAATCACTTCTCCGGCCACAGCCCCGAAAGCGTGCGCCAGCTGCAGCGATTGCTGGGGCAGACCCCGATCACGCCCGACCAGCTCGGCGAACAGATGACGCTGTTCTAGTGTCCGACGCTGTCACACCGCCCGCCAGCCTGCGCGCGCGCGTCATCGTCTTCGTGGTCATCGCCGTTGCCCTCGCCGCACTCTTCGTCCGGCTCGGGTTCTGGCAGCTCGATCGTCTCGTATGGCGACGTGCGCTCAACGCAGAGGTGGCATCCCATATCACCGCTGCACCCGTCTCGGTCGCGGCATTGCCGCGCGACAGCGCCGCCATGCGTTACCGCCGGGTACAGCTGCGCGGCGCGTTCGACTATGCCAATGAAATTGTGATCACGCAGCGTATCCGCGGCGGATCACCCGGCGTAAACCTGCTCACGCCGCTGCGTGTAGCCGGGAGCGATACGGCGTACCTCGTCAACCGCGGCTGGGTGTACTCACCCGACGGCAAGACGATCGATCGCGCCCAGTGGCGTGAAGCCGACTCCGCCGACGTGCTCGCCTTCGTACTGCCGACCAGTGCACGCGACACGACCGCGGCGGGTCAGACCAGCCCCAAACTGATGCGTACGCTCGACATCGACGTCGTGCAGACAGGCTTGCCATATCCCGTCGCACGTATGCAGCTGGTGCAACTCGGCGACACATCGCCGAAAGCCAATGTCCCGCCACGGCTCGTCCCGCCACCGCCAAGCGAGGGTTCGCACAAGAGCTACGCCTTTCAGTGGTTCAGCTTCGCAGCCATCGCGCTGATTGGTGCAGGACTGTTCGCCTGGAACGATCGCCACCGCAACCGCCCGCGCGTCGACAACACCTGAGCACCCGGCCGCTCAGGCGTCAGCGCGCGCCGGCTTTCGCTGCAACACGATCATTGCCATCGCAATCATCGCCCCGCCGATCCACGTCCGCGGCCCAACCGATTGGCCCAGCACCAGTGCCGCCAGCAGCGCCGTCCAGAACGGCTCCAGCGTGCTCACGATCGACGTCCGTACCGGGCCCAGGATCGCCAGCCCGGCCACGAAGGTGATCAGCGCCAGCGCCGTCGGAATCACCGCCAGCGCCACAGCGTTCACCAACAGTGCCGGCGACGGATCGAGCAACGGGGCGCGCAGGAACAGTGCACCGGCCACGAACCAGACACCAGCACCCAGCGCCATCCATGTCACTGCAGGCGCCGGTTTGAGCCCCGACTGGATCTTGCCCAGCCACGGAATCAGCAACGCATAAACCACCGCGTCGGTCAGCGCGAGTGCAATGCCCCGCGGGTCGAGCTGCGTGGCGAACGGATTACCGACGATGGTGCCAATGCCCGCCAGCGACAACACCAACGCGGCCACCTTCTGTCCGTCGACACGCTCGGTGCCGCGGACAATCGCCAGCACGGCCACCCACGTCGGATACGTATAGAACAGAAACGCAACGCTGGCCGCCGGTATGAATTGCAGCGCCGCCACCGACAGGCCAGCAATCGCCGCCTGGCCGGTACCGCCGATCGTCAGCAATCCCCATTTGCGGTCGCCGACGGCACGCACCTGTCCGATGCCACCCGCAACCAGGCAAAGCATCACCGTGCCAAGTACGTAGCGATACGCGAGCAAAGCCGGCAACGTCACGCCACCATCCAGCGCGCGCTGCGTAAAGATCAGCGTCGTGCCGAAGCTGGCCGCGCTGATCAGTACCAGCAGCGTACCGCGAAGCGTGTGCGACGGTGTCTGCGACGGTGCGTCTTCGCTCGCGCTCACAGGTACGTCCCGCGTAGCAGCAGCAGCGCCAGTGTGAAGTAGATCACCAGCCCTGTCACATCCACCAGCGTCGCCACCAGCGGGGCCGATGCGCTCGCCGGATCAAGGCCAACGCGCTTGAGCATGAACGGCAGCATCGCGCCAACCAGTGTGCCGAACGTCACCACGCCGATCAACGACAGCGCCACCGTCACCGCCAGGATCGTGTGCCCGGCGCCATAGCTGCTCCAGCCCAGTGCCTGCCAGATCTCGATCCGCGCAAACCCAAGCGCACCAAGAATGGCGCCCAGCAGTAGGCCGCTGGGCAGCTCGCGCATCGCGACCCGCCACCAGTCACGGAGCCGCACTTCGCGCAACGCCAGCGCACGGATCAGCAGTGACGTCGCTTGCGATCCGGAGTTGCCACCCGAGCTGATGATCAACGGGACGAACAACGCCAGCACCGCCGCTCGCTGGATCTCACCTTCGAACCGCCCCATCGCCACCGCCGTCAGCATCTCGCCCACGAAGAGCACCGTCAACCACCCCGCGCGCTTGCGCAGCAGTGTGAAGAAACCGGAATCGATGTATGGATCGTCCAGCGCTTCCATACCACCCAGCTTCTGAACATCCTCGGTCGCGTCTTCCTGCACGATGTCGATGACGTCGTCCACCGTCACCACACCAACCAGCCGCATCTCCGCGTCGACCACCGGCACGGCCACGAGGTCGTACTTCGACGTGCGCTCCACAATCTCCTCGCGGCCGGCGTGCACCGTCACCGTCACCACTTCCTGCCAGGCGATGTCCGCCACCACCGCACCGTCCGGCGCCGCCAGCAGTTCCCGCAGCGACATCACTCCGTTCACGCGGCCGGCGTCATCGGTGGCGTAGATCGTGTACATCGCCTCCTTGCGCCCGATGCGCGCGATCGCGCGGACGCTCGCCAGTGCATCCTCCACCCGCTGCGACGCCGGCACCGACACGAACTCCGTCGTCATCAAACGTCCGGCGGTATCCTCCTCGTACGCCAGCATCTGCTCGGCTTCGCGCTGCTGATCGGGGGGCAGCGCCAGGAGGATTTCGTCCGCAACGTCTTCCTCGAGCTCGTCCAGCACCTCGGCGCGATCGTCCGGCGTCATCTCGGTGACGAGCTGCGCCGCCTGGCGCGTCGTCATCGTCTCGAGCACGTCGCTGCGGAGGTCCTCGTCGAGGTACTCCAGCACATCCGCCGCACGTTCGGCGCCCAGCGCGTTGAGCAAGGCCACGACGCGATCTCGCGGCACGGCCGCGGCCACATCCGCCAGGTCGGCCGGATGCATCTCCTCCGTTTCCGCCGCCACCTCGTCCGGCGCCTCGTTCAGCAGCGCGAGGATGTCCGGTGCGAGCAGTGCGGCGATCGGCAGATCGTCGTCGCGTCGCTTCTTCACCATCATGGGCCGGTCATTCTGGCGGTTGCCTGGCCAGACTGGGCGAAGCAACCAACGTCAGGGGAGGAAAGACGACCGTCCGGTCGTCCACTGGGTCAGATCCGCGTGCCACCTGCAGCGGACCGACGTGGAGCCAAGTTAGGTCGCACCGTCACGTGGGGTAACCCCGGCGAGACGGCGTTGTGTCACAGCTCGCCGATGATCGGGAGGCGCCGTTCGCCGCGGACCTCGCGCACGACGAAGCCCGCCACGGCAATGGCGTCGCGAAGCGACGTCTCGGTCGCGCGGCCGTCGTGCTCCAGCTCCACGCGCCCCATCGTCACATCGCACCAGCTGATGCCCGGCACCAGCGCCATGGCGGTCTGCACCGCCCGAACACAGTGTACCGCCTGCATCCCCTCCACCACCGCAACCATTCGCATCTCACGAAGCTATTCGCGGCTTCGGCTAGCTTTCCGTATGCCTCTCTCCGTCGCCTTTCTCGGACTGGGCGCCATCGGCGCCCCCATGGCGGGCCACCTCGCCCGATCTGACCACCAGCTCACCATCTGGAACCGCACCAGCGGCAAGGCCCAGCAGAGTGCGGCCGCCGCCGCCGGCGCCCGGATTGCCACCTCGCCGGCCGACGCCGTCCGGCTGGCAGACATCGTGGTCACCTGCCTGCCGCAGTCATCCGACGTTGCCGAGCTGCTGGCCGCCGATGACCACGCCATGGCCAACGCCCTGCGCGCTGGAGTGCTGCTGGTCGACTGCACCTCCGGCGATCCTGAGACCAGCCAACGGATTGCGACTGACCTTGGCGCACGAGGCATCGGATTCATTGACGCACCGGTCAGCGGGGGCGTTGCCGGCGCCGACGCGGGCACCCTCACGGTGATGGTCGGCGGGGATGTCGCGGCCCTGGAGCGCGCGCGCCCGGTGCTCGATTGCTTCGCAGGCAAGATCGTGCACTGCGGTGAGATCGGAGCAGGCCATGCGTTGAAGGCGGTCAACAACGCACTGCTGGCACTCCACATCTGGTCGACGGCGGAAGGGCTGGTGGCGGCGATGAAGGCCGGCGTGTCGCCGCAGATCGCCCTCGACGTGATCAATGCATCGTCGGGCCGATCGAATGCCTCGATGAACCTCTTCCCTGATCGTGTCCTCACCGGCGCCTTCCCACGGACCTTTCGTCTCGCGCTGCTCGACAAGGACGCCGGTATCGCTGCCGCAATGGCGCGGAGTCAGAAGTTCCCATCACCAGCCCTGCAACTCGCCGCCGATCTGATGCGCATGGCGCATCTCGAACTCGGCGATGAGGTCGATCACGTCGAAGCGGTGAAGCTGGTTGAGCGCTGGTCCGGGGTCGAGCTCCGCTCGTGAGACTCGGTCACGCCCGACCACTGATTACGTGCCTGCTGGCGTTGGTCGCCTGTTCACCGACGCCGCGAAGCAGTGCACGACCTGACGCGGAGTTTCTCGTCGTCTCCGACGACTCGACGGCATGGGTGCATTCCTCTGCCGATACCGTCGTGGTGCAACGGGCACCGTTGCTGCTCACGACGCTCGGCCAACGACTGGTCGAAGTGTATGTCGCTGACGAAGCGATGAACTTCGACGACGGCAGCTTTCTCGTCAGCAGGGTCTACCGACGCGATCTCGCCTCCGGCGACAGCACGCTCGTCTTCGCCGACTCCACGGTGCTGCGTGATGCGTTCCTGTATCTGCGTGCGCATCCCGCTGCCGAACGGCTCGAGGACGATGAGGAGACGCCACCGGACGCACGGGCGGTCGAGGCGACTGTGACACCGCTGGCCATCGTCGGCTCACTGCTGGGGCTCGACGTGCACGTCGATCGGACCGTCGGTGCACTCGGCACGCACGACACCTACCGCGCCACGATCGATCTCGCCACCGGGCGCCGACTGGCGTTGTCGCAAGTGATTCCGGCGCCGGCGGCTGCCGCGGCGCTGGCGAGCGCGCAGCAGCGTTTCGCCGCCGCCATTACGCTCGCCGGCCGTCGCGACGGTGCGATCGGCAAGGCGGCCAGCCGGGCGCTGGCATCGCTCAGGATCGACTCGCTGAGCTTCGCGCTCACTCGCGACGGTGATTCCCTGGCCGCGGAGTTTCTCGCGCACGACGAACAGGTCATTGATGAAACGAGGGACTCCCACCGGTTTTCACTCGAGGCCATTCCGCTGATTCCTCCGTCATGGTGGGTCACAGCGCGTGCCTCGCTTCCTCGCGACTTGCCCGACTCCACATCGCGGTTCGACCTTGGCGCGCTGGCGCTCGAGGTGCGGTACGACAGCCAACAGATCGCGACCATCGCGGCGCGGACGTCGGCGGGATCGCGCCCCGTCACTCGCATCAGGGGGCCGCTGCGCCGTGTGATTGCCGTCAGTGATTCACTGATCAAGCCGAAGGGACAGTGGCGTCGTGCACTCGAGCGCGCATTTTCGGAGTCAGGCTACTATTCCGAGCAGGTTCGCGCTGCGTCACTCCGTCGTCGCGCGCGCCCCACCGCAATCAGGCAGGCCGCACTCTGACGATCGGTGGCGCCACTCGCCGAGCGCCACCTCGCACGGTGAAGGCGTGAGCCGCGGATAAAGACGCATCGCGACAGGAACACTTTCCGCTGCACGCGATCGTTCCCGCGTTGACCGATCAAGGCACCGGTATCGACCGCTCAACGTCGAATGGAACCTCGATCTCGAGGCCATCGCGAGCCGCCACCGTCGCCGCAAACACCGACTGCGCCTGCGTCACCAGCTCACCCGGATCGCGCGAGTAGCGGGCGGAAAAATGCGTCAGCAGCAGGCGGCGCACATTGGCGTCTCGGGCCAGCGTCGCTGCTTCGCGCGCGGTGCTGTGGCCGGTCTCGACAGCCCGCGCGGCTTCATCGTCGCCAAAAGTCGCTTCATGAATCAATAAATCGGCGCCTTCGGCGATCATCTGCAGTGCCGCCGTCGGTCGGGTGTCACCGGAGATCACGACTTTCCGTCCGGCCCGCGGTTCGCCCACCAGCATTGCCGCGTTGACGCTCCGTCCATCGGGCAACGTCACCGTTTCGCCACGATGCAGCCGACCCCAGAGCGGGCCCTCGGGAATACCAATCGCGCGCGCCAACTCCGGGTTGAAGCGCCCGAGTCGCGTCTTCTCCACCATCGCATAGCCAAGCGCCGAGGCCCCGCGGTGCTCGGCGGCGACGGCATGAATGGTGTAATCCTTCCGGTCAAGGGACGCACCGGCGTCGAGCTCGGCAATTTCTACCGGAAAAGTGAGGCGCTCGCCCCCAAACCCGATGCATGCCCGCAACGCCTTCTGGCCGCCCGGCGGGCCGTAGAGGCGGAGCGTTTCGGTGCGGCCCTGGAGCGACATCGTGCGCGTGAGGCCTACCAGGCCCAGCAGATGATCGGTGTGGAAGTGGGTGAAAAAAATCTCGCTGGTCGTGAACCCCACCCCGTACCGCATCATCTGACGCTGGGTGCCCTCTCCGCAGTCGAAGAGGAGCGTTTCTCCCTCTCGCACCAACGAAATCGACGTGACGTTCCGCTCGACCGTTGGCCGTGCGGCTGAGGTGCCGAGGAAGCGGAGCGCGAGCGACATTTGCTCAATATACCTCCGCTCATTTGCCGGGCTCGTCCGTATGTGAATTGGACGCCTCAGCGTGGATTCTGCCGGTTTGGTCAGCCGACTCGGCTGTATCGGTGCGAGCGGGCTCGGCCAGCGGCCCGTAACCTGCATATGTTCAACTGCGTACGACATTGCTCAGCCGTCGGGGTCGGCGTCTGGCAATGCACCCGGAGAGCTTGGAGACGGTGTAACAGCCATCGTCGCCGGAGCGAGCAGGGCGGTGTTTCAGTTGTGGACGGCTTGGCTGCACCCCAGCTGGAAGCGGAGGGGGTGACGGGAGACGCGTACAGAACTGACTCCGATCAGGCACAACGGGTGGCAACCTTTCACGGGGCAGGAGGACGCTGCATGGCAGAGACGATGGACCGCGGCTCGTCGCCTATGGGCGACGAAAAGCCGCGAAAGAGCACGCGAGGGTTCGCCAGCATGGATCCCAATCGGCAGAAGGAAATCGCCTCAAAGGGCGGCCGGGCGGCACATGCCAAGGGTACCGCACACGAGTGGTCCCGTGACGAAGCCCGGAATGCCGGCAAGAAAGGAGGCGAGATCGTCAGTCGCGATCGCGCTCACATGGCCTCGATCGGCCGGGAAGGTGGCGGTGCACGCAGCCGAAACCGTCGCGGCGGCACCGACGAGACGCGCCGCTAGTTCGCACGAGTGATCCTCGGTCCACCCTGCGCGCACAGCACTGCGCCAGAGTGTCACCGCTGGCCACGCACGACACAACAAAGGGTGCTCCGACTCGGTGACGGAGCGCCCTTTGTCACATCCGAAATTCAGCTCCAGCGCCGCTCATACGTCCTGGCGTCAAACTTCTTGTACGCCAGATCGATCGACATGTAGCGGATCGTCCCCAACACGGGACGGCGAGTCCAGGGACGGTCGAACTTCCCAAGACACCACTGTATCCCGCCGTAGCTGCTCGGATCCCGCCCGTCGAGCGCGTACTTGTTGTTGAGTGTGATCATGATCTGCAGCGCAGCCTCGTAACTGGCGCTCCAGAGCACGATGTACTTGCCCCAGTACATCCGCATCACGTTGTGAATTGCCCCTGTCGCCACCAACTCGCGTTGCGCCGCATTCCAGAGTGGGTGATGCGTTGCCGCCGCTTCGAAGGTTGCCAGGTCGTACACGTAGTCCCTCGTGTCCGACGCGTGACGGGCCATGTTCTCACGCACCCAGTTTGGCAGGCCGGCCAGCGTACCGAACGCGCGATTCCGCATGCAGAAGTTCAGCGAGAGCTCGCGCCAGGTCAGTAGTTCATCATAAAACTTCTCGACTTCCTCCGGGCTGCCCTTCTCGCGGACGGTGCGGGCCACCTCGGCGGCGCTGATCTGACCGAAGTGCAGCCATGGCGACAGGTGGCTCGACCCATCGGTGTCACCAGGATCGTTGCGACGCTCCGAATAATTCGGCAGGGCATCGGCGCAGAACGTCTCGAGTCGGGCGCGAGCTGCGGTAAGCCCCGGCGCCACATGCGCCACCGGGCCAACGGAATGATCGACCGCGCACCGCGCGATTTCTGCCGCGATGTCGGTCGTGGCCAACGGTATCAGATCGACATCGAGGCTCCGGAGTACCCGTGCCGGCAGCGCACGCTTCGGCGCGACGTCGCGTACAGGCTCGAGCGCCAGATCGCGAAGGCGCGCGATCTTCGGGCGGATGGTGCGCGCCGCATACTCCTCCTTCTGGAACGCTGCCGCCGGCACCACCGCATGCGACTCCACCGCCAGCATCCGGCACCCGACGCGCTCGGCCACTCGTGCCGAGCGCGCGTCTACGCCGGCGGTGGGAAAGGCGTCGGTCACCAGCAGTGCCGCGCGCTCCGCCAGTCGGTCCAGCACGCGATTGTCGTCGGCGACGGTGCGCCGAAGGTGGAACACATACGTGAGTCCAAGCACGTTCGCGCGTCGTTGCAGTTCGATCGCGTTCCCGAGGATCATCGCATGCGTCCGGTCACTCGCATGTTCGTAGTGCGGATTCAGCCCCTGATAAATGAGCACGGGCTTCCCGAGCCGGTC
>JBBQRH010000050.1:0-30151 GCA_038215035.1 Gemmatimonadales bacterium | reverse complement strand
ACCACCAGCTCCTCCATCGACGCCGGGATCTCCCCGCCGTGACCTGCCACCACGGCCTGCGCCATCCCCACCAGGCTCTTCGCCTTGGCGCGGAAGAACCCGGTGCTCTTCACCAGCTCCTCGACATCACCAATGGGAGCGTCGGCCAGCGCGGCGGCGGTCGGATACGCGTCGAAGAGTGCCGGCGTGACCATGTTGACGCGCTTGTCGGTGCACTGCGCGCTGAGGATCGTCGCGACCGTGAGTTCGTACGGATTCCGGTAGTCCAGTTCACAATGCGCGTTGGGATACAGGCGCGCGAGCTCCTCGTATATGGCCAGGGCGTGCGCCTTGAGCGCCGTGCCTTTCAGCCGCGAGAAGCGTGTGCGCAGGACGATCTTTCGACTCGGCGCGGCGGCGCGTGGCGTGGTCGCGGTAGGCTTCGCGGTGGGTTTGGCAGTCTTGCGCACCGCCGGAATCGTCGCCGCCGTGCGCGCCTTACCGGTTCGTGACGCCGTCATGCCGGTGTCAGGGCGGCATGACGGCGGTGCCGCGCGAACGCCAGCACGTCGTCGGCACTGCGGGTGTTGAGGACGTCCGCGGCACCCAGCCACCCCTTGCGCGCCATGGAGACGCCGAGCGCGACGTGATCGAGCCCCGCGATCGAATGTGCGTCCGGACCGAGTTCGACCTGCACGCCCGCATCGCGCGCTGCACGACACCAGCGCCAGTCCAGATCGAGCCGGTGGGGGTCCGCGTTCAGTTCAACGGCCACGCCGACCTGTGCGGCGCGCTGCAGAATCGTCGCCAGATCAATGGCGTACGGTTCGCGCGTCAGCAACAATCGGCCCGTCGGGTGCCCGATGATCGTGACATGCGGATCCTCCATCGCCTTCAGCACGCGATCGGTCATTTGCGCGCTGTTCATGCCGAAGCGCGTGTGTACGGACGCAATCACATAGTCGAACCGGTCGAGCAACGGTGCCCCGAAGTCGACTGTGCCACAGGGCAGGATATCAGCTTCGACGCCCTTGAGGACACGGAATCGGCCGGCCAGCGTGGCGTTCACCGCGTCGATCTCGTCGTGCTGCCGCTGCACCGCGTCGGCCGTCATCCCATGTGCGTTGAGCGCCGAGCGTGAATGGTCGCTGATGCCGAGGTACGACCAGCCACGCGACATCGCCGCCTGCGCCAGATCAGTGATGCCAAATCCCCCGTCCGAATAGAGCGAATGGCAGTGCAGCACACCACGAATGTCCTGCAGCTCGAGCAGTGCCGGGAGCGCCCGGTCGTGCGCGGCGCTCACTTCGCCCATTGACTCGCGGAGTTCCGGCGCGATGAACGGCAGGCCGGCCAATGCGTACAGCGCCGCTTCGTCGGCCACGGGAACCACTGCGCCCTCGCTGTCGCGTACTTCGTCATCGAGCACGCGGAATTGACGGTCGGTCAGTCGCTGCACCACCGCGCGGACATGCTCCGCATTTCCCGTCGTACGCAGCAGCGTGACCGAGAACTGCGTCGGGCGCACACAATGCAGCGTGGCGGTGGTGGCGTCCGCGAAGTGCAGCGAAATCACCCGCGTCCCGCCGCCCACCACGCGTTGCACGCCCCGCAATTGCGCCATCGCGGCCGCGACGGCGATGGGCTGCGTATTGCACTCCACCACCAATGCAAGCTCACTGATCGTTTCCAGACGCCGCCGCACCATGCCACTGACCGCCACCCTCGAGACGCCGTCGTGAGCGGCAATCGCACTGAGCAGGCGCGCGGCCTCCGCATCAGCATGGGGGAGAAGCACCGCCGCGCCAGTCGCCCGAAGTTGCGCAATGCCATTGCGAACTCGTTCGACGAGCCGAGCGCCAAATCGTGGCAGCGCCTCGAGCCGTCCGTCGCGTACGGAGTCTTCGAGTTCCTGCAGCGTTTCAATCCCCAGGGCGGCGTGCACGCGATGGATGGTCGCGGGCCCGAGTCCGGGCACGCGCAACATTTCCTGCAGTCCCTCCGGCGTTTCCTCGCGGAGGTCGTCGAGCAACGTCGAGTCGCCATCGTGCAGCAGTTCGTCCAGCACGCGGCGCACGTCACTGGCGAAAGTGCCTGTGGCGAGCATCTCGGCCAGTTGCCGTGTGGGCTGTGCCCCCAGCTGCTTCGACGCGGACACGAAGGCCGCTGTGCCGCCCGCATCCTCGCCACGCAACTCGCGGAGCGTGGCGATTTCGGCGAGCACATGGGCGGCAGCGCGGGAGTCCATGCGCCCTAATCTAGCGTAGCTGGCCCCCTGTTTCCGCCGGTCTCACGTCCGCTGTGACACAACGAACTCGTCCAGCGCCATCTGCAGCGCCGCTGGCTGCTCCACGTAGGGCACGTGACCGCAGTCCGCCAGCTCGACCATCCGGGCATCGAGCGCGCTCGCCGTGGCGCGGGCGCTTGGCAGCGGAATCGGATCGCGATCACCGTGGACGACCAGCGCAGGGACCCGGACGGCAGGCAGAGCCGCCATCAGGTCCGACCCATTCACGCTGGCCCACGTGGACTGTTGCACCCGACCCGTCACCCGGAACGGCGTCAGGTTGGCCGACCGCTCCGGATGAGCGAAGTACCCCGCCACGCTCAGCTCGAAGGCGCGCTGCCGGTACGCGTCCGGATCTCGCTCGCGAAGCCCCGAGGCCTGAAGCGCCGTCCGCAACGCCGCGACCTCCGGCGCCATCTGCCGCCGCTGCAGCTCCGAATCAAACGCCGCTCGGTCTGCCGGCAGAAACGGGGCAGGGGAGATCAGCGCCAGCCACGCAGGGAGCGCGATCGCGGCGGCATGGGTGCGCGCCGCCACGACCACGTGAAGCGCCAGCAGCGCTCCCCACGAATAGCCGACGATGGGCGCCCCGCTGATTGCGAGTTCGTCGCTCACCGACGCAAAATCTGCGACATGCGTGCCGACCGTGATCGGCGTCGGATCATCCGTCTTCGAGCGGCCGCCACCACGCTGGTCGTAGAACACCAGGTCGTATCCGGCCCCGAGTGTCGCGAGCGACAACAGTTGCGGCAGCAGATAGTCGTGATGCGCGCCCGGTCCGCCATGCAACACGATCAGTGGCGGTGCACCCTCCTGGCCGTACCGGCACCAGTACAAGGGCGCCGACGTCGATGTCGTCATGCCGCTGGCGCGCGGCGCTGGGATCGGGATGGGCATGCGTGAAATCTACTCGCCTGTCGCCTGCCTCTCGCGCAGACGCACGTCAGGCGTACGACGCCGCGATCGCCACTGTCTGCAGATGCACCCGAACGGTCGTGGCGATGTCGACGCCATAGCCGCCGGCAATGGTCACACAGACCGGCAGCCCCACTTCGCGGCAGGTTCGCAACACCAGATCGTCACGCTGGGCAAGGCCGTCGAAGCTCAGCTTGAGGCGTCCCAGCCGATCGCCTTCGTGCGGGTCGGCACCCGCCAGATACACCACCAGATCGGCACCGGCCGCCCGCAACACGTCGGGCAGAGCGCTGCGCAGACGCGTAAGGTACTCGTCATCGCCGATGCCATCGTCGAGTTCTTCATCGCGGCTGCCGTTCACCTTGTGGAACGGAAAGTTCTTCGCCCCGTGCATGTTGAACGTGTACACCGAGTCGTCACCGGAAAAGACGGCGTTGGTGCCGTTTCCCTGATGTACATCGAGGTCGATGATGCACGCGCGCTGAATCCGTCCAGTCGATTGCAGTCGTCGGATCGCGATCGCCACATCATTGAACACGCAGAAGCCTTCGCCACGGTCGGGGAATGCGTGGTGGGTGCCACCCGCCAGATTCATCGCGACGCCGTGTGCGACGGCGTGTTCGCTCGCGTCGATGGTGCCACGAACGACGCGAAACGCGCGTTCCACGAACGCTTCGCTCCACGGCAGGCCGATGCGACGCTGATGCGCGGGCTCGAGGGTGCCATGCTCCACGCCATCGACGTAGGGCGGCGTGTGCACCCGCAAGAGCTCCGCTCGATCGACGCGGTCCGGCTCGTGCAGCGAGTGAGCTGTGACCAGCCCGGCGGCCAGTGCCCCCTCACGCAGCAGCGCGTACTTCGCCATCGGAAACCGGTGGCCATCCGGCAAGGTGATGGCATAGCGAGGTGACGACCAGCAGTGCAGCGGCATTCGTGTGGTCGTCGCGATGTGCGATCCCCGGTGTGCCGATGCACACCAGGGATCATGCATCACCGATCAGTGAAATCCGTGTTCGAGTCAACCCGTCGGCACACTTCGGCGATCAGGGTGGCGGCGCGATCCAGGTCGTCGAGGCTGACCATTTCGTTCGGTGAATGCATGTAGCGATTCGGGATCGAGACCAGCGCCGTCGCCACGCCGTCGCGCGCCAGCTGGATGGCGTCGGCATCGGTACTCGTCGCCCGACCCGCCGCGTGCAGTGAATACGGCATCCCGAGCGACTCGGCGGTATCGCGCAGCAGCCGGAACACCACTGGACTGATCACGCTGCCGCGGCTCAACACCGGGCCACCCCCGAGTTTGTGATCGCCCACTTCCTTCTTCTCGATACCGGGATGATCGGTGGCAAACGTGACATCCACCGCGATCGCCATCTGAGGTCCCAGTGCTTGCGCTGCGACGCGCGCGCCGCCGCCCGAAAACCCGATCTCCTCCTGACAGGTGGCCACCGCGACCACCCGCGCCGCGCCAGGCTGCTCCGCATACCGCCGCAACGCCTCGAGCACGATGAAGGCGCCGATCCGGTCGTCGATGCTCCGCGAGACGATGCGATTGTTCGGCATGTCGGTGACCTTGGCATCCAGCACGCCGCAATCGCCGACCGACAGTCGCTCGGATGCTTCCGCCCGATTCTGCGCGCCGATGTCGACCCACATGTCCGCGAATTTCGTCACCTTCTCGCGCTCGTCGGGCTTCATCAGATGGATCGGCTTCTTGCCGATCACGCCGTAAACCTCGCCATCGCGCCCGATGAACCGGATCCGCTGGCCCACCAGCACCTGCGTGTCCCAGCCGCCGATGCCCTCGATGTAGGCAAAGCCGTTGTCGTCGATCCACGTCACGATCACACCGATTTCATCGATGTGACCCGCCAGCAGGATGGTCGGGCCGCCGCTCCCCTGGACTTCGGCGATGGAGTTGCCGATGACGTCAGAACGGACCGCGGCAAACTTCGCCGCCTCGGTCCGCCAGACCTTGGCTGGTGCCGACTCGAAGCCCGACGGGCCGGGTGTGTCGAGCAGCGTCTTCAGAAAAGCGATTGAGGAGTCGTTGAGCATGATAGAAGACTAATTTAGTTCGGCTGGGTCACAGAGTACCCGCAGAGGTCCACCCTGGCCCCGGAGTGCTCCGTGGAGGGTCATCGGGCCGCGCGTTCGTATACCCTGGCTCCGCCGACCCAGGTCTGCAGTACGCTGGTTCGCAGTACCAGCTCAGGCGCGATTCGCATGATGTCCTGATCCAGCATCACGAAGTCGGCGTACTTCCCCGCCGTCAGTGACCCGAGTACCTGCTCCTGGAACGCGGCCTTGGCCGGCCAGATCGTCATCGAGCGCAGCGCCTCCTCACGGCTCATCCGTTGTTCCGGATACCAGCCCCCCACCGGAAAGTCGTCGGCATCCTGCCGAGCGATTGCCGCGTGAAAGCTGATCAGCGGATTGACCATCTCAACGGGAAAGTCACTCCCGTTGGGGATGATGACCCCCGTTGCCAGCAGCGACCGCCACGCATACGCGCCTCGCAACCGCTCAGTCCCGAGACGGTTGGCGGCCCAGTACATGTCGCTCGTCTGGTGGCTGGCCTGCATGCTCGGGATCACGCCGAGGGCCGCAAAGCGGGGGATATCGGCGTGGTGAATGATCTGCGAGTGCTCGATGCGGAAGCGATGATCCGCCGTTGGTACCGCCTTGAAGGCCGCCTCGTATGCGTCCAGCACAAGGCGGTTCGCGCGATCACCGATGGCATGGGTCGCGATCTGCCAGCCGCTGCGCAGCGCGCGTTCGCTCACGCTCTGGATGTAGGCCGGCTGCTGCACGAGCAGTCCGTTGTTCTGCACGTCGTCCGAATACGGATCGAGCAGGGCGGCTCCGCGCGAGCCCAGCGCGCCGTCGCCATAGAGCTTGATGCTGCGGACCCAGAGCCGGCCATCGAAGAGGGCACTCCGTGGCCCCTTGGCCAACGCCCATGCCACACTCGTACTATCGCCCGACAGCAGCACATACGCGCGCAGGGACAGCTCGCCAGCCTGTGCCGCCTGTTCATACGTGCCGACGATGGCCGGCGATACACCCATTTCATGAATGCCCGTGAGCCCCCAACGATTGGCCTCGCGGATGGCGCTCTTCAGCACGTCGCGCGGATTCGCCGCCTCACCGCCCTGCGCCGCGGCCGCGAGCAGGTTCTGCGCGTTGTCCACGAAGACGCCCGTGGCCGCGCCACTCGCATCGCGCAGCACCCGCCCCCCCTCGGGATCCTTCGTCTCGGCGGTGATCCCAGCCTTTCGCATGGCCACCATGTTGGCCAGCGCCGCGTGGCCATCAACGCGCCCAAGGGTTACCGGATGGTCAGGCGTCGCCGCGCTCAGCGCCTGATGGTTCGGTAGCCGCGTGTCGCTCCAGTCATTCTGGTCCCAGCCTCGTCCAAGCACCGGCGTGCCCTTCGGCACGGTGGCCGCCTTGGCCACCACCCGCGCAATCACCTCGGCGTACGACTTTGTGCCGGTGAGATCCACGTCACGGAGCGTCGCGCCCAGCCCGTAGAGGTGTGCGTGCGCGTCGGTCATGCCAGGGATGATCGTACGGCCACCAGCATCGACGACGGTCGTGGTCGGGCCCTTCAGTGCCATCGTCTCGACCATGCTGCCAACGAACAGGATGCGCCCGCCGCTGACCGCCAGCGCTTCGGCCATCGGCTGGGCGTCGTCCGCCGTGTAGATGCGGGCATTGGTGACGATCAGTTCCGCGCGGGCTGGTGCGCGTGGCGACGGCGATTGTGCCGCCAGTGGCAGTGCAGTCGCGCCGAGCAGCGCGGCAATCGTGGTTCGAAACGTGAGCACGGCGGTTGGGGCGGGTGTGGTGTCGATGTCATTCGGCGTCCAGTTGCTGACGCCTACGCTACCGCGCTGCCGCCCGATATGCGACGGCCCCGCGAATCCAGTCTGAATCCGCGGGGCCGCAACGTTCATTCACCCCGGCGTCTGCCGGAGCGACATGCACCACTAGTGCTTCATGCCGCTCATCGAAGCGGGCGGCATCAGGACGGTGTCGATGACGTGAATGACGCCGTTCTTTGCCTTGATGTCCGTGGCCGTGACGGTCGTGCTGCCGTTCAACATCACCTTGCCGCCGACGACTGCGATGGCAACCTTGCTGCCCTGCACCGTTGCCGCTTCCGACAGACCGACGACCTGCGCGGCCATCACCGAGCCGGCGACGACGTGATAGGTCAGGACGGCCGTCAGCTTGGCCTTGTCAGCCAACAGCGCCTGCAGTGCTGCAGGTGGGATCTTGGCAAACGCGGCATCGGTCGGTGCGAACACGGTGAACGGGCCAGTGCCCTTCAACGTCTCGACCAGCCCAGCCACGGTCAGCGCCTTCGCCAGCGTGTTGAACGTGCCGGCGGCTACTGCGGTCTCAACGATATCCTTCTCGGCCATTGCCTGTGCGCGAGCCGAAACCGGCGCGAGCACTACGGCGCCAACCAGCGCTACTGCAGTCATGAAACGCTTCATCGGTCAATTCATCCTGGAATGCAGACTCTCGAACCGGCACGGTGAGCTCCGCGCGTCGGCTACTTGCCATGAAGGGGATACGTCATCAGACGGTTCCCGGATTGCTCTGTCTTCGGCTCCGCTCGCTTGAACGCCGGTGTACACGTGGCCCGGCCATTCATCGGTTGCATCGACCGTGCCCGTCTGCCGCCAGATCGCGCAAAATCGGGTGGACGCAACCGGGCTCGTCAGAGTGCATCCACGCTCAGTTCATGGCTTCTGTCTGGCCGTGCCGAAGTGGTAGAGCGGCAATAGCAGGGCCAGCAGGAAGATCACCATCGAGACCGTCGGATTTTCGCCAATCGTGCCGAGCAGCTTCGAGAAATCGTACGACTTGTCCATCTCGTACACGGTGAACGCCGCCAGCAGGATACCGGTGATCGCACCGCCGCCGATCAGGCCAGAAGAAAACAGCACTCCCGGCCCGGAATCGCCGCCTTCCGTGGCGGCGCCCTGCGTTGCCGCCACCCGACGATCCACGATCCAGCGCAGCACGCCGCCGATGAACATGGTGGCCGATGTCGAAATCGGCAGGTAGACACCGACCGCCACCGGCAGCGAGTTGATGCCGAAGATTTCCATCGCGATCGCCAGAAAGGCGCCGATCAGAATCAGCCCCCACGGCAACTTCTGCGTCAGGATGCCATCGACCACCAGCGCCATGATCTGGCTCTTCGGCGAGTCGAGCTTGGTGACCGTGTTGCCGAGATAGTCCACGGTCTCGCGACCACCGATCCCCGGATCGATCGCGAATCGAATTTCATTCGTGTTACGATCCAGGAGATAGCGACCGACTGGAACGTCCCCCTGCACGGTGTAGATCCGTCCGACCTTGTACACCTCTGCCGTCTGCGCCGTACTCGCCACTCGCTGTGTGATGCGTCCGCGTTCGACCACCGCCAGCAGTGGCTCCACGACGCTGATCTTTGCGTCGCGGTAGTCGCGCTTTACCAGCGTGGTCTTCGCGGTGTTGAGAAACGAAATGATCAGACCCACGCAGAGCGCCGAGGTCGTGACGCCGACCAGCAGGCCGATCTGCTGGCGTGCCGGCGTTGCACCGACCAGGTAGCCCGTCTTGAGGTCCTGCGACGTGGCGCCCGCCACGGCGGCGGCGATGCAGACCACGCCGCCGATGCTCAGCGCCAGCACGCGATGTTCGATACCGACCCAGCCGACCGCCAGAAAGATCAGCGCGGTCAGCAGCACGGTCGCCACGGTCATTCCACTGATTGGACTGGACGAGGCGCCGATCTGCCCGGTGACGCGGCTGGCCACGGTGACGAACAGAAAGGCGAAGAAGAGCGCCAGCACCGAGCCGGTGATGCCGATCGCCAAGGGCGGAACGAACGCCGTGATCAGCACCAGCGCGACAACGCCGACCACCACCACACTCATCGGCAGGCTGCGCGCCGTTCGCAGTACCGCAGTGCCCGCCTTTGAGCCGGTCAGGTCACCCATGCCGGCGCGCAGTGCGGCGAGGATGGTCGGCACCGAGCGAGCGAGGCTGATCAGCCCCGCCGCCGTGACTGCGCCGGCACCGATGTAGAACACATAGTTGGCGCGTACTTCGCGAGCGCCCATCTCCGCGATCGGAATCGTTGCCGGAAAGATCGGGGTCGTCAATCCGTCGCCAAAGAGCTTGATCGCGGGGATCAGCACGAAGTACGACAGCACGCCACCGCCAAATAGATATCCGGCGATGCGTGGCCCGACGATGAAGCCGACTCCCGCGAGCTCGGGGCTGATCTCCGCCTGCATCTCGCCAAAGAGCGCGGTCCGGCCGTTCGGCATCACCTTGGTGAACGTCCACTTCGGCACCTCGGCCCACATCTTCGCGCCGGAATTCAGGAACTTGTACAACGCGCCGATGCCGAAGCCCATGAACACCGTGCGCGCCTGGACGCCGCGCTCCTCGCCCACGATCAGCACATCGGCGCAGGCGGTGCCTTCGGGATACTTGAGCGTGGCGTGTTCCTTGACGATCAGCGATTCGCGCAGCGGGATCATCAACAGCACGCCGAGCAGCCCGCCAACCAGCGCCACCGCCGCCACCAGCGTCCACGGCAGCTCGTACCCCAGCAGCAGCAACGCTGGCAGGGTGAAGACCACACCGGCCGCAATCGACTCGCCAGCCGAGCCGGTGGTCTGCACGATGTTGTTGCGCAGGATCTGCGGCCCCGTCGCGCCGAGCGCCTTGTTGATCGATCGGAAGATCGTGATCGAAAGGACGGCAATCGGGATCGATGCGCTGACCGTCAGTCCGATCTTGAGTGCCAGGTACACGCTGCTGGCGGCGAAGAGCAGGCCAAGTAGCGCACCGATGATGACCGCGGAAACGGTGAGCTCCGTCACCTCGCGATCCGCCGTGATGTACGGCGTGAAGTCGTTCTCGTCGGGCCCGGAGGCTGGGGCGGCGACGGGGCGCAGATCTGGTCTGGAGGTGGTTGCCATGCCGCGAATGTAAGGGTGGGTCACCGCCCAAGCGGTGACCCAGCCGAGTACCACGACTCAGCGCGTGCCAGCCGGAGGCAGCGGCAGGTGGCGAGGGATCAGCGCTGAACCGTCGGCCGACCGAGGGTCAGCGCGGTGCTCCCGCAATGAACTGCCAGCGCCCCACCACCGATGCGGTCACCGTCTGTTCGGTCGGTGCAACGACCGGCGTTGATTCATCGGCGGCCTTGCCGCGCATCGACATCGCCATCATCGGGACGGGCTGCGGTGACTCCATCATCTGGCTGCTCAGCGACACCAGCGGCCCCAGCGTGCCGCCGGCGGCCTTGGCCATCACCTCGGCACTCAGGCGCGCATTGGTCGTGGCACTCCCGAGTGCCTCGCGCTTGGTCGCATCCAGCTGCGAGGCATAGTACGAGAGTCCACTGATGGTGTTTGCGCCCGCGCCGAGCGAGGCGTCGATCACCTTGCCAACCAGATCGAGTGACCGTACTTCGATCCGCACGGTGTTGGTGGCGTCATACCCGGTCAACTCCGGCTTGCGCCCATCCGGATAGTACCGGTACGACGGGTTGACGCTGTAGTTCATCGTGGTGATCTGATCGCGCGGAATGCCAGCGGTGCGGACCGCTTCCAGAATCGCCGTCGCCAGCCGTGCGTTCTCCTGTCCGGCCAGCGCCGCCGTGCGTCCCTTGGTCTGGACACCGAGGTAGATCAGCGCGCGGTCGGGGGTCACCTTCGCCTCGCCACTGCCGCTGACCTCGATCGTCGGTGGCGCCGGAGGAGTCGCCGGCGCCTGCGCGGCGAGCGGGCTCGCGATCAGCGCGCCGAGCAGGAACGACGATGCCTTCGACGAGCGGCGGATTTTCTGCATGTTGGTCGTGCTCCGGATAAGGAATGGTGCGGCGCGCCAGGTACCGGTGGCGCACACTGGAGATGTTTCGCGACTCGAGGGATGCACACCGGCGAAGATACCCGCGGGTCCGCCGAGAGTGCCGCCCGCCCGCGTGTGACGCAGCTCTCGTGTTTCGGGCCCAGCCCAGTGTCTGTAAGGGTTTCCGGCACACCGCGTCCCCCGTCGATTTCACGCTCGGAACCCTCCGTACACCGAAAAACCCTTACCCCGCTTGCAGAAATCAGGAGTGGCTATCAGTTTCCCGTTGCGCCACTGGCGCGGAATCACGTGTCAACAGTCATCTGGGAGAAGGGATCATGAGCAGAATCGCTATCGTGAACGCGCTGGTGGATAACGTCGGCCTGTCGAAGAAGCACGCGAACGCCGTCCTGAAGGAGTTGTTCGACGCCAGCGAAGGCGTCATCGCCAAGGCGCTGAAGAAGGGTGAGAAGGTCGGTATCACCGGCTTCGGTACGTTCAGCGTCGGCAAGCGCAACGCACGTGTGGGCCGCAATCCGCAGACTGGCGAGAAAGTGAAGATCGCCGCCAGCAAGGCCCCGAAGTTCAAGGCTGGCGCCAGCCTGAAGGCCTTCGTCAATGGCAAGACGGCCGCCACCAAGCCGAAGAAGGCCGCCAAGAAGGTGACCAAGAAGGTCGCCAAGAAGGCCGCCAAGAAGGGCAAGAAGTAAGTATTGATCACTGCGTTCCAACGCGGGCAACGCACGCAACGCGGGGCGCCGACGGGCATCGTCGGCGCCCCGCGTCGTTGTCCGCCACATTGTTCGCGCGGCACGCGGCGCTAGACTGAAGGCATGCCAGCTGCCGCTCCCCGCGCACGCCCCGCGCTCGACGCCACGCTCGACGTCGAGACACCGGAACAGGTCATTGTCTCGTACACGCTGGCCGGCATCGGCACGCGCGGCGCCGCGGCACTGATTGACTTGCTGCTGATGCTTCTGCTCACCGGCACACTCTGGTATGCGGGGGCGTCGCTGCCCAGACTGGTGCCGGGCCTGCGGGACGTTGGCAATCGGAGCTGGATCAGTGCCGTCATGATCGTCGGCCAGTTCCTGATACTGTGGGGCTACTTCGTTGTGTTCGAGGCCGTCTGGGATGGCCAGACACCCGGCAAGCGATTGCTCGGCCTCCGCGTGGTGCGCAATGGCGGCGGCGGAGTGGATCTCGGCGCGAGTGCCGCACGCAACCTGATCCGGTTCGTCGATTTCCTGCCGTTCGGTTATTTCGTTGGCATGATCAGCATCATCGCCAACCAGCGCAATCAGCGGCTTGGCGACCTGGTGGCAGGCACGATCGTGGTGCGTGAGCGCCTGCTGCGCCACGAACGCCCGCGCGCCGTCGCCAGCCCGACCGAGGATGACGGTGTCGTCGTCGTCGCGACGCTCGACGATGACCGATTTGCACTGCTCGATCGCTTCGTGGCTCGCGAAGTCACGCTCGATGATGTGTCGCGGGCACGCATCGCCGCCGCACTGGTGACACGCGTCGGCATCGACGTCCGCACCGATGCCGTTGCGGCACTCCGCATGCTGCACCAACGCGAACTGCTCGCCCGGCGCAGTCTCCGCCCGACGACCAGTGCCACCGGAACTCGTCGCGAAGAATGGGCGGTGGTGGCCGAGGGCCGTCCGCGCTGGGACGCGTTCGCGACCGAATTGACGCTCACACGGAAACGCGGACTCGACACGCTGAGCGAAGATGAGGTGACGGCCTTCGTCGAATCCTATCGCGAAGTGGCCACCGATCTGGCCCGGCTTCGAACTGCCGATCGCGGTCGCGGCGGCGACGCCGTCTTCACCCTCTCCCGCTTGGTCTCGGCTGGCCACAACCTGCTCTATCGGCGGCCATCACAGGGCCTCGAGCGCGTCGGCCGATTTCTGGCGTTCGACATTCCGCGCGAAGTCCGGCGCAGCTGGCGACATGTGGCGGTCGCTGCCGCGCTGCTGTTCGTTCCAGCGATCGGCACGATCGTGGCCATCGTGCGCACCCCGTCGCTGGCGCAACGGATGCTGCCGCCTGGCATGATCGAGCGGGCCGAAGATGGACTGCGCCGCGGCAACACTGGCGCGGACTACCTTCCCAACGGCGAAGACGAGAAAGGGTCGGTGTTGTCCGCATTCCTGATGACGAACAACATTCGCGTGTCGCTGGTGGCATTCGCTGGCGGCATCACCGCTGGCGTGCTGACCATCTACGCGCTCGTATTCAATGGGATCGCCG
The DNA here is from genome assembly GCA_038215035.1 of Gemmatimonadales bacterium. Taxonomy (GTDB): domain Bacteria; phylum Gemmatimonadota; class Gemmatimonadetes; order Gemmatimonadales; family Gemmatimonadaceae; genus JACMLX01. The sequence goes on along the minus strand of JBBQRH010000050.1, from coordinate 16,839 downwards.
CGCTCGGCGCGGGTGTCGGCCTGTACATCACGAAGGGGATCGGCGGTCAGATTCTTGGATTCGTCGCAGCCCACGGCGTGCTCGAGCTGAGCGCGATCTGCCTCGCCGGTGCCGCCGGACTGCTGCTGGCAACGGCGATGCTGGTTCCGGGCGATCGCACACGCCGCGAGGCGCTGGCCCTGAATGGCGCCCGATCGCTGCACCTGGTGGCCTGCGTCGTCATCTTCCTCATTCTGGCCGGCATCATCGAGGGGAATATCTCGCCCTCCAAACTCCCCGACAGTGCGAAGTATGCCACCGCGGTGATCACCGCGATCGGGATGGTATGGTACCTGTCGCTCGGCCGCGCGCGCGCGGCCAGCGAGGCTACAACTCTCCCCGCGCCTTGATCGAGAGGTAGCGATTCACGAGTGCCGCACTCATGGCCTGCGGCGGTACATCCAGCACCTGGACGCCGGCCCGTTTCATTCGCAGCAGCGCCTCGGCGCGCGCGTCGAGCAGTGATTCCGCGGCCGCACCCCGCCACGCGTCGCGCTCATCGCCTTGCGCTGCCGGCTGCGCCGCAGCAACCAGCGAATCATTGCGCAGCGCGAGAAACACGGCGATATGGCGCAGTGCGGCGTGTCGGGTCTGGGTGACGACGGCGCGGCTGGCGCGCACATCGATCACATCACTGAGGCAGATGACCAGCGCCCGCGACCGTTGCCGCTGCGCCAGGGTCCGGAAGGCGAGGGCATAGTCCGGCTCGACCAGTCGTGCGTCGCACCCCGCCAGGGTGCTCCGAATCGCGCGGATCGCTGCCGTGCCGCTCGACGGTGGCACCCACCCGCGGATCTGATCATCAAATACCAGCAGTCCGATCTTGTCGCGGCCTTGCAGCGCGACGTCGGCCAGCACCAGGCACGAATTGATCGCGTACTCGAATCGGGAGCGGTCACCTGCCATCTGCGTCATCAGCCGGCCGGAATCGAGCGCCAGAATCACGGTCTGGCCTTGTTCCACGGTGTACTGCCGCACCTGCGCTGTGCCACGCCGGCCGCTCGCCTTCCAATCGATGTGACGTGGATCGTCGCCAGGCACGTACTCGCGCAATGCATCGAAGCTCATGCCACCGCCACGGCGACGAACCTGACGGACACCAGCGTCGCGCAGTCTGCGCTGCACCGCCAGCAGGCGGAACTTGCGCACCTGCGACAGCGACGGCACCACATCCACCTGATGCTCCAGCGCGACATCGCGCACGACATCGATCAATCCGAGCGGGCCATGGACCCGCAGCGCCACGGCGCCAAGGGATGCCGGGCCACGCCGTACGCCGCGAATCGGCGTCGTGATCTGCGTGCGCGCCAGAGCGGCGACCGAGATTGGTGTGGTGCGCACCCCATTCCCGCCAAGTGACGCGGGCACTCGTTCGGCAAATGCCGCTCGCACATCGCGTGGCCAGGTTGTACTGATGGTGTACGTCATCAGGCCGTCGTCTCCGGAGCCAAGCTGCGCTGGCGCGCTCCGCTCCACGTGGATGGCATCGGCCGTCGGTAACTGCACGGCATCCCAGAGCCCGGCGGCGAAGACGGCGATCACGATCGATGCGCTCAGTATCGGCGACCACGGCGCCGGAACGGGAATCAGCCACACCAGGGACGCACAAGCGAGCCAGAGCGCGAGCTTCCGGGTTGGAACGAATTGTGTGACGAAGGTGAGAACGCGTCGGATCACGCGCTCAAACCGGTGCCGGCACGCGCAGCAGAACGGCAGCCAGGACGTCATCGGTGGTGCGTCCCTCCACGTCCAGTTCCGGGCTCAGAATCAGGCGATGGCGCAACGCGGCAGGTGCAAATCCCTTCACGTCATCGGGCGTCACGAAATCCCGACCCGCCAGCATCGCTGCCGCGCGTGAGACACGAAGCAATGCCACCGACGCACGCGGTGAGGCACCGAGGGCCAGCGCCGGATCCTCACGCGTCGCGCGCACCACCGCCGCGATGTACGACATGACCTCTGGAGCGATCGAGACCGCATCCGTCGCGGCGCGTAGCGCATCGAGTTGCTCGGCACTGATGGCGACACCGTCGGACGACATGGCGCGCTCGGGATCATCACCGCGCGCGTGCGCCTGCAGCATCGCCAGTTCGTCAGCGGCGGCAGGATACCCCACGCGCACCTTCACCAGAAAGCGATCGAGTTGCGCCTCGGGGAGCGGGTAGGTGCCCTCGAACTCCACCGGGTTCTGTGTGGCCACCACCGTGAATCGCTGTCCGAGATCGTGCCGCGTGCCGTCGACGGTCACCTGCTTCTCCTGCATCGCTTCGAGCAGCGCGGCCTGTGTCTTGGCCGGTGCCCGGTTGATTTCGTCAGCGAGCAGGATGTCGGCGAAGAGCGGACCTGGTCGAAACTCGAATCGTCCGTCACCACCGCGCAGCACCGAGGTCCCGGTGATGTCGGCTGGCATCAGATCCGGCGTGAACTGAATTCGTCCGAAGCGTACGCCGCAGGCACTGGCCACCACCCGCACCAGCAGTGTCTTGGCGACGCCCGGCACGCCTTCGAGGAGTACATGACCACGCGCCAGCAGCGCGGCCAGGAGCTCGTCGATCGCCAGATCCTGACCCATGATGCGGCGGCGAATCGCGGTGCGCAGGGCGTCGACGGCGTCGGCCGGGGAAAACGAGTGTTCAGGCGTGGTCATGAGCGTTGGAAGTGTCGGTCACGGAGTGAGGCACTCCGCATCAATGTGTGCTGCAGACGCACGCAGCGCAGGCAGGTCAGACGGCGCAGCAGGTGACTCGATCGCCCGCGCCAGCCGCGCCGCGTCGTCGGCGATGGTCGGATGTCGCTCGGCCAATGCCGCCAGGAACGCCGTGTCATCGAGTGTGCGCCAGCGTCCCGCCGCATGCCGACGACGAATTCCTCGTGCGAGCATCCGCGCCACCGTGCGTGTGCCACGCACCGCTTGCCACGCCGTGGCCAGCGCGTCCACGTGTTCGAGCGCAGAACGCCGCTCCTCTCGCGGGTGATACACGGGTGCGAGCGTGCGACGGCCGCTCGCCAGCAACAGGAGCACGCCCGCGCCCATCAGCGTGAGCATCATTCGGCCGGGACCCGTGCCCATCAGCCATTCGCCGAGCACCACGCCCGGGCCGTCGGTGCGCAGCCCCTGGTAGTACTCGGCGAACACAATCGTGCGTGTCCGCCCTTTCGACAGATACTCCAACGCGCGAATCACCGTCAGCGCCGAGCCTTGTGTACAGTTGCGCATCTGGTCGGTGCGCAGGAGATCCGGATCGGCGAGCGCAACGACGCGCCCCTTGTCCAGCGGGAACGCAACCACGGTTGGCTCGAACTGCGGCAAGCGGCTCGTGTCGCGCGGAAAGTCGGCGCGTGGCGTCTTGGCCGTCAGAGAGTCCCCGGCTCCGCCACTCCGCGGTTCCGCAACACCGACGACCGGTCGACGTTCAGGCACATCACTCGAGAGGAGCGTGATTGCGCCCGTCGGATACGGCGCAGCTGGGGGCCCATCGTCGGTCGTATCGCGGGTGGTGAGGAACGTGAGCATCTGTGGACGCACGCGCAGCGTCGAGAAGGCGTCCGTCTCCGTTGGGCACGTGCCAAGTGGGGTCGCCGTCACCAGTCCCGGCTCTCCCTGTCGCAACCCGAGCACCGTCAGCAAGCGGAACGGTTCGGTTCCTGAGGGTGCAACCAGCAATCCCGCTCCGCGGCGGACGGCACCGAGCAGTGCGTCGCGTTCGGCGGGCTGCATTGCCGTTGGTCCGCCAAAGACGGCGTAGATCACCGATGTGTCGAGGGGCGCGCTGAGTGGCAGACCCGTCGTGCGTACCTCCCACCCCAGCCGGCGCGCGAGGTCCGACGCCAGACGAGCGTTCCCCGGTCCGTACTTCAGCGTCGTCAGTCGCGTTTCCGTCGCGTTGTCGGTCACGGGCGTCAACAGCACCACCAGAACCACGAGCGCAAGCAGAATCCCGACCGTGATCAGTGTGGCGCGCCGCGCCCGCCGCCGTGCAACACTGTCGTCGAGTTCAATGGCGGCCGTGGGGAGCGGGGTGTCGGCCATCAGGCCGCCTGGGCCGGCTGCGCCACAGCCGATGACTGGAGCATTGGCGCGGCCAGCGTCTCGAGGTGCGTGTATCGCGTCGAATCACAGAGGCCATCACCATAGGCGACCACATCGTACACTCGCGCGAACGACTGGTATGGCAGCGACAGTCCGTCGCCGGTGGCGCGCAGCTCCCGGCCGTAGTCGCCAACGGTCTTTGACGGATGCCGCCGTACCCGCTTCTGCTCGACCAGTCGGGTGACGACGGCGGCGTGCAACAGGTGTGCGGCCTCAACGAAGGCCCCCTGGGCGGCGAGGCCACGCGCCTGCGCGAGTCGTTCGTTCGCCGTGATCTGCACTTCACGCCGGCTGGCGGCTTCGCGACGGGCCCTCGCGACCATGATCGTTCGGATGATGCTGGCGGCAATGGCGATGGCGATCAGCGAGAGCGAGATCAGGTAGGTACCTCGACTGCCGCTGGCCTGCGTGAACAGGTCGTTCAGCAGCCGCGTGAACCAGTCCCAGAAGCGAGAGAACAAGGTGGTGGTGAGATTCTGGCGATACCCCCGCTCGAGCACGATGCGCGAGATCGTGTCGCGCACCGCCGCCGCTGGAATTGGTGCCTGGAGCAACACGCGTTCTCAGCCGGTGGTGAGCGAATTCGGTGTGCCCAGCGCATCCAAAGCTGCGTCCAGATCAGCGCCTTCGCGCCGCACTCGCAGGTCGGCGTAGGTCAGTAACATGATGCTTCCCACGATTGGAATCACGGGAATCATGATCACGCTCATCAGCGCTGCCACCATCTGCTGCTGATCCTGGAACGCTGCCAGCAGGCCGGCCAGCACCAGGTACACGACCCCGACAATCACCAGCACCAGTCCATACGTCTTTGCCAGCAACAGGTAGCTACCGCTCGAAAGTGCCTGGGAGCGCTTCAGTGCCTCGACTGGTCCAACCTCTTCGGCGATGATGAGCGACGTCATGATTGCCGATCGTGCGAAGACCGTCAGGAACACGAACACGATGCAGAAGAGCACCACGATCGCCGCCAGCACGGCGCCGATCGCGGCGGCCGTACCCGAAGTGCCCAGCGTCGCAAGAGTGTTTCCACCTGACGCGGCCAGGAATGCGGCCACGGCAATCACCGGAAGCGCAACGATGATCAGCACCAGCAGCAAGAGGATGTTGGAGCCGAGGAGCGCGAAGATCCGTCGGAATGCCGACGAAAAGGCGTTCCAGACCGTCGGCAGCGGCTCACCGCGGAGCAGTGCCAGCGCGCCGGCGATGATCGCGCCCGACTGTACGGTGGCAAATGCGTACGTCAGGATGGTGAGCGGGAAAAGCGAGCCCTGTTGCCGCAGCAGCGCGACGGGGTCTGTTGGTGTCGTCGGAAAGACGATCAACGTGATGACCGACTGAATCAGCCCCGGGATCGCACCGATCGCCGCGATGCGGAGGAAGTAGCCGAATTGCGGACGAATGAGTTGCACTGCGCCGTCGACGATTTCGGTCGCCGATCGCGGCGGGAGCGGGGGCAGTGCGGGGACGGGCACGGAGGGGTCGGTCTGGGTGAGACGGCGTCGGCCGGCCGGACGGGGGAGTGCTGTAGGGTAGCACGGTCACCTACCCTGTTGCGGTACGGGGGTGTTCCCCTGCGATCGAGCGCGGGCAGTCGCTCCAGGCACGCGAATCGGCGATCTGGCTGCATTGGCGTCCTGGTCGCCGGACACCGGCTGGGTTTTGGCATGGTCTTATTGTAGAGCTCGGTGCATCGCTTGTGTTGGACGTGCGCCACGACCAGAGCTTCGCCCGGGAGCCCCTACCTCACGAATTGGACGACATTCGTATCTTTTGTCGGCACGCCGCGCAGAATTCGTAAGATGATGTGGTGGAACAGTTTACAATCGGCAATTGGCCAGCGAACCGAGCGGCAGCGTTCCGGATCATGCAATGGATCACCCCGCTCATGCCGTCTGGGGTTACGGGAACACGATTTGCCTGCAACTTGGACTACGATGTCGGGTGCGAACGAGGAGATGGCCTCGCGGCACCGCTGGCTCGATGGCAGCAGCATCGCATCCCACGCATTCACCCCCAGAGGTCCCTCCATGCGTCTCAGTCTTGCGGCACTGGCCATCGCCGGCTTCGCGCCGGTGCTCGCCGCTCAGGCCACATTCGCGACCTACACCGGCGACGCGCGCAATTCCGTCGTGGTGCAGGACGCCGGTGTTGGCGGCGGCATCACCAACCCGCTGTATTTGCCACCGGCCACGGACAACAACTACTCCGGCGTCGTGAACCTCTGGTTCCGCAACGCCGCCGGCGCGGTCACGAGTGCCTGTACCGGCTCGTTGCTCAGCACCCGCAAGATCCTGACGGCAGGTCACTGCGTCTCGACCTCGACGAACACGGTGGTGCACTCGAGTTTCACCGCGCGCTTCCGCAACGCTGATGGCACGTTCACTGAAGTGAACGGCACTGGTTTCGCCGTGCAGCAGAACTACAGCGGTGCCGTGCTCGAAGAGCAGGACGTGGCCGTACTGACGCTGAGCGCCGATGCACCGGCAACCGCCCGCACGTACACGCTGTTCGCCGGCAACCCTCTCGTTGATTACACCTTGGCGGGCTATGGTCGTATTGGCACCGGTCTCACCGGCGACAACTCGTCCAGCGGTCAGTTCAATGCCGTGAACACGCTGCGCGCAGCCCAGAACCGTTTCGAGTCGACCGGTCGCGATGACCAGTCGTTCGCCACGATCGCCAGCGGCGCGGGTGCAGCCACCTACGGTGGCATCCTGCTGTCTGATTTCGATCCGATGGGCGGTGCGGCGGGATCATTCATGTGTGGCGGTCTTGGTTTCTGTGACAACGGCCGGGCATTGCTCGAAGGCGCCGTCGGTCGTGGCGATTCCGGTGGTGCGGCGTTCAGCAGCACCTGGCAGGTCCTGGGCGTTGCGTCGTGGGGCAGTTCGGTGGACGGCGTCAGCCTGAGCCAGTACCAGACTGACTTCGGCTACGCCTGCGTCGCCAACTTCGCCGCGAACACCCGCTGCCTGGCGAACTACAACTTCGTGATGGCACAGGTGGTGCCGGAGCCGTCCACGTACGCGCTCATGGCAACGGGCCTGGTCGGGCTGATCGGGCTGGCACGCCGCCGGAACGCTCGCGCCTGATTTTGGCCCCTCACGATACGGACCAACAAGCGTCCGTGTCGTGCTGACTGAAGCGTAAGCGGACCGTAGTTGATCAACAGTGACAGCGGCCGACGGATCTTCGGATTCGTCGGCCGCTCATCTCTGGAACACGAATTTCCACGAACGGCCTTGATGCTTGGTGCACGGGGGGACCTGGCTCCCCGGTACCGTTGCCCCGCCGGCAGCCGCATCGTTCCCCTAACCCGAAGGAGAAGCGCATGAGAAAAAGTCTGATCACGCTGGCCGCTATCAGCATCACGACGGCGACGACGGCGTCCGCACAGGCGACGTACGCCTCGGACCACTCGAACGTGACGGTCGAAAGTGTAGTCGTCGTGGGTGATTCGCTGGTGGGTGCCGGCATCGGTATCAACAACCCGCTGTACCTGCCGCCGTCGACCGACAACAACTATTCAGGCATCGTCAACATCTGGTTCCGAAACGCCGCCGGCGCAGTCACCAGCGCCTGTACGGGTTCGCTGCTGAACAATCGCAACATCCTCACGGCCGGCCACTGCGTCTCGACCAACTCCAATACCATTTCCCACGCCAGCTTCACGGCACGATTCCGCAATGCCGACGGCACCTTCACGGAAGTGAACGGCACCGGCTTCCGCGTCCAGCAGAACTACAGCGGCGCCGTGGTGGAGGAGCAGGATGTCGCGTTGCTGACCCTCTCGGCCGATGCCCCTGCGTCGGCGCGTCGGTACACCCTGTTTCAGGGGAACCCGCTGGTCGAGTTCACGATGGCGGGCTTTGGCCGCACCGGCACCGGCGTCACCGGGTCGATCAACAACACGGCCAACAACCAGTTCGGCGCCGTGAACGTGCTCCGCGCCGGCCGCAACGTCTTCGAGACCACGCGGAATGATGCCGGCAGCTTCGCCACCTCCGCCAATCCCAATCCGGCGGCCTTCGCCGGAATTCTGGTCGCAGATTTCGACCGCATCGGCGAAAGTATCCCGAACAACTTCATCTGTGGGCCGCGAGCACCGGGTGGCACGAGCCTCGGCTTCTGCGGTTCAGGCGTCGATCGCGAATCGTCCATCGGCCCCGGCGACTCAGGCAGCGCCGGATTCACCGACACGTGGGAAGTGCTGGGCGTCGGCTCGTGGGGCACTACCACCAACTCGGTCGGTGGCCTCTACGGCAGCTACTTCGGCTACACCTGCGTCGCGAACTATGCGCCGAACGCTCGCTGCGTCGAGAATTTCAACTTCGTCATGAACAACGTCGTGCCGGAGCCGTCCACGTACGCGCTCATGGCGACGGGCCTCGTCGGCCTGATCGGGCTGGCACGCCGCCGCAACGCACGCGCCTGATCCACACACATCCTGCCGGCCGGCTGACGGTCGGCAGGATGTCGCGGTACTGAAAGCAACGCGCAAATGGAAGAGCGGGGCCGGCAATCTTCCGATTCGCCGGCCCCGCTTCGTTGCAACTGCGTCGCTCGTCCGCCCGCCAGACTCGCGATGGTCGACGACTACAGCACCACGCGCACCGGGCCAGACTTCAGTACCACATGGCACCCACTGGCGTCCATCCCGATGCGCAGTCGTACGCGTCGCGTGCGGCCATCCTTGGCAAACGTCACGTCAAAAGGCTCACCGCCGCGCCGGAGATCCTTCAGGTCGCCATCCTCGAGCACCTTGTAGTCACCCTGGCCGCCCATCGCTTCCGTATTCTCGAGCATCGTGCGGGTCCGGACGCGGCGCACCGTGATGGAAGCGCCTGAAACCGGCGCGCCAGCTGCATCGACGAGTCGCATCGCGATGATGCGCATCGACATGTCGCAGATCTGCCGATCGGGCGGAAGTGTTTTTGTCGGCGTGCCTTGTGCACCCGCTGCCGTCGCCGCGAACAGCAGCGCGCATGCGCTCCGATACAGTGCACTGAACTTCCTTTCCAATCCACTCGCCACATCCTGCCAGATCGTACGCATTCGTTGCTCCGTTACTTGAGGACGATCTTTGCGATGGTCTGCAGTTGCATGTTCGACGTGCCCTCGTAGATCGCGCCGATCTTCGCATCGCGATAAAACTTCTCCACCGGGTAGTCCTTCACGTAGCCGTAGCCGCCGAACAGTTCCAGCGACACACTCGTCACACGTTCGGCCACCTGGCTCGAATACAGCTTGGCCATTGCACCCTCACGCTGAATGTCGTGGCCGGCGTCCTTCAGCCGCGCGGCGTTGTACACCATCAATCGCGCCGCCTCCAGTTCGGTGGCAGCCTGCGCCACCTGAAATTGAATGCCCTGGAATTCACTCAGTGGCTTGCCGAACTGCATGCGCTGCTTGAGGTAGTCACATGCCGCCTGGAGCGCGCCCGCCGCCACGCCGATCATCTGTGCGCCAATGCCGATGCGCCCGCCGTTGAGTGTATCAATCGCGATCTTGTAGCCCTGACCCACCGGGCCGAGCACGTTGGCATCGGGCACTTCCACGCCGTCGAGGATCAGTTCGCAGGTGCTCGAGGCACGGATGCCCAGCTTGTCTTCCTTCTTGCCGACCGAGAATCCCACGAACGACTTCTCGACGATGAACGCCGTAATCCCGCGATATCCCTTCGCGAAATCGGTGTTCGCAAACACCACGAAGATTTCGGCTTCGGCGCCATTCGTGATCCACAGTTTCTGGCCGGTGAGCTTCCAGCCCGTCGCCGTCTTCTCCGCCTTCGTCTGCAGCGCAAAGGCGTCCGAGCCTGATGAGGCCTCGCTCAGCGCGTAGGCGCCGATGGTGTCGCTGGTCAGGCGCGTCAGATACCGTGCGTGCTGATCAGCGTTGCCGTACGCATGGATCGGATAGTTGACCAGCGTGTTCTGCACATCGACCATGATCGCCGACGCCGGGTCGACCTTGCTGATCTCCTCCACCGCGAGTGCGATCATCATCGCCGAACCGCCGGCACCGCCAGCCGACTCCGGCAACTCGATGCCCATCAGCCCCATCTCGAAGTACTTCGCGATGATCGCCGGGTCGATCTTTCCCGCGGCCTCCATCGCCCGCACCCTCGGCGCCACATCCTCGGCGGCAAAGGCTGCGACGGCGTCGCGAAAGAGTGACTCGTCTTCGGAGAGCAGGGTCAGTGCAGGACGCGCCGCGGTGGTGTCGGGCTGAGACATGTTCTTTGGAGTCCGTGTGGTCTGCAGGTCGGTAGGGTGATGCGGGACCCCTGAAAGATCGCACACCACCTCCAGAAGCAGGCCGGAGCCTGTGACTGGCCGCTCGAACGGCCGGCCGGCGGGAAAGGGCCGTTGACATATAAGCATAGCTTTATATGATTGACTCATGGCCGCTCCAGTACCTCGAAGCTCCGACTACGACGTCGACGCAGCGCCCGCGTCCTACCGGGCGCTACTGGACGCGCTACGGGCAGCCGCAGAGCCCACCCGGCTGCGGTTGCTGGGAATCCTTGCCCAGTGCGAGCTCACGGTCACCGAAATCACGCAGGTCGTTGGCCAGAGTCAGCCCAGAGTCTCTCGGCACCTCCGGCTGCTGTGTGAAGCCGGACTGCTGGATCGGGTCCCGGAGGGCAGCTGGGTCTTCTACCGCCTCGCCGACAACCGGATCGCCAGCACGTTCATCGAGCTGCTCGGCACCGATGACGCTACGCTGGCCGACGACCGGACGCGCCTCGAGGCGGTACAGCGTGGGCGACAGGAAGCAGCCGACGACTATTTCGAGGCGCATGCCCACGAGTGGAACGACATCCGCTCATTGCACGTGCCGGAAGAGCAGGTCGAACAGGCACTGCTGGCACTCCTCGGCGACCAGCCGGTTGGCGATCTGCTCGACATCGGTACTGGCACCGGGCGCATCCTGACGCTGCTGGCACCGCGGGCGACCCGGGCGGTCGGCATCGATCGATCGCACGAAATGCTCGCCTACGCCCGTGCTGCGCTGGTCTCGCCCGAGTTCCGCCATGTACAACTCCGGCACGGTGACATGTACCGACTGGCGTTGACGCCGCGCAGCATGGACCTCGTCGTTCTCCACCAGGTGCTGCACTTCGCCGACGATCCCGTTGCCGTGATGCGAGAGGTCGCGCGGGTGCTGCGGCCCGGCGGTCGCCTGCTGCTCGTCGATTTTGCGCCGCACGCCGAGGAGTCACTGCGGGCACAACACGCGCATCGACGCCTCGGGTTCGCCACCGAAGATGTCGCGCACTGGTGCGTAGCGGCGGGGCTGCACTCTCGTGAAGCGACACGACTCCGCGGCGCGCCACTCACCGTCGTCATCTGGGACTGTTCACTACCTCACGCCACGGCAGCCACATGAGCCCCTCGATTCTCAATCGCCCCAGCGCGAACCGGTTCGGTGTCTCGTTCGAGTTCTTCCCGCCAAAGACCGAGGAGATGGAAGCGCAACTGTGGCGCGCCGTGGAACGACTCGCGCCGCTCTCGCCACGCTTCGTCTCGGTCACGTATGGCGCCGGTGGCTCGACCCGCGAACGCACCCATGCCACCGTACGACGCATCCTGACCGAAACGGCCCTGCGTCCGGCGGCTCACCTGACCTGTGTGTCGGCCACGCGCGAGGAGATTCTCGAGGTGGCGCGCGAATACTGGAACACGGGCGTCCGGCATCTGGTGGCACTGCGCGGTGATCCGGTCACCGGCATCGGTACCAGCTACGAGCCACACCCGGGCGGCTTTGCGTACGCCTCGGATCTCGTGGCGGGGCTGCGCCGCGAATTCGACTTCGAGTTGAGCGTCAGTGCTTATCCGGAAACGCATCCCACCGCGGGGTCGATGGACGCCGAGATCGACAATCTGAAGCGGAAGATCGACGCCGGCGCCACGCGGGCGATTACGCAGTTCTTCTTCGACAACGCGATCTATCTGCGCTATCGTGACCGCGCGCGGGCGGCGGGGATCACGGTTCCGATCGTACCAGGCATCATGCCGGTGACCAACTTCGGCCAGACGCGGAAATTTTCGGCAATGGCAGGGGCCTCGGTGCCAGACTCGATGGCGCGGCATTTCGACGGGCTCGAGGATGACGCCGACACTCGCAAACTGGTTGCCGCAACGCTGGCTGCGGAACAATGCACCAAGCTCGCCGACGAGGGAGTGGAGGACTTCCACTTCTACACGCTCAACCGCGCCGATCTGGCGTATGCCATCTGTCACATCCTCGGACTTCGCGCCACGCGTGAACCCGCACAGGCCATTGTATGAAAACCGGCGCGCATTCGCACGATCACGATCAACACGCGGAATGGGCACTCGAGCCGCTTCCGCCATTCTCCCTCGGCGATATCCGGGCCGTCACACCGGTGCTCACGCGCGGGCAGCGGCTTGAGCTGTTGCAGTCGCTGTTGCCAACTCGAATTCTGCTGCTCGATGGTGCGATGGGCACCATGATCCAGCGCGAGCGACTCGATGAAGCGGCGTACCGCGGAGCGCGGTTTGCAGACTGGCACCGCGATTTGCGCGGGAACAACGATCTGCTGACCATTACACGACCCGAGCTGATCGGCGCGATTCACGCCGCCTATCTGCATGCTGGCGCGGACATTCTCGAGACGAACACGTTCAACTCGACGTCGATCGCGATGGCCGACTACGGGATGGAGTCGCTGGCGTACGAATTGAATGTCGAGGGAGCACGCCTGGCACGGCAGGTGGCCGACAGCTTTGAAGTGCGCGACCCGTCGCGTCCGCGGTACGTGTCCGGTGTGCTGGGGCCCACCAACCGCACCGCATCGCTGTCGCCGGAAGTGAACGATCCGGCGGCGCGTAACGTGACGTACGAGGAGCTGGTTACGGCGTACGCCGAGGCGACCCGTGGTCTGCTGGACGGTGGCGCCGACATCCTGCTGGTCGAAACGATCTTCGATACGCTGAACGCCAAGGCGGCGCTGTTCGCCATCGAGCAGGTGTTCGCCAGCACGCACGAACGCGTGCCCGTCATGATCAGTGGCACCATTACCGATGCCAGCGGTCGCACGCTGAGCGGACAGGTGACCGAGGCGTTCTGGGTGAGTGTGATGCACTCCAATCCGCTCAGCATCGGTCTCAATTGCGCGCTCGGTCCAAAGGAGCTTCGCGCGTACGTCCAGGAGCTCTCTCGCGTGGCTGATGTTCATGTCTCGGCGCACCCGAACGCCGGGCTGCCGAATGCCTTCGGCGGATACGATGAATCGCCGGACGACATGGCCAGGATCATCGGCGAATGGGCGCGCACAGGCTACGTGAACATCGTTGGCGGCTGCTGCGGCAGCACCCCCGCGCACATCCGGGCCATTGCGGCGGCGGTGAAGGATGTGGCGCCACGGGTCGTGCCAACGCTGGTGCCGGCGTTGCGCCTCAGTGGGCTCGAGCCAGTCGTCATTCGAGAGAAAACCAACTTCGTCAATGTCGGCGAGCGCACCAACGTCACCGGATCGGCGAAGTTCTCGAAACTGATTCTTGCCGGCGACTACGAGGCGGCGCTGGAAGTGGCTCGGCAGCAGGTCGAGAGCGGAGCGCAGGTGATCGACGTGAACATGGACGAAGGTATGCTGGATGCCGTCGCGGCGATGACCACCTATCTACGGCTGGTGGCCAGCGAACCATCGATCAGCAAGGTCCCGCTCATGATCGACAGCTCCAAGTGGAGCGTGATCGAGGCGGGCCTACAGCAGGTGCAGGGCAAGGCGATCGTGAACTCGATCTCCCTCAAGGAAGGGGAGGCCGAGTTCATCCGGCAGGCGACGTTGGTACGCCAGTACGGCGCGGCGGTGATCGTGATGGCATTCGACGAGCAGGGGCAGGCCGACACGAAGGAGCGCAAGATTGCGATCTGTACGCGGGCCTACCGTTTGCTCACCGAGCGTATCGGTTTCCCGCCTGAAGACATCATCTTCGACCCGAACATCTTCGCCATCGGCACCGGGATCGAGGAGCACTCGAACTACGCGGTGGATTTCATCGAGGCCACGCGCGAGATCAAGGCCACGCTACCCCACGCCCGCATCAGCGGCGGCGTGAGCAACGTCAGTTTTGCGTTCCGCGGCAACAACCCCGTCCGCGAAGCGATCCACGCCGTGTTCCTCTATCACGCGGTGAACGCGGGCATGGACATGGGTATCGTGAACGCGGGTGCGCTCACGCTGTACTCCGACATTCCGCCGGAATTGCTCGAACGCGTCGAAGATCTGGTGCTCAATCGCCGCCCTGACGCCACCGAGCGGCTGCTCGAAGTGGCGGCCGATGTGAAGGGCACGGCGGCGGTGGCGAACAACTCGTTGGCGTGGCGTGAACTGCCGGTACGCGAGCGTCTGGCGCACGCGCTGGTGCACGGCATCGCCGACTTCATCGTGGAGGATACGGAAGAGGCGCGCCTCACCGTCGAGCGGCCGATCCACGTCATCGAAGGTCCACTGATGGACGGGATGAACGTGGTGGGCGATCTGTTCGGCGCGGGCAAGATGTTCCTGCCGCAGGTGGTCAAGAGTGCGCGTGTCATGAAGCGCGCCGTCGCACACCTGATTCCTTACATCGAAGCCGAAAAGCTGCTCCAGCCCGCGGAAGAGCAGAAGAACAAGGGCAAGATCCTGATGGCGACGGTGAAGGGTGATGTGCACGACATCGGCAAGAACATCGTGGGCGTCGTGCTCCAGTGCAACAACTACGATGTGATCGACCTTGGCGTGATGGTGTCATGCGCCAGGATCCTCGAGACCGCGCGTCGCGAGAATGTCGACATCATCGGCTTGAGTGGATTGATCACCCCCTCGCTCGAGGAGATGGCGTTCCTGGCGGGCGAGATGGAGCGCGAAGGGTTCACGATTCCATTGCTGATCGGCGGTGCAACCACCAGTCGCGCGCACACGGCGGTGAAAATCGAGACGCAGTATTCGGGTCCGGTGGTACATGTGCAGGATGCCAGTCGCGCCGTTGGTGTCGCGAGTGCCCTGTTGAGCGATGACGGCCGGGACGGGTTCGTGGCCGGCGTGAAGGCCGAGTACGACGCCATTCGGGTGCATCGCGCGAATTCCGGCAAGGCCACGCGCCTCGTCACGCTGACCGAGGCGCGAGCGAATCGGATGGTGGTCGACTGGAGTGCATCGCCGCCGCCGGTGCCGAATCGCCCGGGCGTGACGGTGTTCGACAGCTGGCCGCTCGAGGACCTCGTGCCGCGTATCGACTGGACGCCCTTCTTCCAGACGTGGGAGCTGGCCGGCCACTATCCGGACATCCTGCAGGATCCCGTCGTCGGCGAAACCGCGCGGAGTCTGTGGGCCGATGCGCAGGCGATGCTGACGACGCTGGTCGCAGAGCGGTGGCTCACGGCTCGGGCGGTGATCGGGCTCTTTCCCGCCAATGCCGTTGGCGATGACATCGCCGTTTGGTCGTCCGAGGCGCTGCGCGGCGCCGATCGCACGGCCACCATCCACACCATCCGGCAGCAAATGGCCAAGGGTGACGGTCTCCCGAACATGGCGCTGGCCGACTTCGTGGCACCGGTGGAGAGTGGCGTTCCCGATTGGGTCGGTGGGTTCGCGGTGACCACCGGGCACGGCATCGATGCGCGGGTGGCGGCATTCGAGGCGGCGCATGACGACTACAACTCGATTCTGTTGAAGGCGCTGGCCGACCGGTTGGCCGAGGCGCTGGCCGAGCGCCTGCATGAGACGGTGCGGCGTGATCACTGGGGGTATGCGTCCGGCGAGTCGCTGGACAACCAGTCGCTGATCAGTGAGGCGTACCAGGGAATCCGGCCGGCCCCTGGCTACCCGGCGTGCCCTGACCACACCGAGAAGCGGACGCTCTTCCGTTTACTGGACGTGCCAGCGCTGGCTGGCATCACCCTGACCGAGAGCTGCGCGATGCTGCCGACGGCGAGTGTCTCGGGGTGGTACTTCTGGCGTCCCGAGGCGCGGTACTTCGGCACGGGGATGATCGGTGAGGATCAGGTGGCGGATCTGGCGTCTCGGAAGGGGATGGCGGCGGGGGAGATGGCGCGCTGGCTGGCGCCGATCCGCGCCTGAGGTGAAACGCACTCGCGTTGTCACGAATACAGCGCCCTCGACTTTCCTGTCGAGGGCGCTGTATTCGTACCACAGTCGGGCTCGGTGGTGTGTCGATCTGTTGCATTGGCACCACGATTGTCGTGCCGCTACACACCTGAATCTGGTCGGCGAGCTCGACCAGAGCTGGGTTGACGATCACTAAGTCGTTGTCGTATAATGGCTTCGTCTGAGTGTGGCAGGAGCGCGGCACGCCGGAGTTCGCGGCACGACCCCTGCACTTGGATTAGCCGTCCACGCTTGTACAGACCAGATCCATTAACAGGATGAATCAGATGCGTCGTATTTCTTTCGTTGCCGCCTTGGCGACTGTAGCGGTGGTTTCACCGCTCAGCGCGCAGACGTGGCAGGCGATCGGTGCCCCCAACAACAGCAGTGCTGGGGCGTACTGGAACAATGCCTCCGACGACAACGTCGGTCAGGCTGTATGTAACGTCGGTGCGATTCTGACCAACACGCCGGCGCTGGCTGCCGGGTCGTGCAGCAATCAGGGTCCAGTCTTTCTGCCGCTGAATCCGGCGCCGCTCACTACGGGCAACGTGTTCCTCGGTGGTGCTGGTGGTTCCAATCCGGGCGC
>JBBQRH010000049.1:0-30312 GCA_038215035.1 Gemmatimonadales bacterium | reverse complement strand
GATCGATGTGCAGAACATCACCGAAACCTGGTGGGCGGTGCTGAACAACATCGATCCCGAGCGGGATGTTCGATTCACGATGGGTCCGGTGGATGTTCTGGACCATTCGAGTCGCGCCTTCAGCTACGGCAGCAAGATGGGCATCGATGCGACACGGAAGCTTCCGGAAGAAGGCTTCACGCGCCAATGGCCGCGGGTCATCGAGATGAATGACGAGACGCGTGCGCAGGTCGACACCTTCTATGCATCGCTCGGCATCGAGCAGGCGTGGAAGTCATGACCGTTCCCGGGCGCGAAGGACAGACCTTTGCCGGGCCGTCGGCGCTGGCGCGCTGGGCGAGTTTCGTGAAGTTGCCGCATACGGTTTTTGCGCTGCCGTTCGCGCTGACGGGTGTGGTCCTGGCCAGTCGCGTGGTGATGCCGACGATCGGGCAGGTGGGCTGGGTGGTTCTGGCGTTCACCGCCGCGCGGTTTGCGGCGATGGCCTTCAACCGCATCGTGGACCGCGACGTGGATGCAAAGAATCCGCGCACTCGCATGCGCGAGATTCCGAGCGGTGTGCTGAGTCTGGTGCAGGCCAGGATGAGCGTGGTGGTGTCGGGGGCGCTGTTCATGCTGGCGAGCTGGATGCTGAATCCTCTTTGCGGCGTGCTGTCACCGGTCGCGCTGGCGTGGGTGCTGTTCTACAGCTATTGCAAGCGATTCACGCGATGGAGCCATCTGGTGCTTGGCCTCGGGCTGGGCATTGCGCCTGTCGGCGGCTATCTCGCGGTCACCGGCGCCTGGAGTCAGCCGGTGTGGATGCTCCCGGTGCTTGCCACAGCGGTGATGACGTGGTCGGGCGGATTCGATGTGCTCTATGCCTTGCAGGACGTCGCGTTCGATCGGGCGAATGGGCTCTTTTCGTTGCCAGCAGCGCTTGGCGCCCCGCGCGCTCTGAGCGTTGCGCGCGTGTTGCACGTGGGCACGGTCCTGCTACTGGCGCTGGTGGGATGGGCCACTGGGGGCGGGCCACTGTATGCGCTCGGCGTTGCGGTCGTCGCGCTGCTGCTCGCCTATGAGCATTCGCTGGTGAAGGCCGATGATCTGTCGAAACTGGACGCGGCATTCTTCACCATGAATGGCGTCATCAGCATTTCCTTCTTCACTTGCGTGCTGCTGGAACGGGTGCTCCAGCTGCCGTCTCTGGCGACACTGCTGGCGAGGACGGCATGAGTACGCCGTTGCCGATCGTGATGGCGATCACTGGTGCGTCCGGTGCTCCCTACGCCGTGCGCCTGCTGCACGCACTGGCCACTGCGGCGCAGCCGGTGTGGTTGATTGTGTCGTCGCACGGCTGGCGTCTGCTGCAGACCGAGTCGGGAGTGCATGACCTGGAGTCGCTGCGCGCACATGTGGGTGATGACGCCTGGGACGCCAACGTGACCGTCTTCGATGACAACGATCGAGGGGCCACGCCGGCCAGCGGCTCGGCGAAAGTGAAGGGAATGGTGATCGTGCCGTGCAGCATGGGCACCATCGCATCGATCGCGGCTGGAACGAGCCGATCACTGGTCGAGCGCGCGGCTGATGTATCGCTGAAGGAACGTCGCCCGCTGATCGTGGTGCCGCGTGAAACGCCGTTCTCACGCATCCATCTCGAGAACATGCTGCGCCTCACCGATGCCGGTGCGGTGGTGCTGCCGGCAGCGCCGGGGTTCTATCACCGGCCCGAACGCATCGATCAGCTGGTGGACTTCGTGGTCCAGCGTATTCTCGATCATCTGCAGGTGGACATCAACATTGCGCCACGATGGGGCGACACGTCGGAGTGATGTCGACACGGCATGTGATCGGACTGGTCTCCGACACGCATGGGATGGTGCGGGCCAGCCTGTTCGACGCACTGGCTGGCGTGGAGCGGATACTCCACGCCGGGGATGTCGGGCCGGATGACGTGCTGACCGAACTCGAGGCGATTGCACCGGTGAGTGCGGTGTTCGGCAACACCGATGTTCCCGGGAATCCCAGGCTGTCAGCCGCGCTGGTCCTCGAGGTCGGCGGCGTGTCGGTCCACGTGAGCCACGGCCACGAACTCGGTAGCCCGACACCGGCGAAGCTGCTGGCGGCCTATCCGCAGCAGGTGCTCGTGTATGGTCACACGCACCGACAGTTGATCACCGAATCTGATGGGCGACTGGTGATCAATCCCGGTGCCGCCGGTGCGCGTCGTTTCGATCTGCGGCCGACGGTAGCTCGGCTGACCATTGAGAACGGCGCAGCGAGTGTGCAGCTCCTGGCGCTGGACTGAGCCCGTGTGCCGCGCTACGCCGCGGAGGCAGTCATTGGGCTTTCACCACTGTCCGGGAGCCTCCGCACCATTTCGCGGCGCAGCAGTAACACGCTCAGCACCATCTGCATCGCTACGGTGCTGACGCTGAGCCACCAGACTTGCTGCAAAGTGAAGCCAGGCTGTCGTGCCAGCCAGAGTGCCGGCAAGGCAAAGCTGGTCAGCCGCACACCGCCGCTGACCAGCGAGGGAATTGTGTTGCCCAGGGCCTGAAACATCCCCGAGCAGGTGAAGATCAACCCTTGCGCGACGAAATTGTACGAGATCACGTGAAGGAAGGTCGTCCCGACTGCAATCACGGCCGGCTCACTCGTGAACAGCGCGAGCATGCGATCTGCCTGCCATTGTGCCACGATCGTCGCAAGGAGCATCACGCCGCTCCCGATCAGTGCTGCCATTCGAAATGTTTCACGTACGCGGGCGCCGTTGCGGGCGCCGACATTCTGACCGGCGACTGGTGACGCCGCGAATGCCACCGCCATCGCTGGCAGGAAGATCGATTGCATCACGCGCGTGCCGATGCCGTATCCCGCCTGCGCCGCAGCACCGAACGGACGGATCATGACGTACATCAGTCCCGTCAGCACGAAGAGCAGCAGGAACTCTGCGCCAGCTGGCAGCCCGATGCGAAAGAGTCGCGCGATCGCTGCCCGACGCGGCGCCAGCAGCGACAGATCGACCTGGGCGTAGCGATCGCCAGCAAGGAAGTAGATCCAGCCCGCGATGACGCCTGCACCGATACTGATGGCCGATGCGAGGCCGGCGCCGAGCGTGCCGAGCGGGCGGCCAGTGCCCCAGCCAGCAATCAACACCGGCGCCAATGCCGCGTTCAACAACACCGTGCCGATCTGAATCAGCATGCCGGGCTTGGCGACACCGGTGCCGCGCAACGCCGAGCCGAGTGTGATCAGCGCAAACTGCAGTGCAAGCGCGGGGACGAAGGCCAGCAGGTACCGGCGGCCCGCCTCGTACGTCGGCTCGTCGGCCGCCATCACATGCAGGTACCGTCCCATCAACCCGAACCCGACGACGAGTGTGAAGACGAAGCCGATGAGTGAGAGGAACAGACTCTGGTTGAAGACGAGCGTTGCATCGTCACGGTCGCGGCGGCCACTCGCCTGTGCAATCAGCGCGACGGTGCCCACGCCGAGCACCTGCGTTGCCGCCATGACGATGTACTGCAACGTGCCGGCGGCGCTGACGCCGGCCACGGCCGCGTCGCCCAATCCAGCAACGAAGTACAGGTCAATGAGCAGGTACGCCGTCTGGAAGAGCATGCCGAAGGCCATCGGGACAGCCATGCTGACGATATGGCGAGCGATCGAGCCCTGGGTCAGGTCATTCATGCAAAGCAAGGTGCCCGAATAGCCAGTGGTGGTCAACGGACGGTCGGCGGTTCCGCCAGCTCCAGTTCCAAACGCTCAGAGCATCGGCGAGAACAACCGGGCCAGTCCTTCGAAGAGCCGCGTGCCGATGCCGCGACCGGCCATGGTTTCCGCCGTGATCTGTCGCGACTTCGTCAGGTCCTGCTCGAACATCGCCGCCAATTCGTCCGCGGCGGCGTGGCCGTAACAGACGGCCACCACTTCGAAGTTGAGCCGCAGGCTGCGGTTGTCGAGGTTCGCCGTCCCGACGATCGCGGCGTCCCGGTCCACCACCACTGTCTTCGCATGCAATGCCGGCGGGCCGTAGCCATGAATCACGACGCCTGCCGCGAGCAATTCGGGGAAGTAGCTGCGCGCGGCGGCGTCCACAAAGGCGTGATCGCTCGAACCGGGCAGCAGTACCCGCACGTCTACACCACGCAGCGCGGCGGCGATGAGTGCCGCCTGCATCGGCTCGTCCGGCACGAAGTACGGCGTCGAAATCCACACGCGGTGACGCGCGGTGGTGAGGGCCGTGAAGTACACCGCGTGGATCGATTGCGGGTGGGCATCGGGTCCCGAGGCGCAGATCTGCACCAGCCGGTCACCCGCACCGGTGAGCGCTGGCAGGTAGTCGGGGCCGTCGAGGATGGTGTCGGTGGCGTACTGCCAGTCCTCGAGGAACGCGAGTGCCAGCGGGGCCACCGCGTCGCCGCGCACCAGCACCTGGGTATCGCGCCAGCCCTTGGCCACGCCCACCACTGATTCATCGTGACTGTCGTCGATGTTCATGCCACCAGTGAACCCGGTCGTACCGTCGCAGACGACGATCTTGCGATGGGTGCGGAAGTTCACGAACCCCGGTCGCATGCGTGGGCCGAAGCGCGCGATCTCGACGCCGGCATCGCGCAACGGTTGCAGGTACGTGCCGAGCCGCGACGTTCCCAGCCCATCGAGCAGGAGCCGTACCTGCACGCCGGCACGGGCGCGTTCGACGAGGGCGTTGCGAATCCGCTTCGCCACCACACCATCGGTGAGGATGTAGTACTCGAGGTGGATGTGATGCCGCGCGGCGCTGATGGCGGCGATGATTGCGTTGTACGCCTCGCTGCCGAGGTCGAACAGCTCCACCTGCGTGGCGGCCAGTGGCGGCGATTGTTCGGTGCCGGCTGCGACGGCGGCGAGGTTCGCGCCGCTGCGGCCCAGCGATTCCGAGGCAGACTGTCGGTTCGGTATCGCGCGATTATCGGTGGCACGCTTCGACGTGCGGGCCATCACACGCCGTCGCCGCTTGCGATCGAGCCGCCGTGGCCCGAGGAAGTAGTAGACCATGACCCCCAGCACCGGCAGCGTGGCCAGGCTCACGATCCACGCCAGCGTCGCCAGCGGTGGTCGGCGCTCGAGCAGGATGTACCCCGACATCCCGATCACCCAGATCACTTCCAGCGCCAGCACCCAGTCAGGCAGCGCGAGCAGGTTCATGCGCCGTACTCTTGAACGGCGAGTGCGGGCGCCAGCGTGCGTGCGTACTCCGCCGGGTTCCGCTGGAACCAGCTCGACAGCAGTAGGAGCTCGTCGATTTCGTGCGTCGGTACCTGCCGCGAGGGCCGTTCGGTCGATGCGAAGATGCGGCGGCTCCACTCCGCGAACTCGAGCTGCTCGCGCCGCGACGTCGGCAGCTTCAGGTCGGCGCGCACCGTGCCGCGTTTCACGAGATAGATCCGGGTTTCATTGCCGTGCCCGATGACAGGATATGCGAAGGTGAGCGTCTCGACGGCGAAGCGGAGGCGCTCGAGCTGAATCCGCAGGAGTTCGAGCCGCTGCAGCTTGTCGCGCATCTGTGCCGCACGTTCGAATTCGAGCGCGTCGCTGTGGGCCTGCATCCGTGTCTGCAGCTCATCGAGTGGCCCATCACTCGTCCCGTCGAGGAACGCGCGGGCGAGAGCCAGTTGGTCACTGTAGGCGTGTTCCGTGACGGCACCGACACAGGGCCCGAGGCACTTCCCGATCTCGTGGCGGATGCAGCCGGGGGTACGAGGGGTTGCCACCACGGGCAGCTCTTCCTGGTCGCGAAAGTGCATGCGCACGTCGTTCGCACAATCGCGCAGCCCGAGCACGTCGCTCAGCTCGCGCAAGGCCTGATTGACGCGACCCGCGCTGAGGTACGGGCCGAAGTAGGTGCCGCGTTCGTCGCCCGTTGCGTCACGCGTGACCGTCAGCTTCGGCGCCGGCCCAGCGGTCAGCCGCACGAAGCAGTAGTGCCGCGCATCACGCTTCATCATCCAGTTGTAGCGCGGACGCAGTTGCTTGATCAGCCGAAGCTCGCGCAGCAGCGCGGCGAACTCGCTCGGCTGGTACTCCCACTCGATGCGGGAGGCGCGCCAGAGAATCCGTGCCCCCTTGTCATGCGGCCACTCGGCGCGGAAGTAACTCAGTAGTCGCGTCCTGAGCTGCTTCGACTTGCCGACGTAGAGCACTTCCCCTTCGCTACCGAGAAACCGATAGGTGCCGGGTCGATCCTGTGTCCCCGCCTTGACCAGCTCGCGCAGCGCGTCGAGATCGGTGACGGGCTTCCGCTTCCCCTTTCGCTTTCGCGCCGCAGCGGTTCCGTCGGTCGTGTCGTCGAGCAGCACGTCCACGCCGATGCTCATGTCCGCCACTGGCAGCGTCGACCCTGCCGTGAGCCTGGCCGCCTCCAGCTCGGCCAGTGTGACCGCGCGTTCAATGCTCAGCCGCTCATCGCTGCGACCCCGTGGCGCGGGCGTCACACCGAAGAGCGTGAAGAGATCGCGCTGCGCAGTGACCGGCGCGCTCATCCTTGGCACCGCCAGCAGAACACCGTCGTACGTCCGTCAATGGCGCTGCTGTCCACCAGCGTGGTGCCGCATCGGGCGCATGGCAGACCGCCGCGGCCGTAGGCCCGCAGGAACGGCACGAACCCCCCGCGACCACCCGTGGCGTCGACGTAGTCCCGGAAGCTCGTGCCGCGCACGGCGATCGATGCGGTGAGCACCTCGCGCAGTGCAGTGAGCAGACTCGCGGCCTCGTCGAACGACAGCGAGTTCGCAGGTCGCGACGGGTCGATGTACGACATCCAGCACGCCTCGTTGGCGTAGATGTTGCCCACGCCGGCCAGTACCTGCTGATCCATGAGCACCTTCTTGATGGCCTGCCGCGAGTTCCGAAGAGAACCCGAAAATCGCTCGGCGGTCATGGTAAGGTCAAGCGGCTCGGGCCCGAGGGCGGCCAGCGCCGAATCCAGTTGGGCGCGGGTCAGCAGCGAGACGGTCCCCAGTCGGCGGATGTCCCGGTAGTGCAGTTGACGACGATCGGCGAGCGCCACGGACAAGGTGATGTAGTTCCGGTCGCGGGGTGTGATGTCGTCCGCCAGCGACTCGACCAGCAGCGCGCCAGTGAATCGGGGCTGCACGACGATCGCATCGTTGGTGTCGAGATCAATGATGATCAGTTTCGCTCGGCGCCATGCCCGCGCGATGGTGGTGTCATGAAGCCGGTCGACGAATTCGGCCGCTGACACTTCACGCAACACATCCGCGCGCCGCACGACGGCTCCCGTGATGCGTGCCCCCGACAGCATTACATCGAGGTCGCGGGCGATCGTCTCGGTCTCAGGGAGTTCAGGCACCGCGGTGCAGCGCGCGCCACCCGATGTCGCGCCGATGGAACGCACCAGCGAATCGTACGGCGGCAGCCAGCGCGCGACTGCGCTCCTGCGCATCGCCGAGTGTCGGGCCAGTCGCCGTAGCCGTCAGTACGCGCCCGCCGCTGGTCACCAGCATTTCATCACGAAGCGTGGTACCGGCATGGAAGAGCCATGTCCCGTCTGTCGGATCAGGCAGCGTGATCGCATCTCCAGAACGCGGTGTGCCGGGGTATCCCGCGGCGGCCAGAACGGTGGTTACCACCGACTGCGCCGGCGCAAACAGCGGCACCGGATCGATGCGTTCGCCGCGCGCGATCTGCATCATGACGCGGAGCAATGGTGCGTCATCCGCCAGTGCCGGAAGCACCGCCTGCGTTTCCGGATCGCCGAAGCGACAGTTGAATTCGACCACCCGTGGTCCGGTGGGCGTGAGCATGACGCCGCAATAGAGCAGCCCGCGAAATGGCGTGCCTCGTTCGCGCATCGCGCGCAGTGTCGGTGCCACGATGATGTCGAGGACATGCTGTATTCCGCTCGGCAACGCGCCATCACGCCAGGCGTACGACGAGTCGCCCGCGTCGGCGGGACAGTAGGCACCCATGCCACCGGTGTTCGGGCCCGTATCGCCCTCGCCGACGCGCTTGTGATCCTGCGCGGCTGGCAGTGGTACTGCCGTCTCGCCGTCGGTGAGCACGAACAGCGAGAGCTCTTCGCCGGTCATGAACTCCTCGACCAGCACCTCGGCGCCTGCATCGCCGAACAGATTCTCTTCCAGCATCGAGACGATTGCCGCGTCGGCCTGGTCGAGCGTCATGGCCACCACCACGCCTTTGCCTGCGGCCAGGCCGGAGGCCTTGATGACGACCGGTGCGCCGAAGTCGCGCGCGGCAGCGCTGGCTGATTTCACCGTCGTGTGCATCGAGGCGCGCGCCGTCGGTACACCCGCGTCACGCATCACTGCCTTGGCGAATGCCTTCGATGTTTCGAGTTGCGCCGCCGCCGCCGTCGGACCAAAGACAGGAATGCCTCGCGCAAGACAGGCGTCGGCCAGCCCCGATGCCAGCGGCGCCTCTGGCCCGACAATCACCGCGTCGACGTTCTCGGTGGTTGCGAGCGTGACGAGCGCCGCGACGTCGGACGCCGAGATGGGTACGCAGGTCGCCAGTGTGGCGATGCCGGGATTACCCGGTGCCGCAAGCACGATTGCCGTCGGTATTTCATGTCTGATGCGCCACGCAAGCGCATGTTCGCGGCCACCGCCGCCGACGAGCAGAAGCTTCATCGCACACAATCTAGCGAGGGCCCGTCAGCGTTTTCCGCCCAACAGTCGGCCGGCCGCGACGGCGATGACGGCGCTTAAGCCGCCATCACCGTCTCTGGCCGGCCGATCAGCTGCCGGCCTTGCGCCGGAAAGCGTCCGCCGCCCGCGAGAAGGTGTCGCCGACCTTGCCGAACGCCTCCTTCGCCTGCTGCCCGTAGTAGTCCGCCGCTCCGCGCACGTCGTCGCTGTAGGTGGACTGCGGACCGGTGCCGTCGCGGCGCGGGTACTCGCCACTCAGGATGCGAGCATACGTGCCGGTCGCCACCCAGCGCTGCAGTTCCGCTGCGCGCACGGTGTTGAACGGGTGCTCGCGCAGTGCCGTGTTGATCGCCTTCAGCAGCGAATCCCACGCGCTGCCTTCGCTTTCGTACTCGGCTGCCTGTTTGAGGAACGCATCGAGATCACCTTCGCCCGGAACGGTGGACCCACCGGCGAGTCGGAAGAACGTCTGCATGGCGATCGTGGTGTCCTGCACCGCCAGCAGGGCGGCGCGGTCACAGCTCAGCTCTGCCTTCCTGCTCCACTCGAGCAGTGCCAGCTGAAATGGCATCAGCGCCAGGCCGGCCAGGAATGGCAGCGCGCTGAAGCCGATCGTACTCACGATCACGGCGATCGTGCGGTAGGTCATGTGGCCGCTGGCGATGTGCCCCACTTCGTGGGCCAGCACGAAGCGCTGCTCATCCTCGGTGAGCGCCGCAATCGTTCCGGTGTTCACGACGATGAACGGTCGTTCGAAGCCGATGGCGCCCGCGTTCACGAACGGCGTCTGTGTCACGTACAGATCGGGTACCACCGCCACATCGAGCGACGCGCACACCTCGTGCAGCAGCCCATACAACCGCGGGTGCTGCGTTGGGCCGGTACGGACGGCATTGGCGAGGAAGAGATGGCGCAACCCGCGCTCACCAAAGAAGCCCGCCACCTTGCGCACGATCTCATCGAAGCCGGGGAGCGCGCGAAGGGTGTTGAGGGCCGCGCGATCGGCGGGATGCTCCCAGGCGGTGGACGCGATCTGGGGCAGTGGCGTGACAGGCATGGCGATCCTCATCGCTCGGGAAAATCGAACCGTTCGCGGGTGATCCCCGGCAAACGACAGTGAAGACGCAGCCGGGTCGCTCCGAGACTCTTACGAGGCAGGGAGACCAGCCCGGCGCGGTTCACTGTGGATACACCTCCTACGGTTGCACGCGCCGGTCGGTGTCAGCCACGACCAGTCAGAGCCCCTGGAGCGCCTGCTCCAGGTCATCCAGCAGATCATCGGCGTCCTCGACGCCGACCGACAATCGGACCAGCCCTTCCGTGATGCCAAGCACTGCCCGCCGATCCGGCTCCACCGACGCATGCGTCATGCTGGCTGGATGACTGATCAGACTCTCCACCCCGCCGAGGGACTCGGCGAGGCTGAACAGCCGCATCCGGTCGAGCATCGTCTTCACCCGCTCGCGGCTGCCGAGTTCGATCGAGATCATGCCACCGAAGCCAGACATCTGGCGGGACGCGAGCGCATGTTGCGGATGCGAGTCCAGCCCGACGTAAATCACGCGCTCGTGGCCGAGGCGTCCAGCCAGCCAGGCGCCGATCAGGCGGCCGTTGCTGTCGTGCGCCTTCATCCGGAGCGCGAGCGTCTTGGTCCCGCGCAGGCAGAGCCAGGCATCGAACGGACCAGGGACGGCGCCTGCCGCGTTGAGAATGAACTGCAGGCGAGCAGCCAGCTCCTCGTTCGAGGTGACGGCGATACCGCCGATCATGTCGCTGTGCCCGTTGAGGTACTTGGTACTCGAGTGCCAGACGATGTCCGCGCCCAGCTCGAGGGGGCGCTGAAAGATCGGGGTGGCGAAGGTGTTGTCGACGATGGTGAGTGCGCCGGCGCGCTTCGCGATCTGCGCAGCAGCGGCGAGATCGGTGAGCCGCATCATCGGGTTCGTCGGCGTTTCGAGCACCAGCGCGCGCGTGGCCGGGGTGACCGCGTCGGCGATCTTCTGCGGATCCCGCGTATCGACGTAGGAGAACGTGAGCCCGAACTGGCGCAACAGTTTGTCGAACAGGCGGTACGTCCCGCCGTACACATTCTCGCCGACGATGATGTGGTCACCGGACTTGAACAGCATCATGAGGCTGGTGAGACACCCCATGCCGCTGCCGAACGCGAAACCATGCGTCGCGCCTTCAAGCGCGGCGACGTTCCGTTCGAGCGCTTCGCGGGTCGGATTCTTGCCCCGCGCGTACTCGTACCCGCGATGCACGCCAAACTCTTCATGGACGTACGTGCTGGTGAGGTAGAGCGGCGTCATGATCGCGCCGCTGACTTCGTCCGGGCGCTGCCCGGCGTGGATCGCGCGCGTGGACGGACCGTCGCGGAGGTCGGTTTCGAAGATGCGGGTCATCGGAGTCGGGAAAGTGGTGTCGGGAATCGTAACGGCGGATCCGATCCGCTGCACGATGGGCCGTGGGACGCGGCATGACCGCCGCCCAGGCGCTCGACTTTGCCACCACTGCCGGACTCGACCCCTTCGGCGCGACCGTCATCCCGCGATGTCTGGTGGTGGACGACGAACCACGCCTGCGGCAGATCCTGGTGCGGGTGATGCGCGCCGACGGATTCATCGTCGACGAGGCGAGCAATGGCTTCGACGCGATCGCCCAGATGGAGCGCCATCCCGCCACCCTGATTCTCACCGACATCGAGATGCCGAAGATGGATGGCTTCTCGTTGCTCCGGGAGCTGCGTTCACGCTGGCCGGATGCGGCGGTCATGATGATCAGCGGCAATGGCGACGTGCAGACGGCGGTCAGCTGTCTGTCGGTCGGGGCACTCGATTACCTGACCAAGCCCTTTCATCTCGAGGAAGTGCGGGCCCGGATTACCTCCGTGCTGGAACGCCGCCGCCTGGTGCTCGAGAATCGGGAGTATCAGACGCGCCTCGAGCAGAAAGTCCAGGCACAGGCGCGCCGGATCGAGCAGCAGTTCCTTGGCGGCGTGCAAGCCCTCGCGGAGGCGCTGGAAGCCAAGGATCCGTACACGCACGGACACAGTGTGCGCGTGAGCCAGTATGCCACGGCCATCGCACACCGTCTCGGACTGCCGCAGCACGTCATCCGGGCGGTGACCCTGGGTGGACGACTCCACGACATCGGCAAGATCGGCGTACGCGAGGAGATTCTGACCAAACCCGCCCGACTCTCTCCCGAAGAGTACGCGCATGTCATGACGCATCCGATCGTTGGATGGCGCATTCTTTCCGCGATGGTGATCGATCAGCCAGAGCTGCTCAACATCGTGCGTTCACATCACGAGCGACTCGATGGTGCCGGGTTGCCTGACGGGCTGCTCGGCGACGACATTCCGCTCGAAGCACGCATCGTGTCGGTGGCCGACAGCTTCGATGCGATGACGAGCGGCCGACGTTATCGCGACGATGGCGGGAAAGCCGCCGGTGAGGCGATCAAGGAACTCCGTCGCTGTGCCGGGACGCAGTTCGACACCGCCTGCGTCAACGCGTTCGTGCAGGCCATCGAGAGCGGTGAGGTGACCGTGATGTCACGCACCGACGTCGGACACTGACCACCCGCCGCGCGCGCGGCTCAGGCAACGATGCTGATACGACCCGGTTGCTTGTACGACGAGAGCCGAGCTTCGCACCAGGCCCTGACCAGCGCGTCGTCGACGGTGCCGTGGACCACGACCTCGATCTCATTCTCCTTTGCCAGATCGGGAATACCGCGGACCTCGACGGCTGAGACGCCAGGGAGTGCCGCGATCACACGTGTCAGCTCCTCTGGATAGATATTGAAGCCGTTCCGGGTGAACATCGACTTGATCACCCCCTCGAACGTGACGACACCGTCGACATCGATGCGGCCCTGGTCGCCCGTGTGCAGCCATGCGCCGACGCGCCGCAGGCCTCGTTCGTTCCCTGTGAGATAACCTGGGCCGACCGACGATCCACTGACACAGATCTCTCCGCTCGAACCGACCGGGAGTTCGGCGCTGGTGGTCTGATCGCGGATGGAGATGCCGGTGCCAGGATAGGCGGTGCCCAGTGTGCCGATTCGGTTTGGCGCGTCCACACGATTGAACAGGCAGACCGGCCCCGCTTCGGTCAGGCCGTAACCCTGACGCAGTGCGCAGCCGGTGGCGGTCTCCCACTTCCGTTGCACCCAGACGGGCAGCGCGGCACCGCCACAGATGCAGAGTCGCAGCGATGGGACATCGATGGTGCCGCCCCGTCGTTCGATGGCCGTCAGCATACCGATGAACACCGCCGGCACGCCGACGAAAATGGTCGCGCGGCCGTCGACCAGTGCATCCACGGCCTTGATCGGATTGAAGCGCGCCATGGTGGTGATGTGCGCGCCGGCCAGCAGCGGTGCGGACAGCGTCACCGTCATGCCGAACAGATGGCTGAATGGCAGGACCGCGAACACATGGTCGGCCGATGTCATTCGGGCCGCCTCGATCGTCGCGCGGGCGTTCGACAACAGATTGCGGTGCGTGAGGATCGCGCCCAACGGCGTGCCGTCCATGGCCGACGTGTAGACGATCGCGGCTTCATCATCGCTCCCGTCGCCATCCGTGTCCGTGTCGCCCTCGAGCGTCAGACCGATGTGCGATCCCAGGTCGATCCGGGTGACCACGCCGCCCTGCAGCAGAGCGGCGTGACGCGGTGCGTCGTCGAGCAGCACCTGCGGCATCGTCGTCGGCAGCTTGCCGGCCAGCGCTGCGATCGTGAAGACCGCGCCAACATCGGCTTCGCCAAGCTGGTGCAGAATTTCCGAGGGGGATGCCAGCGGATTCAGCAGCACTGCGCCGCGCCCTTCGCTGGCGGCCAGCGCGAGCAGAAAGTGTGGACTCGTCGGAAGCAGAATGGCCGCCCGCTTCCCGTACAACGCCCGAGCCAGCGCGGCACTGCGCTGCAGCAGGGTCAGTCCAGCCGCGACGAGTTGTGCCGACGGTAGCTCATCGATCGTGCCACCATGTGCTGCGAGCCCCAAGGGCAGCAGGCCAAGTGGATTGCTCATGTGTCGGCTCCCTGCGAAGTTACAGTCTCATTGCGCGCACATCGGCGCGGAACGTAGCCCTTTCGTGTGACGCCTCACAGCGGCAGTGCCACTCGACGCGCGCCAACTTTGACGCTGCCGGATCGTGTCCTGCGGTTTTCTGAGGTGAGAGTATCAGGGTTGCGAGTTGCGCAGGGCCCACGCCTGCGAACAAGAGACTCATCTACTAACAGCGTACAATGGCTTCCTTCGATGGCCTGATGGTTTCTGTTTCCGGCGTTCGTGGCCGGGTTGGTGCCGGACTGACGCCTGAAGTCGTCGCAACGTACGCCGCTGGATTCGGAGCCTGGGCAACGGCGCTGAAGCCAGGTGCCCCGATCATCGTGGGACGCGACAGTCGCGTCTCCGGGCCGCTCTTTCATCGCATCGTACTGTCTGCCCTCGAGTCAGTCGGATGTCAGGTCATCGACATCGGTGTGGTGCCGACACCTACGGTACAGCTTGCTGTCGAACACCACCACGCCGCCGGCGGCCTCGCAATCACCGCCAGCCACAATCCGGTGGAGTGGAACGCGCTCAAGTTCATCGGATCGTCAGGGCTGTTCCTGGATCAGACCGACAGCCTGAGCTTCCGCGCAGCCACCGATGCGGGCTTCAGTCGCGCGACGTGGGACAAGCTCGGTTCGACCACGTTCGACGGTCAGGCGATTCAGCGCCATCTCGACCTGATACTTGCTTTAAAATACGTTGACGTGCCGGCTCTCCGCGCGCGGAAGCTCAAGGTTGCGCTGGATTGTGTCCGAGGCGCCGGCTGGCCGATCATGCAGCCACTGCTCGCGGCGCTCGGCTGCGAGGTGACGGCAATCCACACAGAGGCGGATGGTCGTTTTCCGCACCCCCCTGAGCCGATTGCCGAGAATCTGGGCGACCTGGCCGCGCTGGTACGGGCCTCTGGCGCCGACATCGGGCTTGCCGTCGATCCCGACGTGGACCGGCTGGCGATTGTGGATGAGTTCGGTGTGCCGATTGGTGAGGACTACACGCTGGCGTTCGCCGCCGCCCTCGTCCTTCGGACATCGGCCGGTGCCGTTGTGACCAACCTCTCCACAAGCCGTGTAGTAGAGGATGCGGCGGTGGCGGCGGGTCAGCGCTGCGTCCGGGCGCCGGTCGGCGAGGCGAATGTGGCGGCGGCAATGAAAGCCGAGCTCGCTGCGATCGGGGGTGAGGGCAATGGCGGCGTGATCCTGCCGGACCTCCATCTCGGTCGGGATGCGCCCGCTGGCGCGGCGCTGGTGCTGCAATTGCTATGTGAGACCGGTATGACGCCGTCGCAGCTCAAGGCGGCGTCGCCGCAGTACGAGATTGTGAAGGACAAGCTGGATCGTCCGGACGCACCGCTGGGTGATGTGTACGCTGCCCTGCGGGCGGCATTTCCCGATGGGGCCGCTGACACGCAGGACGGTCTGCGCCTGTCGTGGCCTGACCGGTGGGTGCACGTGCGGCCGTCTGGAACGGAACCAATCGTGCGTGTCATTGCCGAAGCGCCCACTCGCGCCGAGGCGGAGGCGCTGGTGTCGCGGTCGCGGGAGCCATTGGACGAACTCGTGCGCGCCTCTGCGCGCTGAGCGCTGGATTTCATTGTCATTCGGGAAGGATTGAACTCATGTGCGGAATCGTCGGATATGTCGGCAACCGGGAATCGACCCCGCTGCTGCTGGAAGGGCTGCGCCGGCTCGAGTACCGGGGCTATGACTCCGCGGGTGTTGCGACGATGAACGGCGGCGGCGTCGAGATGCGCCGTGCCGCGGGCAAGATTGCCAAACTCGAGCAAGCCATTCTCGACAACCCGACGCACGGGTCGGTTGGTATCGCGCACACACGCTGGGCCACGCATGGTCCACCGACGGAGCGAAACGCGCACCCGCACATGGATGAGGCGAAGACGATCGCCGTGGTGCACAACGGCATCATCGAGAACTCCTATTCGCTGAAGAAGTCGCTCGAGGCGCGTGGTCATGTGTTCTCGTCCGACACTGATACGGAGGTGCTCTCGCACCTGATCGAGGAGCTCTTCACCGGCAGTCTCGAGGATGCGGTGGTTCAGGCGCTGAAGCGCGTCGAGGGGACGTACGGCATCGCCGTGATCTCGAGTCGCGACAAGGACAAGATCGTGGCCGCGCGGAAGGGCAGCCCGCTGCTGATTGGTGTCGGCAAGGATGAGTGGTTCGTGGCCAGCGACGTCTCCGCGATTCTGGCGCACACGCGTGACGTCGTCTATCTGGAAGATGGTGACGTGGCCGTGCTGACGCGCAGTGGGTTTCGCGTCATCGACCACTCGCAGAGTACGGTATCCAAGATGGTGACGCAGATCGACTGGGATCTCGACCAGATCGAGCGCGGCGGCTACGCGCACTTCATGCTGAAGGAGATCTTCGAACAGCCTGTGACGGTCGAAAACACGATGCGTGGTCGTATGCTCCAGGAAGAGGGGACGGCCAAGCTGGGTGGCCTCAACCTGACCGACGAGCAGCTGCTCAAGATCGACAACATCATCATCACGGCCTGCGGTACATCGTGGCACTCAGCGCTCATCGGCGAACAACTGCTCGAGGAGTTCGCGCGCATTCCAGTCGAAGTGGAGTACGCGTCGGAATTCCGCTACAAGAATCCGATCGTCACCGAGCGCACGCTCTGCATCGTGATCTCACAATCCGGTGAAACGGCCGATACCCTGGCGGCGCTCCGCGAAGCCAAGTCACGTGGCGCGAAGACGCTCGGCCTCGTCAACGTCGTCGGATCGACCATTGCGCGTGAGTCCGACGGCGGCATCTATCTGCACGCCGGCCCGGAAATCGGCGTCGCCAGCACCAAGGCATTCACCAGTCAGGTGATTGCCCTGACACTGCTGGCGCTCAAGATCGGCCGGTTGCGGACGATGAGCATTCTGCAGGGCCGTCAGGTGATCGCCGCGCTGTCGGCGTTGCCGGCGCAGATCAGCCAGATCCTCGAGCGCGCAGCGGATGTCGAAGCCGTGGCCGAAGAGTTCAAGCGGGCGCAGAACTTTCTCTACCTCGGTCGCGGCTACAACTTTCCCAGTGCGCTGGAAGGCGCGCTCAAGCTCAAAGAAATCAGCTACATCCACGCCGAGGGATATCCAGCGGCGGAAATGAAGCACGGCCCGATCGCGCTGATCGATGAGATGATGCCGGTGGTGTTCATTGCACCACACGACGCGGTGTTCGAAAAGGTCGTCAGCAACGTGCAGGAAGTGAAAGCCCGCAAGGGCACGGTGGTCGCAATCACGACCCGCGACGAGCCGTCACTGGAGGGGCTGCTCGACTACGAGTTCCGGATTCCAGAAACGATGGATATGCTGACCCCGGTGCTGGCCAGTGTTCCGCTGCAGCTGCTGGCGTACTACATCGCGGTGAAGCGCGGGTGCAATGTGGATCAGCCGCGGAATCTGGCGAAGAGTGTGACGGTGGAGTGAGCGCCAACCGCATGTCATGAATGGTCACCGAGGGCGAGCCTGATGCGGGCTCGCCCTCGGTGCGTTGGCGACTGATCAGTGGTCTCAGTCCGTCACGGCAGCACGGTCGCCGGCCCCGCCAACCGCTGCACCAGCTGCTCCCAGAACGCCACCGACGTATGGAATGCGGTCACGCCGATCCGTTCATCGCGCCCATGCGCCCGCGAGGGCTCCGTCTGCTCGAACGCCAGCGCGCTCACGCCGTACGTCGGCACGCCAGCGTTCCGCGTAAAGAGCCCGTCCGTGGCACCGGTGGACATCTCCGGCACTACCGGTGCGCCGGCGAAAAACGTGCGCGACAGCGCGGTCATCACACCCAGCACGTCAGCGCGCAGCGGCGACGGCGGGCTGGGCACGATCTCCCGGGTGCGGATCACCTTGACCTTGTCACCCACCACACGCTGCAGCACGGCCATCACCGAGTCCGGTGGATCGTCTGGCAGCATGCGGCAATTCACCAGTGCCGTGGCGCGTTGGGGCAGTGCATTGTCCGCGTGACCGCCGTCCAGTCGCGTTGCGACGCAGGTCGTTCGCAGCACGGAACTTAAGTAGGGATTGACCGCGGCCAGCTGCGCCACGTTGGCCGCATCCGTCTGACCGGCCGCCACGGCACGCATGACAGTCGCCAGCGCTGGCGCCTGCGACGCTGCCGATTCACGGAAGAATGCGGTGGACACCTCATTGAGCCGCACCGGGAACTCATGTGCGCCGAGCCGAGAGAGCCCAGCCGCAAGTTCATAGATGGCATTGTCGGCGCGCGGAATCGAACTGTGTCCGCCGGCATTCAACGTCTGCAGCGTGAAATCCGCGTAGACCTTTTCACTTGCCTGCAGTGAGATGCCGAGTGCCTTGCCGCCCTCCATCGCCACACCACCAGCATCGGTGTTCAGTGCAAAATCTGCGTTGAACAACTCGCGACGATTGTTCAGCAGCCACCGGATCGATCGCCCATCGGTCTCCTCGTCCGCCGTCAGCACCGCCACCAGATCACGGTCGGGGACCCAGCCGGCACGCTTCCATCGGACGAAAGTCGCGACGATCGCCGCCAGGCCGGCCTTGTTGTCCTCGACGCCGCGGCCGTAGTACCAACCCTCCGCCTCGCCGAAGGTGAACGGCGGGCGCGTCCAGTCACTGGCAAGTGCGGTGACGACATCCATGTGCGCCATGAGCAGGATGGGCTTCCGGCTCGATGCCTTGCCGCGATACCGCGCCACCACTGCCATCATCGTTGGTGCAGGGCCCAGCCGCTGCACATCGGCGGCCGCGAAGCCCGCGGCGCGGAGTCGCCGCGTGATCGCGAGCCCGATCCGGTCGACACCGGCGGTGCCGGTTGAGGAATTGATGCTCACCAGTTCCGACAGAATGGCGCGTTCCTCTGCGCGATGTTCCGCGCGCGCGCCATTTGGCTGCGCGGTGAGGACCATGGTCGCGCACGAGAGCAGGCCAACGGCGCGTCGCACACTGCGAGCGGTCATGCGCGACGCGTCGCTGTGGATGTCTTCTTCGCGGAGCGCTTCTTCGCAGCTGACTTCTTCACGGCTGACTTCTTCGCTACTGACTTCTTCACGGCTGACTTCTTCACGGCTGATTTCTTCGCGGCGCCCTTCTTCGCGGCGCCCTTCTTCGCGACCGGCGTCCGCGTCGTCGCTGCTGCCTTGCGTCGCGAGGCCGTCGGGATCCGCGTCTCCGACGTCACCGCGAGCGTCGGTGAACCGGGTGCGACGGCAGCGTCTGCCGCAGCCTGAGCGTTCAGAAACTCCGGCGACGTCGACTCGGCCACGCGCTCCCAGAGTCGAATGCCGCCGAGGATGGCGTTCTCGTTCGAACCGCGCGTCGTTGCATCGGGCATTTTTTCCAGCTTTCGTGCGTTGCCGCCACCGAGCACAATGCCGTCACACAGCAAGGCGGCGCGAAACAGGTCGCACACCCTGTGCACGTGCTTCTCCCAGCGTTCATCACCCAGCTCGGCAAGCCCGGCGTCACCGAGGTAGTCCTCGTAGCTCTTGTCTTTCCGATACGGCAGATGGGCGATTTCGAGCGGCTCCACGCGCCAGTTCTCGACGATCGATGTGCCGAGGCCGGTGCCAAGTCCGAGGAACAGCATGCGGCCGCCGGCGTAGCTGCCGAGCGCCTGCATGGCGGCGTCGTTGATCACCCGGACCGGTTTTCCGAATGCCTTCTGGAAGTCGAAGGTCGTCCATCCGCCTGCGATGTTGACCGGCTCGCGGAACGGCCGGTTGTCCTTCACCGGGCCAGGGTAGCCGAGCGACACCGCTTCGAAGTCCCATGTTTCCGTGAGTTCGAGGACGCCGCGCGCCATGTCGGACGCAGTCATCGTCGGTCCTGACGGGATGCGGTGGGTCACGCGGTCCCACGAACCCGCGACCTTGATATGGGTACCGCCGACATCGATGACCAGGACTCTCACGACAGTGCTCTCCGTGCGACAGCGGCGACGTCGCCGGACGAGGGCAGGCTGCACCACTCGCGGCGATCAGGGGGACCGGCTCAAGGGGGAGTCTGGTGTCCGGGCCGCAGCCAGTCAACTTTGTCCGCACATGCGAGTCCTCCTGCAACGTGTCTCCAGCGCCGAAGTGCGGGTCGATGGGCGTGTCACCGGCCGCATCGGGCGTGGCTACCTGCTGCTGGTTGGCATCACGCACGAGGACGACGCCGCCCGCCTGGTCTGGATGGCCGACAAGGTGGCAGGCCTTCGACTGTTTGCGGACGGCGACGGGAAGATGAACCTTGCGCTTGCCGACGTGGCCGGGTCGGTGCTGGTGGTCAGTCAGTTCACGCTGTATGGCGACGCGAGCCGCGGACGACGACCGAGTTTCATCGCCGCCGCACGACCGGAGGTCGCGATTCCGCTCTACGAGCGGTTCATTGCACTGCTGCGCGAACGCGGGCTCACGGTGGAGACGGGTGAGTTCGGTGCTTCGATGGAGGTGGAGTTGATCAACGATGGCCCTGTGACCCTTCCGCTGGAATGCTGACGTGATGCGTGTGATCCTTGCCTCTCAGTCCCCGCGCCGGCGCGAGCTGCTGTCGCTGATCGGCATCGATCACGAGGTGCAGCCCGCCGATATCGACGAGACGCCGTGGCCGAACGAGGCACCCGTGCCGCACACTGAGCGCCTCGCGCGCGCCAAGGCGGAAGTGATCGCGTCTCGGGCGCCGGACGCGTTCGTGATCGCCGCCGATACGATCGTGGTCATCGACGGCGCGATCCTCGGCAAGCCGATCGATATTCCCGATGCGCGCGCCATGGTACGTCGGCTGAGTGGTCGCACACACGAGGTCTGTACGGCGATGGCCGTGGCGCTGGGCGCTCGTGTCGAATCAGCGGTCGTCACGGTGAAGGTTCGCTTCCGGGAGCTCGACGACGACGCCATCGCGCGCTACGTGAACACCGGCGAACCGATGGACAAGGCCGGCGCCTATGGAATTCAGGGGTTTGGTGCAACGATCGTCGAACACATCGAGGGTGACTACTTTGCGGTGATGGGGCTGTCACTGGTCACGGTGGTGCAGCTCGCCGCACGCCTCGGCGTGCGTTATCCCTTTGGCCCTCTGCATCATGGCTGACACACGGAAACGACTCCGCCCGGCGAACAGTCCAGCATTGCGTGACCGCGACGCCGTGGCACCCGGCTGGGTACCTGGTGCCGATGAGTTGTCTGCTGCCACGCGCGCGTTGCTGGCACGGGCGTCAACGCTGCAGGGAATGCTGTATGCGGAACGGAAGCGTGCCATCTTGATCGTGCTGCAGGGACGCGACGCCTCAGGCAAGGACGGACTGCTGCGCAAGGTGTTCGCGGCGCTCCATCCGCAGGGGGTGAAGGTCGCCAGCTTCGGCGTCCCGACGCCGGAGGAATCGGCGCACGATTTCCTGTGGCGGATGCACCGCGCGCTGCCAGCGTTCGGTCAGGTGGGCGTCTGGAATCGATCCCACTACGAAGACATCCTCGTGCCGCGGGTCCACCGAACGTTGCCGCCCCGCATCTGGAAGGCGCGCTACGCCCGCATCAACGAGTTTGAAGCCGAGATCACCGACTCCGGTGTCCATGTCGTGAAGTTGTTCATCCACATCAGCCGCGACGAACAGCTCGAGCGCTTCCAGGATCGCGCCGGTGATCGTGCGAGGCAGTGGAAGCTGCAGCCCAGCGACCTGCGAGACCGGGCCGCCTGGCCGCAATTTACCAAGGCCTACCGCGAGATCATGCGGCGGTGCAACTCGAAATCTGCGCCCTGGTACGTGGTGCCCGCCGACAACAAGCCGGTGCGGGATTTCCTGGTGGCGCTGCTGCTGGTCGAGCATCTCGAGCGACTGGCGCCGGTGCCACCATCGGCGGATCCAGCGCTGCTGAAAGCCGTTTCACTGCTCACGTGACCCCGACACGCACCCAGACGCAGCTCGCCTCCGGGCACGAACCCTCAGCCGTTCCCCATCGCGGCCGCACCGGCGCTGCGGTCACCGTACGCCGCCGCGTAGCTCGACTTCCAGTGCTGCACTCTGCTCAGCACGTGATCGACTGAGATGCGCGGCAGACGGTTCAAGCGATTTTCCATGCTGATCGGATAGTCCTCGCCGTCCTCACCGTACGCATCGATCATCAGGTCGTGGAACTTCCGATACGGCCCGACGCGCTTCGGATTCGAGTATCCGATCAGGCTGATCACCGGTCGGTCCAGCGCCACCGTGATGTGCAGCGGGCCCGTATCAGGGCTGAGCACCAGGGCAGCACCGTCAATCAACTGCACCAGCCCGCGCAAGCCACTGCCCAGCGCGCTCACCACTGGAACTTTGGCCTGCTGCATGATCACGCGTTCTGCCGCCACCTCGCGATCTGATCGGCCACCCACCAGCACGGGCTGCAACCCAAAATCACCGTAGAGCGCGTCGCACACCGCGGCCCAGCGCTCCGGGAGCCAGTCTTTCTGCGCCTTGCTGGTGGCGACCACGATCGGCGCGATCGGCCGATCAAAGGTCCGCAGGCGTTCGCGCTGGTCCCCCCGTTCGTGCGGCCACGGCCCGAGGTTCCAGACCGGTGCTCCGTGCGGGACGCCGAGTGCGTCGAGGAACTCGAAGTACTGATCCTGAACGTGTTGCATCGGGTGCGGCGGTACCTGCGCGTTCGTGAACACCCAGTTCAGGTCCCGGGCGCGCGCCATGTCGAACCCGAGTTTCACCGGCGCCTTGACCATGCGCGTGATCATTCCGGCCTTCAGGTAGACCTGCAGCGCCAAGGCGAGATCAAAACGACGCCGCGAAAGCTGGCGACGTAGTTCATTGAAGGCACGCCACCCATTGCTGCGTTCGAAGAGCAGAATGTCGCTGATGTCGGGATGCCCGCGAACGAGCGTCGCCGGGCCCGGCTGCAGGATCCATGTCACTTGCGCGTCCGGCCGATACCGCTTCAGCGCAGTCAGAATCGGCAGTACGTGCACCGCATCGCCGACCGCGCTCATCATCACGATGCAGACGCGATCAAGCGATGCCCGTACGGTGCCACGCGGCAGGTCGGTGGTGGCCACGGTCATCCGCCCAACCGCTCGATGAGCGTTGCAAATCCGGGACTGCCGTCCTTGTTCAGCCACTTGCGCGCCGACTGAAGGAGGCGCGCGACGTTCATCCATTCGGCGTTCTTCTCGGCGAAGCGCAGTGTGTCGACGTCCAGCACATACGCCATGGCCTCGCCCGCATCGTCCGGTGCAATCAGGATGTTCTTGACGTTCAGGTCGGGATGAAATGCCCAGGTGCGGGCCAGCCGGCGCAGCAGTGTGACGGTGGCCTCGATGCTGGTGGCGTGATCGTACATGCCGCTCTCGCTCGAGAGGACTTTGGCCAGGTCCAGGCCATCGGTGATCTCCCGTGTGACGACATCGGCGCGCCAGAGCTGGCCGTGCATGGTGGGATAGAGTGCATAGCCAAGCACTCGCGGTGTGGCAATGCCGACATGACGCAAGGTCCAGCTGATGCGCAGTTCGTCTGCCGCGCGCGGCGTGCGAAACACGTCGCGTGTCACCGATGACAGCATGCCACCGTGATTGCTGTGTCGCACCACGACGGTGGCGTCGGCGCCGGGCAAGGGCACGGCATAGGCGACGCGTCGACCCTGCATCGTCCGCGCCTCGGGATGCGACGACGCCCATTGGAACAGGGTCCGGTGCTGCATCAGCATCTCGTCGAAGAACGGCATCGTGCTTCCGTGCGAGATCACGCGCGCGTCACGGATCAGTTTCTGGATATATCCTGCGGGATACATACCGTCTGGGATCAGCCCGCCACGCGATGCGATGGGTGATCCGGCGAACGGCGAGACAGCCTCATTCACATTGATCATCGTTGCCGCACCCGTCCGATGGCCGTGAGCATTGCGCGTGCCTTGTTCTCCGTCTCCAGCCATTCGTGTGCCGGCACAGAATCGTAGACGATGCCGGCCCCGACCTGAACGCTCGCTTCGCCGCCAGCGATGACGCAGGTGCGAATCGTGATGGCGAGGTCCATCCGCCTGTCGCCCGCGGCCAGATAGCCGACAGCGCCCGCGTACGGTCCGCGGCGTTCCGGTTCCAGTTCATCGATGATCTGCATGGCCCGGACCTTCGGCGCTCCCGTCATCGTGCCGGCAGGAAACGTGGCCCGCACGACATCCAGCGCCGACGTTTCGGCGCCCACGTCGCCCGTCACCTCGCTCACCAGATGCAACACATGCGAATAGCGCTCGACGTTCATGAATTCCGTCACCTGTACCGTGCCGTATTTCGCCAGTCGCCCCACATCATTTCGGCCGAGATCGACGAGCATCACATGCTCGGCGCGCTCCTTCTCGTCGGTCTGCAGTTCCGTGGTCAGACGCGCGTCATCGGCGGCCGTGCTGCCGCGTCGCCGAGTTCCGGCAATCGGACGGACGGTGACCGTGCCGGCGGCGAGTCGCACCAGCACTTCCGGCGAGCTGCCGACCAGTTCCATGCCATCGAGCACGAGATGATACATGTACGGCGATGGATTCAGCGCGCGGAGCGCCCGGTACAGCGTCAGGCCATCGAAGTCATGGGGCACGGTGATGCGACGCGCGATCAGGCACTGAAAGCAGTCTCCGGCGACGATGTACTCCTTGATCCGCTCCACGGCAGCGTCAAAGCCTTCGCGTGTGAAGTTTGATCGGCCTTCGGCGGCCGGTGCCGCGTCGTCGAGCGTCAGCGGCGCCAGCGCTGCAGGAGCCTGCAGGCGCGCAATCGTCTGCTGCACGTCGGCCACGGCCGCATCATATGCAGCGCGCAGCCACGCCTCGTCGTCGCTGTCGATCGGCACCGCCGTCACGACCCGTGCCTGCGACTTCAGGTTATCCATCACCACCAGTGTGCGTGTCGAGACGAAGAGCGCGTCTGGCGTTGCCGTGCCACGTGGCGGCGCCGTCGGCAGGTGCTCGATGTGGCGCACGACGTCATAGCTGAAGAAGCCCACCGCGCCGGCCCAAAAATCGCCCAGCTCAGGGACGTGCACGGGCTGATACTGTGACACCTCGGCGCGCAGCGACTCGAATGGGTCCGTCACCGGAGTGGCACCGTGCCAGCCCGACTCCGGCGTCCATCGATCCACCGTTCCGTCACGAAGCCGCCACGCCGCACGAGGCTCGGTGCCGAGGAAGGTGTAGCGTGCCCACGTTTCGCTACCGGCCGGTGCTGATTCGAGCAGAAACGCGAAGGGGCCGCGCCGAAGCTTTGCGAACGCCGACACCGGGGTGTCCAGATCGAGCAGGCAATCATGCCACACTGGCACCAGACGTCCTGGCGCGGCCATGCTGCGAAAGGTGCTGTACGACGTGACCAGTGACACTCGAGACGGGATGGAGGACGGTGGGTGCCGTGGACGACCGGGCGGGGCCAGATTGCAATGATGCGACGAGTCACGCACTGGGTCAGCGCTGCAGTGCTGACACTCCTCACGCTCGACCCCACCACCGTACTCTGCCAGACCGCAGAATGGAATGATGCACGCGCGCTCGGGCTGGCGCAGCGGGCCACGGCTCGGCGCTCGGCACAGCTCGCCGATACCTCCCTGCGGGATTACAGCGCTGTCGCTCGCGGCTACGTGACCTTCCTGGCCCAGTCCGGCGAAGGATTGAGTGAGCCACCGAAGGTCGTCAAGGCCGACGAACTTGGCCTCGAAGTCTTCTGGCGCGCACCGAACCAGAGCAAACAGCGGATACTTGGCCGCCGTGACACGCTCCTGCTGCCCACCGACATCAACTACCATCGGGACCATCTCGGTATCATCCAGAACAATTTTCCGGACATCATCCGGCTTGGTGACGGCGACGAGGTGTTGGATGTGCCGCACCCCTTGTCACCCAAGGGGATGGCCGAGTACGACTACCGGATCGCCGACTCGCTCGTGATTCGTCTGGCCGACCGTGTCATCGAGGTCTTTCAACTCAGTGTGCGGCCGCGCAATGATCGCGCGCCACGCGCGGTGGGCGCCGTGTTCGTCGAGCGGGCGACCGCGCAGGTTGTCCGCATGGCCTTTTCGTTCACGCGCGTTGCACTGAAGGACAAATCGCTCGAAGACGTCTCGGTCATTCTCGAAAACGGACTGATCGAGGATCGCTATTGGCTGCCGCGCCGCCAGCAGATCGAAATCCGTCGGACCGGGACGTGGCTCGATTTCCCGTTTCGCGGCATCATCCGTGGACGTTGGGAGATCCGCGAGTACGAGGTGAATACCGGCCTGCCACCAGCGCTTTTCACCGGCGACGAAATTGTCACCGCCCCGCCTGATCGGCAGGCGGCGTTCAAGTTCACTGGCGAGCTGCTGGATGGCCTGCCGCCCGACGTTCGCACGGTGACGGATCGCGATGTGAAGGCGGTACAGGACGCCGCCCGCGAGCTGGTTCGGGCGCAGGCACTGCAGCGCACGCGCGCAACGTCGATTCAGGCGCGCGGCCTGTCGGACTTCATGCGGGTCAATCGCGTCGAAGGGCTGGCGCTTGGTGCTGGGCTGTCGCAACGGTTGGGGGCGGGGTTTCGCATCAGCACCACCGCACGCTATTCGCTCGCCGACGAGCGCGTGCGTGGTAGCGCCGTACTCGCATGGGAGCGTGCGTCCGGCGCCGGGCTCTCGGTGCGCGCGGAACGACAGTTGGGCGAGGTTGGACTGGTGCCAGAGGGCTCAACCACACGAAACTCGATCGCGGCGCAGGAGTTCGGCTCTGACTGGACAAGCCCGTTTCAACGGCGTCAGGTTGCGCTGCGAGCCGATCTGCCGCCGTTGTTCGATCGACGCTGGCGAATGAGTGTCGAGGCTGCGGTAGAGCAGCACTCGCGCGCCCTAGTGAACGCGTCACCGGCGCGTGGCGAGTACGAGGTGACGCCAGACGTTCGGAGTGATGAGTTCCGG
This sequence comes from Gemmatimonadales bacterium, assembly GCA_038215035.1. GTDB lineage: Bacteria > Gemmatimonadota > Gemmatimonadetes > Gemmatimonadales > Gemmatimonadaceae > JACMLX01. The sequence continues at coordinate 3,707 of JBBQRH010000049.1, read as the reverse complement.
CGAGTGTCGCTTGGTGTTCGCCGACCGACTGCCCTGGCGCTGTGGGGATCGGAAGTCTCGGTCTCTGGTGCCATCGACGCGATCCGCACGCAGGCATCCGGGCGCCCTTTTGGACGTGGAACACTCGACGTCGAGCTGCAACGCCCAGTCGGTCGCGACCGGCTGGTGATGCGTACCATCGCCGCTGCCAGCGTGGGCAGCGACGTGCCGCAGGAATACGAAGTCTGGCTCGGTGGGCCGGTGACCCTTCCGGGCGCTGGATTTCACGCCGTTCGCGGGCGCAGTGGCGTGTCGCAGCGTGTCGAGTGGCAGCACGCCGTTCCTGGGCCGTCCATTCCGCTTGGTCGCTACGGTCGCGTGCCGGCGCAGATCACGCTGGCCCCGTATGCCGTCGTGGCGTGGACCGATGCGCGCACTACCTCCGCACAGATCGTGAAGCGCGGTCTGTATCCGGCGCTCGGCCTCGGCGGGCTCGGATTCTTCAACCTCCTGCGTGTCGATGTTGCGCGCGGCCTGCGCGACGGGCGTTGGATGTTCTCCGTCGATGTCGCGCGTGAATTCTGGAGGATCCTGTGACAGGAGATGCAACAACACCGGTACGGGTCGCGATCGTCGATCTGGCCGTGGTCCGGTTTGGTGCCGCGGGGCTCGAGACGTTACTGCTTCGCCGCGCGGCCGGCACCCGGTGCACCGGCGCATGGGAAATCGTGCACGGCAAGATCGACGCGGGAGAGACGCCGGAGGTCGCGGCCCTGCGCGAATTGCGCGAGGAGACAGGCCTTGCGTGCGAGCGACTCTACAACACCACCCTCGGCGGCTTCTATCTGCACACGCTGGGGGTGGTCAGCCTGTCGGTCGTCTTCTGCGCCATCGTGTCAGCGAACGCCGACGCACCGATCATCGGCGAGGAACATGATGCGTGTGTCTGGCTATCGCTGGCCGACGCCATGCAGCAGTGTGCCTGGCCTCGCGAGCGCGAAGCGCTGCAGCACATTGCGCACCTGCTGCGCAACGGACACGATGCCGGTGCGGTGGAGGATGTGCTGCGGGTGATGTAACGCGGGTGGCCGATCCGGCAGAACGTGCGTCCAACGAAAGCGTCAGTCCTCGTCGGCCAGTTCGTCGGCGTGATCGTCCGCGTCGTCTGCATCGCCCGTTTCCGGCGATGGCACGAATGCGCGAGGAGCCGCGTCACCTTCGGCGCGTGGTACGTACACCGGTTCCTCACGCCACGGGCCTGCATTCAGCAGTGACACCAGTGCTTCGGCAAGCTCGTCACGCCCGATGTTTTCATGGGCGCTGAACGGAATGACCTGATCTTCATCCACCCCGTACGCCTTGCACAACTCCGTGATGCGCTTCGCGCGCGCAACGCGTCCCAGCTTGTCGACCTTCGTCAACGCGATCAGCGTCGGCACGCCGAGTTCGGCGAGAAAGTCCAGCATGATGCGATCGTCGGCCGTCGGGTCATGACGCACATCGAGCAGCTGCACCACACCACGGAGGTACGGGCTGTTGCGCATGTAGCCCTCGATCAGCGGGCGCCACGCCGCCTTCCGGTCCTTGCTGATCTTTGCGTAGCCGTAGCCCGGCAAGTCGACCAGCGTGAACACTTCGTTCACGCGGAAGAAGTTCAGCTCGCGTGTGCGGCCGGGCGTCTTGCTGACGCGCGCGAATGCTTTCCGGCGAACCAGCGCATTCAGGAGCGAGCTCTTCCCGACGTTCGAGCGGCCGGCGAACGCAATCTCGGGCAGCTCCGGCTCGGGACGCCATCCGTCGACGGTGGCCATCGGGCCGGCGAAATCCAGCGAGCGAATCACCAGCGGGTCAGACTTCGGAACGTCGTTTCCGGCCTGCGGCACGTCTGAAGCGGTCACGCGATCTCAGTGGGGGTGCACCGGCGCGCGTCGACCACTGCGCTCGCGGCGCGGCGGCACGGCGGCCGGTGGAACAGTGTGTGCACTCGCCGATGTCGGCGCGACGATGGCATGCGGCACACTGGGCGTACGAAGGCCGAGCGCCAGCACCTCGTCCATGCTCCCGACACAGTGAAAGGTGATGGAGTCCTTCACCTCCTGCGGCACGTCGTCCAGGTCACGCTCGTTGCCCTTGGGCAGCAGCACGTGTGTGACTCCCGCCCGATGCGCGCCAACCGATTTTTCCTTCACGCCGCCGATCGGCAACACCCGGCCGCGCAGTGTAATCTCGCCGGTCATCGCCACATCGCCGCGAACAGGCGATCCGGTCAGCGCACTGACCACCGCCGTTGCAATCGCAATGCCTGCACTCGGGCCATCCTTCGGTGTCGCGCCCGCCGGAATATGGATGTGGATGTCCTTCGTCTTGTAGAAATCAGGAGCAATGCCGAGCTGCACGGCCCGCTGACGCGCATAACTCATCGCGGCCGACGCCGACTCCTTCATCACATCGCCCAGTGTGCCGGTGAGTTGCAGGCGCCCGCGACCGTCAACGACGCTGACCTCGATTTCGAGGGTCTCACCACCGACAGTCGTGTAGGCCAAGCCGGTGGCCACACCCACCTTGTCGTCGAGCGAGGTGTCATCAGGATCGTACTGCATCGCGCCGAGCAGTGCGGTGAGTTCGTCCGACTTCACGATCAGTGGCGCGGGGCGCTTCTTCGATTCTGGTGCTTCGGCGCGCTGTCGCGCCAGCTTTCTCGCGACACGGGCCAACCGGCGCTCGAAGTCGCGCACGCCTGCCTCACGCGTCCAGCCGCGGCAGATCTTGCGCAGCACGTCTGGTTCCCACGTGACCTCGTCGGCTTCGATCCCGACGGCCTTCAACGTGCGGGGCACCAGATACTGCTTCGCGATCGCGAGCTTTTCCTGATCCAGATACCCGGACAGCCGGATGATCTCCATCCGGTCACGCAGCGGCTCGGGAATGCCGCTGAGGGAGTTGGCCGTCGTGATGAACAACACCTGACTCAGATCGTAGTCAATCTCGAGATAATGATCGTTGAAGGCCGAGTGCTGCTCGGGGTCGAGCACTTCCAGCAGCGCTGCGGACGGGTCGCCGCGGAAGTCCGCGCCGAGCTTGTCAATCTCGTCGAGCAGCAGGACGGGGTTTACGCTTTCCGCACGCCGCATCGCCTGAATGATGCGGCCTGGCATCGCGCCGATGTAGGTGCGCCGATGCCCGCGGATCTCCGCTTCGTCACGCACGCCACCCAGCGACATACGCACGAACTTGCGGCCCAGCGCGCCGGCGATCGAGCGTGCGAGTGAGGTCTTGCCGACACCTGGCGGACCCACCAGGCACAGAATCGGCCCGTTCATCTTGCCGACCTGCTTGAGGACCGCGATGTAGTCGAGAATACGATCCTTCACATCCTCGAGACCGTAGTGATCCACGTCGAGGACGTCCTTGGCGCGGCGCACGTCGAGGGTGTCTTCGGTGCGGTGATGCCACGGCAACGCCAGCACCCAGTCAAGGAATGTCCGACTGACCGTCGCCTCGGGACTCATCGGCGCCATCTTGCGCAGCTTGCGAACCTCGCGTCGCGCCCGCGTCAGCACCGCGTCCGGCAGTTGTGCCGCAACCAGCTGCGCCTCCAGCTCCTGCACCTCGTCGCCATCCTCGTTGCCAAGCTCGCGGTGAATCGCGCGCAACTGTTCCTGGAGGAAGAACTCGCGCTGGTTCTGGAACAGCGCGCCGCGTACATCGTCCTCGATCTTTCGCTCGAG
>JBBQRH010000048.1:0-30938 GCA_038215035.1 Gemmatimonadales bacterium | reverse complement strand
CAGCAGCAGCGCCAGCGCGGCGGCCAACTGCTCGGCGTACGACTGTTTGGTGAGCTTGGCGTTGGGGCTCTTCCACTGCATCGACCGGCTCACGTCCAGCAGCACCACGGCCCGCAGGTTCGTCTCTTCCTCGAACTGCTTCACCACCCAGCGATCGGTGCGGGCGGCGATCTTCCAGTCGATGTAGCGCAGGTCGTCGCCCGGCTGATAGGGCCGATGTTCGGCGAATTCCACGCTGAAGCCTTTCCGTGGCGAGCGATGGAGGCCGGTCAGGAAGCCATCCACCAACCAGCGCGCGCGCACTTCGAGCCCACCCAACGCCGTGAGCACGGCGGGATCGATGAGATCGGGGCGGGTCTGGGAAATGATGGCCATTCGGGGCGTCGGAGCCAAAAAAAGGTGTGCCGCGTTCAGTGCAAGTTACCCCGTCCACGCTCCAGAAGAACGGCGGGATGGCCCGATGTGCTAGATTCGGTCACGTCGCGGCGCCGCCGCCCCTCGCTTCAGCCCCTGCCTCATGTCGTCGCTCGACCGGATCCGCAATTTCTGCATCGTCGCCCACATCGATCACGGCAAGTCGACCCTGGCCGACCGGCTCATCGAAATGACTGGGACGCTGCAGAAGCGCGAAATGAAGAGTCAGGTGCTGGACACGCTGGATCTCGAGCGCGAACGCGGCATCACGATCAAGCTCAACGCCGTACGCATGACGTATACGTCGCGGGCAGGCGACGAATACGAGCTGAATCTGATCGACACGCCCGGCCACGTGGACTTCACCTACGAGGTCTCGCGCTCGCTGGCCGCCTGCGAAGGGGCGATCCTGGTGGTCGATGCCAGCCAGGGCATCCAGGCCCAGACGCTGTCCAACCTGTTCCTGGCGATGGACGCCGGCCTCGAGATCATCCCGGTCCTGAACAAGATCGACCTGCCCGGCGCCGAGCCGGATCGCCGGCGGCAGGAAGTGGTCGATCTGATCGGATGTATGCCGGAAGACATTCTGTCCGTCTCAGGCAAGGAAGGCACGGGTGTGCCGGAGCTGCTCGAAGAGATCGTCAAGCGCGTGCCACCGCCCAAGGGCAATCCGACCGGTCCGTTGCGCGCCCTGATCTTCGATTCGTACTACGACAAGTACCGCGGCGCCATTCCGAGCATCCGGGTGGTGGATGGAGAGATCAGGAAGGGGATGAAGATCACCTTCGGGGCCAGCGACAATCAGTACGAAGTGGCGGAGGTCGGATCGTTGCAGCTGCGTCAGGTGCAGACGGAGAAGCTGCAGGCGGGGGAAGTCGGGTACGTGGTGGCCAGCGTCCGCAGCGTCAGCGAGACGCGCGCCGGCGACACGATCTTCGACGTCGTCAACCGTGCGCCCGAAGGCCTGCCGGGCTACCAGGAAGTGCGCAGCTTCGTGTTCGCCGGCATCTATCCCACCGACACGCAGCTCTACGAGCAGCTGCGTGACGCGCTCGAGAAGATGAAGCTGAACGATGCGTCGCTGCAGTACTCCCCCGAAACGTCGACGGCGCTGGGCTTCGGCTTCCGGTGCGGCTTTCTCGGCCTGCTCCACATGGAGATCGTGCAGGAGCGACTGGAACGCGAATACAACCTCGATCTGGTCACCACGGTGCCGAGCGTGGAGTACCACGTGTACCGCGAAGATGGTTCGATGGAGCTGATCGAGAATCCATCGCGCATGCCGCACGCCTCGACGATCAATCGTGTCGAGGAGCCCTACGTCAAGGCGCGCATCATGGCGCCGGTGGAATACATCGGCCCGATCATGACGCTGGGTACCGACCGACGCGGGATCTACAAGAACATGTCGTACCTCGACACCAAGCGCGTCGAGTTCGACTGGGAGTTTCCGCTGGGTGAGATCATCCTCGACTTCTTCGACAAGCTGAAGACGGTCAGTCGCGGGTACGCGAGCCTCGACTACGAGATGCTCGACTATCGCCCCAGCGAACTGGTGAAGCTCGACATGCTCATCAACGGCGACCCGATCGACGCCTTCAGCGTGATCATCCATCGCGACAAGTCGGAAGAGCAGGGCCGGAAGATTGCGGAGAAGCTGAAGGACCTGATCCCGCGGCAACTCTTCGAAGTGGCGATTCAGGCGGCGATCGGCATGAAGATCGTGGCGCGCACCACGGTGAAGGCGCTGCGAAAGGACGTGCTCGCAAAATGCTACGGCGGGGACATCAGCCGGAAGCGCAAGCTGCTCGAGAAGCAGAAAGAAGGCAAAAAGCGGATGAAGCAGGTTGGAGCGGTGGAGATTCCGCAGGAAGCCTTCCTCGCCGTCCTGCAGGTGGACTGACGGTTGGGCGACGCAGCGCGCGTTGCCCAGCCATCGCTCGTCATCCAGACGTCGTTTCTGGGCGACGTGGTGCTGACCACACCGCTGCTGACGTATCTGGCATCTCAGGGACCGGTGGACGTCGTGACGACGCCGACTGGTGGTGCACTGCTGGAAGGCCACCCAGCGGTGCGCCGCGTGATTCGCTACGACAAGCGCGGCGCACAGCGCGGCATCGGCGGACTGCGATCGCTGGCAGCGGAGTTGCGCCATGCGCAGTACGCGGTGGCCTATCTCGCGCAGGGATCGTGGCGCAGTGCCGCGCTGGCCTGGCTGTCGCGCATTCCGTCGCGCGTTGGCTTCGATTCCTCGGGCGGATCGACCCTCTACACGTCGCGGGCGCCGTATCACCGTGAGTGGCATCATGCGACGCGACTCTTCCAGCTCGCAGCGCGCGACGTCGCGCGTGAAACGCCGTCGCCGTCGCTCGCGCCGCGGGCTGCCGACCGGGATGCGGTCACCGCGCTCCTCGCCCGGGCCCCGTTTCAAGCCGGGCCGTTCATTGCGGTTGCACCAGGCAGTGTGTGGGCGACCAAGCGGTGGCCGGGTTTCCCCGGTCTGCTCGCGTCACTCGACCAGGGGTATGGCATTGTCGTGGTCGGCGGCGCGGAGGATCGAGCACTCGCGGGCGACATCGTGACGGCCGCGCCGGATCGCGTGCTCGACGCGACGGGCCAACTCTCGCTGCTTGCATCGGCGGAACTGATCAGCCGCGCGGCAGCGATCGTCACCAATGATTCCCTGCCCCAACACCTCGCCAGCGCCATGGGCACGCCCACCCTCACCCTCTACGGTCCCACGCTGCCCGCCTTTGGTTTCGGCCCGCTGGCGCCGCTGCGGGCCGTCGTCGAACACCCGCCGGGCCTCGAGTGCCGGCCCTGCTCCGCGCACGGGCCGCAGGTGTGTCCCCGTGGTCATTTCCACTGCATGCGCGAGATTTCTGCCCACACCGTGGCAGACGCGCTGACTCCGTTGCTCCGCAGCTGACCAGTCCCAGCGTTCCATCACTTCGTTCCCGTTGCGATCATGCCCAACAACTCGAAGTACATCGTCGGTGTCGATCTCGGTGGCACCAACATCGTCGTCGGGGTCATGCCAGAGGACGGTTCGCGCGAGATCGCCTTTCGCTCGGCGCCCACGCGCGCGGCAGAAGGTGCGGAGTCGGTGGTGGACCGCATCAACCAGCTGATCGAAGACGTGATCACGGTGACCAGTGCCGAAACCGGCGTATCGCGCGAGAGCTTTCTCGGCGTTGGTGTCGGCGCACCGGGGCCGCTCGATCGCGAGAAGGGGCTGATCATCACGGCGCCGAATCTGGGATGGAAGAATTTTCCACTGCGCGACCGCATTCAGGCGGGCACGAAGTTGCGCACCACGCTCGACAATGATGCGAACTGCGCCACGATGGGTGAGGCGTGGACCGGAGCGGCGAAGGGGGCCCGCAACGTGATCGGCGTGACGATCGGCACTGGCATCGGCGGCGGCATCATCATCGATGGCAAGCTCTTTCACGGCAGTTCGGATGTCGCCGGCGAAATCGGTCACATGACCATCGACTCGACCGGCCGACGCTGCGGCTGCGGCAACTACGGCTGTCTCGAAGCGTACGCCTCGGGCACGGCCATCGCCGAGCGCGCGCGCGAAGCGCTGGCCGGCGAAATCGATGGTGTGCTGATGCAGATGTGCGACGGGCAGCTGCCGAAGGTGACGGCGCAGATGGTGTACAAGGCTGCCAAGGCAGGTGATCTGATCGCCATCGACGTGGTCCGCGAAACCGCGCGCTTCCTTGGCGCCGGCATCGGGGCGCTACTCAACGTGCTCAATCCCGAGGTCGTGGTGCTCGCGGGCGGCGTCGTGAATGCCGGCGAAGCGCTGTTCGCCCCGCTCAAGGCCGAAGTGCGGCGGCGCGCGTTTGCTCCTGCCGTGGAGGCCTGCCGGATCGTGCCGGGCGCGCTTGGTGCAAGCGCCGGCGTCGTGGGCGCCGTGGCGGCATTCAAGGCGCAGACCGGCAACTTCGCCACGTCGTGAGTACCGGACGGCGTCGCCGCCTTGGCGTCATCGGCACTTTCGTCTGGGATGTGATCCACGGACGCGACATTCGTACCGCACCGGTGCAGGAATGGGGTGGCATCACCTATGCCCTCTCGGCGCTCGACGCCGCACTCAGCGATGAGTGGGAAATCGTGCCGCTGATCAAGGTCGGCGCCGATCTGCATCGGCAGGCAACGGAGTTCATCGGCACACTCCGGCGCGCGGCGCCCGACGCGGCGCTGATCGAAGTGCCACAGCCGAACAATCGTGTCGAGCTGCGCTACATCAGCGACGAACGGCGCACCGAAGTGCTCACCGGCGGCGTCCCGCCGTGGTCCTGGCTCGGGCTACGCCCGCTGCTGGCGGATCTCGACGCGCTGTATGTGAACTTCATCGCCGGCTGGGAGCTCGATCTCGAGACGATGCAACTGCTCCGGGCGCAGTTTCGCGGCCCGATCTATTGCGATCTGCATTCGAAGATGCTGGGCATCGACGCCAGCGGGCTGCGGATTCCCGAACCGCTGGCTGACGCGGCGGCCTGGTGCCGCTGTTGCGATGTGCTGCAGGTGAACGAGGACGAAATGCAGCTCATGGCGCACGACCCGATGGCGCTGGCAGCAACGGCGCTGGCCAGTGGCGTGCATCTCCTCTGCGTGACACTCGGGAAGAAGGGCGCGGTCTACTTTGCGGCGCCGGGGTTCACTCGGCTGGCGGACGTCGCGACACCGGTGCAGAGTACGGCCTTCGGCGCCGTCAGTACGGCGCTCGTGCCGATCGACGCCGACCTGCTCGACACCGATCCCGGCGATCCGACCGGATGCGGCGACGTCTGGGGCGCTACGCAGTTCTCGCATTTGCTTGCAGGCACTACCTTCACGGACGCCATGCGACTCGCCCATACGGCGGCGGCTCGCAACGTCCGGCACCGCGGTGCCACGGGGCTGGCGCATTACCTCCGCGGAGAGCTTGCCACGTCGTGACCACCATCCTGACCGTTCCACCATCGCTCGATGACGGCACGTTCGAGTCCCTGCTCCAGCAGATGGCACCGCTGGCAGACGACGCGAAGGTGCTGGTGGACGCTCGGCACACGCGGTGGTCGAGTCCGTACGGTCTGATCGCGCTCCTGACGCTGGCCCAGTCTCGCGCCGAGCCGCCGCAGTTCATTCCGCCGGAGGACCCGAACACCGCCAGCTACTGGGCGCGATCCGGCTTCTTCCGCCACGCCGAAAAACACTTCGAACTGACGCGTCCTGTGCCGAGATCGCGCACGGGCGATTCGAACTACTTCCTGGAAATTACGCCCATCGCGAAAACCGAGGATGTGCAGCATGTGGTGCAGCACATTCAGGAGCGATCGCAGGCCATCATGGAGACGCTCGGCTTTCCGCCAAGCGGCGCGATCGGGTTCTCGGTGGTGCTGTCGGAGAGCTGTCAGAACATCATCGAGCACGCCGACGGCCCGGGCTGGGTTGCGGTCCAGAACTACGACTGGAAGAAGCGGCTGGGCCGGCGCGTGGTGGTGATCGCGGTGACCGACTGCGGAATCGGCTTCAAGCAGTCGCTGTCGCCAAAGCGCGGGTCCGCCGATCGCTGGGACGACGGTGCGGCGCTCGAGTCGGCGCTCTCACGGGGCACGAGCCGTTTTCACGATCCGGGCCGCGGCCAGGGGCTGGCCGGCATCAAGCGATACGTGGCAAAATGGGGCGCCAAGATGACCATTCGGAGCGGCACCGCACGCATCGGCATCATTCCCGCGTGGGATGATGAACTCGCCCTGATCGAACAGCTGCCACCATTTGCAGGCGCACAGATGCAAATCATCATTCCGCAGGTGGTCGCGTCCTGATGCTGCAGCAGATGCCGCTCGATCTCCGGATGGCCCTCGCCCGAGCAGAGTGTGACTTGTACTCCAACCTCGTCACGCGGGCGACGGGGCGGGCGGTGCGAGGTCAGTTGGAAACGATGCTGCGCGAGATGTCAGGCCAGCGCCTGGCCGTGCTCGATTTCACCCACGTTGGCGTCCTCGACTTCAGCTGCGCCGATGAGATCGTCGCGCAATTGCTGCTGCGGTTTGGCGCCGGGCTGCCGGCGCACGCACCGGCGCCGCAAACGCCCAGCTACTTCATGTTTCGCGGGCTGGCCGAAGCACATCTCGAAGCGCTGGAACCGGTGCTCGAGCGACATGGACTGGCGCTCGTTGCCGAAGGCCCTGATGGGTCGATGCAGCTGGTGGGCACGGTCGAGCCGGAGGAGCATTCGACCTGGCAACTGGTGGTGGCGTCCGGCGGCGGTGACGTGGACGTGATCGCCGCGTTTGCCGCCGAGGCAGGCGTCGACCTGCACGATCGGCTCCTCGCGCTCGCCCGCCGGCGATTGGTGATTCAGACCGCGGCCGGCTTTCATCCATTGCAACACCACTGAGCCGCGAGCCGCCATGCGACGCCAGACAGACCTGTACAATCCGCCGCTGCAGGTGGTGGGCTTCGTCGGCAGCCGGCGCGGCGATGCGGAGCGCGGGCCAGCGATCAGCCTCAATCGCGAGGAAGCGTCCATGCGGATGCTGGCCGACGGCGAGTTGGTGTTCATCCACGGACCGCGGCGCAAGGAACTGGCGCCCGTGATCGTCGACGACGACGTGCCGCGCGGCGGGGTGGTGGTGCGCGACATCGCCGGCGTGATGGTGAGCGATGTGATCAAGCTGGTGAAACCCGACTTGGATCGCGGGCCATTGCCCGCCCGTACCGAACTGCTTGGATGACGAGACCATGACAGGTGACTCCGGACGACCGATGCACTTCGCGACCCGCGCCGTGCACGCCGGTCGTGTGACCGACGGACTGAGCTCGATCGCTCCACCGCTGGTGCAGGGCGTGAATTTCGAGCAGCCGCGCGGCGTGTCGTCGGTGCCGCGGTACACGCGGTACGCCAACACCCCGACGATCGTGCTGGCGCAACAGCGATTGGCCTCGCTCGAAGGCTCTGAAGCCGCGGTCTGTCTGTCGAGCGGCATGGGCGCAACATCCTGCGCGATGCTGGCGCTGCTGCGGCCTGGTGATCATCTGCTGAGCAGCGCCTGGATCTATGGCGGCACGCACCGGTTGTTCACGGAAGAACTGCCGAAGATGGGCATCGAGGTCACTTTCGTCGATCCGCTGGAGTCGCGCGGCTTTCGTGTTGCGATGCGTCCCAACACCCGCGCAGTGTTCGTCGAAACGCCGGTCAACCCCACCTGTCGCGTGCTCGACCTGCGGCCGATCAGCCAGCTGACCCGTGAGATGGGCATCGCGCTGGTCGTCGATTCGACCTTTGCCAGCCCCGTGAATCTGCGGCCGCTGGAGCATGGCGCCGATATCGTGATCGCCTCGACGACGAAGTACCTGAACGGGCATCACGACATGCTTGGCGGGGCCGTCTTCGGCTCGCAGGCGTACATCGACGAAGTGACGCAGAAGATGATGGTATGGGGTCAGGCGCCGGATCCATTTGCGTGCTGGTTGCTCGAGCGCGGCCTGAAAACGCTGCCGATCCGCGTGCAACGGGCGAATGAGAATGCGATGGCGCTGGCCAAGTGGTGTGAAGCGCACCCAGCGTTCGCCGCGGTGCACTATCCCGGCCTGCCTTCGCATCCCGATCACGCTCTGGCCGCCGCCACGATGGACGGTTTCGGCGGCATGCTGGCCCTCGAGATGGTCGGTGGCGCGCCCGCGGCCGATCGCATGGTCGAGAAGCTCGAGCTCATTCTGCACGCCACATCGCTCGGCGGCGTGGATACACTGATCTGCGAACCGCGCTTCACGTCCCACGCCCACATGACACCCGAGGCGCGCGCGGCGCTCGGCATTCCTGATGGGTTCCTGCGGGTCAGCGTCGGGGTCGAAGATGTACGTGACCTCATCGCTGACTTTGCCCAGGCCCTCGCGTGAGCAGTAACCAGACCATCGTCAAGTTCACGAGCGTCACCAAGTCGTGGCCGCGCGGCAGCGGCGGGCTGCAGAAGGTCAGCTTTGCCGCAGCCAAGGGCGAGTTCGTCTTCCTCACCGGGCCGAGCGGCGCTGGCAAGAGCACCATCCTGAAGCTGTGCTACATGGATGAGTTGCCGAACAGCGGCGAAGTGCGCGTCAGTGGTCTCAGTTCGATCAATGCGAAGCGGACGGAGATTTCGAAACTCCGCCGCAAGCTCGGGATCGTCTTTCAGGACTTTCGCCTGCTCGAGGACCGTACCGCGTGGGCGAATGTCGCCTTCGCGCTCGAGGTCACCGGCACCCATTCCAAGGCCATTCCGGCACGCGTGCAGAAAGTGCTCGAGCGCGTCGGACTTGGCCCCAAGATGCAGTCGATGCCAACAGAACTGTCGGGCGGAGAACAGCAGCGCGTGGCGATCGCGCGGGCGCTGGTGAACGATCCCTTCGTCTTGCTGGCAGATGAGCCAACCGGCAATCTCGACGATCGCGCCAGTCGCGCCGTGTTCCAGCTGTTGAAGGACATCAATACCAGCGGCACCGCCGTCATGATGGCCACGCACGACCTCGATCTGGTGCGCACCAGCGGATTCCGCTCGCTCGAGCTGAACAAGGGCGCGTTGGTGTACGACTCGGCCGAAACCCCACTGCCTGAGCGGGAGCGCTGATGCGTCTTGCATTGCGGGAAGTCGGGACGGCGTTCAGTCGCGCGCCCGGACTGGGCGTACTGAGCGTATTCACGGTCGCGTTTTCCCTGTTCGCCGTCGGCCTCTTCGGCCTGGTGGCGTACAACACGCGCCTGGCGCTCGAGCGGCTGGAGGAGCGCGTCGAGATTCGCGCCTACGTGACCGAAGGAACGGAGACCGACGCCGTGGCCGCCGCCGTGGGCGACGTGCGCGCCTTTCCCGAAGTCGCCAGCGTGACGTACGTCTCACCGGAAGACGCGCTGAAGAAGGCGCGCGTGGAAATGACCGAATTCAAGGATGTCTTCGAACCCGAGTTCCTGCCGGCATCGATGGAAGTCCGTCTCAAGCCGGGGATGCGTGATCCCGAGACCGTACGCGTAGTGGCGAAGCGGCTGAACGGCTATCCCTTCGTCGACGATGTGCGGTACGGGGAAGAGTGGGTGCAGAAGTTCTACGCCGTGCGGCGGGCCGCCACGGCCGCCGGCATCGTGCTCGGCATTGCATTCGCCTTCGCCGCGATGATCATCATCGGATCGACCATCCGCACCTCGGTGCTGGCCCGCGCGCGCGAAATCGGCATCATGCGACTGGTGGGCGCCACCGACAGCTTCATTCGCGCTCCATTCCTGATTGATGGCGTCCTCAAGGGGCTCATCGGCGGTTCGATTGCAGTGGCGCTGATGTGGATCACCCGCTCCGTGCTCACCGCCACCGTCTTTGCGTTTCAGTTCTTTCCGGTGCCGATCCTGGTCCTGTGCGTGCTCATCGGCGGTGTGATCGGACTGCTGGGCAGCGCGGTGTCCGTCGGTCGGCAGCTCAAGCGCGTGTGACGCGGATGTCAGGGTTTCGTGGGCTGCTCATGCTGGTCGCAGCGGTGATGCTCAATCCCGCCCTGTCGCTGGCGCAGACGATTCCTTCGTCACAGCGCATTGCGGCGCAGCGCGCCGAGCTCGAACGCATTCGGAAGGAGCGCTCCGACCTGCAGCGCAGGATGCAGCAGTTGCAAGGTACCGTGCACGATCTCTCGGAAGAGAAGCGCAACATTGCCTTGCAGGCGGACGCGACCGCGCGTGTCGTCCGCTCGCTCGATTCACAGCTCGAGGGAATTCAGGACGAAGTCCTCGACGCCACGTCGAGTCTGGCAGGCGCCGAGGATGAGCTGGTGACCAAGCGTGCCGTACTCCAGCGGCGGCTGCGCGATGTCTACAAGCGTGGACCACTCTATAATCTCGAAGTCCTGCTCTCGGCTGAGAGTTTCGGTGGTTTGGTGGCGCGCTACAAAATTCTGCACGCGCTCACGCTGCGTGATCGCACCCTCGTTTCGAGCGTCGAACGGTTGCGTGATCAGATCGCGAAGCAGCGAGGGCAGATGGTGCGCCTCCAGGAAGACATCGAACGCAGCAAGCAGGAGAAAGCGCAGGAGGAGGAGCGGCTCCGCGCCCTCGAGGCACAGCGCGGCCGGAGCATCAGCGTGGCGGAACGACAGACGCAAGTGGTGCGAAGCCGATTGGCGGAGATCGAACGATCGGAAGGGCGGCTGCGCGGTGTGATCGCCAATCTCGAAGATGTGCGACGCCGCGCGGAAGCGGCGGCCGCGGCGGCCGCGAACGCGGCACCACCGACCGTCGCCGGACGAGCGAGCGCACCCGCCGCGCGTCCCGCGGCGACGGTGGCAAGTACCATTCGCACCTCCGATTTCGGCCGACTCGACTGGCCGGTGGACGGAACGATCCTCTACCGATTCGGACGCACGGTGACACCCGAGAACACGACGCTCCGCTGGAACGGCATCGGTATTCAGACCGCACGCGGCACCCCCGTCAAATCGATCGCCGGTGGCGAGGTGGTGGTCTCGGAGAACATCGGCACATATGGCCTGACGGTCATCGTGCAGCACGGCGCCGGCGACTACTCCGTGTATGGGTCGCTGGCCGAGGCCAATGTCGCCAAGGGGGCGCGCGTGCAGAAAGGTCAGGTCATCGGCAACGTCGGCACCGCCGACCCCGACATGCCACCGCATCTGCACTTCGAGATCCGTCGCTCGCGCGGAGCCGCGGTCGATCCACTGGACTGGCTGCGAGGGCGATAGGCGATGGCGGCAAAGAAGACGGTGACAGCGAAGACGGCGGCTGCGAAGAAGACCGCGAAGAACACCGCGAAGAACACCGCGAAGAAGACCGCAAAGAAAACCGCAAAGAAAACCGCGAAGAAGACCGCAAAGAAAACCGCGAAGAAGACCGCGACCGCGAAGCCGCGCGCGCCAAAGGCCCCGGTGGTGAAAGCGTCGAAGGTCGCCACGTCTGCGACGAAAGCCGCCAGGCCCGCGAACCCGCTGGTGCCGAAGCGACGGAGCGACGAGTCAGAGGTCCTGCCGCCAATACCAAGGATGCCGGCCGGGATACTCCTCGGCACACACGTGAGCTCGCAAGGTGGCTCGTTTGCCGCGCCGCCGCGCGCGCTCGAGATTGGCGCCAGCGCGCTACAGCTTTTCACCAAGACGCCGAACCAGTGGAAGGAGCGAGAGATCGACGCCGACGAAGCGGCGCAGTTCCGCGCCGCGCTCGCTGCGGCCGGTTCGCCCGTGACGGTCTCGCACGACAGCTACCTGATCAACCTGGCGTCACCCGATGACGCGCTGCGAGCCCGGTCACGCGAGAGTTTCGCCACGGAGCTGCGCCGGTGCCATGCGCTTGGAATTCAGTTCCTGGTGTCGCATCCGGGCAATTTCATGGATGACCGTGATGCCGGCATCGCGCGCAACGCGGCCGCGATTGCACACGCATTGCGCGACGAACCTGGCGATACGACGCTGTGCCTCGAAACGACGGCCGGCACCGGAACGGCGCTCGGCGCGACCTTCGATGAGCTGGCGGCCATCATCACTGCCCTGCCGGACTCGGTGCGTTCGCGTGTCGGCGTCTGCGTCGATACCTGCCACATCTACTCGGCGGGCTACGACATCGTGACGGACTTTGACGGCGTGATCGAGGCCTTCCATCGCACCATCGGGCTCGAACGACTGCGCGTCTGGCACCTGAACGATTCCAAGACACCGTTCAACAGTCGTCGCGACCGGCACGAATTGATCGGTGAGGGGTCGCTCGGCGACGCACCATTTCGCCGGATCATGACTGATCCGCGATTTGCACACACCGTAAAGATCCTCGAGACACCCAAGCTCGATGATGCGACACGCACCGATCGCACGATGCTCAATCGCTTGCTGGGCTTTCTCGACTGATCAGGCGGTCTGGCATGCCTCGCTGCTCGTGGTGTGGGTTACGGGCAGCGGCGTGAACGCGCCGTGACGAAGCCTGAGACGTATCAGAACCCGAGCCGATACACGAGCGACAGACTCCGGCCTGGATTGAACGTGAACGCCTTGATGCGGCTGGTGGCGTCGGCGAACCGTCGATCCAGCAGGTTGTCGGCACGCAACGTCACCGTCTGCGTAGTGCGCTTGGACGGAATGCTCCACGACGCGTTCAGGTTCACGATTGCGTACGAGTCCGTCGGAACATCGCGATCGTTGTCCGTCGCGATACGCGTTTGGCGGAAGACGTAGCGCGACTCACCACCGACGCTCCACACCCCTGTGTCGTAGCGCAGCGAGCCCCCGAGGCGCGCTGCGGGGATGAACGGCAGGTTGGTACCGTCCGGGCCGCGGCCACGCACCGCGTCGGCCAGCGCACCCACGATCACCCGACGCGCCAGCTCCGTCTCGCCGGAGAACTCAAACCCCGCCAGGGTCGCATTGCGCTGCACGATGTTCACGCGCGGCACGAGCTCTCCGTCGACGGTCACCGTTCCCGTCGTTCGCGGCAGGATGTAGTCGTTGATCGCGTTCCGGTACACGGAGAACTGCAGGAAGCCACGAGTGCCCTGTGCACGCAGAACCGCGTCGAGACCGAGGCTCGTCTCAGGCCTCAGGGTCGCGTTGCCGATGTCGAAAGTACCCACCGCCGCGTGAAAACCGTTGGCGTAGAGCTCTTCCACCGTTGGTGCGCGGAAGGCGCGGGCCGCACTGCCACTCAGCGTCACGATCTCAGTCAGTGGTACTGAGACGCCAACCGATCCGCTCACATTGTTGAACGTGCGCGATCGCGCCTCCAGAAAGCGCGGATCGGTGCCGGCCGTCGCATCCAGCGTGAACGTGTCGAAGCGGCCACCGAACTGCAGTCGTGGCGTCTGCGACTCACTGCGGCCCTTAAGCAACGGGACTTCCTGATAGACAAACGCCGCCAGATTTCGGTTGTTCGCCGCCGGCGTGAACGCCTCGCTGCCGAGTGGTGCGTACTGGCGCAGGAATGTCTGCACTCCGATCGTGCCACTGACAGCGCCGAATTGCGTCTTGCCAGTGAGCGACGCCGTCTGCGCCTTCAGATTGAAACTCGTGCCAACCGAGCCATCCGCGACGGAAACCTCATCGTGCGAGTACCACTGCGCCGTACCCTCGAATCGGAGGTAGCTCAGCGACGGTGACCCGGTGGAATAGCCCGCACGAGCCTGCAGCCCCCGCCGCACACCGTCAATACGCACCTGTTCGGCGCCGGGCGCGAACGGAATCCCGTAGTTGAAGTCGCTCTGGCGGTAGACGATGCCTGCCGACAGCGCGGAGCCGACATAACCGAGCCCCACGGTGCCGTTGGTCGAACGCGCATCGGTGTTCGGCTGAGCGCCGCCGTCGTTGCCGATACGGTACGACGACTGATCGCGGAACGTCCCGCGCACGGTGGCGGCAAAGTGCTGACCGAGTGGCACGTTGATTCCACCGCTCGCCACACCACCCGGGGTGACCGACTCCGTCTGCATGTTGATGAAGCCGCCCACCTGGCTCGGCACCGACGTCGGGATGTCACCCGAGATCACGTTGACCACACCACCGATCGCCGAGTTGCCATACAACAGGGATGCCGGCCCGCGAATCACTTCGATGCGCTCAGCGCTGTTCGGGTCGGCGACAAAGGCGTGATCGGGAGCGGCCGACGCCAGGTCGGCGACACGCTCACCATCCTGCAACGTCAGAATTCGTTCGCCCGTGAGTCCACGAATCACCGGCACGTTGGCCACCGGACCATTGAATCGCATCGCCACGCCCGGTTCGCTGGACAGCGTCTGTGCCACCGACGCCCCGACCGCACGCTGAAGCTCCTTGCCACTCAACTGAATCGTCGACTGCGTGACGCTCAACGGATCGGCGCCTGTAGGCGACGCCGTGATCGTGACGCCGAGCAGCCGCAGTGCGGTGGGTCGCATCACCACGCGGAGCCGTACCTCAGTCGCCGTCGCCGAGACGGTGATCACCTCGTGAACCGGCGCATACCCGATTGCAACGAACGACAGGTGCACCGTGCCCACCGGCGCACCGACGAGGGTGAACGCGCCAGCACCGTCGGTGATGGCGACGCGCTGCAGTTCCGTTGCGACCACCTGAACGTTGGCCAGCGGGTTACCCGCGGTGTCGACCACCGTGCCACGAATCGGCGGGCCCGCCAGCGCGGCGAACGCGAGCGATGGCAGTGAGCAGAGCGCGACGCCCACGGCGAGCGCACGAGCGATGAACGGAATGCGGAGCGCGGGCATTGGGGGCTTGATCAGGAAAAGAGACAGCACACCGACGGGACATTTCGTCGCCTACCCTGCTCGGAATCGTTCGGTACCCACAGGCGCGAAAGTGAAACGGGCAATTGATTATGCGATATCGATAGCACAAAGGTTGTTTGATCGCAACCGAACGCCTCCCGAATGTCACGGTGAATGGCCGTGCCGCGATCTCGCGCGCGGAAGGCGCCTCCCTGTCCGGTCGGTTAGATTCCTCGTGATCCGCTGGATACGACGGCTGGGCTTCTGGGCTCGCCGCCCGCTCCGCGTTTCTCTCACACCAATCTGTGCCATATGGCTATGCAGACTGAGCCGCAGACTCGCTCGAGCGCCCACGGGCTTGCTGAGCAGGGCCTCGCACCGACGGGCTCGTTGCACTGGAATCTTCTCGCACCCGAACTCGTCGAGGCCGCCGTCCGACGCGGTGAGGGGTGCCTGGCCGACATGGGGCCGTTCGTCGCAGTGACATCGCCGCACACGGGGCGCTCGCCGAAGGACAAGTTCATCGTCCGCGAACCGAGCTCCGAGTCGCACGTCGATTGGGGGGCCGTCAATGCGCCCATCGACGAGGCACACTTCGACACCATTCTCGCCGATGTGCGTGAGCACCTCAACGGGCATGCCGAACTGTTCGTGCAGGATCTGTACTGCGGCGCACACCCCGCACATCGCCTCAGCGTGCGATACGTCACGCCAAACGCATGGCATGCGCACTTCGTGCGAAACATGTTCATCCGCCCCGAGTTGCACGAACTCGCACAGTTCGCCCCCAACTTCAGCGTCCTGCACGCACCGGAGTTTCAGGCGTCGCCGGAAAAGCATGGCACACGCACTGGGACCTTCATCATCGTGCACATCGCGCGACGGATGATCCTCATCGGTGGCACCCGCTACGCCGGCGAGTTGAAGAAGAGCATGTTCTCGATAATGAACTACCTCATGCCGACGCAGAACGTGCTGCCAATGCACTGTTCGGCCAATATCGGCAAGGCGGACGACTGCGCGCTGTTCTTCGGGCTCTCCGGCACCGGCAAGACCACGCTGTCGGCCGATCCGGATCGTTCGTTGATCGGCGACGACGAGCATGGCTGGGCCGCCGATGGTGTCTTCAACTTCGAAGGTGGCTGCTATGCCAAGGCGATCAACCTGAGTGCGGAGCAGGAGCCTGACATTTTCGCCACCACGCAGATGTTCGGCACCGTGCTCGAGAACGTCGTGCTCGATGATCAACGCAGGGTGCAGTTTGCCGATCAGAGCCTGACCGAGAACACGCGCGCGTCGTACCCGCTGCACTACATCAAGAACCACGTCCCCAGCGGTCGTGGCGGACACCCGAAACACGTCGTGTTCCTTACGGCCGATGCGTTCGGTGTATTGCCACCAATCGCCCGACTCACGCCAGAACAGGCGATGTACTATTTCCTCTCGGGCTACACGGCCAAGGTCGCGGGCACCGAAACGGGAGTGAACGAACCGCAAGCCACTTTCAGTGCCTGTTTCGGCGCCGTCTTCATGGTCTGGCACCCAACGAAGTACGCCGAGATGCTTGGCGAGTTGCTCAAGCAGCATGATGCCAAGGTCTGGCTCGTCAATACCGGCTGGAGCGGCGGCGCCTACGGCGTCGGCAAGCGGATGAAGCTCGCCTATACCCGTTCGATGGTCCGCGCCGCCCTCGCTGGAACTCTCGATGCATCACCGACAACTACTGACGCCGTGTTCGGGCTCGCTGTGCCACAGTCGGTGCCGGACGTCCCAGCGGGCGTGCTCGACGCCCGCGCATCGTGGACCGATGGGAATGCCTACGATGTGCAGGCTCGAAAACTGGCATCGATGTTCCGCGAGAACTTTACCAAGTTCGGCGATCGGGTATCGGCGGTGATCGCCGGCGCTGGACCGAAGGGCTGACGTCCTCATCGCGTCGCAACGTGTTTCTGGTTTCATTGACGAGGGCGCCTGGCTTCCGGGCGCCCTCGTCTCGTTTCCACGGCTCAGGCCCCTGACCGACGTTCGTGAAAGTCATCCGCGATCCGCTCTGGAACAACATTCGCCTCGATCCGCTGGCGCTGACCCTGGTCGACACGCCAGCCATGCAGCGCCTGCGCTATGTGCGGCAGCTTGGCTACGCCTTTCTCGTGTATCCCGGCGCCTCGCACTCGCGCTTCGAACACGCCCTCGGCGCGCATCACATGGCGCGCCGGACGATCACGCTTCTCGCCGAGCGTGGCGAGTTGCATCAGGTGGCGCCGGTCGAACGCGAGTTGACGGCTGCCGCCATGCTGCTGCACGATGTGGGGCACTACCCCTTCAGTCATGCACTCGAGGAGATCGGCGCGCTGAATCACGAGAGTGCGGCCGCGCCGCGCATCACCACCGGTGCAGTAGCGGAGGCGTTGACCAGCGCGCTCGGTGACGGCGCACCTGCGCGCGTGCTGGCCATGATGCATGGTGCGGATGCAGGGCCGCTGCAGGGCCTCGTGTCCGGTTCGATCGACCTCGACAAGATCGACTATCTCAAGCGCGACGCGATGATGTGCGGCGTACCGTATGGCGAGGTCGACGTGGACCGATTGCTCGACAGCGTCGTGATCGTCACCGATCCGGGCACCGGTCGCCCAGGTGTCGGCATCATGGAGAAGGGCCTCAGCGCGCTCGAATCGCTGCTCTTCGCGAAGTACCAGATGTATCGCAACATCTATTGGCACCACGCGGTACGCAGTGCGACGGCGATGTACAAGCGACTGGTGGATGACGCGCTGCAGTCCGGGGCACTGCCGCAGGATGGGCTGGCCGACTGGACCGACGAAGGGCTGTTGCACGCGCTGCTGCCGAGCGCGCCACCGCTGCTGATGGCGCTCCGAGAACGCCGTCTCTACAAGCGGTTGGCCCAGTGGTCTGCCGCGGAGCTCGGGAAGGAGGCCGGCGAGTGGATCGCCTCTGATCGAGCGCTGGCGGTGGCGGTGGAAGATCGGCTGGCTGTCGAACTCGGGCTTGCGCCAGGCGAGATTCTCCTCGATTACCCGGCCAAGACGCAGATGCTCGGCGTCGATCTCCCTGTCCAGCGGCGCGGTGGCACGGTCGAGCACCTCACCAGTAGTGGCCTGGTCGGCGCGCTGAACTTGCCAGCACTGAGTGAACAGTTGTATCACTCTGCACGATGGCTCCGCGTTTTTGCCGTGCGGCGCGTGCCGGTGAATGTTTCCCACTTGTGGACACTCGTCACCCGCGACGCCGAGTGGCTCCGCGCCGCACTGGCCGACGGCCAGCCGCTTCTCTCCTGATTCCGTGATGCACTCTGCCGCTCGTCTGTTCGCGATCCTCGCCGTGGTGACAGGGTGCGGTCGCGCCTTCGTCGCCACACCCGAAGAGCGCGTCGGGTACCTGCGCGAGCTGGTGCGCGCGAGAACCGTGTCACGTGACTCTCTTCCAATCGACGCCTGCTCGGTGAATCGCTTCATGGAAGGGGTCCCGGCGTGGCGTGACTCGCTGGTGCAGGCGGAGTTGACGCAGATCGCCGAGATCTCGCCCTGTCCCGCCGATATTCAGCCGGTCGTCGGCCGCTTCGTGATCATGAGCTGGTATCGCAACTGGAGCGGCGAATATGTGATTCGCGGTGCCGCGGCGGCGATGGACCAGGGCTATCGATTCACCGACGGCATCTTCGTCGGGCGGGATCAGCGTGGCGATCGCGAATATTTCGCCGGCATTCCTGATCCGCGGCCGCCGTCGGGGACCGATTCACTGGTCGATGGAATGCTGCGCGGCGATTCGATCCGACGCGCCGGCATGGTCGTTGACTCCGCGTCGGACTCGCTCAGGAACTGACTGGCTGCTGACAGGCCCCTGCCCAAGAACCGGCTATCGCTCTGTTTTCGGGCGGCCGTGGGCCTCGGCCAGCGCGCGGCCGATTCCGCGGTAGAACGCTGCGTCCTCCAGCTTGTGCTCCGCCACCAATCCGATCGCCGTGGACTCGAGCGCATACAGAATGTTGCCGAGATACAGCTCGGCCAGCTCACCGACCTGCGCAGGTGGGTCGTTCACCGGGTCTGGCGCGTCCTGCGGGTCCATCGGCTCAGCGCGCGGTGGCGATCTGCAAGATCACGGCGGTGATGTTGTCGACGCCGCCGGCGCGATTCGCATCCCAGAGCAGGGCATCGACCATCGGGCCCGGTGATTTCCGCGCGGTGAGGATCTTGAGCAGGTTCTTGTCCTCGACCATGCCGGTCAATCCGTCGGTCGCGAGCAGGTACAGATCGCCGTCGGCCAGCTCGCCCTCATAGATCGTCGGCTCGACATCCGTCGCCACGCCAACGCAGCGGGTGATGACGTTGCTGAACGGATGATACCGGGCCTGCTCCGGGGTCAGGTAGCCCGCGTCGACCTGCTCCTGCACGTACGAATGGTCAACCGTGATCTGTTCGAGTTCGCCATCGCGCAGCCGGTACACTCGGCTGTCGCCGACGTGGGCGATCATGTAGCGGCCATCCCCCACGATCATCGTGGTGAGCGTGGTGCCCATGCCGTGCTTGTCCGGCTCTTCGACGGTGCGATTGAAGATCTGCCGGTTGGCATCGAGCACGGCGGTGGCAGCAACACTCGGCAGCTGAACCACCGGCAGGCGCGCGGCGCGCATCGCGGCACTCATGATCTCCACCGCCATGGCGCTCGCGACTTCACCGGCTGCGTGGCCGCCCATGCCGTCGGCGACGATGTAGATACCGCGATCAGGGGTGGCTTCGGCGAGATACGCGTCCTCGTTCCCGGTCCGGACCATTCCCACGTGCGTGTTCGCGGCGTGAATCAGCTGCATGTCACCGCGGCGTGGGGCATCGAATCCTGAGCCAGTCCCGGGTCGCACCGAAGCGCGCCAGCCGGGGAAACAAGTGGGGTGAAGAGTGTCATCGGTCGGGTGAAGCTAGGCCCCGTCGATGGGCCCGGCAAGCGCGACCGAGCCGTTCACCGCAGACTCTTCCGCCAGCGCCGCCGGGTCGCCCACCTGCAGGCGCCAGAGGCGCTCGTAGAGGCCCCGTTGACGCAGGAGCCCGGCGTGTGTGCCACGCTCGGCAACCACGCCGTGGTGCATGACGAGGATTTCGGTCGCGTCCACGATCGTGCTGAGCCGATGTGCGACCGCGATCGTCGTGCGGCCAGTCATCAGCGTCCCGAGCGCCGTCTGAATGTCCGCCTCACGCTCGCTGTCGACGGCGCTGGTGGCTTCGTCGAGCAGCAGCAGGTCGGGGTCGCTTGCCAGCGCCCGGGCGAAGCTCAGCAACTGACGCTCGCCCACCGACAGCGTTGCGCCGCGCTCGCCGAGCTTCTGCGCGTACCCCTGCGGCAGCCGCTCGATGACGCGATCGGCTCCCACGCGCCCGGCCGCCGCCTGAACGGCTGCGTCATCGATGGGCGACGAGAGTCGAATGTTCGAAGCCACATCACCGGCAAAGAGGAAGATGTCCTGCTGGACGTAGCCGATTCTCGACCGCAACTCATCCAGCCGCAGCTCGCGGATGTCGCGGCCATCGAGCAGAATCCGGCCACGTTGCGAATCATAGAAGCGGAGCAGCAGGCTGACGATCGTCGTCTTGCCGGCACCGGTATGGCCAACCAGCGCCAGCGTCTCACCGGGCCGCACGGTGAAGGACACGCCCTTCAGCACCCAATGCGTCGCGGCATCATCGGGGGCGACACCGTCCGGGGTATCGTAGGCAAACCAGACATCCTCGAAGGTGACCGTGGCCCCACGATGTGTGCGGGGATCGCGGCCCGCCTCACCGGCGCCGGTATCCGGGACGGTGGCGGTGGTGTCGAGCAGGGTGAAAATCCGTTCCGACGCCGCCATCGCCTGCTGAAGCGTGTTGAACTTGTCGCTCAGATCCTGAAGCGGCTGGAAGAAGCGGCGCACCAGCTGCAGGAACGCGGCCACCGTCCCGACCGTCAGCACACCGGCATTGACGCGGTGCGTCGAGGCGACGATCAGGGTGGCCAGGGCAACCGTGGTGAGAATTTCGATTGCCGGAAAGTAGGCCGCGTAGTACGCGATCGACTTGATGTTGATGTCGAGATGTTCGCGATTCAGTGTGTCGAAGCGGCGCGATTCTTCCGGCTCGCGACTGAAGAGCTGCACCACGCGTACTCCAGTAATCCGCTCTTGGGCGAAGGCGTTGATCCGCGCCAGCTTGCCTCGAATTTCCCGATACGCCACCCGGACCTTCTTCTGGAAGATGCGACTCACCAACCAGACGAAGGGCACCGTCGCGAATGCCGCCAGTGCCAGCTTCCAGTCGGTGATCAGCATCATCACCGCCATCGCCGCCAGTGCGAACAGATCACCGACGCCGGCCACCACGCCAGCGGTGAACAATTCGTTCAGCGACTCCACGTCGCTGGTCACGCGGGTGATCAGCCGTCCGGCAGGATTACGATCGAAGAAACTGATGCTGAGCGTCTGCAGCTTGGCGAACAATTCAGTCCGCAAATCGCGCATGACGCGCTGCCCGAGCAGGCCGGTCAGGATCGTCTCGCAGTAGCTGCAGACGAACTGCACCAGCAGCGCGCCGGCCAGCGCGATGGTCGCCAGTCGGATGAAGCCCAGATCGCGCGCGGGAATGGCGTGATCGATCACCCGGCGCGTCAACCATGGGCCAACGACGGCGGTCGTACCCTCGAGTGCGAGCAGGACCACGGCACCGAGCACGAGTGCCGAGTATGGCCGGACATATTGGAGGAGGCGACGCACGAGACGCCGGTCGAGCACCGGCCGTGCCTCGTCGTCGTCCTGCGGGATCGCGGGCGCTGTCATTGTCTGGCCTAACGCTACGCAGTCCGGGTTCGTGTCGTGAGGGGTGGTGCCGATTATGATTGAGGTGTGATCGACCGCATTACCATCCGTGGCGCCCGGCAGCACAACCTCAAGGGCATTGACCTTGACCTGCCCAGACGCGCCATCACCGTCATTACGGGCCCCAGCGGTTCCGGCAAGTCCTCTCTGGCCTTCGATACGATCTACGCCGAAGGACAGCGTCGATACGTCGAGAGCCTGTCGGCGTATGCGCGCCAGTTTCTGGAGCGCATGGAGAAGCCGCGCGTCGACCGCATCGAGGGGCTGTCACCCGCGGTGGCGATCGAGCAGAAGAACCCCACGCGATCCTCCCGCTCCACCGTCGGTACCGCCACCGAGATCTACGACTATCTGCGCCTGCTCTGGGCCCGGGTCGGTCACACCTTTTGCGGGACGTGCGGTCGCGAGCTGCGCCCCGACACGCCGCAAAGCATCGCCGACCTGGTCAAGACGCTGCCCGAGGGCACGCGCTTCTCGGTGGTGTTTCCGCTCACCCACGCGGCGTCACTCGGCGCCGACGCGCTGGCCGAAGCGCTGCGGGTGAAGGGGTTCATTCGCGTCGCGCTGGATGGGGAGATCGTCCACGTCGACGACCTCGTCGCCTCGAAGCGCAGCATCGCATCGGTGAAGCGCATCGATGTGGTCGCCGACCGACTGACGGTGAATGCGGAGGTCGGAGGCAGGGTGGCCGATGCCGTGAGTACGGCATTCTCCGAAGGCGATGGCGATTGCGCGCTGCTCTTTCCGACCGCGGTTTCGCTGCCTGCGGGCCACGAGCCACGCACCCGCGTCGCGTTCACCGAGCGGTTTGCCTGCCCCGATGACGGCACTGAAGCACCGACGCCTTCACCGCAGCTCTTCAGCTTCAACAATCCGCGCGGCGCCTGTGCTACTTGCAACGGATTCGGCGCGACGCTGGAGTATGACGAAGCGCTGATCGTTCCCTACCCCGACCGCTCGTTGCGCGACGGGGCGATTCACCCGTGGACGATGCCGCGCTACGAGGAGCCACGCAAGAAGCTCTACGACATTGCCAAGCGCGACGGCATCTCGTGGACGGCGCCCTGGAAATCGCTCTCGGCGGAACATCGCAAACTCCTGCTGCGTGGCAAGACGAAAGGATTCACGGGTGTCTTCCCCTTTCTCAAGGCGCTGGAAGAGAAGCGCTACAAGCAGTACATCCGTGTGTTCCTGCGGCAGTACCAGTCGGCCACAGCCTGCGCCACCTGCGGCGGCTCGCGCCTGACGAAGGATGCGCTCAACATCCGCATCGCAGGCGTGAACATCGCTGACGTGACCGCGATGTCGGTCGATGCGCTCGATGTCTGGACCGAGTCGCTGGCGCTCTCGACGTTCGAGATGCAGATCGCCGAGACGGTGCTGCGCGAGGCGCGGGCGCGAGTGCGTTTTCTGCGCGATGTGGGGCTGGGCTATCTGTCGATGGACCGCGCGGCACGCACACTCAGTGGTGGCGAGGCGCAGCGGATTGCGCTGGCCAACTCACTCGGCGCGCAGCTGGTCGATACACTCTATGTGCTGGACGAGCCGAGCATCGGGCTGCATCCGCGCGACATGGACCGATTGCTCGGACTGTTGCGCCGGCTGCGCGATGTGGGCAACACGGTGATCGTGGTCGAACATGACCTCGAGGCGGTGCGCATGGCCGACTGGATGGTGGAGATCGGGCCGGGCAGTGGCGACAAGGGTGGCGAAGTGGTGTTCAGCGGCCCGCTCAGCGACGCTGCGAAGAGCCCACTGACGGGACAGTACCTGACGGGCGCGGTGACGATTCCGCTGCCGGAGAAGCGTCGCACCGCCGGCCCGCGTTTTCTGACCCTGAGTGGCATCTCGGCACACACGCTGCACGACGTGACGATGAAGATCCCGGTCGGGTGCTTCGTCTGCGTGACCGGAGTCTCGGGCAGTGGCAAGAGCACGCTGGTGCACGACGTTCTGTATCGCGCGCTCGAGACGCGACTGACCGGCGAGAATTCAGCCAAGCAGCATCTTGGTGAGATCGTTGGCAACGTGAAGTCGATCACCGGAGCCGAACACTTCGATGACGTGGTGTTGATCGATCAGGAGCCGATTGGTCGCTCGCCCCGATCGAATCCGGTGACGTATGTCAAAGCCTGGGATGAAATCAGGCGCATCTTCTCGCAGACACCCTTGTCGCGACAGCGCGGGTACGCACCGGCCACGTTCAGCTTCAACATGACCGGCGGCCGCTGCGAAACCTGTGAAGGTGCGGGCTACGTCGAAGTGGAGATGGTGTTCATGGCCGACGTGCTGGTGCCGTGCGAAACCTGCGGCGGGAAACGTTTCAAGCCGGATGTGCTGGAAGTGCGTGTGTGGGGCAAGAACATCGCCGACGTGCTGGAGATGACCGTCGACGGCGCGACGCGACTCTTTCCCGGCGAAGACCGACTGGCGGCGGCGTTGTGGCACCTGCAACAGGTGGGGCTCGGCTATCTGCGGCTTGGGCAGCCGGCCACCACGCTCAGCGGCGGTGAGGCGCAGCGCATCAAGATTGCGCGCGAGCTATCGCAGTCATCGAAGTCGGCGGGCCGCAAGCTCTACATCATGGACGAACCGACCACTGGCCTGCATCTGCAAGACATCGCCAAGCTGTCGAAAGTGTTGCAGCGCCTGGTGGATCAGGGGCACACGCTGATCGTGATCGAGCACAACCTCGATGTGATCAAGCTGGCCGACTGGGTGATCGACATGGGGCCTGAGGGCGGCGTAGGCGGCGGACAGGTGGTGACGGTCGGCACACCCGAACAGGTGGCCGCGCACGACACCTCGCACACCGGGCGCTGGCTGCGCACGGTGCTGCCGGGCTACGTGGATGGCGTCCGGGTCAAGATGCCGCGGAAGCGTTCAGGTACGCTGAAATCCTCGCCATCAGGCGGCGAGGACTGACGCGCAGCGACTGTGTGAGCAGCTTGTTGGTGAAGCCCGGGATGATGACACGTTCTCCGCTCAGCAGCCCTTCCCAACCGGCGCGTGCGACCGCCGTGGATGACATCATCAGTCCCTTCTGCTTGAACAGTTTCGCGTCACTCATTCCCGCCACGGCGCCGAACTCGGTGGCGGTCGGTCCGGGGCAGAGCGCACTGACGTTGATTCCCGTTCCGCGAAGTTCTTCCGCCAGTGCTTCGGTGAACGACAGCACGTACGCCTTGCTGGCGTAGTAGACGGCCATGCCTGGGCCCGGGAGAAAGGCCGCCGTGCTGGCGACATTGAGGACTCCGCCCGAACCACGTTCCAGCATGGCCGGCAAGAGCCGGCGGGTGATCTCGGTGAGTGCGGTGATGTTCACCTGAATCAGGTTGAGCTGCGTCTCGAGCGGAATCGTTGCTACGCTGCCGCTGGCGCCAAGGCCCGCGTTGTTGATCAGCGTGTGGACCTCGAGCTTGCGCACGCGCAATTCAGCGGCCAGGACACGTGGTGCGGTCGGATCACCGAGATCCGATTGTATGATGGCCACCTTCGCGTCGTGCATCCGTTCACACCGCTGTGCGACGGTGGCGAGTGCCGTCAGCCGCCGAGCGACGAGCACCAGATCGAAACCATCAGCGGCGGCGCAGAGGGCGAGATCCGCACCGATGCCGCTGGAGGCACCGGTGATGAGGCAGAGCGGTTTTGTGGATGGCATGCGCGAAGTATGTGTGGTGCGTGACGGCGTGTCACTGTGTCGCCGTGTCACCGTACCGTCGTGTCACCGAGTCACTCAACGCAGAAAGGCGACCGCCGGAGCAATCGCCTTTCTGTATGCATCAGGTGCTGCGACGCGGATCAGCGCGCGCGACGACGACGGGCGACGATGCCGATGGTACCGAGTCCGAGTGCCAGCAGCGCCATCGTTGCCGGTTCGGGGTTGACGATGAAAGTGGCCGGCGCTGCGAAGCCAGCGGCGGCGGTTGCGGGCAGCGACAGGTTGTTTACGGACGGTGCCGACGACTGGCTGTCTCCGCTGTTCAGGGCAAAAAACCCAGCGCCGGCCAGTCCGACAACGCCAAGGATCGAGGCGCGGCCGGTGTTGGTGCTGAGGAATCCGCGTTCCGTCGCCGAGTTCTCCTCGGCTTCAGTGTTTGCGTCACTTTCGTGGAGCGACACGGATCCGAAGTTGCCCGACGGCATCGACTCCGTGATGAGGTCGTTACCACTGCCAGCGCCAGCCTCGGCGTTGCTGACCGGCGTCGCGAAGTTGACGTGAATCGAGGACAGGAGCTCGTACGTTGTGCTTGCTGGTGCTGCCGGTTTCGCGAACGCGAAGGACTGGGCACCGGCGGCCGTACTAATGGCGGCGACAGTGACCAGGACGGCGGCGAGCTTGGAGCGGAGTGTCATCACAGGCAGGCCTCGGGGTGGTGGGTGAGGCAGGGTGGCGGTGTGCCGCCGCTCTGCGGGCGCTGGCCGGACGTCGGCCAGTGACGAGCGGCCGGAGTGGGTCGTCCTACAAGGGTGTCCACGCCGGCACGGATACCTGACCGCACGATTTGTTCCATGTGAGCGTTCCCAGCCATGCGCGGTGTGCTGCGCGCGCGCGGCGGTGCCGGTCTCAGGTTGACCCGGGGGCTCTGGTAGCTAAGTTTGGGGGCTGGCTAGGAAGCCGGTTGCGATCCCGAGTAGCTCAGCCGGTTAGAGCAGCTGACTGTTAATCAGCGGGTCGGGGGTTCGAGTCCCTCCTCGGGAGTTGTTGCAAATCTTTAATTTTGAATGAGTTACAGACAACGCCCCGCCGAATTCGGACGGGGCGTTGTCTTTTCGGCTCAGCGCGCGAAGCCCAGGCCCTACTCGTCGCACAAATCCGTCGGTTAGACCGATGACCGATGCAAGATGGGGCGACGCCGACGGTCGAGTCTCACACCGATTCCAACCGGTCCCGGCGACCGGATTGCCGCGCATTGGAAACAGAGCTCATTTCACAATTCCGGTGCGATCCATCTGTGCGATGTGGCAGCTAGGCCGATCACCCTTCGCGCTGGCCTGAGAAGGAGCGAATCGGAGTCCGAGCAATCTGCCCGCGCTGTTGCAGACCGGATGTCGTCACAAATCATTCGTAGTTCGCACGCGGCGCGGTGCGGTGCTCGTCCACCGCTTTGCGGTAATCGTGCCAACGCCTGACGCTGCCGTTGACCAACTCGCGACTCATACGCCTGGCCTCCGGTCAGCGCATTCACTGTGCGCCCCTCGAAGGCACGCGGCGCAGTTTTGCGATGTCAAGAAGTGCAAATGGCGTCCATCCTGACCAAACCATCGACGGTGCGAAAACGATCCCGGCACCGAGCGCACGCAGCACGCACCGTGGATTCTCACCCGTAGCTTCGGCAGTAGAGAATCCTGATTCGGTGCACGCTCCCGGTGATGAATCGTGCAGCCACGCCCGCGAATCGCTCTCAGTACCTGTCACGCGCGACTCGACGGCCGCGGTGCAGACTTGCGCCGCAATCGCTACACGCCGCGGCGGTCGCCGGAGCGTCGGAATGCCGATGCGCGCGAAAGGAAATCGCCATCGCCTGCAGTGGGATGCGTGACTCCGTCGGTCCTAACTCGTGCCCCCACACGCGCGGTGTCGAGTCCGATTCATTCAGGTGAACATCGCGAGGAACGGAGCGCGGATTCGTCATTTCGTACGCACGATTGCTGGAACAGATACGAATCTCGCATGCTTCGAATTCATGTTGGACTCACGCAGCGGTGCCTTGTACTCAGACAGGCACCACTCACACCGGAGAACCGAGATGGTCGGGATCACAGTTGGGCAATTCGACCTTGTGTACAATGCATTTTCATTCACGATTGCTGTCATGGGCGCAGCAACGCTCTTCTTTATCCTCAGTCGATCCCAGGTGGCGCCGGCGTACCGCACGGCGCTTGCCGTCACTGCGCTCGTCACCGGAATCGCGCTCTATCACTACGTACGAATCTTCGGCAGCTGGGAAGCCGCGTACACCGTCACCAACGGCGCGATCACGGCGACCGGTACAAAATTCAATGACGCGTATCGGTACGTCGATTGGTTGTTGACCGTGCCGCTGCTGCTCATCGAACTGATTCTCGTGATGCGTCTTTCGCCTTCGGAGTCAGCGAAGAAGGCCGTCAAGCTCGGCGTCCTGGCCGCGGTGATGGTTGGTCTTGGCTATCCTGGTGAGATCTCAGCCGACTCGTCCACACGTTGGCTGTGGTGGAGTCTGTCGATGATCCCATTCCTGATCATCGTGTACGATCTTGCCGTTGGCCTGAAGTCGTCGATCGCTTCGCAGCCGGAATCGGCACAGGGATTGATTCGGTCGGCACGCACGCTGACCATCGTGTCATGGTGCTTCTACCCGCTGGTCTTCGTGTTGCCGATGCTCGGTGTGACGGGCGGCAGTGCCACGATTGCCGTGCAGGTTGGTTACACGATTGCTGATGTCGTAGCGAAAGCCGGTTTCGGTGTTCTGATCTACCTGATTGCAGCCCGCAAGTCGGACGCAGAACGCTTCGTTCCCGCATGACAGTGGTCGCCGGCGGTGAGATGCTCACCGCCGGCGGTGCGGAATTCTGTCCCCCCTCGCTCGCTCGCCGGGCAGCCGTTTCTCACGCGCAACGGGACATCAAATGATGGGCGTTGATGCTGATCTCATCGTACTCGGAGGCGGATGCGCCGGGCTGAGCCTCGGTGAGCGACTGGCCGAAACACACCGACGGTCACACCGGACGATCGTCATTGAAGCGCGTCCGGCATACGTCTCGGACCGAACCTGGTGCTTCTGGAGAACCGCACCACATCGGCACGATGCACTGGTGTCAAAGTCGTGGACACGCTTGCGGGTGAACTCATCCGGTCGTTGGTCGCTCCTCGATTGCCGAGAGGCA
This sequence comes from Gemmatimonadales bacterium, assembly GCA_038215035.1. Lineage (GTDB taxonomy): Bacteria > Gemmatimonadota > Gemmatimonadetes > Gemmatimonadales > Gemmatimonadaceae > JACMLX01. Next base: position 2,600 of record JBBQRH010000048.1, on the reverse strand, counting down.
CCCTACCAGATGTTGGAATCCGGGTCGTTCTACGAACGCGCCGAATCACTGATCCACGGATCTCGGTCAGTGGAACTCCAACTCGGAACGCACGTGGGTGCGGAGCCAGAGCGCCGTGGCGATCGCTGGGTCGTCAATACCTCTAGAGGGACCGTGTCAGGGCGACAGATCATCGACACCCGCCCCGCCACAGCCCCGCGCGAAGGTGATGCAACGCTGTGGCAATCGTTCCTCGGCCATGAAGTCGTGTGCGACGGAGATCCGTTTGACGATGGCGTGGCGACTTTGATGGACTTCGCCGAGTGCATGGATGACGGCGTGCTGTTTCACTATGTGCTGCCGTTTGCCCGGAATCGAGCGCTCATCGAGACGACGGTGTTCGGTCCGCGGCCGCTGTCAGCCTCCAGTCTTGCTTCACACCAGTCAGCCGCCGTGGACAAGTTTTGCGGGGGCGTTCCACGCTCCGTCGTGCGCACTGAACACGGCACCCTTCCAATGGGTTTGAAGGCACTGGCCCAGTCGCCTGGTGAGGGGTACGTGCGCGCTGGCGTGATGAACGGTGGCGCGCGCCCGAGCACAGGATACGCGTTCCAGCGCATTCAGCGATGGGCTCATGACGCAGCGAGCGTTCTTCTCGACGGTGGGCCCGTTGCCGGACACACGCCGGATCCGATGCTACGTCGCAGGATGGACGCTCTTTTTCTGCGGGTCGTTCGGAACCACCCTGATCGCGCGGCCGGACTCTTCCTGAACATCTTCGGCATGAACGACCCGATGCGCGCAATCCGCTTTCTGTCGGATACTGGTTCGCTCACCGACTGCGCCGCCGTCATCGCCGCACTGCCGACTGGTCAGTTTCTCCGTGAGATCTGGAGTGGAATGCGCACTCCGCCAAACCACCAATTGGAATTGGCATGAACAAGACGCTACGCTTGCAGGGCGTGATGTTCTGCGGTTTGTCCGGTGCCGTCGCGACGGGTTCCCAGCTACTTCCGCCGCTCAGCGAGGGCAACGAGCTACTGCTCATCAGCGGATTGATCATTGCGCTCGGTGTTCCGCATGGTGCACTCGATACCATCTTTGCACACCAGGTGTATCGGCTTCGGTCGGCGAGGGCGTGGTTGGTGGCTGCAATCATCTACGGTGGTCTTGCGGCGTCAGTCGTTGGCGCATGGTCGATCTCGCCGGCCGTTTTTCTGATCGGGTTTCTACTGCTGTCGATTGCGCACTTTGCCGGCGATCCGGAGGAGGGAGTGTCGGCGCCCACGCGCATCCTGTACGCCGGAACGATCATCGTATTGCCCTGTCTCCGTTTCGAGGCCGACGTGGCCCGACTGTTCGGTTTTCTGACCGGGCCGTCGAGCGGTACGTCACTGGCCGCTGCGCTCTCGATACTGGCATGGCCGTGGCTTGTCTGTTGCGTTGGCGCCGCTGCGGTTGAATCACGCCGACGTTGGAGGGCAGGTGCAGAATTGCTCGCCGTAGTAATGCTGGCACTGTGCGCGCCACCACTGGTCGCCTTCGCCGCATACTTCTGTGGCATGCATAGCGTGCGCCACGTCATCCGGACGTATCACTACGCAAACCGCAAGTCACTCGGCTTGCTGGTCAGCGCTGCTGCGGTGCCGATGTTGCTTGTCCTGCTTGCAACAATCACCGTTTGGTTGCTTCTCGACCACAGCGCTCCGTCTCGAGGCGCGACGCAGTTCCTATTCGTCGGATTGGCAGCGCTGACTGTGCCGCACATGCTGCTGGTCGAACGTGTGCGGCTGTCCGGGTGGCGGCTCGGAGCGGCGGGAGGATGATCGATCGCCCTCTGATTTCAGACGGCGCCGCTCTTCGACCGCCGGCGTGGTTCCGATCGTAACAGCGGCGGCATACGGCTCGTCTCCCTGAGCTGCCCTTGCACGGCGTGATGGGCCAAGCCGACGCGTAGCGCGGTGAGTTTCGCGGCTGTCCATGACCATTCCGTGGCACAATCGAGAAACACGAGTACGCCAGTCGTGACGCACGGAGGGCACTGTGATGGAGCACTTCCCGTCACCGAGACTGCCCATGCCTGCATCGCCACTGGCTCCCCTCCTCGCGCTCGTCAGCACGCTGACGCTCGCTGGCCCACTCCGGGAATCAGCGGGAGCGGCGGGAAAGCCTGCAGCCGAGGGCTCGGCATCCTCTGGCAGCGTTCGCCACGTCGGCCAGGCCGGACGCCTGACCCGTATCGACGGGCGCGAGGTCTGGCCAGCCGGTACGACGATTCAACTCGACGGGCCGATCGAGGTGGCGGCGTTCGGCACGCTGATCATCGAAGCGGGCACGCGGGTCGAGGCGAGGGTGGGTGCCTACATCATCATCTCGCGCGAGGGCACCATCGAGGCCCGCGGGACGCTCAACGAACCGATTCAGCTCACCTGCACCACGGCCGCCAAGTATCCGGGGTGCTGGGGCGGCCTGATCGTCCAAGGGTATGGTCGCATCAACGCGGGGACGTTGACCAGTCCCGCATCCACGACGCGGAGCCCGACTGGCAACTGCCTCGAATCCGCCGATCCGATCACTGGTGGTATGCGCTTCGGCGGGTGCAATGACGCCGACAACAGCGG